>CAMJTU010000019.1 GCA_946408825.1 uncultured Planctomycetaceae bacterium
AAGAACGAAACGACCTTAGAAGTCGGTCCCGCCGTGCAGGTTGAGAACGTGCTGATCGTTCGGAAATAGCCGCCGAAGACGGTACAGACGCGACCGAACCAGACGCCCGACCAACGGGAGGGCTGGAGTTTTCGCCAGTCCGCGCCCAAGCGTTATCACGCGCCGTGAGGCGAATACCGTCCCCCGCGACGTCGCGGGCGGCAAGAACGAAACGACCTTAGAAGTCGGTCCCGCCGTGCAGGTCGAAAACGTGCTGACCGTCCGGAAATAGAGCTCCTCGACGTCCGAAAGTCGGAAAATCAAACGCCGCCGTTTCTGCCTACTGGCGCGGGAACGGCGGCGTGTTTTTTGCATAAGCGACTTGAAACGAACGTCCGCGCCAACGAGCGCGGACCTGGAGTTTTCGCCAGTTCGCCCTCAAGCGTCATCACGCGCCATGAGGCGAATACCGTCCCCCGCGACGTCGCGGTCAGACCAGTCCGCGATGCAGGGCGGCTAGGTCGTATAGCCACGCTTCGACGATATAGGGCAAATTCGCGTTGCGATCGACCTGATCGAGCGCGTCAAGCGTTCGTTCGAGAGAGTCGAGCGCGTATTCGACGGTCGGCTGCGCGTTCTGTATCGCGCGGCGCACGAAAGGAGCGAGCGCCGCGGCGCTCGGCTCGATTACGCCGCGAGAACCTTTCGCGTCGAGTTCGCAATAGAGCGCGCGAAAATAGGCGACCGCCGATTTGAGGACGTTTTGAAGCCGTTTTCGGCGAACCGGCGCGTCTTTCGATTCTTTATCGACGTACTCGCAAACCTGGCCCGCGAGCTGAACCGCCGCGAGATGCTTCGCGGAGAGCCCTGTGAGGAGCGTATGCTGAAAGACGGAAAGATCGGAGTTGAGCGCGCGATACGCTTCCGTCGTCGAGCCGCCGGAATGTCTCGCGACCGCCTCGGCTTCTTCGGGCGAACCGACCTTCCCCTGCGTCAGCAGAATGTCGGCGACGGCGGAGTCTGGAAGCGGTTGGAATCGGAACATCTGGCAACGCGACCGAATCGTCGGGAGTTGTTTCGTCGCGCTCGTGCCGATAAGAATGATAACCGTGTTCTTCGGCGGTTCTTCAAGCGTCTTAAGGAGCGCGTTGGCGCCCTCGACGTTGAAATAATCCGCGTCGTCGATCACCGCGACGCGCCGTCCGCCCAAAAACGACGTTTGATTCAGCGCGTAACACAGCCCGGACTGCATCCGTTCCTCTTTCGCGCCGACGAGCAGTTCAAGGGGAAGCGCCGATTTATCGGCGGGCTTACAGACATAGTGAAAGTCGGGATGCTGCGGAAGAACGAGTTCGGGCGCCATAACGTCGAAAGCAAACTCTTTGCAGCTGTCGCATTCCCCGCACGGGCGAAAGCGTTCGAGGAGTTCTTCGCGCGACGCCGACGGATCAAGTCCCGCGTCGCAGACCATTCTATCCCCTTCCTTATGAAACAGTCGTTGACAAAGCAGCGTCTTCGCGAGCATAAACGCAAAAACGCGCTTTCCGACGCCCTGCGGACCGACGAAAAGAAAACTCCCGCCGAGTCGTCCCCGCGCGCTTGCCCGCGCAAACTGCAACGCGACCTCGTCCGCGCCGCAAACGCCCTGCCAGCTCATTCTTATCTCTCCTGCGATCCGCGTCCGGCGCCGCTCTGCTCTGGCGACGCTCCTTAAATTGCCTAAAGATTAACCGCTTTCCCTAAAATATCAAGAGACGCGAAAGACGTCGACGGCGACGTTGCGACGCGGCGCGCCGCCGTTCAGATCGACTGAACGATTCGCGACGCGACGTAAAACGCGGGAGGCGTCGTTAAAATATTCAGAACGAGCAGCGCAGCGGCGAAATAGACGACCGCCCGCTTTGCCTTTCTTTTCTTGCTCCTGATAACGGCGAAGAGCGACGCGAGAAAGCCGAACCCCCCCGCGGCGAGATACCCGACGGGCGCAATGGTCGCCATAAGAAAATCAAGAGGGTTCGACATACCGCCCTCCGCGGTAAAAAGACCGGCGCAACAGAGAAAGAAAAAGAGCGGACAGAAGACCGCGACGCCGAGCAGAAAGCGCGTAAAGAAATCGATTTTGACGTTGTCGGTTTTACTTTTCATCGTTTCACTCCTTATGACGTCCATATCGTCGCCCGAAGCGCCGTGAAGGACGGTCGCCCGCGTCCGTATTTCCGCGCCGCTTTGCGGACCTGCCTTAAACGTTAGCGCTGTGAGTTCGGCAAGCGTCGCAACGCGACGCGATGATTTCACGCGCGCGGCGAGGTCGCCGCCGAAGGATCGTCGAAAGAAACGCCGCGCTCTTCGAGCCAGCGGATCGCGTCTAACGTCGCTTCATGGTCCTCTTGGGAGGCGCCCGGTCTCAATGTTGTATCGCTATTCTTGTAGGCGCGCAAGCGTTCTTGGAGTTTTCGCCCCTGAGGCGTGTCGACGTCGTAAATCGCCCCGTGATCCAAGAGCAACTGAAGCTCTTTGCCGTACCCGACGGCGTTGACTACCGGATAACCGAAGTAATTGTCGACGGGATTGACGTCGACGCCCGCCTCGACTAAACGACGCAGCGTTTTCTCACCGTCCGCGAAAAGACAGAAGGAAGCGACGCTTAGACAGGGGTATTTTTCAGGATTGGGATCGGCGCCGTATTTCAAAAGGAGTTCGACGTAATCGTCGTACGTCGATTCCCGTTGCAGCGAACTCAATTCGACGATGAGAAAAAAGTACGTCGCTCCTTTCGTCATGAGACGGTTCGACTTTCGAAAATACGACTCAAGAACGACGTTGGGATCGGCGCCGTTTTTTAGCAAGAGTTCTAGGACGTCGACTCCATAGGGACTCGCCCACAGAATCAAGGGCATATTTTCGCGCCCTTTCGCGTTGACGTCGGCGCCCGAATCAACGGCGCGTTGAATTTGAGCCAAATCGCCCTTTTCGATCGCCGCGCAAAGTTCAAGCGTTTTTTCATCGTCAAACCAATCTGACGCGACCCATCCCAAATCGTAAGGCGACGAAGGGTTTTCTAGCTCGGTCTTTATCTCGGAAACGATTTTTTTAAACGCCTTAACCCCGCCCCAAAATCGGTAAAGGCGAAAGGAACAGAGCGTCAAAAAAACGACGACAAGGACGGCGATAACCGCCGTTTTTTTAAGAGCGCTTGATTCCATCTTCTTACCATTTTCATAAGACGCTTATCAAATGGAGACGCAAGTCGCGCCCTATCGACTCGCCGTGATGAAAAACCTTTTCACGGTAAAGAACGGTAAAGCGAATGAATCTTTACCGATCTTACAATATAAGATTTACAGAATTACTCCAGTTCGCCTTTCTCGCGTAGACTGTCGCGATATGCGAACAAGATTTTCTGGAGGAATTTAACTTGAGACAAGCCCTCGCGTTCAGCGAGTTCCTCGAACAGTTTTCTGACGTCAGAGGTAACGTTGAACTGAAGACGATCACAAACGTTGCGCCCCGGTTTGCGTCCCGCTCCGGGTCTAGCTCCGCCCCATCGGGCGCGAGTCGCTTCAACGACCGCATCTAGGCTACGAGTCTTGAAGAATGTTTCTTCGACAATGCGGTCGCGTTCCTCGTCCATTTCTTTCAAGTATTGGGCGAAAATTTCTTCCGACTTGCTCATTTTAGTTTTCCTTCCGAGAACGCAGACCGTATTTATCGGCGATCACGTTGAACATCTCATTTCGCGCCTTGGACAATTGCACATATTCCGATTCCCATTCTTCGCTCTTATGTCGCAGACTGGCGGCGCGTTGAAGAAGATCGAGGACAATAGCGCCGCCCGGAACTTCAGCGCGAATGGCGGCGTTGACAGCGGGCGCCGTGTTCTTTTTTCCATACGTCGAACAAAGCTCTTTGACGCTCATTTTTTTCACCCCCTCCGAAAACGTTTTAAAATCCACCCCCTCGCCTATAAAGGCGAAGGGGCTTCAAGGTTAATCTCCTAATTCAGCGACGAACGTTTCACCAAGTGTAGGTGATACGGATTTCGATGTGAGTGCGCCAGACGAATTGGTCAATCTCGTGGACTTCCAAGACGTTCGCGCCATTTTCATGGGCGTAACGAGCCTCCTCAACCATCTCCGTTTTGAACGATTCGCCGCTTTCATAGGCGACCAGGTACACGACTTTTTCCATTCTTGCCTCACTCTAAAAGTATGGACAAAAGTTACGCGGTCAAGAGCCGTTCCCTTAACCTTGGGAGTAGTATAAAATATTTTTTGAAAAAATCAAGAGTATAAATCAACATGTAAGGTTTTTTCGAAATAACTTATCGTGGTAGTTGAAAGAAATCTGAAAGCTGAGTCGCGCTTTCCAAAAAGGGAATAGATATCTCGAATAACCGCGACGTTGACTGCGTGGGCGCCAAACAAACCGTCAAAGCGCAAAGCGAGAAACGGTCCTCGGCAAGTCGCCCGGAACTCCGTCCGTCGCCCCCATTGTAAAAATTCGCCCTTCCTTTTACAAGTTTCGTCGCCGTTCTTTCGGGGAGTTTTAGAAAGGCGGCGCTAAGCGACGAAAGCGTAAGGGCAAACCGTCGACGTCACTTTCTAACGAGCCCGCGACTTCTTTTTGCGTTCGAACGATTGAAATCGTAGCGCCGACCTGTTAAAATACCGTCGAGCGTCGTCGCTGCGCGAAGCCCGACGTCTTTTGCCAATCGTTCGCAGAGTTTGAGGAGAAAGAGATGAATACGAGTCGCCGTGAGTTTCTGGGAGCCGCCGCGGGAGTCGGGCTGGCGCTACAATTTGGAACGACGATGGGAACGCGTTCTTCCGCAGGTTTCGCCTACGCCAACCCCGTCGCGCCCGATCCGAACAACCCGAACGACCCGAACGCGATTACCGACCCCGACCATGAGATCGGCAAGCCCTACGTCGGGTGGAAAGAGGGCGAACTCGACCTGAACTTCATCCACACCGGCGTCGGCGAAAACGCGTTCCACATCTTCCCAGACGGCACGACGATGCTTCTCGACGCGGGCGACTGGAATACGCTAACCTACAAAGACGGGGTTGAGAAGCTCCCCAGCGCGGAACGCCACGCCGGCGAATGGATCGCGCGCTATATTTCTCGCGTTAAGCCCGGTCTCGAAAAGATCGACTACGTCATGGCGTCGCATTTCCACACCGACCATATCGGCGACGGCGGGTTCGGCGTCGGCATGAAGGGGCTCGAAGGGGACAAAGACTATCAGATCAGCGGAATCTCGCACGTCGGCGAATATTATCGCTACGGAACGGCTTATGATCGCGGCTATCCCGACTACAGCCGTCCGACGACGTGGGCGCCGAAAGAACGCGAGAACCTCGTCAAATTCTGGAATTACGCGGAAGAAAAACTCGGACTCAAGCGCGAGAAATTCGAAGTCGGCGCGCTCGACCAGATCAAACTCGTCAGCGCGCCCGAAAAGTACGACTTCCATATCCGCAACGTCTGCGCCAACGGGGTCGTCTGGCTCGGCGAAGGAAAAGGAAATATCGACTTTTTCGAGACATATCCGATCAACAAAGAGAAGAATAAGAACGAGAACACGCGGTCGCTCGGCTTCGTCCTTCAATACGGCGGGTTCCGTTTCTTCACAGGCGGCGACGCGAGCGGCGTCCTGCTCGACGACGACGGAAAGCGCCTCGATTTCGACGGCGCGATTGGACGCGCCGCGGGGCCCGTCGACGTCTGCAAGGCGAATCACCATTCCTATAAAGACGCGATGCTCAAGGAGTTCGTCAACGCGGTCGCGCCGCGCGTCTTCGTCGTCTGCGTCTGGGACAAGTGGCATCTCCAGGACAATACCGCGTCGAACATGTGCGACGATACCGCGTCGGGCTACCCGGGCGCGCGTCTCATGTGCCCGACGGCGGTTCACCCCGGCAACGCCGAGATGATGCAGGGCAAAGCGTGGCGCGACAAGCTCGTCGAGATCGGCGGTCACGTCGTCGTCAAAGTTTACGACGGCGGCGCGAAGTATAAGGTCTACTACCTGACGGCGAAGGACGAAAGCATGAAGGTCAACCTCGTCTTCGGACCCTTCGAAGCGACGGGAACCACGCGCCTCGCGAAGAACGCAAGCGCGTGACCGTCCGTTCCTTTAGGGCTAACAAGTCATGACGCGGCGCGACGACAATCTTGAAGTCGGCAAACGATACGTCGGCTGGCGCGAGGGCGAGTTCGATATGCACTTTATCTCCGCCGGCGCGTCGGAGAGCGTCTTTCTCGTCTGCCCCGACGGAACGACGTTCCTGATCGACGCGGGCGACCGCAACCCCGAGACCTTCAAGGTCGAGACCAACATGACCGCGTATCCTACCGTCCCCGACGCTTCGCGGCGCCCCGGCGAATGGATCGCGCGCTATGTTGGGCGCGTCCGACCCGACGTCAAAAAGATCGACTACCTCGTCGCGACGCATTATCATCCGGATCACGTCGGCGATCAGACGCTCGACGTTCCTGAAAAAGGGCCCGCGCCCGACGAGGACTACAAGCTCACGGGAATCCCCGAGGTCGGCGAGTTCTACCGTTTCGGAACCGCGTTCGACCGCGACTATCCTCGTTACGCTTTCCAGCGTGAAAAGAGAACCAACATTCGGGACAACCTCCGCAAATACCTCGAATACGCCGCCGCTCGACAGGGTTTGCGCCGCGAGGAGTTCCGCCCCGGCGCGCTCGACCAGCTTCAACTCGTCAACGCGCCGGAAGAATACGACTTCCACGTCCGCAACGTCTGTAGCGCCGGACGCGTCTGGCGCGGCGTCGGGAATGAGGTCGACGATTGTTACGAGCTCTACCCGAAGACGCTGGAACGCAACTGTCGGGAGAACACGCCCTCCATTGGGCTCCTGTTCCGCTACGGCGCGTTCCGATTCTTTACCGGCGGCGACGTCATGGGCAAGATTTACGTCGACGACGAGAATCTGTTCGAGTACGAGTCGGTCGTCGGACGCGCGGTCGGCCCCGTCGACGTCTGCAAGGCGAATCACCACGCGTATCGCAACGCGATGGCGCCGGAGTTTGAAAAAGCGGTTCAGGCGCGGGTTTACGTCGTTTTCGCATGGAACGACTCCCACCTCTCCGACAGTGCGGCGGCGGCGATGGTAGACTATTCCGGGTCGGACGATTCCGATTTTCCCCTCCTCTGTCCGACGCGGTTGAGTCCGGAGAAACTCGCGGCGACGGCAAGCCGACCGTGGCGCCGCAATACGGTCGACGTCGGCGGTCACGTCGTCGTCAAAGCGTTCGACGGCGGCGCGAGATACCAAGTCTATTACCTTGAAGACCAAGACGAGAGCATGACCGTCAAAGCGACGTTCGGCCCTTACAAGTCGCGCGGCGACAAGACGACGCCGCGATAAAAACTAAAAATGCGCGAGGAAAAGCGATATGACGACTAGCAGACGAGAGTTCCTTCAAACCGTCGCCGGAACCGCCGCGACCTTCGGCGCCGTGACGCTAGCGGCGCCGGAGTTTTTCAACGCCGCTCAGGCGAGCCCCGACTGTCCCGACCCGAACGATCCCAACGACCCCAACGCGATTACCGACCCCGACCACGAGATCGGCAAACCCTACGTCGGCTGGAAAGAAGGCGAGCTCGACCTGCACTTCATCCACACTGGTCAGACCGAAAACTGTTTCCACATCTTCCCCGACGGCACGACGATGCTCGTCGATACGGGTCAGCGCACGACGAAGGGATTCGGCAAGACGAAATGGAACCCGATGAAGAAGGACGAAGCGGGCTGCGTTCCGAAGCCGGACGACTCGCGCCTTTGCGGCGAATGGGTCGCGCGGTATATCGGCCGGCTCCGTCCCGAGCTCAAGAAGATCGACTACGTCATGGCGTCCCATTTCCACACCGACCACATCGGTCAGGCGGGTCAGGGCGCGGGCATGAAAGGACTTGAGGGCGACAAGGACTACCAGATCAGCGGCATTTCGCACGTCGGCGAGTTCTACAACTTCGGAACCGCGTTCGACCGAGGCTATCCCGATTACAGCCGTCCGACGGCGTGGGCGCCGAAAGAACGCGAAAACCTCGTGAAATTCTGGGATTACGCCGAGGAAAAGCTCGGGCTCAAGCGCGAGAAATTCGAGGTCGGCGCGCTCGATCAGATCAAGCTCGTTAGCGCGCCCGAAAAGTACGATTTCCACATCCGCAACCTCTGCGCCAACGGCGTCGTCTGGACCGGCGACGGCGAGAAGACGGAAGACGTCTTCGCGCTGAACCCGAAGAATCTCGAAGAAAACCAGAACGAAAACACGCGGTCGATGGCGATCGTCATGCAGTATGGGAACTTCCGTTTCTATACCGGCGGCGACGTCGCGGGCGTTCTGAAGGACAAAGACGAGAAGGACGCGGATTTTGAAGGGCGCGTCGGGCGCGTCTGCGGTCCCGTCGACGTCTGCAAGACGAACCACCACGCGTCGGGCGACGCGATGCGCGCGACGTTCGTAAAAGCCGTTCAGAGCCGCGTCTACATAACATGCTGCTGGTGGATGGGGCACGTCAACGCGAAGACCTCCGCGACGATGACCGACCCGAACCTCTACCCCGGCGCAAGACTCCTCTGCCCGACCGACCCGCACCCGCTCAACGCCGAGATGTTCAAAGACAAGCCGTGGCGCAAATACATGTGCGAAAAGAGCGGGCACGTCGTCGTCAAGGCGTACGACGGCGGCGCGAAATACAAGGTCTATTTCCTCACCGCCGACGACGAAAGCATGAAGGTCAACCTCGTCTTCGGTCCCTTCGACGCGTCGGGCAAAACGCGGCTTGAAGCGCAAACCGCGTGAAACGCCGTTCGTTCATAACGTCAATCAGTGAAATAAATTCGTTTATAGGTCGCAGGAAGGAGCGCTCGCAACGCGACTTCCGAGCGGCGTCAAAACCGTCGACCGTCGCGTTCGCGGCGCGTCGCAGTCTTACCCCAAGGAAAGGGCAACGATGAGATTTTACAAAACCTTAACGCTGGTCGCCGCCGCCGTGATTTCGGTCTGCGCGTTCGGCGTCAACGCTCAGGAGGCGCCGAAGCAGGCGCTGCGCGAGGTTCCGTTTACGGAAGTCAATCTCGACGACAATTTCTGGGCGCCGCGCATCGAGGCGAACCGCGTCGTCTCCGTTCCGCACAACATCAAATGGTGCGAGACGGAAACGGGCCGCATTCGGAACTTTAAGATCGCCGGCGGGCTCGAAAAGGGCGACTTCTCCGGCATCTATTTCGACGATTCCGACGTCTATAAGATCGTCGAAGGCTTTGCCTATTCCCTCGCCGCGCATCCGGATCCGGAACTTCAAAAGAAAGCGGACGAATGGATTAGCTACTTCGGCAAGGCGCAGCAGCCGGACGGCTACCTGATGACCTACTTCATCATCGGTCATCAGGACGAACGCTGGTCGAACCTCGCCGCGATGCACGAGCTCTACTGCGCCGGGCACATGGCGGAAGCCGCCGTCGCGTATCAGCGCGCGACCGGCGACGACCGTTTCGTCCAGATCAACCGCAAGCTCCTCGACCTTATCTGCAAACGCTACGGACCGAACGAAGGACAGCTCAAGAACGTCGCGGGCCATGAGGAAATCGAACTCGCGCTCGTCAAAATGTATCAGCTCACCGGCGACCGTAAATATCTCGACGAAGCGAAGTTCTTCATCGATACGCGCGGCGTCGCGGAAGGACGCGAAAAAGGGCTCTTCGGCGAATATTGCCAAGACATGATCCCCGTTCGCGACCAGACGGAAATCGTCGGGCACGCCGTTCGCGCGATGTACCTCTACTGCGGCGCGACCGACGTCGCCGGGTACTACAAAGACGAGGCGCTCATGAACGCGATGCGCCGCATCTTCACGAACCTGACGCGCAATAAGATGTACATTACGGGCGGAATCGGCTCGTCTCGCTCAAACGAGGGCTTTGAAGAGAACTTCAAGCTCCCGAACGGCGACGCGTACTGCGAAACATGCGCCGCGATCGGCATGGTCTTCTGGTCCCACCGCATGAACCTTGCGACGGGCGAGGCGACCTTCGCCGACTACATGGAGCGCGCCGCCTACAACGGCTTCATGTCCGGCTACGCGCTCAACGGCGACAAGTACTTCTACGTCAACCCGTTGGAATCGCGCGGAACGCACCACCGCGAGCCCTTCTTCGGCTGCGCCTGCTGCCCGTCGAACGTCATTCGCGCGCTTCCGTCGATCCCCGGTTACGTCTACGCGACCGCCGAATCGGGCGACAAGGGCGAGGACACGCTCGTCGTCAACATGTACGCGACCGGCAAAGCGACCGTCGAACTCGCCGACAAGTTTGTCGACGTCGAGCAGTCGACGCGTTATCCTTACGACGGTCTCGTCTTCATTCGCACGACCGTCCGCATGAAGGATGAAAACGCGGCCCCGACGCCCTTCATCCTCAAGACGCGCGTCCCCGAATGGACCGGTCTCAAAGGCGACGACAAGGGTTATAAGACGCAAACGATCGACCCGTCGAAGAGTCCCTCCGACGTCGTCGCGCTCGACTTCCCCTGCGACGTCGTTCGCATGATCGCGAACCCGAACGTCCAGGCGGACAAGGGACGCGTCGCGCTCCAGCGCGGCCCCCTCGTCTACTGCTTCGAGCAGACGGACAACCCCGGCGTCCGCGTCGACCGAATCATTCTCGCGAAGGATCCCGAGTTCAAGGTTGAAACGCGCAGGAACTTCATCCAAGACGGCTCGACGAACGAAGCGACCAAAAACGCCGCGTCCCGCACCGTCGATATTATCAAGTGCAAAGACGTCCAAGGTCGGACGCTCGTCGCCGTCCCCTACTGCGTCTGGGACAACCGCGCGGCGGGTCGCATGAGCGTCTGGGTGCGTCAGGCGGGCCTTGATACGACCGAAGACGGCGCGATCGCCAAACTCGACTGGACCGACGCCGAAGGCGCCCCGATTCTCTACCGTCCTCTCGACGCCGAACTGCTGACCAACGATATTCCGGAACTCGCGACGCTCGACGTCGAATTCAGCGCCTCGAACGAAACCGACCAGCTCTCGACGCTCGACGCGACGAATCAGGCGAGCGTTCCGAGTAGTTCCGCCGATCAAAGCGTCCCGCGCGCGACTTGGTGGTCTCATAAAGGTACGAGCGAATGGTTTGAATACGCGTTCGCCAAGCCGCGCAAGCTCTCGTCCGCGAGCGTCTACTGGTTTGACGACCGCGATATCGGCGGCGGCTGCCGCGTCCCCGCCTCGTGGAAGATTACATACTTCGACGAGAAGGCGAACAAGTGGGTCGACGTCAAGACGAGCGATCAATATGGCGTCGAAATGAATAAGGATAACGTCGTGTCGTTCGAGGAAATCGAAACGTCGAAAATCCGCGTCGAGGCTAAGCTCCAGGAAAAGTTCTCCGGGGGTATTCTCAAGTGGGTCGTCAAATGACGCGCCGTTGAACCAATCGATTCTTTGAATGAGAAGACCGCGTCCGATTATTTCGGGCGCGGTCTTTTGCGTTTCGGCGCGGCGTTGACCGACGTCGAAGGAATCGGTACAATGACCGCGCCATAGATAGGCGAATTAGAAGATTCTCGATTTTTACTTTAGCGGAAGGAGAACGTTATGTCATGCGCGAAGAGGCCGACGCAGTGGAGCCGCGTCGACTGGGCGCCCTTTGTCAACGTAATGACGGAGGCGCAAAACGTGGTCGTGTGCGGACATATTCGCCCCGACGGAGACACGCTCGGCGGCTGTCTGGCGCTCAAACGCGCGCTTGAAAAGCTCGGTAAAAACGTCCTGGCGATCGACGGCTACGACGTCCCCCCGAGCTTCGCGTTTCTCGACGAAAAACATGAGATTCGCAAAATCTCCGAACTCTCCGACGACGAGCGCCGCTTCGTCGAGACGGCGGACGCGCTCGTCGCGGTCGACGTCAGCGTACCGGCGCAGCTCGGGCCCGACGCGGTTCCGATCTTCGAGGCGTTTCAGAAGACCGTCGTCGTGATCGACCATCACGAGGGAGAGAGCGACTACGGCGACGTCAAATGCGTCGATCCTCGCGTCGATTCCGCCGGAAGCCTCGTTTTTGAAGCGATTGACGCGCTCGGCGTGGAAAAAAGCTACGATATCGCCTTCCCCCTTTACGTCGCTATCGCGACGGATACGGGAATGTTCCGCTTTTCTTCGACGAAATCGGGCACCTTTGAACGCGCGGCGGCGCTCGTCGACGCGGGCGTCAAGGTCGACGAAGTCTATCGTCTCACAATGGAACAGGACTCCTTCGGGCGGTTCAAACTCCTAGGAATCGCGGCGCGAAACTGCGTCTCGTTCCTCGACGGGCGCGGCGTCCTCATGGCGCTGAGTCTTGCGGACTTCGAAGAGGCGGGCGCGATTCCGCCCGACAGCGAGGATTTGGTCAACGAACCGCTGTGCGTCGCCGGAATGGAAGTTTCCGTCATCGCGATCGAACAGAAAGACGGGACGGTCAAAGCGAGTTTCCGCAGTCGTTGCGCGCTCGACTGCTCCAAACTGGCGCGAGAATTCGGCGGCGGCGGTCATAAAAAAGCCGCGGGCGCGACGCTCCGCTACGGACTCGACGAAGCCTGTCGGCTCCTTCGTGAAAAGACAGAGGAGTATTACGGAGCGCTCGCGCAAGAATCTTAAGGAGAATCGAATCAATGCAAATCGGCGGAACGGAACTCACGGTCGAACGCGGCGATATCACAAAATCGACGACGGACGCGATCGTGAACGCGGCAAATTGTACGCTCCTTGGCGGCGGAGGCGTCGACGGCGCGATTCATCGCGCGGCGGGGATGAAACTCTACCTATATTGCGCGAAGCTCGGCGGGTGCAAAACGGGCGAAGCGAAGATCACGCCCGGCTTCAACCTGCCGGCGAAATACATTATTCACACGCCCGGCCCCGTCTGGAACGCTAAGCGCGAAGAAGAATGCGACGCGCTTCTTCATAACTCGTACTTCAATTCGCTCCGACTTGCGGAAGAAAACGACTGTCAGTCGATCGCGTTTCCGTCGATCTCGACGGGAATCTATCGGTTCCCCCTCGACCGCGCCGCGGAAATCGTCGCCAAGACGTTCGCGGAATACTTTCAAGCGAATCCCGGAAGCGTCATTAAGCGCGCGACGATGGTCTGTTTCGACGATAAAACATACGCGGCGTACGAAAGAGCGTTCGCCGCGTTGGAAGCGCGGGAGACGGAATAACCGACCGCGTCAGAGTTCCTCAAGCGCAAGGTCGCCGCAGAGCGAGAAAGAATCCGCGTCGACGTAAAGCGTCGCGTTAGGGAGCGTGCGCAGAATCGTCGCGGGACATTCGGTCGCGACGGGGCCGTCGAGCGTTCTGCGAACGGCCGCGGCCTTGAGTTTGCCGGGGACGGCGCAGATTTGGCGTCCCGCGTTCGCGAGCGTCGGGACGGTGAGCGAAAGCGCGTGCGTCGGGGTCGCGTCGAAATTCGGGAAGCATCCGTCGTTGACCTGTTGGCGTCGGCACGCGTCGTCGAGTTCGACGAGTTTGATTGAAAGCGGGTCGTTAAAGTCGGCGACGGGCGGGTCGTTAAACGCGACGTGTCCGTTCTCGCCGATCCCCATACAAACGACGTCGACGGGCTCCTGCGCGAGAATCTCGGCGTACCGTTTGAGGAGCGTTTCCGTATCTTCGCCCTTCTCTTCGTCAAGATAATAAATTTCTTTGAAGGGCAGCCGGTCGAAACAATGATCTTTAAGATACCGCGAAAAGCGCGCGGGAGAACCGATCGGCAGTCCGACGTATTCGTCCATATGGAGCGCGACGACCTTCGACCAGTCGACGCCGGGCGCCGCGACGAGCGCGTCGAGCGTCTCGTTCTGCGACGGCGCGGCGGCAAAGATCACGCGCGCCCGCCCCTTCTTTTCAATCGCGGCGCGTATCGCGGACGCGGCGTCCGCCCCCGCCCGACGTCCTAACTCCGCGCGATCCGCGCAAACTTCGACGGTAAGACGGTCTTTCTGATAACGTTTCGACATGACGACTCCTTATAAGGGCGCAGGGTTAAAACGAAGGGATTCGCGGGAAAACGGCGATTCCGCAATCTCCGCGTCGAAGCAAACGCGCAGATGAAAACGTTTCCACGAGTTACTCAAAGCGCATTTCTCTGAAAAATTCCGGACAATGGAAATTAGGCGTTTCCAGGTCGATCGGCGTCCGCGATAAATAATGTTTATGCGCTGTTTTATCGCCGCACTTATACATATTCGCCGTGAAATCGCCTTCAAATCGATAGTCTCGATAGAACAACCGAATAAAATCAAGGGGAATGCGATAAAAGACTTCCCAGCCGTCGGAAGTTCGGTTCGTTTGAATATCGAAATATTCGGCGGCGTTTCTCTTCACAATATCGATTCGCTTTGATCGTTCCGGTCCGAACTGAAGGCATAGGCACCCGTTCGGATTGATTTCAAAGTTGAAGTAATTGGCGCCGTCGTCGAGCGAAAAGAAAAATTCGAGGCAACTGTCCTCGTGAACGGGCGACAGCGGCGCGGTATTCTCCGCGCGAATATCCTTTTCCGTCGCGCTCAAATGAACGTAGAGATTCTCGTCGTCGTGACAAAGCTGCCCCTGCGCCCGAACCCCGACGTCTTCGCCCCATAGAACCTTGTCAATGAGCGTCGTCGGAATCGAATTCCAGGCGACGTTCCCCTCGACTTTTTCGACGACGTAGACGTCGTCCGATTTCGCAGAGGAAGCGACGTCTTCTTTTCGGGAAGAAGCGATTGTCGACGCCAGCGTCAACAACGCCGACAGCACGATGATCGACATTTTCATTTTGTTGTTCCTTGCCAAACTAAACGGAAATCGACGACGACGCGCCGTCTCTAGGATTTTATAGCATGCGGCGTAAAAAACCATACTTGAAACTGAAAGAACGAGCGATTTTCGCAAAGGGCGTCCCTTCTCAATAGATTGTCGCGAACAAGAAGATTTACGGAGTTTTGTATCTTCAAACGCCTAACGAACGCGAACAATCGCCGAAAGGACGACGTAAAAGCGACGTTCACAAAGGCCCTAGCTTCGCCCGCGTTGACAAAATCTGCCCTAAAAATATAATATTTCCTGATTTTAGTCGCAACGCGTTTGAATCGTCGTTTCGACGCGCGCGTTTAGCCAGTGAAACGGGAACCTCGACATGAACATTGCCATAGGAAGCGATCATCGCGGCGCCAAGTTTGCAAGATTGTTGACGTATAACGTCCTTCTGCCGAATCATTACGCGGCGCAGTCGGAATATCTCGACGCCGACGCGGAGTCGGTCGCGGGCGCGTTCATGGTCGAAAACGCCGCCGTCGGCGATTCTTTTGACGAAAACAGCGCGAAGGACGCGAAAATCGTTCCTCTCGAGTACAGTCGCGCCGTCGAGACGCCGGAAGCGCAAAATATCGCGGGAAGCGTCGACTATCCCGACGTCGCCGCCGCCGTCGCCGAGGCGGTTTCGGAAGGTCGTGCGGAACGCGGGATTCTCATCTGCGGCACGGGAATCGGCATGTGCATAACCGCGAACAAATTCAAAGGAATTCGCGCGGCGTTATGCTATAACGAAGTCGCGGCCGAACTCAGCCGCCGACACAACAACGCCAATATTCTCTGTCTCTCCGGCAATTTCCTGAGCGAAGCGACGGCGGAAGCAATCGTGAGACTGTGGCTCGTCGCTCCTTTCGACGGCGAACGTCATCAGCGCCGCCTTGACCTGATTGCCAAAATTGAGGACGAGACGGGACTCTGACTCTTTCAATTCTCTCGGTCGTTGAGGGCGCGCCGCCGGAGGCATTCCGCTCGCGTTCGTCGCGAAGTCAAAAACGTGGCGCGACGTCCGTCTTCGGCGAAAGACGGGACGTCGTACGCGCGGATAAAAAATAAAAACGACGTCTCTTTCCCTTGATATCTGATAATCTTTTGCATACAATGAAATAGACGGTTTAAGCCGTTTGGAAAATTCGTCTCGTAGTGAATTATTACAGGGGACAGAAAAATATGCAAACAATGAACGATTACGATCTCCGAGAACAGTATGATCGAACGGCGTGGACTGCGGAGCGAAAGAGCGCCCTTGTCACGCGCGTTTACACGAAACTCACTCTTTCCGTCTTGGCGCTCGCGCTTATCGAGGCGCTCGTTTTCGCGCTCGTCGGCGCGGAAGCGGTCGTAACCTTTACGGCGCAGAACGTCAAGCTCGCGGGCGGTCTCTTGCTCCTGCTCTGCATTGTCGGACCGATGGTCGGCAACGCGATTCTCGCGCGCAATCCCACGCGCGGCAAGATGTACGCGTTGCTCGGATATTACGTGCTCCTAGAGTCGGCGATTCTTTTGCCCCTTCTCGCAATCGCGGCGGTCTACTTCGGAACGACGATCATCTGGCAGGCGTGCGGACTGACGGCGGCGATGTTCGTCGCGCTCTCGTCGGCGGTCTTTATTACGCGCAAAGACTTTTCGTTCCTGCGCTCGTTCTTAGTTTTCACCGGCTTCGCCGCGATCATTTTGATCGTTTTGTCGATGCTCTTTGGATTTGAACTTGGGACGTGGTTCACGGTCGCGCTGATATTCTTCGCGTGCGGGTACATCCTCTACGACACGTCGAACATGCTGCTTTATTCGCAGGACGACGACGATATCCTTTGCACGATATCGCTGTTCACGTCGCTCATGACCCTTTTCTTCTACATTCTGCGTCTCCTTATGGAGGTCAATCGCAGATAATCTAAACGCGCTAGGCTGCGGAGCGCCTCGCTCCGCGGCTTTTTTTCTCTTGAAGACGTCAAAAAAAGCGCTTTTTATGGGATAAAATCTTTTTATAGGGATTATCCCACTTGTTTTTTTTCTTGATAGAAATAGAATTAGACGGCTATTTTGTTGGATTCGTCTTTTTATCATGCGATTTTCCGCAATTGAAGACGCGACGCTCATGAATCCGTCGTCTCGCTCGGGGCGATCTTTAGAGCGTTTTAATTTCAGGAGAACGATTCGTTATGACGATCAACGCTGACTTCGACGTTAGGCAAACGGTGCTGGCGGTAGGCGCTTTCGGACCCCGTGAAATCGACCAGCTACGCGATTCCGTTAGCCGCGACGCGAAAAAATTCGAAGAGCTCAAAGAAGCGGTCAACGAACTTAAAACGAAAGACGAAGACGAACTCAGCCCCGCCGCTCGCGTCAAGCTCGGCGTCTGCATGTTCCTTGTCGGGAACTACGACGGAGCGTTAGAATCTCTTAAGAAGGGCGACGGCGGCGCGCTAGCGCAATTTTATTTCGCGAAGCTCCATTTCGTGCGCAGGGAATTCGACGAAGCGATCAAAACCTACGACGCCGCGCAGACCGCCGGGTACAATTCCGACGACTGCGTCCTCGGGCGCGCCGAGGTCTACCGCGAGGCTGAAAAGCTCGACGAAAGCCTCCGGGAACTCGACAGTCTCCAGGGAGCCGTCGAGCAGACGGCGGAATACCTTTATCAGCGCGGCGCGACGATCAACGCGATCGGCGGCGCCCCGCAAGAGGCGATCGCGCTCTATGAACGCGCCGTCGCCGTCGACAAAGATCATCCCGGCGCTCTCTTCGGGCTGGCGCTCGAGAACGAGCGTCGTGGAAACGACGAGGAAGCGTTTGAACTTTATCAACGCGCCGCGCGACGGTTCCCCGCGAGCGTCGGAGTTCTCATCAATCTCGGGATTCTCTACGAAGACCATGAGAGGTATGAACTCGCGCAGCAGTGTTTCCAGCGCGTTCTCGATTCTTATCCTACGAACGCAAGAGCGCGTCTTTACCTCAAAGACGTCCAGGGCTCGTCCGACATGCGTTTCGACGAAGACGAAGTCACGCGTCAGCATGAGTTGGGGCTCAAGCTCAGCCAGCCGATCTCCGACTTCGAACTTTCGGTTCGCGCGCGCAAGTGCCTTTCTCAGATGGGCGTCGTCACGCTTCGCGACCTCTGTAAACTAACGGAGCAGGAACTTCTCGCGAGCAAGAACTTCGGCGAAACGAGCCTCGACGAAATCAAGAGAATTCTCCACGAAAAGAACCTCAAGCTCGGAATGTTCTCCGCGGAAAAACAACGCGCGGACGCGGTCGAAACCGCCCAGTTGTCCGAGGAGGAAAAGAGCGTTTTGGCGCGTCCCGTCAGCGACCTCAATCTTTCCGTTCGCGCTCGAAAGTGCATGAACCGTCTCAACATTCAAACGCTCGGCGAACTCGTTTCGCGATCAGCCGACGAGCTTCTGGAAATCAAAAACTTCGGCGTCACGAGCCTCAAGGAAATTCGCGAGAAGCTCGAGAACTTCAACATTCGTCTCAAGGGCGAGTGATTCGCGAAGCCGACGGCTACGAAGGCGACAGAAACGGCGCGCGTCGCGTCCTCGGGACGCTTCGCGCGTTTTTTATCGATTCGATTTACGCGCGGATTTTTTAGAAACATGGCCCCTTTCCTCTTTGAACTTCGTCATAAAGACTCGAACTCGTCCGCGAGACGCGGAACCTTGACGACGCCTCACGGCGTCGTCGAAACGCCGACCTTTATGCCTGTAGGAACGCGGGGATCCGTCAAGGGCGTCGAAGTCGGGCTCCTCGAGGAGACGGGGTCGCAGATCGTGCTGGGCAACACGTATCATCTGATGCTGCGTCCAGGCGCGGAGATTGTCCGCGAATTAGGCGGGCTTCATGGCTTTACGGGCTGGAAACGTCCGATGCTGACCGACAGCGGCGGGTTCCAGCTCTTCTCGCTCGCGAAGCTTACGAAGATCAACGAAGAGGGCGCCGTCTTCCAGTCGCACATCGACGGGAGTCGTTTTGCGCTCACGCCAGAAGGTTCGATCGCGATTCAAGAGGCGCTCGGAGCGGACGTCGTAATGGCGTTCGACCACGTCGTCGCGCTCCCGAACAGTCGCGCGGTCGTCGAAGACGCGATGCGTCGAACGGTTCGCTGGGCGAAGCGGTGCCGCGACGCGAAGCGCCGCGAAGATCAGGCGCTCTTTGGAATCGTCCAAGGAGGGCTGGATTACGGCATGCGCCGATACTGCGCGGAAGAACTCGCGGAGCTTGATTTCCAAGGCTACGCGATCGGCGGACTGAGCGTCGGCGAAGAGCCGTGCGAGATGTACGACTGCATCGAGGCGGTCGAGCCGTATCTCCCTCAAGACAAGCCGCGCTACCTCATGGGCGTCGGACGGCCCGAGGACCTGCTTGAAGGAATAAAGCGCGGCGTCGATATGTTCGACTGCGTCATGCCGTCGCGCAACGGACGCAACGCGATGGCGTTCACCGACTGCGGACCGATGCGCCTGCGCAACGCGCGCTATGAACGCGACCCGCGTCCTCTCGAAGAAAACTGCCCGTGCCCCGCGTGCCGCAGGAGTCGCGCCTATATTCGTCACCTCTTTACGACGGGCGAGATGCTCGGCCCGATTCTCTTGACGATTCACAACATCACGTATTATCAGCGTTTGGTCGCGGGCGCAAGGAAGGCGATAGAAGAGGATCGTTACCTTGAATTTTGCGAGGAGCGTTTTGAGGGTTGGCGCGCCGGCGTTCCGGAATAACGCGTAGGGAGCCGTCGAAAGTCGAATCGCGTGAAAAAATAGGGAGAAGACGATGCGTTCGCCAGAAGGAATCAGACCGCGTTCGTTGCGTTTTAATATAACGCCGCTCATCGACGTCGTCTTTCTGCTCATTGTCTTTTTCGTCATGTCGAACCGCATGATTCACGACGAAGTCGCAATGGAACTCACGTTGCCGCGCGAAACGTCGGGGGAGACGCTTGACGAAAGCGACAAGGGCAAAATCATTGTGAACGTCGAGAGCGCCGACGTCTTTTACTTCGGAACGAAACGCGTCGATCTCGACGAACTCCGCGAGAGACTTCTCCGAGAGAAAGCGCGCGCGACGCGCGAGACTTCCGTCCGCATCCGCGCGAACCGCGACGTCCCTTACGGCGCGATCGAACCGATTATGGTTCTTTGCGCCAAGACGGGCTTCACAGACGTCTCGTTCGCCGTCGTGGATAATTGACGCTTCATTGAAAGAATTCGTCGCGGTTGAGAACGTAACGTAAAAAAACGGACGCCAAAAGCGTCCGTTTTTTCGTTTCAGGGAGGGGAAAACAGCGCGGCGGTTAGCGACGCGCCAAGTCGTCGGCGGTATGCGCGGAACGCCATGCGGCGGACGTCAACGCGATTTGCATCTGGTCGCAGAGTTCTTCGCCGGTCTGCAATCGCGTAACGCGCTGGAGCGCGACGCCGTACGAAGTGACAAATTGAACCGTCGGCGTCGCCGCGACGTCGAAAACGTCGCAGACGCGGTCGCTTTCAGGATCGTTCACGTCGATTTCGACGCAGACAAAGGAGCGGGACAGACGCTCGACGTCCGGATCGACGAACGCGTTGCGGAGCATCTGTCGGCTATATTTGCAGTCTTCCGACATGAAGAAAATGAGCGCCGGCTTATTCTCGCGTCGCGCCGTCGCCAACGCCTCGTCGTAATCGGTGAGGAAAACGACGCGTTCATTAATATCTTCCACGCTTGAAGGGGGGTTGGCGCGAAGCGGTTCGTTCGTCAGGTTGCGTTCTCCCAAGAGAGAGAAGCAACCAAAGAAGAGAAAAGCCGCAATCCCTGCCGCGCTAAATATCGTTTTCTTATTCATAACGGTCTTGATCTATCCTCGTCGCCGCCGTCGACGCGACATGCGCGCCGACTCAGTGATTCGGCGCGCGATTTCGCCGCCGAACCGAACGCGACGTTCTATCGTCATGCCAGGACGTCGCGTACTTCCATTATCGAGAAAAATCGCCGTCGGCTTAAGAAAAAACGCCGACTTTCTCAGCGACCGCGGAGGCCGGAACGTCGCGCTTCGGCGAAAGTTCCGACACGGGAAGAACCGTGAAAAAACAACTTTTTCGCAAAAGAAAAATCCGCGACGTTCAACCGAAGCCAAACGCGCGGATTATCTAATATCGAGGGATCGCCGACAGGCGTCGGCGACGACGTCGCCGGTCACGGATCGATTTTTTCGACGGTTTTCGCGGCCTGCTGCAGGAATTCTTTGAGGTCTTCGAGACCGTCGCCGAGCTTCGTTTTGAGGAAGACGTCGACGGCTTCACACGCCATCCAGTCGCCCCAAATCATCGCGCCGAGGCACAGCGCGTTGGCGTCGTTAATCGCGCGGCACATTCGGGCTGCGAAGACAGACTCGACGACGGCGGCGCGCACGCCCTTGAAGCGGTTCGCGATGACGTTCATGCCCATGCCGGTGCCGCAGAGCAGAATAGCGCGCTCGCCTTCGCCGCGCTGGAGCGCCTCGCACGCTTTGACGCAACTTTCATAATACTGGATTTCGGTATTGTCCTCGGACGCGCCGAAGTCGATCACTTCGTGACCGTTCTGCTTCAGGTGGTCGACAATCGCTTTGCGGAGACTAAGCGCGAACGGGTCGGCGGCAAATACAATTTTCATGGAACGCTCCTTGAAACGTCAAACGGGAGGGGTGAGTGGAAATCGCGACGGCCGCGAAAAACGACGGGCGAAACCGCGATTTCCTCAGTTGTCGTTCGTCATTCTAACGATTTTTCGGCGATTTGCAAGCAAATGACCGCGAACATGGAAAAAGCGTCGATATTTTCTCAAAACTCACGCGGATTTACGTTTCGGCTCGATCGTCGTCGGGGTTACGGGAACGGAGCCTTCCGCCATTTCTTTCGTGATGAAATACCGCGCGCCGACTCCGACGTCGGGAAGCGAAAACATCGGCTCGAGCATAAGTTCCTCGAGAATAGCGCGCAGCCCGCGCGCGCCGACATGGCGTTCCAGCGCGGTCGACGCGATCACGCGGAGCGCGTCGTCGGAGAACTCCAACTCCGCGTTTTCCATTGCAAAGAGCTTCTGATACTGTTTGACGAGCGAGTTTTTCGGCTCGCGAAGGACGCGACAAAGCGCTTCCTCGGAAAGCGGTTCGAGCGACGCGACGACGGGGAGACGTCCGACGAGTTCCGGAATCAGCCCGAATTCGTACAGATCTTCCGACGTCGTTTGCGCGAGGAGCGCGTCTTGATCCGCGCCCCCGACGACGCTCGCGTTCGTCGACGTGAGCGCGGCGTCTTCCGCGCCAAATCCGATGCGGCGTTTGCCGAGCCGTTTTTCTACGATCTTATCGAGACCGACAAACGCGCCCCCGCAGATGAAGAGGATGTTCGACGTGTCGACCTGAATATACTGCTGTTCGGGATGCTTGCGCCCGCCCTGCGGCGGCACGTTCGCGACGGTTCCTTCAAGAAGCTTGAGGAGCGCCTGCTGCACGCCTTCGCCGGAAACGTCGCGCGTAATCGACACGTTCTGACTCGTCTTGCCGATCTTGTCGATCTCGTCGATATAGATAATCCCGCGCTGCGCCAATTCGACGTCGAAATCGGCGGCGCGCAGAAGCTTAAGAATAAGATTTTCGACGTCTTCGCCGACGTAGCCCGCCTCGGTGAGCGTCGTCGCGTCCCCGATCGCAAAGGGAACGTCCAGCGTCTTCGCAAGCGTTTGCGCGAGCAACGTCTTGCCCGAGCCGGTCGGGCCGAGGAGCAGCACGTTAGACTTTCCGAGTTCGACGTCGTCAAAATCGGTCAGGGAATTCACCCGCTTGTAATGGTTATGAACGGCGACGGAGAGCGTCTTTTTCGCGTAATCTTGCCCGACGACGTATTCGTCGAGCTTTGCGAGCAACTCGCGCGGCGAAGGAACGCGACCAAACGGCTTGCCGCGTCCGAGTCGGCGGCGACGTTCCTGATCGAGAATCTTAGCGCATAGACTGACGCAGTCTCCGCAGATATACGCCTCGCCGGGACCTTCGACAAGAGGTCCAACCTCGCGATAATGTTTACGACAGAATGAACAATAGGCGTTCTTTTGACGCGACTCATGTTCGTCGTGTTCGCAGCCGTCGCCCGCGCTATGATTCTCAGAGAAACGCTCGCCCTTGAACTCGTCGTGTTCGTCGATCATTGAAGTCCTCCGTCGGACGCGTCCCTTGATCAGAGAAAGGCGCGCCCATTAATTCCATCTCACGCGGGTCGATTGGCGACTTCGTATCCTTACAAAGCGCCGACGCTGTAAACGCGTCCTCTAGCGAATATACGCCGGAAGACGTGAGAAAATGCAAAAAATTCTATCTTTCTCAAACTTCTCACGTCGCGTGTTTTTACGCTGAAATTCTCCGCGCCGCGTCGCCGACGATCGACATGTCGCAGTCCTCGCCGATAAACGCGTTTTGGGGAAATCGACCGTTTAAGCGCTATACTCAAAAAAATCTCGCGTGGAACGTTCGACCGCTTTTTTATTCATAATCCAAAAAAGAATAATACCCGTTTTTTCAGAAAAAGATTATATGTTTTTCCTATTTTGAACAAATATTTCATTTTGAAAGATAAAAGCGCTCTCAAAACGTGGAAAAAAAAGAAGAAATCTGGAAACCAGGCGCGTTCAACGCCGTTCTGAGCGCAAAAGCTCTTGGAGGCGCGCTTCGCGAGAATCCTCTTCGGGACTCTTTTCGTCTTTTGAGAGTTCGGAGGCCGTCGCAATATCGGAGACTAGAAAGAGTTTAATCGCGCGAAATTCTTCCTTGGTAAGTTCGCCGTCGTCGTACATCTGGCTGAACTGAGCGAGCAGTTCTTCAGAAGAAAGCGCCCTAGAACCGCGACCAGAGCGTCGAATCTTACCTAAGATATACCAAGCGATCGCCGCGAAAATCGCCAGCCCGGTAAATGCAAGAATCAGTCCAGGAAGATGATCCATGACGTCCGCCAAAGAGGAACAAGGGGTCGAATCCCCACAAATCTTAATATAATTGCACGGCGACGTCCCGCGTCGATAAACCGAGGACGACAAATAATCTTATTTATCTTACCCTGTTTACGCGACCGGAAACTTCTTAAAAAGAATAAAATTCCACGTCATAATCGGTCGATTCGATACAACGCGTCGTATAGACGTCGGCGAGGACGGAGCTTCGCCGATTGTAGAATCTTTACTCACAGCCGCCGGAGGCGTCGTTATGAAACGTTGTTTATCGCCCTGCCGCCACGTTCGTTTGAACGCGACGAAATTTGCGCGTTCCACTATCGTTGGACTCGCGCTTTTAGGCGCGACAAGCGTCGAATTGGGCGCTTTTAGCAACAACTCGGAACTCCGCGCTCAGAGTATTATAAATAACGCGCGACCGTCTGACAATAACGCGCTGAAAAGTTTTTCGGTTCCTTCCGACCTTTTTGACCAAGCGTCGGTTGTCGACGTCAAGTTGCCCGCGCCAAAGACAAATTCGGCGGTCGTCGACGCGTCTGAGTACAAGTTTACGTTCTACTTCCCCCAAAACGCCGACTCGAGTGAAATAACCGCGATCGATTTGCTATGCTCGCCCGACAAGGGCAAGACGTGGCGCGCGTGCGCGGTCAAACAGCCGACCGACAAGAATAAAGATTTCCTTTTCCACGCGCCGGAGCCCGGAGAATACTGGTTCGTATTGATGACGAGCTTTAAGTCGGGCGAGAATTCTTTCAGTTCGACGAAAGGGCTAATCTTTACCCAGGGCGCGAACGCGATAGGCGAATCCTTCGCGTTAGCGGACGACGGGGAGCCGACGATCGACGCCAGCCCGAACAATCTCGCGGAAATCTCCGATCTCGCCGCGCCTCCGATTCTGCGGCAGAACGACGAAGAGTTGCTCGTCGACAACGCGTCCTTTGCCGCGGAAGACGTCCAGCCCGAACTCACGACGCCGACCGCGCCGCAGCTCGACGCGCCTGAACTCCGAGATATGGAGGCGCCCCCGGAGGAAACGAGCCCGCGGCCGGGCAAGTTGCGCAACCTTTCCTTTGGCGTCGGAAAGGGCACTGGAAGTCTTTTGGTCACCGTTCGCTGGTTCCGCCCGGAAGATATCGACGCGCGGTATGCCGTCGACGTTAAATCGTTGAGCGTCGAACGCGCTCCGTCTCCGACGGGACCTTGGACCATCGTCGCGGAAGATCTCGACGTGAACCAATCCGGATATTCATGGACCGCGACGCCGGAGGAAATGAAGCCGTTCTACGTACGCACCGTCGCGCGTGACGCGCAAGGAAACGTATGGCGCGACGTGACGACTTCGCCGATGGACGTCAATCAACCGGGCGTGCGTTCCGCGCTCGGTCCCGTCAAGACGCCGGCGCCATTCGCCGACGTCGCTAAAAAGGACAAGGACGACGCCGACGACAAGAGCGACGCGAAAGAAAAAACGGCGATGATTCGTTACACCGCTTCGGAAAACGACGAGCCGGCGGACGGCGCCGAGAACGACGCGTCCGGAGACGTCAAAGGCGCGAAACAGAACGTTCGACTCGTTTCGACCGTCGAACGCTCGCAGAGCAAATCGTCCGTGGCGCAGCGGGAACGTCCGTACGTCCCCGCGCCGACGAA
The DNA here is from genome assembly GCA_946408825.1 of uncultured Planctomycetaceae bacterium. Taxonomy (GTDB): domain Bacteria; phylum Planctomycetota; class Planctomycetia; order Pirellulales; family Thermoguttaceae; genus RUG369. The sequence continues at coordinate 25,457 of CAMJTU010000019.1, forward strand.
TCCGAACGAATTCCAGCTTAATCCGCTTTTCACGAAAGGTTTTTCCGTTCTTTATCAATCGTCGCAGGCGCGCATGGAGCCTTCGGGAGGCGAAAAGAGATCGATCTTTACGCCGCCGTCCCGATCGTCGCGCAACTCTTATGTCAGACCTGCGGAAAGAAGATACTCGCCGAGAGAAATCGCGGCGGCGAGAATCGAACAGGAACGGAAAGCCTATCAGGAGCGGCTCCAATATAACAAAGAACATGAGATGGAATCTTTTGAACAGAATCCGCAGCTCATGGAAGGGCGCATGTTCTACATGGACTCCGACGGAAATCTGACGACGACCCCGCCGCCGGAGATGCAGAAGGCGTTGGGCTATGGCGGTCTCAACATGGAGGCGCAGGGATGGACTCGCGTCGACCAACCGAACGGACTGCAAGGCGGCATGACGACCGCCGCCGCGACGCCGGACGGCGAGCCGATTTACATGCCCAGCGACGCGGAAGCCTACGACGCCAGCGCGCGATCCGGCGCCGCGATCTGGTCAAACGAACAGTATCCGCAAGCGTCTAACCCCGGTTCGTCGCCTCTCAACAACCGATACTCGAACGGCGCAAACGCGGCGCCTCAGGGAATGGGGACGGGCGTGCAGACCGTTCCGCCGCAATCGTCGTATACGCCGTCCAATTACGGCTCGGCGCCCCAATACTTCTCGAACGCGTCGTCGGCGCCGACGACCTCGAACTACGCGTTCCCGCCTCAGCCGATCGTCTCATACTGACGACGAGTTCCGCTCGTTCGCCGCGACGTCATGAAATTCTGGTCGCGGCGTCTGCGGGTCGTTACGGTTACTCGACAAGTTCGCGACCAACGTCGCGATACTTCGACGCGTCGTAACGAACGCCGTAGACGCCGCGCCGCGCACATTCCTCCCGCGCTTTAAGCGCTTCGGGAAGGCGCGACGTCACGTTATGCGCGCCGCGGAGCAGCCCCTGTTCAATCGCTCTCGCGTCGTTGAGCGTCCACATAGAAATCTGAATATTGTTCTCGTCCAGCCATTCCTCGACGTCGGGCGTAATCGCCCCGTAGTAGGAGTTGACCGTAAACTGCGGCAGTCCGAGCGCGTCGATCTTTTCGAGAAAAGAAGGCGCCTTCTCTTTTAGCTCGTCATACGACGCCATCCGATCGGGATTCATCCAAAATTCCATGCCCTTGCCGACGGCGGCGCGAATCTGGTCGATCTCTTTGAGAACCGTTTCATATCGGCTGTCCCCCGCCATAACGACGCGGTCGAGCGGAAAGCCGATTTTTTCAATTAACGCCAGTTCTACGGGAACGAGTCCGTCCTGTTTCGCGTCGAGTTGAATCTTCGTTTTTCGCGCTTGCTCCGGATCGAATTCCTCCCCTTCAAGTTCAGGCGGAAGCTCGCCCATGAGGAGTCGGAGCGCGGATTCAAGCGTCGGCGTCGCGTCCGTCGTCGGCGTGTTATGCGTTATCACGAGCGTCTTGCCTTTGTGCAGGCGAACGTCGACCTCGACGACGTCGGGACGGTAGCGCAGCGCTTTGACGATATTCGCGAGCGTATTGTCTTCCTTTTGATCTTTGACCCCGCCCTTGGCGGCAAAGCCCGCGTGCGCCGTGAAAAGTCGCGGAAGCGCCGCGACTCGCCCGCCGTCTTTCGTCGCGTCTTGCAGCCCGACGACCGCGCCCAAAACTCCGGGATCCTTTCGAGAATCGTCGAGAACCCCGTCAAACTCGCAAAACGCGACGATTCCCGACCCCGCGCCGACAAGTCCGCCGACCGCCGCGGTCGGCGCCGCGTCCGCCGCGATCTCGACCTCGACTCGGCACGCGACGCCCGTCACGACCCCGTCGTTAATCGCCGCGACGCCCCCCGCCGCCTGCGACGGCGCGCCGACGGCAAGATTGCCGGAGATTCTCGCGTTGCAAACGCGCCCCTTCTCGCCGATCTTCGCAAAAAGCCCCGCATACTCGCGCGCGCCGACCATCAAACCTGAAATCGCATGACCGGCGCCGTCGAACGTCCCTTCGAAGGGAGACGACTCGCAAAGAGGCGTCCATTCCCCAGAAAGTTCGACGTTCTCGGCAAGCCGGAAATAATCGCCGGGCTTCTCCGAAACGCCGCGAAGTTCGTCGGCGCTATGGATAAGCCAAGGCGACGCCGCCGTTCCGTCTTCAACCGGCGCGTCCGCGAGGACGCGGGACGTCCAGATATGAAAAGAACCCGCGAGTAAAACTGCGGCGAAAAGAAAAAACGCGTTTCGTTTCATGACCGTCCTATGGAGTTGAGAGAATGATTTACAATAAACGACTTGAAGTTCGTTTTGAAACATTCACGCGCGCGGAAGCGCGAACCGTCCGTCGCGACCGCGCCATGCGGCGAACGCCGTCCTCCCGCGACGTCGCGGGGAGATCTACCGCTGGTCGCTGAAGTCGTTGTTCACGAACCATCGCGCCTTATAGAACCGCGCGCCGTCGCGCTGACCGACGACCGTGTCTTTGGAATCGCCGAAGTAAATCTTATCGGACCACCATTCTTCGTCTGCGCGTTGCATGAGCGTCACGCCTTCGGGAGAAAGGGAGACGCTTTTGATCCCGCTCATATTGGCGACCGTCTCAAACGTGCGCGTTTCGGGGTCGAAGACGTTGATTCCCTTCCCCGTCGTCATGAGCGCGTCGTAGCCCGGCGCAGGATAGAGGTCGTGACCGTTGACCTGCGTCCCGACGAGCTTAACGCGAACGACCTCTTTAAGCTCGGGCGCGTCCTTCGTTCCCACATACTCGTAACCGACGAGGTCGTGCGAGCCGAGCGCCCAAAGAATCTTGCGCTTCGCGTCCCAAACGACTCCATGCCCGCCGTCGAGTTCATACTTCTTGTAGACCGGCGTAACCTCGACCTCGTCCCGTTCCTCCGGCGTCACGAAAAGGCAAAGTATCTTGCCCGTGCTCGACGCCGTAACGATGTTCCCGTCGGGAAGGAGCGCGATCGAATGCGTGTTGCCCCCGGGATGACCGAGGAAAAGCAGTTTCTTATCGCTCATGCGAATCATCGCGGCGCCTCCGGACGACGCGGTGCATAGAATCGCCGCGCCGTTGAGAACCGGTTTGCATTCGTCGACGTGATTGAACCACTTCGATTGATCCTCGGGGAGAACTTCATAGGGCGCCCATTCCCAAACGACGGACTCCGGGTCGTTCCAGTCGGCGCCCGTCTTAAAGATCATCACCTTATGCGTCGTCTGTTCGCATGCGATCACTTTTTCCGGAAGCGTCGCGGGAATCTCCCATTCGGCGCCGTATCGCGCCTTAAGCGCCGTCGCGAGTTCCGCCGCGCTCTTCTCTTGACCGTGCGCGTTGGCGACAAACGCCGTCGCCAACATCGCGAAAACGACGGACGCCGCCGTTCGAATCGCTTTCCTCTTCGCTGTAATCGTCGTTCGATTCATTTCACGCTCCTTTATGTCAACTGGACGCGAGCAACGCAGTCGCGCCGCGCTCGTGAAGTATTCTACAATCGTCGGAGCCCGGCGTCAAACGCGCGAGGACGCGTTCCTCTTGCGCCGACCGCGTTTCTTTGCTACTATAACGTCGGCGTGTTCTCGGCTTTGAGACGCGTCGAAACCCTAACGCAAGGACGCAGGCAGGGATCGATGAAAAAAAGACGATTTGAATATTCTCGCCGCGCGCGAAACGCGGACCGACTCGAAGACGGACAGGATTCGTTTCTCGACGTCGTCTCCAATCTCGTCGGCGTGTTGATTATCCTCGTCATGGTCGCGGACGCGCGGGTGCGCAACGCGGCGTCGGAGGTCGCGAAAGTCGCGGACGCGACGGAAACGGCGATCGTGGACGAGTCAAGCGCGGCTCCGGAAATACAGACGAAAACGATCGAGGAGCGCCGCGCCGAGAAAGAGTACGTCGCCGCGGTCGACGAATTGACAAAGCTCTCGGAAGAGGTGAGCGCGCGTCAGCGCGTCATGTCGGAAACGAGCGAGCGCGCGAGGATGCTGGAAGCGCAGGCGGACGCGGCGGAAGAAGAATACCGCCGTCTCGTCCAACTCGCCGCCGAACTGGACGCGGCGTTCGAAGGCGCCTCCCGGCAGAAATCAGACGCGAAGAAGGAAGCGTTCGACCTCAAAAGCGCTATCTACGAGAGAGAACAGAAGTACGACAACCTCAGTCGCGAAAAGGAGGCGCTCGTCGCCGCAAGACCGAAGGCGACCGTTTTAGAAAACATCCCGACGCCGATCTCGCAACGCGTCGCCGACGGTCACGAGGGGTTCTTCTGCCTGAAAAACGGGCGCGTTTCCCACGTTCCTCTCAACGAGTTCCAAGAACGCGTCCTCCTCAAATTCAAGAACTATCGCGGCGACTTCACGTTAGGCGAGACGGAAGAGAAAATCGGGCCGATAGACAACTACGTCTTCCGATATTACGTCGAGCTTGGCAAGAGACGCGACGGGGACGGAACGAGCTATTATTTCGAGTTCAAGTATGGAGAATGCACGCCCACGAACGACCTTATCGGCGAACCGATCGACGAGGCGCTCGCCAATCGCGACTCCGTCTTCCGCAATCGGCTCCTGAAGTATGTCCGCGACGATACGACGATTACGATTTTCGTCTATCCCGACTCGTACGGATACCTCAACGACGTCAAGAAATTCCTCTTCTCCTTGGGCTATATGACTGCCTTCCGGCCACTTCCTGACGGCGTTCCAATCTCCATGTCCCCCAACGGTTCCGCTAGCTCCACATACTGACGAAGTCAATCGGCGAGAGAACAGCGAGTTGCGTCGCGATTTTGGTTCGACTTGAATCGTAGACGGAACGATTCGTCCTTGTTCCCGAAGGTACGAGAACAAGGACGAATCAGCGAGAAGCTGGACGCGTCATGCTGACCGCATCCCAGCGAATGCAACGTCGAGTCGAACGATCTTATCACGTCGCTTGACCGTGACGGTTCCCTTCCGAGATCCGCGATACGAGAGTTCGCGTTGGAAGTCGGTAAAATTCTCGACGCGCGTATCGTCAAACGCTAGGATCGTGTCGCCGACGTGAATCCCCGCTTTTTCTGCTGGAGAATTCCTGTCGACGAATCGGACCGTCAGCTCGTCGCCAGCAGCGACGTACGCCCCTAGATAGCCGAAATTAAATTGCTTAGCGACGTTTTTAAAGATCTTAGCGGCTGGAACCACAACCCCCCGCCATTTTTGCGATTCTGTTTGTCTAAAGCGATTAATCAACATGCCGCGGAATTTGCCGTCCGGCGTGACCAAGGGACTGCCGCTGTCGCCTTGGACCACTTCCGATTCGCCGACGACGTCGAGAAGTATTAATTCGTCCGGACCATACGGCTTTCTATGGTTCGTTTCCCTCACGCAACACTTATGCGTCTTGATCGTCGACGCCTTGCTCATACAGAGGATCTCGACTTCATCAGCAATGGAAAGACTCGACGACGTCGTATCGAGAACATACGGACTGGTTGCGTCCTTTAATTCGTAGACGATAAAGTCGCCGGATAACTGGTTACAGTACAACCAGTTACAGATCAAAAGCGCATTGTTTTGGACGTCGTGAACGTCGTCAAAAAAACGTAAAAATGTCGTTTTTTCCGCTTCGTTTTTCACAAAGCAATTTTTGAGATCAACGCTCCCGACGTTCCGGTCAAAACAATGGTAGACAGTAACCAAGAATATGCGGCCGGCAAATCGAACACAACACGCCGCGCCAACATATGACCCGTTATAATAAAGGGAAAGCACGGCCTTTCGCGCTTCGGCGGGCGACCTTAGAATAACGTCAGAATTATTCGATAACGTAACCGCCCTCTTCCTGAGCGTTTCGAGACTCTGACTCTTGCGTTCATAATTAGCGAGACGAACGGCGCTTTCGGCGGCGGAAACCTTGCCCAAAGGGAACGTCAAGCCTGAAGACGCCGCGAACGCCGTCGTAAGCAGAAACCGACGACGATCCATCATTTTGCCAAAATATCCATGGTTGAACATCACGAACCTCCTAGCTCCCTAATGCGATAGAACGCATTCTAAATTCAGTCTTTTACTAGAGTTAAAATCCATTTCTAACAAGGCCGTTCCACAGCCCTATGTTAATTCGGGAGTCCATTTGGACTGGATATTCCGATTGTAACATGACACGGCAAGACGAGTCAAGCATTATATCAAGAAAAAACGCTTTTTCTTCATAAATTATCAATCCCGACAAATCCGTTATAAAGATAACGTCTCAAATAGGGACAATTCGCTTCGAGTGAAAATCGTACAGGCGTTCAAACGCTTATTTCATGCGTTAATAGGGCTGCCAAACGCCGACAGAGCCGCGCGTTTCGACAGGTTGTCAATGCAAAAGGAGAAAACTTCGACACGTTGAAACGCTCGTTCAAAAGTTCGACGGCGACTTAATAGCGCCGCGACGACCAAGATAAGAGCGCAACGTGTTGTAATAATTCGCAACCATAGTCCTTACATATAGTTAGAATAACATCCGTTCCAAAATAGCAGAGACCTCTTGCCTCGCTGACAGTCTCGAACGCCTGAACCTTGCCATGGCGCCGCTTAGTTAAAGCGTAAGAAACAGAAACTTGTTCCGAAAAAAAGAAAAAAATATTAATAATTTCTAGCGAAGAGAAACGTAGGGCAATCGTCTACACAAAAAAAACGGACTCTCCATGTTCAAGAGAGTCCGTTTTTCCTGTTTTAAATCGCCGTAAAGCTAGTTATACCAATAAGACTCGGCGCTCGGCTGATTATTGCTGAGCCAGTTGCGGATGAACTGGCGGTCCGGCACGTAACGTTCGTTAATCGGCGCGAGCGTCGAGACGTCCTGACCGACGATGAGCACGGCGTCGTCGAGTTCCGCGTGAGAGAGCGCCCATTCGATCGCCTTGCGACGATCCGGCTCGTCGTAGTACGCGTCCTTCTTGGAGAATCCTCGACGCAAATCGTCGAGCGCTTCGGCGCTCTGCGATTCCGGAAGGTTGCCGCTCGTAACAATGCAAAAGTCCGCGCTCGATTCCGCCGCGATCGCCATGAGCTGACGCTTGCTCCGGTCGAGGTCGTTCGGCGCGCAGAGAACGCAGAAAACCCTTCCTTGCGTCACGGCGCGCGTCGTCTCTAACGCCGACGTCAGGGAATACGGGGCGCTTGCGCGGTCGAGAAACACGCCAAAAGACTGCCCGACCTCGATGCTCTCCATGCGGCACGGAATGCAGTCGATTCGTTCGATTCCGCGCGCGTACGTAAGGAGATCAATTTTCCACGCGACCGCGAGCGCCGCGGCTTCAAGGCACGCGTATATATACTCTTTGCCGATGATCTTCGTACGGATGGGAACCGCGTCGGAGCCCGCGGAAATATAGAACGTCTGTTCAGAGCGATTGCGTTCCACGGGAGTCGCCGTGACGTTGCAGGTCGAAGGACGAACGCCGACGGTCAAGACGGGCTGCTTAATCAGGTGCATCGCGGCGTCGGTCACGCGGTCGTCGACGTTGCAAATCGCGACGCCGTCGGGCTTAAGATATTGGAAAATTTGCATCTTCGCGCGTCGATACGCGTCGACAGAGCCGTGATAATCGAGGTGATCGCGGCGAATATTCGTGAGACAAACCGCGTCAAATTCCAGTCCGGCAAGCCGTTTCTCCGCGAGCGCGATCGAAGACGCTTCCACAATCGCTCCGACGCAGCCCGCTTCGACCATCTCGTCGAGCAACTCCGCGAGAAGTTCTGGATCGGGCGTCGTTTCCGCCAGCGGACGAAGCGCGACCCCGGTATACACGCCGAGCGAGCCGATCAGACCGAACCTCATTCCCGATTCCGCAAGAACGCCGCCTAGCGCAACGGACAACGTCGTTTTGCCCGCCGTCCCCGTCACGCCCACGAGACGAAGCTTGCGTCCCGGAAACCCGCGGAAAGCGTGACAAGCGCGAGAATAGACCGAACGCGCGTCGTCGACGTAAATCGCTTCGACGATCGTCGGGAGCGCGTCGCTCGTTTGTTCCTCAAGGGACGCGTTCAAGACTGCCCAAATCGCGCCGTTCGCCGCCGCCTGCTCAACCGCGGCGCTCGCCGCTTCAGGCTCCGTTTCTAGACAGATAAAGAGACCGTGCGGCAAAGACTCGGTCGCGTCGACGCCGCAGACCTTAATCTCCGCGTCGCGATAGCTCGAAGCGTTCTCCCCTTCAAGAATCGTCGAAAGTCGAACCTGCGCGCCTTCTTTGAGTGTGATCGCCATCTTCTCTATCCTATTCCTTCCCCAAAAAATAGCCGACCGTGCGCGCGCCGTCGTTATCCAAAAGCGCGCGCGCGAACGAAACTCGCCTTTAATATGAATATTACGCGGAACTCGGTCAATACCAATTTATTTTTTGACTACGTTTTCACTCGATAAAACCAGATTCAAACGTTATTTTTAGCGTTAACTCTTACCTGATTTTCCTATATTCTCGTCAAAACTCGATTCATTCGGCGCGACTGGTTTATTTTATCGTAAAATATTTTTTTGAAAAATTCTGAATCCTATCCAAAATATTGATAATACGCCGAATTTTCGATACAATAGCGCCGCAAATGTTTATCCGCGTTCGCTCTAATTGGCGTAGAGGGGCGACGCTTTTTTCGACGCCGCTAAAACGAGGAGCGCCATGAAGCGACGAAATTTCATCAAACTCGGAACCTTATCCGCCGTTTCCGCGACGACGTCCGCCATTCCCGTCCTCCGCGCGCAGGACGACACGCCCAAAACGCCCGATAAAACGCTGCGCGTCGGGCTGATCGGAACCGGATGGTACGGCAACGTCGATCTATACTGTCTCATGCAGGTCGGGCAGGAAGGTTCCGCCGCGTACGGAGTCGACGTCGTCGCGCTATGCGACGTCGATCGCGACGCGCTCGAGAACACGAAACGCCGCGTCGCGGAACGTCAGGACGGACAGGAGCCGGAAACGTTCCACGACTATCGCGAGATGCTCGCCAAAAGCGCTCTCGACGTCGTTCTTATCGGAACGCCGGATCATTGGCACGCGCTCACGACGATCGCCGCGATCGAGGCGGGATGCGACGTTTACGTGCAGAAGCCGATCGGAGTCGACGTTCGCGAATGCCAAGCGATGCTCGAAGCGGCGCGCAAGCACGACGCCGTCGTCCAAGTCGGGATGCAGCGTCGCAGCACGACGCACCTCCTGCACGCTAAGGAACTCGTCGTCGATTCCGGCAAACTTGGACGCGTCGGCCAGGTTCAGGTCTTTAGTTTTTACGGAGGACCGGGCAGAGCGTTCCGGCAGGAGCCCGAGGAGGTTCCGGAAGCGTTCGATTTCGACTTCTGGTGCGGTCCCGCGCCGAAACTGCCGTACTACCCCTGCCTTCGCAGTCGCAGCTGGCGTAATTTCATGGAATACGGCAACGGAACGCTCGGCGACATGGGCGTTCACATGTTCGACATGGCGCGATGGTTCCTCGGACTGCGTTACCCGAAAGCGGTCTATTCGGTCGGCGGCCAATACATTAAAAAAGGCGGAATCTCGAACTGCAGCGACACGCAGACGGTCGTTTTCGATTACGGCGATCTGGAGGTCGTCTGGGATCACCGAACGTGGGCGGAGCTTCCCGACCGTCGTCATCCGTGGGGCGGTTATTTCTACGGCGAAAACGGACTGCTCAAAGCGAGCGTTTTCGGATACGACTTCCGACGATACTATTCAGACGAAACCGAAAGCGAAAACTTCCTCGACGAAACGGACAAGTATCCGCAGGACAAGAAGGAGCCGGGCTTGGAGTTGCAGTGCGTCGAAGCGGTTCGCAACCATATGCGCGACTTCCTCGATCGAATCGCCGACAGAGGACGACCTCGAAGCGACGTCGAAGAGGGCGCGATTTCCACGATATGCTGCGTTCTCGGCAATCTCTCGATGAAGCTGGGACGCGCGCTCGAGTGGGACGAAACGACCGGTTCTGTTAAAAACGACGACGAAGCCAACGCGCTCCTTGCGCGAGAATATCGGGCGCCATGGATTCATCCATAATCTGGGGAGCGGATATCCTGACCATTGCGCTCGCGCTTATCGTGGCGATTGCGATAGGTCTCGTCTACGACGCGACGCAAGTCTTACGCGCTCGTAAGGCGCGTAACGCGGCGCGCGCCTGCGCGGTCGTCGTCGGACTCGCGGCGATTTCCGTCTGCGCCGTCGTCAGTTTCGCGAGGGAACGCGAGTGGAAGCATGCGTATGCGGAAATTCACGAGACCGTCTGCGCAATCCGGCGCGACGTCGCAAACAACGACTTTGAACACGCGCTCGCGTTCGTCTCGGAAAACGCGACGCAAACGCGGGCGCTCGTCTCGCGCAATCGCGGCGCGGTCAAAGTCAAGGACGCGACGATCTCCGACTTTAAGATTCTCGAAATCGATTTGAACGAGAAACCGCCCCGCGCGACCGTCTCGTTCCGCGTCTCCGTTAAGGGAACCGCGAGCGCGTGGCCGACTCCGATCAGACTGCCCTACCGGCTCGAGCTTGAACTTGACGGGGTCGAATTTCGGCGCGAAAAAGACGGAGTCTGGCGACTTCAAGACCGATACGTCGTGAAGTCGACCGCTCTTTAACGAAAGGACGTTATGCGTTTATTCACGCTCTATTATCCGGTATGGATCGTCGTCGCGGCGGCGATCTTCGCGGTCGGCTACGCCGTCGCGACCGGAACGAACAAGAAGGTCTTCCTATTCTCGGGAATCGGCGGCGCCGTCGTAGCGCTGCTTCTGGGCGTCTTCTGCGTCTACTTCATGCCGACCGACGAAAAGGCTGCGCGCAAAACGATTAACGAGATCAAAAAAGCCGTCATGGCAAACGATCTTGGAGGAACGCTCGCGTATGTCGACGACGACGCGACAAAAACTCGCGCGCTTGCGAGAACGTATGTGGGAAACGTCCAGTTTCGCGGGATTAAGATAACCAACTTCAAGGTCGACGAAATCAACCGGTTGACGTCGCCGGCGCGCGCGCGCGTCTCGTTCCGCGTCGGCGCGTCGGGAACCTATAGTTCAGAGTGGGGCGCCGCGTCCTTCTCGACGCTCGTCGATTTCAGCGTCGTCGAACTCCGACTCGGATCCGACGGCATATGGCGCGTAACCGACAATCTCCGCTTCTCGGAAGCGACGGGGTTCTAGGTCCGCTAAGCCTACTCGGCAAATAAAGCGCGAACCGCCGGCCGTCGACGGTTCGCGCTCTTTTCTTTTGCTCAAACGTTTCGTAAAAAACGTTACTTAACCGACCCGTCTTCCGCGCAGGCCGAGTCTGACGCCGGATTCGAATTAGGGAGACGCTCCCGATTTTCGAGTTCCGTAATCTGATCGCGTAACCGCGACGCCAATTCGTAATCTTCGACCTCGATCGCGTCGGCGAGTTTCGTCCTCAACCGTACAAGCTTCGGCCCCACGTTCGAACCGCCCTTCGAACGCAGCGGACGCTTGCCCACATGCTGGGTCGCGCCTTGCAAGCCTTGGATCACCGGTTCGAGACGGTCGTGAAAACAACGGTAGTCGTTCGCGCACCCCACGAGCGTCGTCATTCGAAAATCTTGGAAACCCGCGCGGCAATATGGGCAGACTTGGAAATCATCGGCGACAAGTTCGTCCGTCGCCTCCTGCAAGCAGGGCGTCGGACCAAACTCGGCAAGCGGCTCCGCCCCGTTTTGGTGTAAATATTCATACGCGTGATCCTGGCAGAGATGCAGTTCAAGAGGAGTCGCGTCGATCATTTCCGTGATGTGAAAAACCGCCTGTTTGCCGCACTTCTGACATTTCATGGCGAACCCCCGTCGCTATCCGAATCAAGAGTAGAACGTCCGTTGTTTCAATTCGTTTCGAGAGCCAAGCGCGCACGCTCGACAACCTGAGTATTGTACGTCTTTCCGACGCGCCGACCAGTCTGAAAACGAAAAAATTTCCTTCGCTGGGAAACGTCGCGATTCTACTGAAAAGCGCCGCGTCCGTCAAGTCTGCCCTCGAACAACCTCGACGTAAAGGCGAAATTCGGTATAATGCGACGCGTTACGCGTAGATTAGGAGACTGCCCCGCATGACGACCGCAAACGCCCCGACGACGACTGAATCCTCGAAAAAAGACGACCCGCTCTACCGCGCGCTCGCCGACGTCTTCGGATATTCCTCGTTTCGCCCTCGTCAGGAGTCGATCGTCCGCGCCGTGCTCGCGGGGCGCGACGTCTTCGCCGTCATGCCGACCGGCGGCGGAAAATCGCTATGTTATCAGCTCCCCGCGCTTCTCCTCCCAAGCGTGACCGTCGTCGTCAGTCCGCTCCTCTCCCTCATGAAAGATCAGGTCGACGCCGCTAAGCGCAACGGAATAAACGCCGCGACGATCAACTCCGTCACGACCTCCGACGAATGGCGCGCCATTATGGCGGGTATCGACGACAGACGACTCAAACTCCTCTACGTCTCCCCCGAACGGTTTAACTCCGAGAGCTTTAAAGAAACGTTACGCCGCGCCGATCCGAGTTTTTTCGCGATCGACGAAGCGCATTGCATCTCGCAGTGGGGACACAACTTCCGCGAAGACTACCTGCAACTCGGGCAGATCGCCGACATGTTCCCGGATCGCCCAATCGCCGCATTCACCGCGACCGCGACGGAACAGGTCGGAAACGACGTCAAGACGTCTCTCAAACTCCGCGACCCGTTCTGCGTCGTCGCTTCCTTTGACCGCCCGAACCTCTTCTATCAGATCGCCTATAAGGACGATTTTGACCGCCAGCTTCTCGATTTCCTCCGCGAGGTCGGGGACGAGCCGGGGATCGTTTATCGTTCGACTCGCAAAAAAGTCGAGCAGACGACGGAATTTCTCAAAAAGTCCGGGTTCAAAACGGCGGGGTATCACGCGGGAATGTCCGACGAAGAACGAATTCGAGCGCAGGAAGATTTCGCAAACGACGCGGTTCAAATCGTCGTCGCGACGGTCGCGTTCGGCATGGGAATCGACAAATCGAACGTCCGATTCGTCGTCCACGGCGATCTGCCCGCCGACGTAGAGAGTTACTACCAGGAGACCGGGCGCGCGGGTCGCGACGGGGCGCCGGCGCGGTGCGCGCTCTTCTACGGGTATCAGGACGTCGCGATTCGGCGCAAATTCCTCGACGATTACGAAGACGAGACGGCGCGCGTGGCGGCGGCGAAACGCCTCGACGAGATGGTCCGCTTCGCCGAGTCGGACGGGTGTCGTCGCGTCAACCTTCTGCGGTATTTCGGGGAAACGTACCGCCCGATCGACCTCGCGTCGGACGAAAACGGCGATCCACAATCTCGGCCCGCCGCGACTCGGTGCGGCGCCTGCGATTTCTGCGTCGGCTCCGCGGAACGCGTCGACGCGACGATCGACGCGCAAAAGGCGCTCTCCGCGATGCAACGCACCGGCAATCGGTTCGGCGCCGGACACATTGCCGACGTCCTCGTCGGTTCGAAAACAGAAAAAGTCGTCGCCATGGGGCACGACGAACTCCCGACCTTTGGCGTCGGCGCCGACAAGACGAAACAGTATTGGCGCTATCTGATTCAAGCGCTCCTAACGCAGGGAATCGCCGCGCTCGCGCCGGACTTCGACTTTCCGATCCCGCAAGTGACGTCTCTCGGATGGGACGTGATGCGCGGAAAAAGAAAGGTCATGATTCTCAAGCGCCCCGACAAAAAGAAAAAGACAAAGAAGTCCGCCTCCGTCGCGTCCATCCTCAGCGCGGCCGCCAATCCTTACGACAAATCGGCGCTTAACGCCCGTGATCGACGTCTTTTCGAAACGCTCCGCGCGCTCCGCGCCTCGGTCGCCAAAGCGGAACATGTTCCTCCCTATGTCGTCTTCACCGACAAATCCCTTGTCGATATGGCGGCGCTCAAACCGCAGACGCCCGAAGATTTCCTGCTCGTCAACGGGGTCGGACGCGCGAAACTTCAGAACTTCGGCGCCGAGTTCATGGACGCCATCCGCGAATTCCTGCGCGACAACCCGTAAAGTATCGCAGAAATTGCGAGCCCCAGCCCTCGATATTGCAATTTCATAGAAAACGCGCTAGACTGGGAGCGCCGACCTTTTTACCCGTATCCTTCGCCTTTAAATTAGTTTGCGCTAAAATGAACGACCAAGACAAAATCGAACGCAATCGAAACGCCATGCGTCTTTTTGAAACATGCATTAATACCAACGACTTAACGCTTGGACTCCAATTAATTGCGGAAGACGCCGAGTTCCTGACGCCCGTTTCGCCGACGCCCCTCAAAGGCGCGGAGGGATATTTGAGCGTCGTCGAAATGATGCGCAAGAGTTTTCCCGACGTCCAATGGAAGCTCGAAAACATGGTCGCCGACGCCGCGACCGTCGCCGTTCAATGGCGCTGTTCAGGAACCTTTAACGGAACGAGGCCTTTTGCGGGACTCGCGCCCAACGGTCGGTCGTTCTGCGCGACGGTCATGAACTTTTACTCGTTTAACGAAAACGGCAAAATTGTCGACGACGTCGCGGCGGACGGAATCGCGGGAATTCTTCGAGGAATCGGCGCTTTCCCAGAAGCGTAACGAAAGCAAATAAAAGACGCATAGCGCCGTTAAATTCTGACGTGGTATCGTTTTCTGTCTGTTGAATCGGCGTTCGTCGAACAGCGAAGTCCCTCGCTTGGAGAGTTGGATTAAAAAATTTCTTTTTTCTCAAAAAAACGAATCAGGACGCTTGACGCCTCCGCGAAGACGGCATATATTAGAATGCGGAGGATCTCTGGAATTAGGGGCGTTTCAATCTGACAGATTCTATCGGTCGCCTCGTTAGAGATTTTTGAATTACGCGGCAGGCGGCGCGTAATTTCTGTGTTGCGGTATTCGGCGCTTTGTAGCGTCGTTTCAAAAAATTACAATAGAGGAGGCCTAATATGGGCGTTATTATCAATCCGGGCAATTCGTCCTTCGTCACACTCAACAATTCGTCTTACGTCGACAAAACGGGAATTATCAAGCTGGTCAATCAGGGACTTGAAACGCGAAATATGCTTTCCTGTATCAGCCTGCCAAGCGGGTTCGGAAAGTCGGCAATCGCGACGACCTTGGCGGCTTACTATGACTGTTCCTGCGATTCGCACAAGCTCTTCGACGACAAAAAGATCGCCGAATCGGACGACTACAAGGAGAAGCTGAATAAGTTCAATGTTCTTTACATCGACATGAACTATTTCGTCCATGCCAAACCGCACACTTCTTGGGATTCCTTCCCGGAAATGATCAGAGACAGCCTTACTGTCGAGTTTCTCGGCGACTGCTCGACAAAGCGCAAAGAACGCTTTGAAAGCGTCAAAGACAACGTCGAGCGAAGGCTGATTGATATCGTCGAAAGGAGCGAAAAGAAATTCATCGTCATTGTCGACGGATGGGACGTCGCCCTTCGCGGTCCTTCGGTTTACAAGACCGACGTCAACGACGATTTAGGTCTTGCGAACGCCTGGTTTAACAGCGCGACGTTTACTCCGAAAGCCGTCGCGGGCGTCGTTCTGACGGGCGTCTTGCCTTTCCGAAGGGACGTCTTTCCTCTAACGCGACTGGAAGACGCCCACTCCCTTCCCGTCCCCGTTTTCAGGGAATACAGCCTTGCGCAGCCGGGGCCGTTTGCGGAATACTTCGGTTTCACTGAGGATGACGTTAGAAAGATCGCGGGCGCTCAAAGCGTCGTCGATTTAAACCGCAACTACGGCGGTTACGCGGTTGAAAAGGTCGGAAACGTCTTCAACCCCGCTTCGACGTTCCGCGCAATTGAAGAAGGAACGCTCGGCGCGTTCTGGACCGAACCGTACTCGTCGAAGGCTGCGGCGGACTTCATCGTCAAAAACGAGGACGGACTCGACGAAACCGTCGCCAACCTTCTCGACGGCGGCTCCGTCGACGTCAAATCGCTGACGCTTCCCTCTTGGTACGGCGGCAAGCTTGAAGAGACGACAAGTCGCGACGAATTCTTGGCGCTGATGGTCTATTTCGGCTACCTGACCTACGACGCCAATTCGCGAACCGCAAGGATCCCGAACGAAGAAGTCAAGACGGAACTTCGCCGGATCGTCGATTGCGCCAAACGTAAACAAGAAGCCTAGTATTCCGACAAACGGAACCCCTCGTTACGCAATCGTCGATCTTCGACTGCTATAAATACGGCGCGCCGCAACGGTCTTCTCCTATCGACCGTCGCGGCGCGTCTTAACTTAATCGGCGGCGACAATCAGTTAGAGAAACGTCCTAGCTCGTGGAATAAAGCAAACGTTCAACCGCTGTCAAAGCTCCTCTCCGAGCCGTTCCAGCGCCGCTTTCGCTTCCTCCTCCCCCTCGGCGGCCGCTTGACGATACAGTTTGATCGCTTCTTCTAAATTCCGCTCGACCCCCCTGCCGTTTTCGTAACATTCGCCAAGGCTGAACAACGCGAACGATAAGCCGGCCTCTGCGGCGCGACGATACCACGCGATCGCCTCTTTCATGTTTCGCTCGACGCCCTTGCCGGTTTCATAACAATCGCCAAGGTTGTTCATTGCGTATCCGTCGCCCGCCTCCGCCGCTTGGCGATATAACCGAGCCGCTTCCGCATAATCCAGTTCGACGCCTAGACCGATCTGATAACAACCGGCAAGAAGGCTCGTCGCCTTGGGATCGCCCGCCTCCGACCCTTGACGAAACAGATTAACCGCTTCCGCATAATCTTGAGCGACGCCTCTGCCGTTGAGGAAACAATTGCCAAGAAAGAACAACGCGGCGGAATTGCCGCCCTCGACGGCTTGACGATACCATTTGACCGCTTCTTCACAGTTCCGCTCGACTCCGTAGCCGCGTTCGTAACATAAGCCAAGGGAAAACGCCGCGCCCGAATCGCCCGCCTCAGCCCCTTGAAAAAACAGATTAACCGCTTCCGCATAATCTTGAGCGACGCCTCTGCCGTTGAAGTAACAGTTTCCAAGAAAGAACAACGCGTCGGAATTGCCGCCCTCGGCGGCTTGACGATACCATTTAACCGCTTCTTCACAATTCTGTTCGACTCCGTCGCCGTTTTCAAAACAAAGAGCAAGGTAGAACATCGCCGTAGATTCGCCCGCTTCCGCCGCGCGCCGATACCATTTGACCGCCTCTTCCCAACTCTGGTCGATTCCGAAGCCGTTTTCATAACATAGCGCAAGCTTGAGCGCCGCCGCTGATTGACCGCCCTCCGCAGCACGGCGATACCATTTGATCGCTTCTTCCAAACTCTGTTCGACCCCGACGCCTTCTTCATAACATAGCGCAAGACGGATCGCCGCCGCAGATTCGCCAGCCTCATACGCTCGACGATACCATATCGTCGCTTCTTCCAAGTTCTGTTCGACCCCGTCGCCGTTTTCATAGCAAAGAGCAAGGTTGAACATCGCCGTAGATTCGCCCGCTTCCGCAGCCCGGCGCTGCCATTTGACCGCTTCTTCCCAGCTCTGCTCGACTCCCCAACCTCTCATATAACAAACGCCAAGGTTAAACATTGCGGCGGAATCTCCCGTCTCCGCCGCGTCGCGCCACTCCTTGATAGCCTCTTCAAAGTCCAACTCGTCTTCAAAGTCCAGCTCGTCGTCGTCGCCGAATTCATAACGAACTTCGGAGTCGGACGTCCCGGCTAATTCCGCGTCCTCCGCCGCGCGATCGAGCAGGTTGTCCCAGTACCGCGCGTCGCGCTCGTCGTCGTTACGGTCGTTCTTCATTCTAGAATCGTCTTCTGTCGACATTGGTCGTCCGTCTTTCAAGCGCTAAAAGTTAAAGTTAAAAAACGCGGCTGGCGTCGGTCTTGGAGCAAAGCAGAACGCGGAAGCCGAGGTCTTCGTAACGGTCGTCGGGCTCGTACCAGTCGCGACTCGCAGAGCGGCAGGCGCGCGCGGGGTCGTCCCAGCTGCCGCCGCGCATAACGCGTCCTTCGCCGGAGTCGGCGCCGCGCGGGTCTTCGACGGTTCCTTTGGGATAGCGCCCATACCAGTCGAGGGTCCATTCGTTCACGAGGCCGTGCATATCGTACAACCCCCAAGGGTTCGGCGCGTAACTCTTCGGCGGGGTCGTCTTCTCGAGAAACGGACCTTTCGTATTCGTTCCACAGGGGTAGTTCCCGTCGCAATTCGCCCGGTCGCCGTTGAGCGATTTCCCCCAGAAATAGGGCGTCGACGTACCCGCTCGGCACGCGTATTCCCACTGCGCTTCGGTCGGAAGACTCGCCTTCGTTCCCTCCGGCAAAAGCTCGGTCAGACGTTCGCAAAAGTCGACCGCATCGTTCCAGCTTGCCGATTCGACGGGAAGCTCGACCCCTCTGAAGCGGCTCGGGTTCGTCTCCATAATCCGCTCGTAGAATCTCTGCGTCACGGGCGTTTCAAGGAGCCAAAACCCGGCCGTCAGAACGACGTGATGGAGCGATTCGTCGTCGCAGCGATCAGCCTCTCCGCCGAAACCCAGCAGCCCTTTCGGCGATCCCATGTCAAACTCGCCCGGCGGAATCCAACAGAATCCATACTCCTCGCTGCCAATCTCCAAGCGTCTGGCAAAACCCGCGTAGCGTCCCGCTTCCTTGAGCCAATCTGCTGCGACTCTTTCCATCACGTTTCCTAACTCTCAACAACTGTAAACAAAAGGAGGCGTCGCCATGGGAATGCCGAAATCAAGCGTGACAAGCAACCGCCCGTCGAAGACGTTTCGCTTCACGCTTCGATTGTGTCAGTTTCCGCAATCTCTCCCTTAAAATCCTTAGAAAGCAACAATTTCCACCGCTCCTCTAGTTCTGGAAGAGGATAGAGAAGATGCGGTTTAAAATGATATGGACGCCATTTTTCATCAAGAGAGCACAAAATAAAACGACTCTCGCCGTCTCTATCGAAAAGATCGGCTTTGTCAAACATTTTCCTAAATTCAATCACGCCTGATTTTGTCTCGAAGATATAAAACCGATCGTTCAGTTCCACGACGACGTCAAGTTCCATGTCATTCGCATTAACTGAACCAAATCTCTTAATCTGCACGTTCCAGAAGATTTTCTTTTGAAACATTTTCCTTTTTTTGATAAAAACGCTGAATGTTTTGTTGATGAGAAAGCGAGTTATGGATTCCGCCCATCCTCCGTCTAAAAATTTACTTGTTTCAGGAGTAAGTCTCGAAGTAACGTTCAATACGGTGTCGGCTTCAGATTTGTTAATCGTTATCCATCTGTTGTCCTGCATTGTCTTACAGAGATTATTAAGTCTGTTCCTTTCTTCATGCCCCCATGTGTCCGTCGGATACAGAAAAGTCGTTTTAGCCTCTATCTTGGAGAGCTCTTTGATAAAATCCTTGACGCGTTGATCTGTCTTGTAGAATTCCCATATTTGCTTTGCCAGCCTATAAAAGAGATCGTCTTCGTTTTGTGAATCGCTTTTGAGATCGACGATGACAAACCCCAATGCACGAAAAAACTCGGCTATTCTTTTCGTCTGCTTATCGTTTGCAAACCGATTTTCTTTCCATTCTTTTGAGTACAACTCTTGTCGGAGTTGCGTACGACGATCTTTCAGCAACTCAATCGAATAATCCAAAGCATCGATTTGTTTTTGAATATCTTCTGAATCAAACATGGATTAAAACTCCTCAGGTTCGCTTTCTTCGAATTCCGGTTCGTCGAAATCGCTTTTGACGGGGCCTTTGATCTGTTTCTCGATGACTTCGCCGAGTTCGACGGCGGCGGCGCGTTTAGGGAAGTTCGCTTTTTGCGAGAGCGCGAGCGTCAGTAGACTCTGCGCAAGATCCGTGTTGCCGCGAATGTTCGCGATTTCCGCAAGGTAATACGCGACGGTCGCCGAAAGCGAGCCGGATTCCATCATCGGCTGGAAGATCGCGTCCGCCTCTTTCGTGTTCCCCGAGAGGAACTGACACCACGCGTAAGTCGTCGCCGCCTCTTGAGAATCAGGGTTCGCGCGATAGTTCCGCGCCGCGATCACGCGCGCCTGGCCCAGTTTTTCCTTGTTGCTCTGATCGAGCAGCGCGAGCGCGAGTCCGTTCGTCGCCTCGAAACTCGTCGGGTCGATCAGGGTCGCGTTGCGGAAGAACGTCTCGGCGGCGGCGTAGTTGTTCGCGTAGAGCGCAAGCCAGCCCGAAAGAATCCAACGATCGAGGTCGCGTTCTTCGTTTTGCTCTTCAAATTTGTGGACGATATTGAACGCGTCGTCGACCTTGTGCCATCGCATGTAGAGTCGCGCCAGCTGCGCGAGTTCTTTCTTATTCGCGCCTTTAACCTTGTCCTCTTTCGTTCCCAATCTCGCGACCGCCTCGTCGATTTCGTCTTCCCGATCAAGCGCCGAAAGGACTTGAAGCCAGCCCGACCAAAGCTCTGGATTGAGCTTCGCGGCGGACTCGTACGCTTCTTCCGCCTCGTCGTACTTCTTCTGCTTCATCGCGAGATACCCGAGATTCCAAAACGCCTGCGCGTTTTTAGGATTGAGTTCGATCACCTTGCGCATAAGGTCGGACGCCGCCTCGTAACGACCGCGTCGTTCCGCGAGATTGGCGCGAACTGTCAACGCTTCTTCGCGAAAATACGCCGCTCGCGACGTCGATTCCGGGTGAAGTTTCGGATATTCGTCGATCAGTCGTTCGGCGCGTTCAAGAAGAAGTTCCGTTTCAAGATACCGCCCTTCCTGCGCGTCGATTCCCGCGAGTTGAAGAAACGCTTCGGGGTCTGTCGGATATTCCTCGGCGGACTGTTCCAACGCGCGGCGCATCTGCAGGAAACGCCCTGCGTGCGAATGGAGCGTCGCGATCAACGTCCCCGGAGGATCGGAGTCGGGATTCTCGTCGTAAACCTGCTTGAAAAGCGCGTAAGCGCCGTCGACGTCGCCTTCGATATAGAGGTCGATCGCCTTAAGCGTCGCGGGATTCGCCTGCTCCTCGAGTTCGGCAAGTTCGGGATCGACGTTTGCAGAGGCTGTAGACTTAACGGACGCGCCCGATTGAACGGCCGGCTTCGTCTTCTCCTCCGACGTTCCAGCGTCGGATTTCTCCTCTAACTTTGGCAATTTAACGTCGATGGGAGTCCCTTCGTCTTGGGCGAACGCGGCGACGGCGGCGACGCCAAGAACAACGACGCTACAAATAAGAAGACGCGACGAGTCTGAACGGAACGACATGACAGATTTCTCCTACGTTCGGGCGACGCCCGAGACTTCAATATTTCAGAGTTGCGCGTTTTGCGCCGAAATTCGAGACGAAGAAGCGCGAAGCTCTTCCGCCTCTTTCGTCTTCCCGAGTCGCTCAAGCGCGTCGGCGCAGTTCGCGGCGCATTCTCGGGAAAGATCGCGATCAAGGGAAAGCGTCCCGATCAGGAAGAATCGGACCGCTTCTTCGTCGGAACCGAGCGCTTTCGCGCCGAGACCGACGAGCGACGCCGGTTCGGGCTTATACGCGTTCGGCAGAAGTTCGACGACGCGAATCCAACGATCGACGTTTTTGCGCTCGGGCGTTTTGAGAACGTCGTCGCGCCAAAGCTGCGCGTTCGCCAGCAGCGAAACGACGCGGCACGTTTCGACGGCGTCGTCGCTCGCGCCGTCGGGCGCCTCGCAGACGCAAAGCTCGCGCAGCGCCGCAGCCGCGTCCGCGCTATGCCGCGCGGAACGCAAAAGAACCGACGCCGCAAGGAGTCGGCCGACGGGATTGGGCTTGCCGGACGGATTCTCGCGCGCCCCGAGCCATTGCGCGGCGCTCTCTTCCGCGTTTCGAACGGCGTTCGAATCCGTCTGCGACGAACGTTGATTCCGCCAGCGTAACGGAATCGACGGCAGAAACGCCGTATAGGGGTCGATTCGACAAAGAATGAAGAATTCGACGACCGCCTCGTCGTGACGACCGAGCGCCAACAGCGTTTCGACGATTTTCGCCGTCGCCCATTCCTTTTCAAATTGCCGCGACGCCGTCGAACGCGCCTCCTTGAAAAGCGCGTACGCCCGGCGGTATTCAGAATCTAACGACGTCCGACGCCCGGTCTCAAGCGCGTCGTTCGCTTGACAAAACGTCGACGAGACGCTCGCTTCAATTCGTTCGATCTTTGACGTCGGAACGACTTGAACTCTTTTATCCGCCTCAAAAGACGCTCCGTCGAACCCGGAAAGACGTTTAAGCGTCCCTTCAAGACGCGCCCCGTCGCGCAGAACGAGTAAATCGACGCCAAGAGGTTCGGAAGCCGCGCGTGGAACGACTCTCGCGGACGGAGACGACGACGTTTCGGCGGCTTGTCCCGCCGACGCGCGATTCGCTCGCGCCGCGAAAGGATTTTGCGCCGCTATGTCGTCTGGCGCGACCGCGTTTCGAGAGGTCCGGCTATTCTTGGCGTCGTCAGACGTCTTAATCTGCGCGCGCTGCGCCGCGCATGGACGCGCGACAAGGAGCGCGACAAGGAGCGCGACGGCGCTCGGCGCGAGAACGGTTAGGATTCGGTTCTTCATGGCGTTATGAACGATTTTCATTGGGCGTTTCAACGCGCGCGACGGCGCGAACGGGACAGCCGTCGGCGCCAAGAATCGGGAGGGGCTGACAGGCGAGTTCAAACGCGCGCGACGGATCGGGCGCGACGGAAGAGCCGTCTTCGGGACGGTCGTACTGCGGAAGAGATTCGAGGTTGACGAGCCCTTCGAGGATAAGAATCGGCGGACGGCGTCCCAAAAGAATCCGATGACATTCGGCGTCGCCGAGAAGTTCAAGTTCGTCCAGCGGTCGTGCAAGTTCTTCCCCTTCCGATTCTTGAGCCGTTGAAGGAACGCTCGGGAGCGCGACGCGGTCTTGCCGGAGAAACTCGTCGAGTTCCGGATCGAATTTCGCGGTTGCGGGAGCCTGTTCTGCTTCAGAGACGATTGCGGGGTCGCCCGAGGTCGCGACGAGAGAAGGAGTTTCAAGTCCAAGAATTCGGAGCGCGGGGTAATCGGCGAGCCAATCGCAAACGTCGGGCGAAAGAGAGGGAAAGTCGTCGTAATATTCCGGACGTCCGGCGCGCGACGACCAGCCGACGCGAAGAAGAACGATCGGAGTTGCGTCAAAGATCGGTTCGAAGGGCGCGAGGTCCTCGACTGTCAGCGCGACGGGCCGCGTTCGATCCGCGCGGTCGCGGCGTCGCGGCGAATCTAATCCGACAAGAGGCGCGAGATTAAGACATGCCGCTTGCCCAAAAAAGAAATCCGCGGGAAAGGAATCGAGCGTTTCGCCGTCGAGAAAATAATGAAACGGCGCGTCGAGGTGCGTCCCGAGATGAGAGCCGACGACGTAACGCGTCCCGTGAAACCCGTCCGTCTCATGCTCCGCGAAGGGACGCGATTCAAAAAGGGGATCGCCGGGATAAACCGGGATCCCCTCGTTAATCGGCTGCGAAAGGTCGAGAAAGCGCATCGTTCCTCCGAACCGTTAAAACGCCGCTATCGCCGCGCCGTCATTCGGCGAGCAGTTCGGCGAGGTAGTGAATCTTTATCTCTTTGAGATCGGGCTCGCGACGCATGATTCCTCCGAAGTGCATCGCGCAGCTCATGTCGGTCGTTACGATATGGCGAACGCCCTGTTCGTAGACCTTGCGAATATTGGCGACCTTCTTCTGCCCCATCGCGAGAGACGTTCCAGGCATCTTCACGCTGAACGAGCCGCCGAACCCGCAACATTCCTCGACGTTCGGGAGAGGAATATATTCCAGCCCGCGAATATTAAGCATAAGCGTGTGAACCGCTTCCGCGATTCCAAGTTCGCGGCGTCCGTGACACCCGATATGGAGCGAAACCTTGTGCGGAAAGCTCGCGTTGAAGTCCGTTTTATGCAAGACGTTCACGAGAAACTCGTGAAATTCATAGACGCGCTTGCCCGTCTCCGCCTCGGGGGAATCGGGGAGACATTCTTGATAAAAGACGCGGCACATCGCGGCGCACGCCGCCGAAGGCGTCACGATCCATTTGTAATCTTTAAAGACCTTATGGAACTTCGTAACGACCTTCGCCGCCTCTTTCCAGTAGCCCGAATTGAACGCGGGCTGACCGCAACATGTTTGTTCCTCGGGATAAACGCAGGGGATATTGAGTTTCTCGAGTATCTTGACCGTCGCGACGCCGGCTTCCGGGAAGAACTGGTCGACAAAACAGGGAATAAAGAGCGCGACTTCGTCGCCTGCTTGATACTCGGGATAATCCCAATGTGGAACGTTGCGTTCTAACGCGTCGATCATATTTCGTCTCTCGAAAACGCCCTGACAACTGATTCTTTAAGAAACGCGGCGTTCGCGCAAACAAAAACGCCGCGTCGCTCTCCATTATCGTAAGTTCGCAAACCGACTCGCGGGGATAATCGCTCAAGACTCCGTCGTTCCCGAAGTCGCTTTGATCTCCTTGTCGGCGATATCGGAACGGCTCCAAGACCCCTCCCAATGGATTTTGGAGACCGCCTCGTACGCTTTGCGCTTCGCGTCCGCGACCGTGTCGCCGAGCGCGACGACGTCGAGAACGCGGCCGCCGTTCGTACGCACGACGCCGTTCGCGTCGAGCTTCGTGCCCGCGTGAAAAACCTTGACGTCGGGAAGCTGCGCGGCGTCGTCGAGTCCAAAGATTTCGAACCCCTTCTCATACGCCCCGGGATATCCTTTGCTCGCCATAACGACGCAGACGGCCGGACGCGCGTCCCACTCAAGAGGCGCGAGCGACATGAGTCGTTCGTCGATCGTCGCCTGCATGACGGTATGGAGATCCGTCTTGAGCCGGAAAAGGAGCGGCTGGCACTCCGGGTCGCCAAATCGCGCGTTGTACTCGAGAACGCGGGGGCCCTGCGGCGTCATCATAAGACCGGCGTAAAGGACGCCCTTGAACTTCGTGTCCATTCTATTGAGCGTAAAGACGGTCGGAAGCAGGATTTTTTCCTCGATCCAGTGAAGTTTGCGGTCGTCGACGAGGGACGCGGGACAATATGCGCCCATGCC
This sequence comes from uncultured Planctomycetaceae bacterium, assembly GCA_946408825.1. Classification (GTDB taxonomy): domain Bacteria; phylum Planctomycetota; class Planctomycetia; order Pirellulales; family Thermoguttaceae; genus RUG369. Next base: position 50,454 of record CAMJTU010000019.1, read on the forward strand.
CCCGGTGTTCGGACCGACGTCGCCGTCATACGCGGCTTTATGGTCTTGCGCGGGCTGGAGCGTCATGATCGTCTGCCCGTCGGTAATGGCGAGGACGCTCGCCTCTTGACCGACGAGACGCTCTTCGATAAGGAAATGATCGCCGGCGGCGCCAAACGCGCGTTCTTCCGCAATTTGACGAACAGCCTCGGCGGCTTCTTCTTTCGTATCGCAGACGACGACGCCCTTCCCTGCGGCGAGACCTCCCGCTTTGACGACGTAACCGTCTTGATCCGTCGCGCGCAGATACGCGTATGCGTCGTTGGGATTATCGAACGCCTGGCTTCGCGCGGTCGGGACAAGCGCGCGGTTCAAGACTTCTTTGCAGAATATCTTGCTCCCTTCCATCTGCGCCGCTTTTTTAGTCGGTCCAAAGACGCGAAGCCCTTCCGCGAGGAACGCGTCGACGAGGCCGCCGACAAGGGGCGCTTCCGGTCCGACGACGGTCAAACCGATCTTATGTTCTTTAGCAAACTGAATGAGCGCGGGATAATCGTCTTGCGAGATATCGACGTTTTCCGCGTCGACCGCAGTCCCGGCGTTGCCAGGCGCGACATAAACCTTCGAGACTTCAGGACTTTGACTCAGTTTCCACGCAAGCGCGTGCTCGCGTCCGCCGTTGCCGACAACAAGAACGTTCATTTTCTCTAACCTCATACTACGGCGGTTCAACCGGAAACGCCTCGTTCCCCATATACGCCGATCGAAGATATTATACCCGCAAATCCATGTTGATTAAACGGGATAGAGAAGCGGTTTTCTCAAAAAAACGACTTCGCGATTTACGCAAGTCCGATCCTTTGGAGGAATAGAGATATCCATTCCGACTTTTCAAGAATCGGCAAGACGGTTTCCCAGTTCAAATGGCACCAGTAGATAATCGTCGCCGGACCGATAATGAAGAGCCACCATGCGAAATGGTGAAGACGCCCGTCGCGCAATAGACGCATGAGGATCGACAACGCGAACCAGCCGACGAGAAAACTCGTGACCGCGCCCCCGAGGTAGACGACGAAGAAAGGATCGGAGAAGAACTTTTCCGCAAACGTATCGCCTTCCGCTTCTTCGAAAAGTTTCTTTATTTCCAGCAGCGCGCCCCCGCCGATGACGGGAATCGAAAGCAGGAAAGAAAATTTACCGGCCCATTCGCGATCAAAATTACGGGCTAAAGCCGCGGAAATCGTCGTGCCGCTCCGCGAAAGACCGGGCAACGCCGCAAAGCCTTGAGCTATCCCGATAAAAATCGCGTCAAGCCACGTCGTCGTCTCGTACGTTTTAGGCTCCGGGAACTCGATATCCTCGTCGCCCTCCTCGTTCGCCTCAATTTGATCGTAATACTCGTCGAACTCCGAAACCCGGAAACGACTGCGCATAACCGTCATGAGAATAATTCCCGTGACGATAAAGAGACAGCCCGCAAGCAAAAGGTTCTCTTCAAGAGAACGCGCGTAATACATGATGGAAAAGCCAATGATCGCCGTCGGAATCGACCCTACGATAACGAGCCCCGCCACCCTCGGCGCTTTAAAACACGCATAGAGGATGTCGCGCGCAAAATAAAGCAGGACGGAAAGAAGCGTTCCGGCGTGGAGAAGAATCGAGAGCGTCAACGCGTCAGGCAAATGAAAGATATTCGCTAACAGCAATAAGTGCCCAGACGAGCTAATCGGCAAAAATTCGGCGACGCCCTGAAGGATCGCCATGACTAGAACGTAGAATATTGTCGTAGGATCAAAGCCCATCTGTCTCCCCCTAAACACGTTAGTTTGCCGGCGACGGACGTCGTCGACGATAACGAAAGAACAAGCTAAACTTAAGCGAAGTCCGCTCGTTGAAGTTCCAAACGTCCCGATTAAGAGACGTTCGAAAGAAAAGACCCGCTTCTCGACGGTAAAGAAACGGGCCGTTTAATCCGAAGTCGACCGTCAGGAAAAAACGTTCAAATCCTGACCTGTAGAAAAATCACAGATTCGGAGCGCGTTTGCGGAAATACTGATCGGCAGACCCAGATCCAGCCTCGGCGGCCGCGTCCGCTTCCGGCGACGTCTCGACAAGGACGCCCGGCGAATTCACGCCCGGCGCCACGATCTGCGAATTGAAGATCGGCGCGGTCGGCTCGCTCGCGACGCCCACGCCATAGGAATCTTTCTTAGACGAAGCCTTCGCGTTACGCACAACCTGGTCGGTCGATTTGTAGTCCATACGCACGAGGAAATCGGCAAGGAGCATTTCACGAACGCCGTTCGCCTTCGCGTCGGCGATGAACTGCGCGTCGCTGTCGACGATCGCCTGACGCTGTTCGTCGTTGAGTTCCGCGTCCGTCGAAAGAAGCGACGAGAGCGGCGCGTTCGGGACAATCACGCGCGTCACGTCGGGCGTAATCTTCCCGTGAACCTTGCCGGAATCGTCGACATACGCGGCGACTTTGAAACCGTTCGCCTCGATGAGATTAATCAACTCGTTGAGGTCGCTAAGATTGTCGCCGTTGACGTCAAGACGGCAAGAGAGCGCGAAATTTTCAAACTCGCCAGGTTTCCAGAACGACGTATACACGAGATCGCCCGGCTGGATCGGCGCGGTCGACTCGTCCTCAAGAATCTTCGCCTCGCAGGAGTGCGCGTCGAGCGTGCGAATAACCTGGACGCGTCCTTTGCTCCCTACGCCGCCTTCGTCAAAAATCTCCGGCGGGTAGACGGTAAACGCCATGAGAGGTCGAACCCCGTCGTCGAGGCCAATGTCGAGACGAATCATCTTAGAAACTTGATCGGCGTAGACCACAGAACCGTCGGCGCGTTCAAAACTCGGATTTGAAAGTTCGTCGATACGACGGCTCAGATCGATATTGATATCGGCGTAGCGGTTGGCGGTCGCGCGATTCTGCGCCGTTTCCGCGTTTGCCTCAAGCACGGCGTCGCGCGCTTGACTGTTGACCGCGTCGAATCGTTTCGTCTGGTCGACAAAGCTCTTCGTGAGCTTGTCGTAGTCGTCGCGGGCGGTCTCGAGAGACGCGTTCTGATTCGTTCGCGCGTCGGCGACGTTCGAAACAAACTTCGTCTGCTGATCTTGCGCCTGGTCGATCGAGGCGTTCGCGTCGCGAATTTTGGAGTCGCGGTCGGCGGCAAGCTCGGAGATTTGTTTGTCTAGCGCCGCGATGTTCTTACGCAGATCGGCAACCGCGTCTTTATACGTCTTGTTCGCGCCCTGCGCGCCAAGCGCGCTTTCGACGTCCGCCGTCATCGCTTCGACGATCTCCGAACCTTTGAACGCCGGGTCAAAACCGAGACGCTCCTTAACGGCGGCAAGCTCGTTAGAAAGCGTGTAGTTCTCGTTCTGAACGTTCTGACATTCAGATTGCGCGGTAGCCAACTCCGCTTTCTGCTCGCCCAGCCCCTTGAAACCGAAGTACGTGGTCACGCCCAAAGCCAGCGTTAAGACGACAAACACGATGAGGCTAATGATCTCGCCTTGATTTTTCATATGAAAGAATCTCCTTCAGCGTCGGCTGTCGAACCGCTCCGAATCGACGTTTCTCGACTCGTTCACGACTCATGCGCAACCGAACTCTGCGTTCGGAACCGCGTCGCGCCGCCGACTTCGTAACAAACTACGAACGTCCGCGACGAAACACGCGTCTCTGTGAGGACGCAGAGGCGCCCTCGTCGTAAATTTTATTTGCCGTCCCCTTTGGCGTCAATGAAATAGCCCCTTTTTTTGAGAAATTTCAACATTTCCCTTCTCCACTTTTCCTATAAATTCCTACATTTGTCACAGGACTCCGAGACGAGACTTCGTTCACGTCAAACGGAATTAAAAAACGACCCGATCTCCTCGTCAAGGAAACCGGGTCGTCGTCATATGCGTATCCGCGTCAGATTCGTAAAATCATTCCGACTTATTCTGGTCGCGCTTGCGGAAATAGTAGTCGCTGACCTTGCCGCTCGACGTCGGAGCGGGTTGCGCGTCTTTGACATACGACGGCGCGACAATGCCGGGAGACTCCGGAGCCTTGTCCGGACTGATCTGGAACTTCGGCGCGACGACTCCGGTCGACGATTCGGGAAGAACGACGCCGTTGTCTTGGAGATCGACCCCGTGCCTATCGCGATATCGCGTGATCTTCGCCGTCTCTTTATAACCGATCGCCTTCAGGAAGTCCGACAGGAAGAGTTCCGGAACGCCCGCCTTTTTCGCGCTGTCAAGGAACCCTTGTTCGAGACGCTGAAGCGCTTCGCGCGCCGCTTCGTTACGGGTCGAGTCGTGCGCGAGCTGATCGGAGATATTCACGTCGGAGCGAATAACGCGGTAGACGTCGTCGGTAATCTCGCCGTTCACTTTGCCCTCGTCGTCGATAAACGCGACGACTTCCGCGCCGGAAGATTGGATAATGTTGATAATCTGGTCAAGATCGCTCAGATTGTCGCCGTCCATATCAAGCCCGTAGTCGAGGGCGTACTTGATGACCTTGCCCGGACGCCAAAGGGGCGTGTACGCAAGATCGCCCGCCATGATCGGATTCGACATCTCGTCTTCGAGAATCTTCGCCTCGCAGAGATGATCGCCAAGGCTGCGAACGACCTGAACGCTCCCCTTCGGAACGTCTTTATCCATATCGAGCGCCGTCGGCTTATAGATATTAAACGTCGTGAGCGGACGAAGTCCGTCGCTCTCGCCGACGTTCAAACGAACGGTCTTAAGGAATTGGTCGGCGTAAACGACCGTCGCGTCGGATCGCGTGAAATCCGCGTTCGCGAGTTCGTCGACCTTCGCGCTGAGCGTCTTGTTGAGTTCTTCAAACTTATCGGCGGCTTCTTTGTAGTCGGCGGTCTTCTGCTTCGCGTCGCGAATATCGGACTCCGTCTTCGCGACAAGGTCGTCGAGTTCCGTCTTTTGCGCGTCGAAACTCTTGTTGAGATCGTCGTAACTCTTCCGCGCGGCGGCAAGATTATCGTCGTGCTCCTGCTTGAGCGTGGCTTCCATCTTAGAAAACTCGTCCTGCTGCTTCTCAGTCATCGAGCTCTGAGAATCCGCGAGCGTTTCGGCCGACGCCTGCTGCGCTTGGTAGTTCTTAAGTTCTTCGGTCTTGCGCTTCACGTTGTCGGACAGACGAACGACGACGTCGCGATAGGACGCGGAGTCCTCAACCGCACCGAGCGCCGACGCGACGTCGGTCTTCATCGTCTCGACGAGCTGATTGTTGTCTTCGACCGCGTCGTAACCGAGCTTGTCTTTAATGCTCTTAAGATCGCTCTTCATCGAAGAGTTCAGCGTCTGAGCCTCCGACGTCGCCTTCTTCGCGGACGCGACCTGCATTTTCTTTTCCGACGTCCCCTTCGCGCCAATGTAGGTCGTCACGCCCAAAATCAGCGACAAAACCATAAAGACGACAAGGGAGACGGTTACGCCCGTATTTCGCATGAGTAAGATTCTCCTTCAGCGCCAACGCTCGCGGCAAACGCCGCGTCGTTCCGCTGAAAACGCCGTGCGGCAAGATCGGCGCAAGCGCTTGCGTCGACCCCGTTATTACCCCGTTAAATTTTCATCGTTGAGCGCAATTCGACGCCGAAAAATACATCTCGACGCCAATACGCTCCAAGTTAATTCTATAGCGCGTCCAACGCGTCGTCAAGGAAAATTGACTTCTTTTGAAAAATTTAAGAGAACTTAACGCGCCGTGTTCCAAATAAATTGCTACATTTGTCAAATTGCGCAGCAATGAAAGCAAAAAAGGAGCCTGACTCATGTCAAGCTCCCTTTGTTTCCATCGTGATTAACGATTAAAACTCAAACTTCGCGCGCAACTCGGGCATGTCGAGCTTCATCTTCGCTAGTTTTTCTACGTCTTCTTTGCGCCATTTCTTTGGCGAATGAAGCTCGCAGACAACGTAAAGATCGCCGTCGAGGCCCTTGCCGGTCCGCACGCCGAACCCCTTGATACGCAACTTCGTCCCCGTCGTCGCGCCCTCGGGAATCTTCACGGCGACGACTCCGTAAGGCGTCGGAACGTCGATCTTGCCGCCGCGCGCCGCTTCCGGAATCGATATCGGAAGCGTGACGCGAAGATCCTTGCCGTCGCGGGTATAGAACGCGTGCGGCGCGACCTTCAATTTGATCAACAAATCGCCTCGAGGCCCGCCGTTTAAACCGGGCTGGCCGTACCCCTTAAGAGAAACGACGTCGCCCTGCGACGAGCCGGCGGGAATATCTAAATCATGCGACGAGCTCTTGCCGGAAACCGGATCGCGGACAAGGATCGGCGTCTTGCCGCCGAGAACCGCCGTCTTAAACGGAATTTCTATCGTCGCCTCGGAGTCCGCGCCCTTTGACGGGCGTCGAGCGCGTTTGCCAAACCCAAACGCCCCGCTGAAAGGATTGGCGCCTCCCGCGCCGCCGACGCCTCCCGTGAACTGTCTGAGAATGTCGTCCATATTGAAGCTGCCGCCGCCCCCGTTCGACGACCACCTGAACGTCGTTCCGTTGAACCCGCCGGGACCGCCCGCGCCAAACTGGCGATACGCGTCCCCATACTGGTCGTACTGCTTTCTTTTCTCGGGGTCTTTGAGCGTCTCAAACGCTTCTTGGACTTCTTGAAATTTTCGTTTTGCGCCCTCCGGATCCGCTTGATTGAGGTCCGGATGGTATTTCCGCGCAAGTTCTCGATATGCCTTTTGAATATCGTCTTGCGACGCGTTCTTTGAAACTCCTAACGTCTTGTAATAATCCTGAGCCATAGCGCGCAGTCGTCAGTCTGCCTGAACGACTCTCCTTTTATCGTTACGGACCGGTCGATCTTCGCGAAGATCGACGCAACCCGATTTCTGTCAGATGAAAGTCAGCGCGACGCGTTTCGACGCGCTGCGCGCCCAGACGTCTCTCAATGACCGCACCCCGCGCACCCCGAGCCGGACGGAAACGCCGGATTCTCGACCAAAAAACCTTTCGCGGAAGGCGTGTCGAGAAAATCGATCTTTGCCCCGTCGAGAAAGAGCGCGAACTTCTTTTCTGCGACGAGCGGAACGCCGTCCGAAACGTACTTCGCGTCGATTTCAGGGTCAAACTTCGTGTCGAAGCCGAGCGTATACTGCATGCCGCTGCACCCGCCGCCGACGATAATCGTTCGGAGAACAGTTTCCGGCGCAAGGCTCTGCGCTTCCATGATCTTCTTAACTTCCTCGGCGGCGCGTTTCGTCAAACTAATCGCCATAAACGTCCTTTCGATGATTTGCGAGGGCGCTACGCTAGAAAAAAGCGGTCGCCCTCGACGCGTCTGACGCCATTATACGCCGGAGCCGCCGGCGGTAAAGTCCTGCGACGTCCTGAGCGCTCTCCATAAAGCATATTTGACGCCATAACTCGTATTTTTACACGCCAAACCGCGTTCAGGCGGACTCGACGCCCTCTTGACGCGACGGACGCTAAAGTTAATATTACGGAAAATACCACTATATTAATGAGAAGCTTTTAGAATGCGCGTCGTTTTCTCTTCCGCGAGACTCGGGACGCGCATGCTCTAGCCCCGTCGCCGGTTGGTTGGTTCCACAAGCGCGACGCGCTCCGAAAGGTCGATAAAACTCGATATGGAACCCGCAACGCACGAAGAACATCGCGACTCAAACGCGCAAGACAACGCGACGCCGACCCGCGACGAAATTGCAATCGAATACCTCGAATCGTTAGAGTTCGAGCCTTATCCGTTCCAGGAGGAGGCGATTCTTTCGTGGTTTAGTTCGGAGCAGGGCGTTCTCGTTTGCGCTCCGACCGGCATGGGCAAAACCGTCGTCGCGGAAGCCGCGCTTTACGAAGCGTTGCGGACTGGCAAGCGCGCCTATTATACGACGCCCCTTATCGCGCTCACCGAGCAGAAGTTCGTCGAAATGCAAAACGCGGCGGAGCGATGGGGATTTGACCGTTCTGACGTCGGGCTCGTCACGGGCAATCGTCGTGAAAACGTCGACGCGAAGATTCTCGTCGTCGTCGCCGAAATTCTCTTTAATCGTCTCCTTTCGTCCGACGCGTTCGAAGCGTTTGCGAAGAAAAACGAATCCTCGCCGCGTCCCGAGTTCATGGCGACGACGTCCGACGGTTCTAATTCTTCCCCCGCGACGAGACTCTCCGCGGCGGAGTTAACCGCCAAGAAGTCGCTTGCCGTCTCGTGGGAAGACCTGGAGAAGAACAAGCGCCCGTCCCTCTTCGAAGAGCCGAAAACGCCGCAAATTCCCGCCGTCCCCGTCGTCCCCGAAGACTTCGAGGAAGAAGACGACCTCTATCCGACGGAATCCCATTTCTCTTTTGACGATGTCGCCGCCGTCGTTATGGACGAGTTTCACCAATTCTCCGACCCCGAGCGCGGCGTCGTGTGGGAATTTGCGCTTGGTCTGCTCCCGCCCCATGTGCGAACCCTGCTCATCTCCGCCACGGTCGGCAACGCGGTCGAATTCGTAAACTGGCTCCGTAAAACTTCGAATCGAAACCTTTCGCTCATTCAGTCGAACGAACGCAAGGTCCCGCTCGTCTACGTCTGGGTCGGCGACAAACTTCTCACGGAACAACTCGAATCGATGTGCGCGGGCACAGAGGAAGAACGGTATACGCCCGCGCTCGTCTTTTGCTTTAACCGCGACGAATGCTGGGACGTCGCCGAGGTCTTGAAAGGCCGGGGCGTTATCGACGAAGCGAGGCGAAAACTCGTCGCCGAAGAACTGAGTCAGTACGACCTTAAAGGCGGCGCCGGTCCAAAGCTCCGCGAGATGCTCATGCGAGGCGTCGGGGTTCATCATGCGGGCGTGTTGCCGAAATACCGACGAATCGTCGAATCCCTATTTCAGAAAAAACTCCTTTCTTTCTGCGTTTGCACGGAAACCCTAGCCGCGGGAATCAATCTTCCCGCGCGATCTGTCGTGCTTCCAACGCTCCTTAAAGGGCCCGCAGGCGATAAGAAACTCGTAGAACCTAGCGCCGCGCATCAAATTTTCGGGCGCGCGGGACGTCCGCAATACGACACGACGGGCTACGTCTTTGCCATGGCGCCCGAAGACGACGTTAGAATAGCGCGGGCGCTCAAGAAGTACAACGAGATTCCCGACGACGTCAAAGACCCTAAAATGCGCGAAATGAAGAAGAAGCTCAAGAAAAAGCTTCCGAAACGCAATCCGAACGCGCAATATTGGTCGGAAACGCAGTTCGATCAGCTGCGCGTCGCGCCCCCCGGCAGACTCGCGAGTCGCGGTCCTACGCCGTGGCGGATGCTCGCTCACTTGATCGAATGCAACTCTGACGTCCGTCCGATCCGCGCGCTCGTGACAAATCGTCTCGTCGGCCCCAAAAAGCGCGAGACGATGCTCCGATCGCTCGACCGTTCGCTCCTGACGCTCTGGCGCGGAGGATTTGTCAGGCTCGCGCCTAATCCGGTCAACTACGGAATTCCCGCCACGGCGGAAGCCCAAAGGGCGCTCGCCGACCGTCGACGCGACCTCAAAGAAAAGGAACGACGACGTCGTCCCTTCGGCGCCGGCATTTTCGACGATTCCGTCCTCAACGACCCTTTTTCAAACGACGCCTTCGACCCCGTCGAATACAACGCCGCGCTCAAAAAGTTAGACGTCGCGCCCCCTGAGTTCCCTGAAATCGAAGGACTGCCCAAAGGCTTCGATTTCTTTTCAAACGACGGCGATCTCTTTACGATCAAGCCCGACTCGGCGCACGACGTCTCCGAACCGAATCAGGAAACGGCGTCGTCCGGCGATTCCACGCCCGTCCTAACCTTTGGCGGCGCCGCGTCGACGAACGATTCGCCCTCCGTCTCGGCAAAAGCGTCGGAAAAGAACCAAGGCGAGAAGCCGGAATTCGATCTCTCCGCGTTTTCCGACGAGATTCGCGACCAAATCGCGTCCAGTTATCAGGCGGCGCGCGCTTACCCGACTCCGAAGCTCAAAACGATCTCCGCGCTTCGCGGCGTGAATCAGGTCTACGGCGCGTTCCTCCTCGAACAGTTAGGACTGGCCGACCGCGGCGAGCGTCTCCAAGCGTTTGAAAGCCTCCTTGAGATTCCAAACACGGTCGCGCGGTATCTTCGCGTCCCGCGTCAAGACGTCCTTCCTCGAGGACGACTCGCGACGGAACGGCTCGACCAAGAGCTTCTCTCCCTCGGCCTCGCCACGATCGAGGAACTTGTCATGCCGTCGGAGGAAGAGGAGGCGCGGAAGCGCGAAGACCGGCGGCGTTTGGGCGGCTACATGGAAGAACGCGTCTGTACGCTTCCATTCGCGGACAAACTGCGAAGACTCTTTGATTTCCAATATCCCGGAGTAAATCTTCGCGCGCTCCCCGTGTGGGCGGCGGGCGACTTGCTTTTGGATTACAAGGGCGATTTTAACAAATACGTTCTGTCGAAAAACCTGCAGAAACAAGAGGGCGTCGTCTTCCGTCATCTCCTGCGCTTGATACTGCTCGTCGAGGAATTCATTCCGCTTAGTCCGGTAGACGGCGATCCTCGCGAATGGCGCGCAGATTTGACCGACATATACGATCAGCTCGTCGAATGCTGTCGTAAAGTCGACCCCTCGTGCGTCGAAGAAACGCTTCGCGCTTCGAAGAAAAACGACCTTTTACAAAAAAGTTAGTCCTCTTCAGGAGGACGCGACTTTACCGTGTTCACGCCGTTCCCGACGCGTTTTTCGCGCGAAGGAAACGCTCAAACGAAAGGCTTTATAATGAACCGTTGGATTAAACGCGCGGCTCTGTTCGCGTTCTCCCTCGTCGTCGTCGCCGCCGCCGCAGATTTCGCCTCTGCGGACGAAGGCATGTGGCTCTTCAGCAATCCTCCCGTCAAGCAAATTAAAGAAAAATACGGCGTCGAAGTTTCGCCCGAACTGCTTGATAATCTCCAGAAATCATGTCTGAAATTCGCCAACTCCGGCAGCGCCTCGTTCGTTTCCTCCGACGGACTCATTCTGACGAACCATCACGTCGGTCTCTCGACCGTCGCCGGGCTTTCCACGAAGGAAAACGACCTCGTCGCCAAGGGCTTCTACGCCGAGAATTACGCGGACGAACTCAAGTGCCCGGGGCTCAAGCTAATCGCGCTCCAAGAGATCGTCGACGTCACCGACAAAGTCGAAGCCGCGACGAAAGACTGCAAGTCCTTTGAAGAGGCGGAAAAGACCCGCGCCGACGCAATCAAAAAGATTGAGACCGACGCCAAAGCGGAAAAAGGCATGCGCTGCGACGTCGTCCCCATGTATCAGGGCGGTCAATATCATCTGTATTGCTACAAAGAGTTTACCGACGTGCGACTTGTCTTCACGCCCGAAGAAAGCGTCGGCTTCTTCGGCGGCGATCCCGACAATTTCGGGTATCCGCGATACAACCTTGATATCACTCTCTTCCGCGCTTACGAAAACGACAAGCCGTATCGTCCGGAACACTTCCTCAAATGGAGCGAAGCGGGCGCGAAAGACGGCGAATTCGTTCTCGTCTCGGGACATCCGGCGCGAACGAACCGTTTCAACACGGTTGCGGATCTCCAATATCAGCGCGACGTCTACTATCCTCACATGATGAGCAAGTACCGTCGTCGCGAAGTTCTTTATCAGGCGTTCAGCTCCTTCAACGACGAGAACAAGCGTCGCGTCGCGACCGATCTCTTCAAGATTCAGAACTCGCGTAAAAATCGCGGAGGAATCCTCCTCGGTCTCCAGACCCCCGCGCTCATGCAACGCAAAATCGACGCGGAAAACGAACTCCGTAAGCTCGCGCTCGAGAAAAACGTCGTCGACCTCTCCGCAGGCGATCCGTGGGACAATATCGCCAAAACCGTTTCCGAATGGGCGCCCTATTACGTCGCGCACGACCTCTTTGAAGGCGGCGAAGCCGTCGCGTGCACCGTCATGAATCGCGCTCGCGCCATCGTCCGCTATGCCGTCGAAACGTCCAAACCCGACGCCGAACGTTCCGCGGGCTACAAGGAAATCGCGCTCGAAGAACGTCGCAAGGAACTCGCCGAGACTCTCAAGCGCGACGACGCCGATATCGAAGCGCTCAAGCTCGGCGACAACCTCTCGATGCTCTATGAGCTTTCGCGCCCCGCTGAAGGCGGACGCTCGCTCGGCGCCGTCCTCGTTCCGCAGGCGACTCTCGACGCGATATACGACGGAAAATCTCCCAGCGCTCGCGCGACCGACGTCGTTCTCAATACGAAGCTTGGCGATTCTGAATACCGCAAGTCCTTGATCGACGGAGGACTCGACGCCGTTAAAGCGTCCGACGACCCCGCGATTAAACTCGCGCTCGCGATCTATCCGATCGCGTCCGACCTCCGCGACATGTATTCCAAGAACGTCGCCGAACCGCTCCGTCAGGATTACGCGAAAATCGCCAAAGCGCGCTTTGCCGTCTACGGCGACACGATCTATCCCGACGCGACCTTCACGCTTCGTCTGACCTACGGCAAGGTCGGCGGCTATACGGAAGACGACGGGACGGTTCGCCCCTTCGAGACATACGTCAAAGGCGCGCTCGACCATGCTCGCGAACACAATTTCGTCGATCCCTTCGACCTCGCGCAGTCGTGGGTCGACGCGGAAAAGGAAGGACGCGCGCCCCTCGACGCGCCCCTTAACTTCGTTACCGACCAGGACATTATCGGCGGAAACTCCGGCAGTCCGTGCGTCAACGCGAAGGGCGAAGTCGTCGGGCTCATCTTCGACGGCAACATCCAGTCGCTCGTCTTGAATTTCATCTTCGACGAAGTTCAAGCGCGCGCCGTACTCGTCCACTCGACCGGGATCCGCGAGGCGCTCCGCACGATCTACAAGGCGGAAAAACTCGCCGACGAACTCGGAAAGTGATCTCCTTTAACGCCGGGACGCGCGCGACGTCATGATCGCGCGCGTTCCGGTTTGACATTATGGCGGCGCGAATCGTCGCGTCGTAACAGACCATGAAAAAAGAAACTCCATACGTCGTCTTCGGAACCGGCAATCGCCATAAGGGAATCGAAGCGACGCAAATCGTCGCCCCGTCCGGCGTTATTCTCGTTACGCTCGCCGACGTTCCCAACGCGATCGACGTCGTCGAAGACGGCGACTCCTTCGCCGAAAACGCCCGAAAAAAAGCGATCCAGCAGGCGCTTCACCTCAACGAGTGGGTCCTCGCGGAGGACTCGGGACTATGCGTCGACTACCTCGACGGCGCGCCCGGAATCTATTCCGCGCGATACGCCGGCGCCGAAGACCGTAGCGACTCGCGCAACAACGCGAAGCTCGTCGCCGACCTCGAAGGCGTCCCGCTTGAAAAGCGCGGCGCGAAATACGTCTGCCACATGGTTCTCTCCGACCCTCGAGGAAACGTCGTCTTTGAGACGGAAGAAGAGTGTCGCGGACGCGTTCTCTTCGAGGAAAGCGGCTCCAACGGCTTCGGGTACGACCCTCTCTTTGAAGTCGTCGAATATCACGAAACCTTCGGCGATCTCGCCCCGATTCTCAAGAGCGTAATCAGCCACCGCGCGCGCGCGACGCGAAAACTCGCCCGCGCCCTCTGCGCGCTCGTCGCCGAAAAGAAACTCCCGACGAAGCTCGTCGACGTCGAGGATTAAAAACGATAAACCCCTCAAGCGGTTACAATATGTCAGACTTTAATTTACACGAATACTGTCTCGACGTCGCCAAGCGCGCCAAACGCGCCTCGAAGGCGCTCATGTCCGTCTCCAGCGCCGACAAGAACGCGTGGCTTGAACTCGTCGCCCAAAAGCTCGTCGAACGCGCTCCCGAGCTACTCGACGCGAACAAACGCGACCTCGACGCCGCACGCGACGCCGGACTCGCCCCCGCGATGATCGACCGTCTCACGCTCAGTTCCAAAACGCTCGACGGCATGGCGCAGGCGCTCCGTGAAATCGCGGCTTTTCGCGATCCAATCGGTTCGATCGTCAGTTCCTCGTTCCGACCTCAGGGCTTTGAGGTGCGCAAGGTGCGCGTCCCGATCGGCGTCGTCTTCTTCATCTACGAATCGCGACCGAACGTCACGACCGACGCCGCCGCGATTTGTCTCAAGAGCGGCAACGCCGTCGTGCTGCGCGGCGGGAAAGAGGCGATCAACTCGAACCTCGCGCTCGGCAAAATCCTCGCCGAAGCCGCCAAAGAAATCGGGCTTCCCGGCGACGCCGTTCAGTTGCTAAGCACGACCGACCGAGACGCCGTCGACGAATTTCTCCACCTTCCGCAATACGTCGACCTCGCGATTCCCCGCGGAGGTTACTCGCTCGTAAAACGCGTCGCGCAGGAAGCGCAAATGCCCGTCATTAAGCATTTCGCCGGAAACTGCCACGTTTACGTCGATCAATACGCGGATCTGGACGTCGCGGAAAAAACGCTCGTCAACTCGAAGCTCCAGCGCCTAGGCACCTGCAACACGGCGGAGTCGCTCGTCGTTCACTCCGCAATCGCGAAGGAGGCGCTTCCAAGGCTCCTCGGCGCGCTCGCTAAAGGAGGGTGCGAAATTCGAGGCGACGCCGCGACTCGCGCGCTTGTCGGTCCGAACGTCGACGTCCTCCCCGCGACGGAAGAGGATTTCTATGCGGAATACCTCGCCGCGAAAATCTCGGTGAAAATCGTCGACTCTCTCGAAGAGGCGATCGATCATATCAACGAACACGGCTCGGGACACACCGACGCGATTATTTCACGCGATCTGAACTCGGTCAGAATCTTCACGACGGCGGTCGATTCCGCCGCCGTCATGGTCAACGCAAGCACGCGTCTCCACGACGGAGGGCAGTTCGGACTCGGCGCCGAAATCGGCATCAGCACGGACAAGTTCCACGCGCGCGGTCCGTGCGGCGTCGACGAACTCACGAGCTATAAATACGTCGTTTACGGCGACGGCGCGATTCGTCAATAATCGTCGCGCGCCGCCGCTCCGTTCGTCTCGTCGCTATTTTGACGCGGTCAACACGCATGAACACGCCTCGTCGTTCTTCCTTTTCACGCTCCGATTCCTCGACTCACGCCGCTAGGAAAAAGCTTCGTTACGTCCGTACCGTCGATTACGAGCCGTTGCGACGCCGTCTAGAGCAATTGGAGCGCGAATTCGATCGGCTTGTTCGTCAGAACGCCGAAAAGAAAGACAAGACGGAAGAAACGCGCGACGGCGACTCGCCGACAAAACGATCGCAGAAGACGCGGCGCGACGGCGGTCCCGTCTCGTTCGACGACTGGGAGTCGCGTCTTCAGAAGCTCATGGAAGATTGCGACGTCTCGATCGAAAAGGTCGAAAAACGTCGCCAGTCCCTTCCTAAAATCACGTATGACGCGGAACTGCCTATCGTCGAACGTCGCGAGGAGATAAAGAAGCTCGTCCGCGATTCGCAGGTCGTCGTCGTCTGCGGAGAGACGGGAAGCGGCAAATCGACGCAGATTCCGAAGATATGCCTCGAATTGGGGCTCGGCGCGCGAGGCGTGATCGGCTGCACTCAGCCGCGACGAATCGCCGCGCGCTCGATCGCCCAGCGCGTCGCCGACGAGTTGCGCGTTCCTTTGGGACAAGGCGTCGGCTATAAGATCCGCTTCACGGACGAAACTTCCGACGACACGTTCGTCAAGCTCATGACCGACGGCGTTCTGCTCGCGGAAACGCAGACGGATCGTTTTTTCGATCGGTACGAGGTCGTTATCCTCGACGAAGCTCACGAGCGCTCGCTCAATATCGATTTCCTCCTCGGGATGCTAAAGCGCGTTCTGCGACGTCGGCGCGATCTCAAGCTGATTATCACGTCCGCGACGATCGACGCGAAACGCTTCGCCGAGCATTTCGCCGACGCTAAAGGCCCCGCTCCAATCGTCGAAGTCGCCGGAAGAACCTATCCGATCGAAATTCTGTATCGTCCCGTCGACGAACTCAAAAAACGGCGCGAAGAGGCGGGCGAGAGCGCGGACGAACTCCTCAAATCGAACGGAAAACCGCGCGATTACGACGACGAAGACGCCTTCGAGGCGACGCTCGTCGACGCCGTCGTCGAACTCGCGAAACGCGGACGCGGCGACATGCTCGTGTTCATGCCGACGGAACGCGATATTTTCGAAACCGCGAAACTCCTCAAAGGGATACGGCTCCCCGGCGACGACGCGGCGCGAAAGACGACGATTCTCCCCCTCTACGCGCGGCTCCCGTCGGAAGAACAGCAGAAGATTTTCGGCAAAGTTCCGCATCGCAAAATCGTCGTCGCCACAAACGTCGCGGAATCCTCGCTAACCGTCCCCGGAATTCGTTATGTAATCGACTCCGGAACGGCTCGAATCAGTCGTTATTCGTCGCGTTCGATGACGCAGAGGCTTCCAATCGAACCGATCTCGCAAGCGAGCGCCGACCAACGCGCCGGACGTTGCGGACGCGTCGGACCGGGCGTCTGCATACGCCTTTATAGCGAGCGCGACTATTTGGCGCGTCCGAAATATGCGACCCCGGAAATTCTGCGCTCAAACCTTGCGTCCGTGATTCTGCAGACGAAAGCGCTGCGTCTCGGCGACGTCGAAAAGTTTCCGTTCGTCGACCCGCCGCGTCACGCCGCGATCGAAGACGGTTTTCGGACCCTTTTCGAACTCGGAGCAATCGACGACAAGCGCGAGCTTACCGAAATCGGTCGCGCCTTGAGTCGGCTCCCCGTCGATCCGCGCATCGGACGCATGATCCTCGCCGCCGACGAGGAGGGCGTGCTGCGCGACGTCTTGCCAATCGCCGCCGCGCTTGAAATCCAAGATCCGCGCGAAAGACCGCGAGAAAAACAGGAAACTGCGGACCTCAAACACGAACGGTTCCTCGACGAAAACTCCGATTTCCTTTCATACCTCAAACTTTGGGATTTCTGGCAGGAACTCAAAGAAAAGACGACCAGAAGCCAGTTGAGGAAAGCGTGCCGCGAGAACTTCCTCTCCTTCAACCGCATGCGCGAATGGTCCGACATATACGTTCAGCTTCTCCAGATGCTTCGCGGCGTCGACGTGCGAATGGGGGCGAGAAAGAACGATTACGACGCGATTCATCGTTCGATTCTTACGGGGTTGCTTTACGGGGTCGCGCAAAAATCGGAGGTAGGCTCGGAGTATTCCGCGACGAATTCAGGCAAGTTCGTCGTTTGGCCCGGATCGGGTCTCAAGAAGAAGCCGGCGTGGATCGTTGGAGCGGAACGTCTTGAAACGTCTCGGGCATACCTGCGGACGGTCGCGAAAATTTCGCCCGCATGGATCGAAGAGTTGGGAGAAAGACTTCTCAAACGCGAGCGCCGCGATCCGTTCTGGAATCGAGAGACGGGCTGCGTCCACGCGTACGAACGCGCGACGCTTTACGGATTGACGATTGTTCCGCGCCGGAGGATTAACTACGGACCGCTCGACCCGGAAAGATCGCGTCAGATTTTTATTTACGAAGCGTTAGTAAATCGCGAATTCGATTGTTCGCTCCCCTTCTTCGAGCACAACGGCAAAGTCGAAGAGGAGGCGAAGAGTCTCGCCGATAAGCTGCGTCGCTACGATTTTGTCAAGACGCAGGACGCCGTTTTCGAGTTTTACGACAAACGCGTTCCCGCCGACGTCTACGACGCCGTCTCCTTAAAAAAATGGCACAAGAACGCCTCGCCCGAGGAACGACGGGCGCTCTTCGCGACGCTCCCCGACTTCTGCGCCGCCGACGACCTCGACGAGAAAACGATTGAGAGTTTTCCGGACGAAATCACGTTTGACAACTCCGAACGCTTCCGACTCGAATACCGATTTCATCCGGGCGAAGAGGACGACGGCGTTTCGATCGTCGCGCCGATCGAAGGTCTGAGGCGACTCGATTCCCGAAAAATCGGATGGCTCGTTCCGGGACTTTTGGAACAGCGCGTCGTCGCGTTGTTGCGTACGCTCCCGAAGGAAATCCGTCGAGAACTCACGCCAATTCCGGAAACGGCGCGCGAATTCGTGAGAACGGCGGCTTTCGGCGAGGGCGAACTGGAAACGCTCCTTGCTCGCGAGGTAAGTCGAAGAGCCGCGAAAAACGTAACGCCGGCGGATTTCGACTACGATCGCGTCCCGCGAGAATTGCAGTTCAACGTTCGCGTCGTCGACGAGTCGGGCAAGCTCCTCGCGGAAGGTCGACGTCCAGACGAGTTACGCAAGGAGCTCGGCGTCGAGATGAATCGCTCGATCGGCGCCGTCGCCGACCCACTGTGGAACCGCGACGGCCTCGTCAAATGGGACTTTGGAACCTTACCCGGCTCCGTTCCTCTCAAACGTGGAGGACTTGTCGTTTCGACCTATCCCGCGCTGTGCGATCCGAGATTCCTCACAAAAGAGTTTGCGCCCGGCGACGACCGAAACAATTCCGTCGCGCTCCGCCTTTTCGACTCGCCCGACAAAGCGCGGCGTCACACGCGACTTGGCGTTCAACGCCTCTTCGCGCTCAACAACATGCGCGACCTCAAAACTCAGGCGCGATGGCTCCCCGACGCCGAACGTTTACGCGTTTACGCGTCTATGGTTCCCGACTTCAACTTCGATTCCGCGGTCGCCGAACTCATCGCCGCATGGGCGCTCGACCTCGAAGAAACGTCGCTCCCGACGACGGAAGAGGAATTTAACGCGCTCTCGGAAAAAGGTCGCAAACGCGTCGGACTCGCCGTTCAAGACCTCGTCGGATGGACAAGTCGATTCCTGGAAGCGTACCAAGAGGCGGGGCTCGCGATCGAACGCTTCCGCAACGGCCCCGCGGACTCCGTCGCGCGAGACTGCTCCGAGCAAATCGCCCGACTCGTCGCTCCAAGGTTTTACCTCACGACTCCGAGACGGTGGCTCAACGAATATCCGCGATATTTAAAGGCGATTCCTCTGCGTTTCGATAAATTCCTCAACGGAGGCTCTAAAACCGATCCCGATTTTACGCTAGAGCTTGCCGAATATTGGTCGAGATATGAAAAAGCGGAGGAAGAAGCCGAAAACGCCGGGGTCTTCGACCCTGAATTGGAAAATTTCCGCTGGGCGATCGAAGAATATCGCGTTTCGTTATTTGCGCAGCGACTGGGAACGTCGATAAAGGTTTCGCCCGTAAGACTGGAAAAGATTTGGGAAAAGGTTATGCGTTAATACGCAAGACGCGCGATTTCCATTGGAAAAGCGCAAGAAAGGATGGGGAAAATGAGACATGGTTATCTGCATATTTGCGTCATTCTTGACGAATCTGCGTCCATGGCGGCGCTTCGAAACGACGTTCTTTATTCGTTAACGGAATTCTTCAAAGAACGGCGCGTCGTGACGTCGCGTCAGGTCAAGGTCGACTTTTACCTCTTTGCGGAGTCGATCAAGGGAGTTTCGAGCAACGTCGACCTTAACGATTTCGACACGGAATTCCTCGAGATGAGCTACGAATGTCGCGGCGCGACCGCGTTTAACGACGCGTTCTGCGAGGCCGTCGACACGCTCGGCTCCGACTTCGCAAGAATGTCGGAGGCGGAACGTCCCGAACGTGTGATCGTCGCCGTCGTGACCGACGGAATCGACAACTGTAGCGTCAAATCGACTCTTGACGACGTCTTTCGCCGACTCGACGAACAGACCTCCGTCTATAACTGGGACTTCGAGTTCTTCTACGCCCAGCCGTATCAGCTTCGAGAACGCTGCTTTGACGACGAAAGCGTCCTCGCCGTCGTCGCCGAGCCCGACGAGGAAGAAGAATCGACGGTCGAGTCTGTCGCCGCGCCCCTTGGCGACGGTTTTTCAGAACACGTCGAAGCGATGAACGACGACGATCAAATCGAAAGCGTCGTCAGCGAGGACGACGCAAACCTCGAATACGAGCCGACTCCGTATGTCAAAGACGTCGACGAACGCGTCGATTCGTTCGTTGAAGAAACGCCTGTTCAGTCTGTCGAGACCTCGTTCGACAACGGCCGCGTCGAACGCGTCGACGACGAAGACCTAGCTCCCGCCGTCCCAAAGGAAGACGTTCCCCAACCGGTCGACGAAGAATTCGAAACGACGCCCGACGCTTTCATAGAGACGGAGAATCGTTCCCTACCGTCTGCCGAAGCGGACGAGAGCGAACGCCCCGAGTCGTCCGACCTTCCTGCCGACGAAGAAGAGAATGTGATCGACAGTTCGCCAATCGTCAATCAAGACGTTGCTAGCGACGACGAAACCGACGAAAAGGACGGCCGCGACGATCAGACGGCGGACGTCGTCGTGGACGACCGCCTCGTCAACGAATACGTCGGCGACGAAAGCGAGAAAGAAGAGTCTATCCTCGACAAAGACGAGCGATTTGACGAACCGCAGAACGAATTTCCCGCCGAAACCGCGTTAAATCTCGACGACGTCCAAGCGTCTGAAAAAGAACCACATCCCGACGACTCCCCCTGCCCTCCCTGTCCCCCAAACGAATACCTCGGCGCCCTCGAAACGCCTAGCGAAGACAAAGACGAACGCGGCGACGCGTCCCAAAATGAAATTTCACAAGTACTTGTAGACGCAGCGCCGCAATCGGCGACAGAAGAGTCGACGGAATCCGAAGTCGTCGAACCCTTGATCGTCGAAGAAAAAACGACCGAACTTGACGCCGACGAAACGCCGGCCGCTAAAGAAGAAACTGCCGAACTCGATACTGTCGAAACTCCGGATATCGAAGAGGAAACGATCGAACTCGAATCTGCCGAACCCCTAGTCGCCGAAGGAGAAGCGACCGAACCTGACGCCGACGAAACGCCGGTCGCCGAAGAAGAAACAGCCGAACTCGATACTGTCGAAACTCCGGATATCGAAGAAGAAACGATTGAACTCGAATCTGCCGAACCCCTAGTCGTCGAAGAAGAAACTATCGATCTCGATACTGACGACGCCCCGGTTGTCGATGAGGAAACGGTCGAACCCGAGACCGACGATACGCCTGTCGCGGAAGAAGAAACTATCGATCTCGATACTGACGACGCCCCGGTTGTCGATGAGGAAACGGTCGAACCCGAGACCGACGATACGCCTGTCGCGGAAGAAGAAACTATCGATCTCGAT
>CAMJTU010000020.1 GCA_946408825.1 uncultured Planctomycetaceae bacterium
AAACTGACGATACGCCTGTCGCCGAAGAGGAAACTATCGATCTCGATTCCGACGAAGCGCCGGTCGTTGAAGAAGAAACGGTCGAACCGGAATCCGACGATACGCCTGTCGTAGAAGAGGAAACTATCGATCTCGATTCCGACGACGCCCCGATCGTCGAAGAAGATGCGACCGACCCCGAAACTGACGATACGCCTGTCGCCGAAGAGGAAACTATCGATCTCGATTCCGACGACGCCCAGGTCGCCGAAGAAGAAACGGTCGAACCGGAATCCGACGATACGCCTGTCGTCGATGAAGAAACGGTCGAACCCGAAACCGACGATATGCCTGTCGCCGAAGAGGAAACGATAGATCTCGATTCCGACGACGCCCCGATCGTCGAAGAAGAAGCGACCGAACCCGAAACTGACGATGCGCCTGTCGCCGAAGAAGAAACGATCGATCTCGATTCCGACGAAGCGCCGGTCGTTGAAGAAGAAACGGTCGAACCCGAAACCGACGATACGCCGGTCGTAGAAGAAGAAACGATCGATCTCGATTCCGACGAAACGCCGGTCGTAGAAGAAGAAGCGGCGACTCCCGAGCCGACGAGTCAAGAAAGCAACGCGACGCCGTCAGATTCCGGCGTTAAAACAGTCGAGAAAAAAGAAGAGAACACGCCTCCGCCGCCAAAGAAAGCGCATCCGTCGTATTCCATTCTCGACTATGGCGTGACGCATCCTCCCAAGCGTCCTGAAACGCCGACGCAAACGCCCTCAAAGGACGAACCCCGTCCTTCTCAATCTCAAACGGCTCCGAAACGGCGTCCTCAATATTCTTTGGGATCCACGCTCGAACGCAAGGTCGAGGTCGCGAATCCGAAGACGGACGTCGATTTCCGACACGACCGGAAGACTGCTCTCGACGTCGCCCCTAAAGCGAAAGAAGAAGAAAAGCCCGTCCAGATCAATCCCTCTCGCGCGTCCTTCTCCATTGCTCAGACGGGCCCCCTCGTCTTTAACTCGCCTCAGCGGGTCAAATCGAACGCGACGGAGGAAAAGGCGGGACTCTCCGTCGAGTCCGTCGGAAACGACCTCTCGCTCCGAGACGACAAAGAAGAAAGGTACGGCCGCGCTCTCAGACGCTACGTCCGTAACGCCGCGCCGTCCCCGCAGTCGGCGACGAAGCCGACTCAAAACGTCCCTCCGACTCCTAAATTGTCTTTGTCGCAGCCCCAACCGTCGGAACAGCCCACGTCCACGCCGGTCGCGCAACCGTCGGCGCCGCCCGAGCCGTCTCTTCAGAAGCCGACCGAGCCTGAACCTGTCGTTAAATCGGCTCCGATTCAGGCGCCGTCCGGCTCCTCGGCTCCTGCCGAAGTCCGAGCGCCTAAGCTTGTCGTCGATTCGGAGGAAGACCGCCGCTTTACCGAGAATTTTGCCGCGAGCTTTAATCGAACGCTTGACGAAACGATTCACGAAAAACCGACTAGTCACGAAAAAACGTACTTGCCGGATCTCGACGATCGAACGAGCGCGAAAGAACACAAAAATGGAGCCGACGCAGGTCAAGACTCCAATTCAGACGCCAGCGGAAAGAAACACGGCTTTTTCACGAGAATCTTTGGGAAAAAGTAACTAAAGCGCCTCGGGATCTAACGCTTGCGTAGCCGCTCTCTCCTTGCTAGAATGAACGGAGCCGTTTCGGCGAGTTTCACATTCCGCATCGTCGGCGTCGAATAATCGGCGCCCCTTAGGAGCAGGGTTCGTTATGAAAAAAATATCTTTCTTTGCCTTGCGCGGCTTCGCTACGCTGTTTGCCGCGCTGGCGTTCTCCTTGTCCGTCTCTTCCGTCGCGACCGCCTCTGACGACGGCGCTAGCCTTCTCGACGCCTTTACGAACCCGCCTGAGAGCGCAAAACCGGGCGTCTACTGGTTCTTTCTCGACGGCAATCTTTCAAAAGAAGGAATGCGCGCCGATCTTGACGCGCTCAAAAACGCAGGTCTTGGTCGCGCCATCATGATGGAGGCGGACCAAGGCGGTCCGCGCGGAAACGTCGGCTATATGTCCCCGGAATGGCTCGAATGCTGGCGCGACGCGGCGCGTCATGCGGAAGAACTTGATATTGACCTTACGACAAGCGTCGGCCCCGGATGGTGCGGCGCCGGCGGTCCGTGGATCGACCCGGATCATTCGATGCAGCACCTGCGCGCTTCGGAAACCCGCGTCGAAGGCGGAAAAACCGTCGAAGTCGCGCTCCCCGTCCCGACGCCCCGCGACCCCTATTTCGGACGCGGCTCCCTCGGTCCTTGCGCCGACGTCTGGGCAAATTACTATCGCGACGTCGCCGTCGTCGCCTTTCCCACGCCTAAAAGCGATTTGCGGCTCCCCGACTGGGAGGAGAAAGCCCTGTTCTATCGCCCGCCATACTCCTCGACGCCCGGCGTCAAACCCTATCTCACGCCGATTACCGACGAACCCGACCTCGAAAAATACGACGACGCGATCATTCCCCTCGGCTCAATCCTCGATATCTCCGACAAAATGACGCCCGACGGAACGCTCCGATGGGACGTCCCCGAAGGAAACTGGACGATCCTGCGTCTCGGACGGCGTCTCACCGGACAGACGACCCGCCCCGCGCCCTCCTCCGCGCTCGGACTCGAATGCGATAAATTCGAACGAACTGGTATCGAAACGCACTTCGACGCGTTCGTCGACAAGCTCCTCGACGTCGCCCATTTCTCGACGCTCCACCACGACAGCTGGGAAATGTCGTCGCAGAACTGGTCGGAGCATTTCCGCGAGCTCTTCAAGAAAAGCCGGGGGTACGACCCGCTCCCATGGACCCCCGCGTTCTTCGGGCGAATCGTCGGAAGCGTCGAGGAGACGGAACGATTTCTATGGGACCTCCGCCGCGTCGGGCAGGAGCTTGTTTACGACGCGAACGTTTCGCGCATGAAGGAGCTTGCCGCCGAGCGCGGGCTCAAATTCTCCACGGAAGCGTACGACCTCAATCCGGCGGGCGACCTCTGGCTCTTCCGCGCCGCCGACGTGCCGATGTGCGAGTTCTGGTCCGACGGCTACGGGTTCGACTCGCGTTTCAGCGTCTTTGAAGCGGTCTCGAGCGCCCATACCTGCGGACAGCCGATCGTCGGCGCGGAATCGTTCACGAGCTATCTCGACAAATGGCGCCAGAACCCCGGCGCCGCGAAGCGGCAAGGCGACTGGGCGTTCTGCGCCGGCGTCAACCGCTTCCTCTTCCACCGAATGTGTTCCCAGCCGAACGACGACGCGCCGGGGCTGTCCCTCGGTCCGCACGGGATGCACTTCGACCGCACCCAAACGTGGTTCCCGCTCCTCGGCGGAAAAGAGGGCTATTCGGAATACATGACGCGCGTCCAAAGCGTCCTTCAGCGCGGACTTCCAACCGCCGACGTCTTATTCCTCGACCAAGAGAAGGCGCCGACCGTCTACGTCGCGCCCGACTCCGCCTTCGCCGATTCCCCCTATAAGGACAAATTCCTCTGGAATTTCGACGGTTGCTGTCCTCAAGTCCTCCTCGACCGCGCCGTCCTTCAAGACGGCAAAGTCGCGTTCCCCGGCGGCGCGACCTATTCCGTCGTCGTCCTCCCGCAGACGCGTGAAATGACCGTCGAACTCGCCGAAAAGCTCCTTGAACTCAAAAACGCGGGCGTTCCGATAATCGGCGCGAAGCCCGTGCGAACCCCCGGGCTCGCGAACCGCAAGGAGAACGACGCGCGGCTCAAGGCGCTCGTCGACCAAATCTGGTCCGGCGAAAACGCGCCGACCGTCCCGGAATACAAGAGCCAATATCTCGACGACTCCGCGATGCGCGCGCTGACCGGCGCGCAGTGGCTCTGGAGCGGCGAATGGAACAAAGCCGCCGTCGGCGCGACGGAAACCTTCGTGAAGAAGCTAGAATTCGCACAGACCCCGAAGGAAGCGACCGTCACGGTCGCCGCCGACAACGACGCGACGCTCCGCGTCAACGGCAAGGTCGTCAGTGAAGGCGGAGATTTCCGCACCCCGAAAGCGACCGACGTCGCGCCGTTCCTCAAGTCGGGCGAGAACGAGATCGCGATTACCGTCGTCAACACGGGAGACGCCCCGAATCCGGCGGGCGTGATCGCCGCGATCTCGATCGACGGGAAGACGATCGGAACCGACGCGTCGTGGACGACGCTCGACGTCAAAGGCGCCCCGATCCCGACCGCGACGCTCGGCGCCTTCGACGCCGCCCCGTGGAATATGCGATACGCGCGCGTCTTCGACCGCACCGCGAACTATCCCGACTGGTCTTATGTCAAGGCGGAACTCGTCAAACGCCGAATCGCGCCCGACTTCGCGGCGGAAACGCTCGACCGCGACGAACCCTCTTACGTCGACGTGCGATGGATTCACAAACGCGACGGCGACGCCGACGTCTACTTTATCGCCAACACGACGGACGCGCCGCTCCGCGCCAAGTGCTATTTCCGCGTCGCCGGAAAGTCCGCGCAACTCTGGAACCCGCTTTCGGGCAAACGTTACGCGCTCGAGGTCGAGCCGTCCGCGATCCCGGAAACGCTCTTCGAACGCCGCGACGGCGACCGCGCCGAACACAGCGCCGCGACGATAACCTTCGACCCGGCGCAGAGTTGGTTCGTCGTCTTCACGTCCGACGACGCCGAAACGAGCGCGCTCCCTCCCGCGTCCGCGATCTTCGCGAAGAAAGAAACCCGCGTCCTGCTCGATTTGTCGAAAGACTGGACCGCAACCTTCAACCAGAACGAAGCCGCGAACCGCGACTTTGCGCGCGGGCAAGAAAAGACCGTCCGTTTCGACGCGCTCGAAGATTGGTCGAAGTCGGACGACGAGTATCTCCGGCATTATTCCGGGCGCGCGGTCTATCGCAAGACGTTCGACCTTCCGGGGGGCGCGCCGCAGACGGGCGTTATCGCGCTGACGTTTGACGACGTCGCCGTGATGGCGAGGGTCGAGCTGAACGGTCAGGAGCTGCAAACGCTCTGGACGAAGCCATGGCGCGTCGAGGTTCCGGCGTCGCTCTTGAAGGCGTCGGGGAACGAGCTGAAGGTCGTCGTCGCGAACCTGTGGTGCAACCGTCTGATCGGCGACGCGTCGCTCCCGGCGGAGGAACGCTTCACGCGGTCGTCGAACCCGATGTGGGGTCCTGGCGACGAACAGCTGCTGCGCTCCGGACTCGTCGGCAAGGCGTCCCTCGTCGTCGAGACGCCCGCTGAATAACGGGGGCGGACGTTTCAGAAACGCAAAAACCGCGCGCGACGCAATTTCGGTCGGGCGCGGTTTTCTTATTGTCGAAACGGAGCGTTTATCGCGACGTCCGGCTCATTTCAGGTTCGTCTTGTAGAAATCTTCGAGTTTATCAAAGGGGATGACCTTCTTTTCGCCGCCGTCGTAAAGGTCGGTGTGCGACGCGCCGGGGATAATGAGGAGCTCTTTATTCTCCGGGTTCGGGTTGTCTTTGACCATATTGGCGTAGGCGTCGCGACCGAAGTAGCAGGAGTGCGCTTTGTCGCCGTGGACGACGAGGACGGCGCTGCGGATCTCGTTGGAATACTTCAAGATAGGCTGATTAAAGAAGGAGAGACAGCCGATCGCGTTCCACCCTTCGTTCGAGTTGAGGGAACGTTTATGGTATCCGCGCGGGGTTTTGTAGTAATCGTAGTAATCCTTGACGAAGAAGGGCGCGTCTTCGGGGAGCGGATCGACGACGCCTCCGGCGCGTTTGTAGGAGCCGCTCTTATAGTCGGCGGTGCGCTGCGCGTTGAGCGCTTCTTTCTTGGCGAACCGCGCCGCTTCGGTATTCTCGGAATCGAAGTAGCCGTTCGCGGAGACGCGGGTCATATCGTACATCGTCGACGCGACCGTCGCTTTAATCCGGGTATCGAGCGCGGCGGCGTTGATCGCGAGGCCGCCCCAGCCGCAGATTCCAAGGATTCCGATGCGATTCGGATCGACTTTGTCGTTCGTCGAAAGGAAATCGACCGCCGCTTGGAAGTCTTCCGTATTGATATCGGGCGACGCCATATATCGCGGCTGACCGCCGCTTTCGCCGGTGAAGGACGGGTCGAACGCGATCGTGAGGAACCCGCGCTCGGCAAGGGTTTGCGCATAGAGTCCGGAACACTGTTCCTTGACCGCGCCGAAGGGACCGCACACGGCGATCGCGGGAAGTTTCCCTTCCGCGCCTTTCGGAACGTACATATCCGCCGCAAGAGTTATCCCATAGCGATTGTGGAACATGACCTTACAATGATTGACCTTATCGCTCTTCGGGAACGTCTTATCCCAATCTTGCGTCAGTTTAAGTTCTTCCATAACAAAAGTTCCTTCCTGTTGAGCGACGGCGACGTCGGCGTTCAAGACGACAATGACAGCGGCAAACGCCGCGACAATCGAAAACACGTTAAAAAGCGTCCTCATGCGCTCGTTCTCCAACAAAAGCTTTCATAAAACAACCCGTTCAAGACGACAAACGCTCAAACTTGGCGTGTAATTTTATCTCATAACGACCATTAAATCAACGATAACCGTTGAAAACCAAAATATTCGGAAATCGATCGACGACGAAGGCATATCGTTGACGCTGTGAATTGAAGAAGCGACAGAAATCGTTGAAATGAATTACTGACAATTTTCTGTCGCGCCCTAAGAAAACGCCGCCATGACTTCCGTGGTCATGGCGGCGTTCTTCAATATTCGAGTTCGTCGGCGGTTAGAAATTCGAGCGGCGAACTTGTTTTAGACGTTTTTTCGTTCGCGCTCTCTCGCGCATATCCTCGGGCGCGCCCTTTCGTCTGGAGAAAGAATTGAATGAGTCGCGCGTTGCCTTTTTTAATCTCTTCAAACGCTTTGCCTTCGACAAAGTCGATCGCCCTTTCCTCGATCAGATCGACCTGACGCGCAAACTCAGAATCGTCTCGGCGCCACGCGAGATACTCTTCATAACGAACGTCGGCGCGCTTGCACGCAAAAAGCGCGATCCCGAGCGCGTCGGTCAGCGCTGCGAGCAACTCCGACTTTTTTTCTTCCGTCGAACGCGCGTCTTGACAGAAGTCGTCTGAAGACGTCTCTTCAACAACCGGTTCGACCGTCGGCGCCCCCTTCTTGACGGAACCGCGACTCTTTTGGCAGTTCTTTTTTTTCGACGCGACGCTAGTTGATTTTTTCGCCATTCTCCCCTCTCCGATCTTCTATAGCCTCCGACCCGTCCTGCTTCTGCTCCTCGTTGTCCTCGTACGACGGCAGCACGCCCGGCGCGGCCTTCTCCAAAAACGCGTACGCGCTGCGCCCGGAAAGCGTCTTCGTCTCCTGATTCGTCTTGAGCAACTCCACGACCGCGTCGAGCTGAACGTCCGCGCCGAGATAGGAAACGTCGGGCGTATACGCGATTCGGCGCCGCGTTTCGTCGAGCGTCGCGCCCGACCATAACGACGCGAAACAGAGTTGCTCCTCGATCGCCCGCGCCCCGACCTTGTCGATCGCCGCGATCGACGCGCTTCCCGTCGTCGTTCTGATTCGTAGCGATTCGCTCGACGAGTTCGCGCCCGCCCGCTCGATGAGATCGCGTATCGACGTATACCGAAGCGTCTCCCGCAGCTCCGTCTTCGCGTTGCGAAGTTCCGCCAGCCCGGCGCCCGACGTCTCCAAAATCGAGACCGTCACCGGCGTCGCGCCCGCGTTACGCGGCCAGACGACCCCGCCGAGCCGCACGCTCGTCGATTCCCGCGCCGCGTTGCAGACCGCAAGCGTCGGCGTCGCGTGAAAATACAGACCCATCTTATACCAGCTGTCCACGACGTAATTCTCGACCGCAAGCCGCGCCACGTCCAAATACGGCGGACACGACCATTCGTCGATTCCAAGTTGCTCCACGTTGCAGACCGTCAGCGGCACGAAAGGAAGCGTCGCGCCTTTGAACGTCGGATAAACGACCGACGAGCCCGAGGGACGGTCAAGATCGAACGCGCGCCACTGGGCGTCCGCGTCGGCGCCCGTGAAGCGCGCCGTGTAATATCGCCCTTTCGCGTCGAGCGCGACGAGTCGCCGACGCGTTTCGCGGCGCCATTCTTTCGCAAATCGGTCGAACGTCCGCGTCGATTCGTCGAGAAGCGCCCAGCGTAGGACGGAAAAGGGCGTGTCCGCCCGCGCGTCGACCTCGCCGTCTAGAATCTTGCGCGGGGAATACTCCACGATTTGAAACGTCGGACGCAGTCCCTCGGGATCGGTCGCGACGTCGAGCAACATTCCGTAGCGCCCATAAAGGATCTGCGCGAAATTCAAACGCGCCTTGAGACCTGAGAGTCCGTCGTTGTAGCGGTTGCCCCAGTCGCGCAGTTCGAGAACCTCCGGCGCGCTTTCCTCGTCGTCGGCGACTCCGAACCGCGCTTGCGCGGGGTTGCGTTGCATGAGCCCGACGACGTCGTCGACGATCGGACGAAAGAAATTCTCGAAAGAAGCGACTTTGCGCCGAAACGCGTACCGAGATTCCGTAAACGTGACGCGTCCCGACCGGAGTTCCTCGCGTTCAAGAGATTGAATCGGCAGATACTCCTCCGCGTTCGGTCCTTCCTTGACGCGTTCCGCGCCGTGATAACAGTCTTCCACATAATCCCACAGCGGCGCGTGGCGAGCGTACTGAACGTTCATTTCTCAATCCTCCGACGATAAAAGAACTGTCGCCGGAATAATCGAACGCCGCGCGAGTTTTAGAACGCAAATCCGCGGGCGGGAGAAAAAATGCGCCAAGATATAATCAAATCGCCGACGCACGTGAGGCCGCATACGATTCGCCGAGAGTCGATTTTCAGAAATTAACGCGATTCTTCGGGAAAACGCGCGCTCGCCGCAAAGACGTCGCTAAATTTCGGATGAGACGCGAGATCGACGTGTTCGACCAACTCGACGTCTTCGGCCAGACGCGACCAAGGGAGACGTTCCGTCAGCGCGTCGATCGCCCCTAGAAGCGACGCGTTGCCGACGACCTGCGTACGCGACGAAGGAACCTCAAAGGGCGTAAGCCCGACGCGCCGCGCCGTTTCAGACGTAAGAGACGCGCCGAAGGCGCCCGCAAGCCAGATCCGCTCCAGTTCCGATTCCGCGACGCCCGCCGTTTCGAGCATGATTCGTCGCCCCGCTTTTATCGCGGCGACGGCGAGCTGCGCGCGACGCGCGTCGGTCTGCGTGAAGCGAACGCCCCCCGTCGTCGGAAGTTCCGAAAGCGGGGAGATCAAAATAGAACGCTCGCGCCCCTTGGCGCCAAGACGCGCTCGAATCTCCGCCGGAACAGACGAAAGCTCCGGCGAGTCTGGCAAGCGAAACCGTCCGGAGGGCGACATAAATCCAAAATCGAGCGCGCAGGCGAGCGCGGCGGCGACGCCGGAACCGCAAACGCTCGTCGCGGGCGTCGCGTCGAACGTTTGCGGACAAAAACGCCATGTCGCGGCGTTGTAGTCGATCCCGACGATCGCGCCTGGAACCGCAAGGGACCCTTGGGAAATCTCGCTCCCCTCAAACGCGGGGCCCGCAGCCGTCGACGTCGCGTAAAAACGTCCGTTCGCCGCCAACAGAGCCTCGCCGTTCGTCCCCACGTCGAGAAGGAGACTCGCGCCGACGCCGTCGAAACAGCCCTGCGCGCGAAGATATTCGAATCCTGAAAGAATATCGCCCCCGACGAACGCGGAAAAGACGGGGAAAACACGGACGCGCGCGTTAGAAAGAGATTTTAAACCGAAGGGATACGCCGCTGCGCGACGCTCCTCGAAAAAGCGAGAGCCGACGTCGAAGGGCGCGACGCCAAGAGGCCCTGGGTCTCGCCCCGTCAGCAGAAACTCCATCGTCGTATTGCCGGCGACGACAATCTCCTCGACGCGTTCGAGTCGAGCGCCGATCCGCGCCGTAAGATTTGACGCGGAATCGCCAATCGCGGCGCACACGAGTCTTTGAAGCGGCGCGACGCCATACGTTTGCGACGCCGTAATTCGAGATATCACGTCGCGTCCGTACGGAATCTGGGGATTGCGGCGCGTTTCCATCGCGAGAACGCGCCCCGTATCCAGCGAAACGAGCGCTATCGCAAGCGACGTCGAACCGAGATCGACCGCCAAACCCAAAGAACCGTCGCGCTCCGCGTCCGTCGCGCTTTCGTTTCTCTCGCATTCCGCGAGTCCGTCGACTTCGTCTAGTCGTTTAAGCGCCGAAACGTCGACGCGCAGTCCGCGACGTCCGACGCGCGTTTGGCACGTCCGCGTCGGAACGAGTTCGTCGCCGGGAAGTCCCGTCGGCGCGACGCAACGTCCGCAAATTCCGCGTCCGCCGCAGTCGTAGGCAGGGAAATACCCCTCGCGTCGCAAGACGTCGACGACGCGCGCGCCTTCGGGCGCTTCGACGGTCGTCGCGCCGTCGCGATCGATCAGCTCGACGGAAACGAAAGACGTCAAAGGAGTTGTCATAAAAGTTACGGACAAAACGTCGGCAAAAGGGTAAAGCGGCGCTATAGAAGAAAGCCCCCTGAACCTCTCGATCGAGGAAAGATTCAGGGGGCGAACTAGACTTCAAAACTGAAGACGCGGGGATCAGTCGTCGACGACGTCGTCGGCGGAGTCTTCGTCCTGAACGAAGATTTGCTCTTCCGCGTCAGGACCGTAGTTTT
The DNA here is from genome assembly GCA_946408825.1 of uncultured Planctomycetaceae bacterium. GTDB lineage: Bacteria > Planctomycetota > Planctomycetia > Pirellulales > Thermoguttaceae > RUG369. Next base: position 10,679 of record CAMJTU010000020.1, read on the forward strand.
CAACGTCGGCGTCGCCAATGAACTTGTCGATCGCCGCCTCTTGCGACACGTCGTCAAAGCCGCGGAGCGACTCGGCGGCGGGAACGTCGTCCAATAGCGTCATGTCGGGGTTGAACTCGGCGGTCAGAGGATTGATCGCGTCAAACTCGACCTGCGCGTTCGCGTAACGACATTCCGCTTTCTGGTATTTGCGGAACCCCGTGCCCGCGGGAATCAGACGACCGACGATAACGTTCTCTTTGAGGCCGTCGAGACGGTCGATCTTGTACGACAACGCCGCTTCCGTAAGAACTTTCGTCGTCTCTTGGAAACTCGCGGCCGAAAGGAACGAATCGCTTTGAACCGCCGCCTTCGAAACGCCGAGAATCAAAGGCTTGCAACGCGCCTTCTTCGGCGTCGAATACGTGGCCTGACGCGCGTTGGGATTCGGATTCGCGCCCAAAACGGAAACGTTCGCGTTTTCGGCGTCAAAGTCGAGCTTCGAGACGACTTCGCCCGCTTCGAACTTCGTATCGCCCGGATCGTCGATCTTAACGCAGTCCTTGAGCTTGTTGTTCTGGCGGCGGAACTCGGCGCGATCGACCGTGTCGCCCTGCAGCAATTCCGTGTCGCCTCCGTCCTCGATTTGAACGCGGCGCAACATCTGCGCTACGATAATCTCGATGTGCTTGTCGTTAATCGACACGTTCTGACCGCGATAGACCTTCTGGATTTCCTCGACGAGGTAACGTTGAACTTCGTCTTCGCCGCAAATCGCGAGAATATCCTGAGGAACGCGCCAACCGTCGGTAAGGGGCTGTCCCTTAACGACTTCGTCGTCGTCGTAGACGCGGAGGCTCTTATTCTGAGGAATCTCGTGCTCGACAACTTTGAGTTCGCCGTTCACCTCTCGGCTCACATTGACAACCTGCTTGCCGTGACGCTTCCTCTCTTGGATCTTAACCTTACCGGATATCTGCGCCATGACGGCGGGATCTTTCGGACGGCGCGCTTCGAAAATTTCCGTAATACGCGGCAGACCCGAGGTAATGTCGGACGAACCGCCTGCCGAAATCGGAACGCTCGCGATGATCGAGCCGCGGTCGACCGCCTCGCCGTCCTGAACATGGAGCGTCGTCTTGCTCGGGAGGTTATGCCCTTGCAGGCTGTTCTTACCGTCGAAAGAAATAATCTCGACGCGAGGATGTCGATCGCCTTTAAGATCGACAATTGACAGACGCTTCTGACCCGTCGACGATTGATCGTCTTCTCGCGCCGTTACGCCAAGCTCGACGTCCGTAAAGCGGACGACGCCGGACGTACGCGCAAGAATCAACTTGCTGTGAGGCTCGAAGGTCGCGAGCGTCGCGCCTTCCGCGACGTTCTGTCCTTCCTTGACGGTCAGGACGGCGCCCTCAGGGGGCTGATAGGTCTCGCGCGCTTGACCGCGTCGGTTGCAAATGCTTACGCCGCCGCCGGGTTTGACGTTCAAGACGCGGAGGATCTTAGCGCCGGTTTCGTCCTTCGCTTCGACGACGTCGATTTCGTTGAAACGAACGACGCCGGAATACTTCGTGCGAATTTCTCGATCTTCCGCGCTGTGCTGACCCACGCCGCCGATGTGGAACGTACGCATCGTAAGCTGCGTGCCGGGCTCGCCAATCGATTCCGCGGCGATGATCCCGACGGCCATTCCTTCTTCGACCATCCTCTTCGTCGAGAGGTCCATCCCGTAGCAAAGCGTGCAAACGCCGTGTTCCGCCTCGCAGGTCAGCGGACTGCGGACTTTGAGACTCTCGAGGTTTGGCAGCGCTTCGCGAATCTTCGGAAGATCTTCCGGTCTGATAAGACCGTTTGCGGGCACGATGACCTCGTCCGTTTTCGGGTTGGCGATCGGGCTACATGTTACGCGACCGACGATTAGATCTTCGAGTTTCACGTTGTTTTCCGGATCGGAACGCTTAATGATACCGCGTTTCGTATGGCAGTCGTCCGTGGTGACGACGCAGTTCTGCGCGACGTCGGCGAGCTTACGCGTCATATAACCAGAGTCCGCAGTCTTAAGCGCCGTGTCCGAAAGCCCCTTACGCGCGCCGTGAGTCGACGAAAAGTATTCCAGAACGGAAAGTCCTTCAAGGAAGTTCGCCTTAATCGGCGTCTCGATAAGCGCGCCGTTAGGTTTCGACATAAGCCCGCGCATACCCGCAAGCTGACGAATCTGCTCCGTGCCGCCGCGCGCGCCCGAGAAGGACATCAGGTACACGGGGTTCACATAACCCGGCTTACGACGCTTGACGTCGCCCGCTTTCTGCGCTTCTTCTTCGGACTTATGGACGTCGTTGCGGAACGTGTCCATCATCTTTTCAGTAATCTCTTTATTCGCTTGAGTCCAAACGTCGAGAGACTTGGAATAACGCTCTTCAGGCTGCATCATACCGCTTTCAAAACGATTCCAAAGATCTTTAATCTCGACGTCGGCCCTTTCGAGAATTCGCTTCTTCTCTTTCGGCGTGATAAGGTCGTCGGTCGAGAAGGAAAGACCGCTCAGCGTCGATTCTTCGAATCCGAGGCGCATCATTCGATCGAGAAGATCGATCGTCGCGCTACGTCCATGGAGCGCGTAGCAGTCGCTAATGACCGTTCCGAGTTCCTTCGACGTCTGGGGAATATTGTAAAACGGCGAATCGTCAGGAAGAATCTGGTTGAAGATAATACGACCGACGGTCGTCTCGAAGAGCATGCCCTCTTTGATCTCAACCTCGCGTTCTTCCTCGACATAACGCCCGTCTTCTTTCATCACGCGGACGACGCGTTTGACCGGCTTCTTGAGGTATCGCGACTTCTCCATCCTCACTTGAATGCGCGCGTTAAGATGAAGTTTGCCAAGGGAGTACGCAAGAAGCGCCTCGTCTTTCGACGCGAAAACCATTCCTTCGCCCGCCATGCCCGGAAGAGGATCCATCGTTATATAGAAGCATCCCATAACGATGTCTTGCGAAGGACTGATAATCGGCTTGCCGTTCGCCGGGCTGAAAATGTTGTGCGTCGAAAGCATCAGCGTGTGCGCCTCGACTTGCGCCTCGATCGACAACGGAAGGTGAACCGCCATCTGGTCGCCGTCGAAGTCCGCGTTGAAGCCCTTACAGACGAGCGGGTGGAGTTTAATCGCGTTCCCTTCCACGAGCATCGGTTCAAACGCTTGGATACCCATACGGTGAAGCGTCGGCGCGCGGTTCAAAAGAACGGGATGGTTCTGAATCACCTGCTCGAGAATATCCCAGACCTCCAGATCGCGACGTTCGAGCATCTTCTTCGCGCTCTTGATCGTATCCGCGAGACCGAGTTCCTTGAGACGCCGAATAATGAACGGCTGGTACAGTTCAAGCGCGATCGGCTTAGGCAAACCGCACTGGTGCAGTTTCATATGGGGACCGACCGCGATAACGCTACGCGCCGAGTAGTCGACGCGCTTGCCGAGCAGGTTTTCACGGAAACGGCCCTGCTTGCCCTTGATCATGTCGGTCAGCGACTTCAAGGCGCGTTGATTCGAACCGAGAACCTGGCGATGGCAACGCTGATTGTCGAAGAGCGCGTCGACCGCCTGCTGGAGCATGCGCTTCTCGTTTCGCACAATCACGTCGGGCGCGTTGAAATCGATCAGCTTTCGGAGACGACTGTTGCGGTTGATAATGCGTCGGTAAAGGTCGTTCAAGTCGGAGACGGCGAACGTGCCGGAATCGAGCATGACGAGAGGACGAAGATCCGGAGGAATTACCGGAATGACGTCGAGCACCATCCACTCGGGCTTATTCTCATGGCGGCAGAGTCGAAGCGCGTCGACAAGTCGCAACCGGTTGACAAGCTCTCGTTTACGCTGTTTCGAACGGCATTTCTCAAGTTCTTCGCGCAGCGCTTTTGAGAGTTCGACGACGTTAAGAGCCTTGAGAAGCTTACGAATCGCTTCCGCGCCCATCTCGGCGACAAGACCGCAATCAAACCCTTCTTCCTCGATAATTTCGCGATAGCGCTGTTCGTTAAACGTATCGCCTACGTGAAGATTCGTGGTTCCCGGATCGATGACGACGTAGTCTTGAAAATAGACGACCTTTTCCAAACTCGACGCCTTCATCCCCAAAAGCGTCGCCAATCGACTCGACGCCGCTTTGAAGAACCAAATATGAACGACCGGCGCGGCAAGCGCGATATGGCCCATCCGCTTACGACGAACGTGGTTGTGCGTAACCTCGACCCCGCAGTGGTCGCAAATCATGCCCTTAAACTTCATGCCCCGGTATTTGCCGCAAGAGCACTCGTAGTCCTTCTCCGGACCAAAAATCTTTTCGCAGAAAAGCCCGTCCTTCTCTGGCTTGTAAGAACGATAGTTAATCGTTTCAGACTTCTTGACCTCGCCGCGGGATTGCTCGCGAATCTTCTCCGGATTCGCCAAACTAATTTTCACCGCGATGAAATCGTTGCCGTTGTCGTTCGAGTCGTCGTTATGGATCACAGTAGACCTCTTCTGACATTATGGTTATTATCAGGCGCGCGCCGACGCGCAGTCGGCGGTCGGCCCGAGTCTTTATTCAAACGCTTTGATTTCGGTTCGTAGCGTCCGTGGAACGTCGCGATCTGGCGGAAAACGCCGACCGGAACGCGACGCGACGCTACGAACGACCGCAGGGAAAACGGAGTCGAAAAGACGACTCCTGTGAAGTCGCGCGTCGTCAGTCGACAGGACGCGCGTCGAGGGGGGACTCGGCTCGGATATAATCCATATCGAGCGCCAAGCCGCGGATTTCGTTGACGAGAACCTCGAAGCTCGCGGGCGTGCCGGTTCGCAACGTGTTCTGACCGCTCACGATGCGTTCGTACATCTTGGTACGTCCTTCGACGTCGTCGCTCTTGACGGTCATGAGTTCCTGGAGCACGTAAGCCGCGCCGTACGCTTCGAGCGCCCACACTTCCATCTCGCCGAAACGCTGACCGCCGGATCGCGCCTTGCCGCCAAGAGGCTGCTGCGTAATGAGCGAATAAGGACCGGTGCTTCGCGCGTGAATCTTTTCGTCGACCAGATGGTGGAGCTTCAACATATAGATGTAGCCGACCGTCGTCTCCTGAGCAAAAGGCTCGCCCGTGCGTCCGTCGTAGAGTTGGACCTTGCCGTTGCGAGGAAGTCCCGCCTTCTCGAGTTCGTTGTTGACGTCCTCTTCGGTCGCGCCGTCGAAAACGGGCGTTACCGCGCGGTATCCCAGCTTGGAGGCGGCCCATCCGAGGTGCGTCTCGAGAATCTGACCGACGTTCATACGAGAAGGAACGCCCATCGGGTTGAGCATGATCTGAAGGGGCGTGCCGTCGGCGAGGAAAGGCATGTCTTCGCGAGGAAGGATCTTCGCGATAACGCCTTTGTTTCCGTGACGACCCGCCATCTTGTCGCCGACCGAGATGACGCGCTTCGTCGCGATATAAATCTTGACCATCTGAAGCACGCCGCGCTTGAGTTGATCGCCCGCCTTCATCGAGTTGCTAGCGCGGTCGCGTTCGTCGATCGCGTCTTCGATCTCTTGACGACGGCGGCGATAAATCTCATGGCATTCGTCGTAGACGGGAGAGTTCTTCTCGATGTTGTTGGTTTCGCACATCGAGGCGAAGGAATACGTCTTGGCGTTTTCGGCGATATCCGCGGCAGGACGCGCCTGAACGAGCGGCTGACCGTCGGTTCCCTTCATCTCAAACATATCGCCGACGACCTCTTCCATCTCGGCGATCATGCCGCCGAACGCCTTGGCGATCGCGACGTTGCCGTCGTACTCGACGCGCGCAAGTTCCGCGTCGTACTGACGGCGCTCGTCGTCGGAGAGACTCGCCCGACTACGGAAGTGATACGCGCCGATGACGACGCCTTCGACTCCCGCCGGAACCGTAAGCGATTCGTTCTTGACTTCCTCGCCGGCGCGACCGAAGATCGCATGAAGGAGGCGTTCCTCGGGCGTAAGCTCCGTCTTGTTCTTAGGAGCCGTCTTGCCGACGAGGACGTCGCCGTGGCTGACAAACGTGCCGACGCGAACGATTCCGTTCTCGTCGAGGTTCGCAAGCGACTTCTCGCTCACGTTCGGAACGTCGCGAGTAAACTCTTCGCGTCCGAGCTTCGTCTCGCGAATCTCAGACTCGTATTCCTCGATGTGAATCGACGTGTAGACGTCCTTCTGGACGAGTTCTTCGCTCAGAATGACCGCGTCTTCGTAGTTGTAACCGTCCCAGATCATGAATCCGACGAGGACGTTGCGCCCGAGCGCGAGCACGCCGTGGTCGGTACACGCGCCGTCCGCGATGACCTCGTCCTTCTCGACATGCTGTCCTATCTTCACGATCGGATGCTGGTTCTCGCAGGAGCTTCCGTTAAGTCCCGCAAACTTGCGGAGACGGTAGACGTCTCTGTCGTCGATGACGATCTTCTTCGCGTCCATATACGTGACCGTTCCGGCGTTCCTCGCTCGAACGAGCAAGCTCGAGTTGAGCGCCGCGATCGGTTCGAGACCCGTGCTGACGATCGGCGCCTCAGACTGGAGAAGCGGAACCGCCTGACGTTGCATGTTCGAACCCATGAGCGCGCGGTTCGCGTCGTCGTGTTCCAAGAACGGAATGAGACTTGCCGAAACGCTGATCATTTGGGTCGGCGCAACGTCGATGTAATCGACCTGATCCGGCGTGACTTGGACGTACTCGCCGTCGCAACGCGCCAAAACGAGCCCCGTCGCAGGATTCGGCTCAAGCTGACCGAAAACGCTTTGTTTGCAAGCTTTTCGCGGCGCGTCCGCAGGCGCGAGCGTTCGATTAAGCTCGTCGTCGGCGCGCAGCCAGTCGACCTTGTCGGTGAGAACGCCGTTCTCGACGCGACGGTAAGGCGCCGTAAGAAAACCGAACTCGTCTATCTGCGCATACAGCGAAAGATAGGAAATCAGACCGATGTTCTGACCCTCAGGCGTCTCGATCGGGCAAATACGTCCATAGTGCGTCGCGTGCACGTCGCGCACTTCAAAGCCCGCGCGTTTACGGTTAAGTCCGCCGGGACCGAGCGCTGAAAGACGGCGTTCGTGCGTGAGCATCGAAAGCGGGTTCGTCTGGTCGACGACCTGCGAAAGCTCGTTGCGCCCGAAGAAAAACTCGATCGCGGACGAAATGTTCTTCTGGTTGATAATCTGGCGCGGCGACGTTCCGTCGCGAAGGCGGTCGGCGATGTTGCGACGCAGTTTCAGGAAGCCCTTGCTTCTGAGATCGTCGCTGAGAAGCTCGTCGATCGTGCGGATACGACGGTTGCCAAGATGGTCGATGTCGTCCGGCGCGTAACCGTCGGTTCCGACCCACAGATTGTAAAGGTACTTGATCGCCTCGACGAGGTCGTCGGCGCGCAGCGCCGTCACGTCGAGATCGACGTTCGTTCCGAGCTTACGATTCATTCGGAAACGACCGACGCGACCAATGCGATATCGGGCGGGATCGGCAAACTTCTCGCGGAACAGTTCGCGCGCTTTCTCCGGCGCCGGCGGGTTGCCCGGTCGAAGTCTACGGAAGATATGGAACTGCGCGTGTTCGTGCGACGTCGCCTGATCTTCGGCAAGAGAGTTGACAAGCAGCATGTTACGCGGCTTGTCGATCACGAAAATCGACGAAAAACGAGGCTTGGCCTTCTTGCCCGCTTCGACGGTCACGGGCTCGCAAATATACTCCGCAACCTCGCCGCGAATGACTTGGCCGGACTCGCAAAGAACGTCGGCGGGATCGGTCGGATTGACGATCTTGCCGACCGCGATCTTGCCCTCAAGTTCAGCGGCAGACTTCGGGCCCTTAATCTTGACTTCTTTCACGTCGAAGAACGCGCTGTAAAGTTGGACGTCAGATCCGTACTTCTCGTCCATCGCGCGCAGGAGCGTCATGACGGGGAGCTTGTTGCTCTGGTCAATGCGGACGACAATCGATTCCTTGCGCGAAATATTGCATTCGAGCCAACTTCCACGTTCAGGAACCACGCGGCACGAGAAGGACTGGACGTCGTGCTCTTGAACGCGAATAAAGTCGACGCCGGGGCTGCGGTGAAGCTGATTCACAACGACGCGTTCGGCGCCGTTGATAATGAACTCGCCGCCGCCGAGCATGATTGGCAACTCGCCAAGGTAGACGTCCTCTTCAACCGACCCTTTTTCGTTCACAAGTCGGAAACGAACGCGCCACGGACGACCGTACGTTATCTTGAGTCGGCGACATTCGTCAGGAAGGTAACGCGGCTTCTCCAAAACATAGCTGACGTATTCAAGTCGAGTCGACTTGTCGTAGGGATCGACGATAGGGAACGATTCGCGAAGCGTCGCTTCAAGACCGACGTTCATCCGATCCTCGGGAGCGACGTCTGCTTGCAGAAAATTTGCGTAACTTTTCGTCTGCATGATCGTCAGATCAGGCGCCGACATCGTAGTGCTATGTCGACCGAACTCACGGACAGAGTCGATATTCAACCTTCGTTGCGCTGGAACCGCCATAAAAGACAACCTCCCGGTTCATAGTAAAGACACATCGGACAGGGCGCAAAAAACGCTATTATGAAATTCTATCCAAGTCTCAATTCCTGTAAAGAGGGTTTGTCAATACAATTGAGAAAAAACAAGAAAATATTTCTAAACTCCACAGTATGGCGTCGTTTGTAGAAATTCTGAGACCAAATTTTTTAAAAAAATTTTTTCCATATTTTTCCCCTTTTTTGATACTTTTCTAAAAAAAATCCACGGCTATTTTCAATTCTAATCGTTATTATCGATAAACTTTACTTATTTTACCAATTGAGAATCATACACATTTCCTCGTTTTGTTAAAATAGGCAATATTTTCTGATTAAGTAAGAAATAAGACTGAAATTTTTTAGAAAAAATTCCCGCCCGCGTTTCTAAAAAACGACCCCTTTGACGTCTTGGATTACAATTCTGCAGCCTCAGACGTTGCTCCAACCTACGCTCCCCTTTTTTCGTTTTGGGATTCTTTTCTGGATTGTGACTTCTTAGAAGCCGATCTACTGGGCTCTCATTGAGGAATTTCACAAACACAAGAGAAATCCGACGAGAACGCGCCGTTCGGTCAAAAAAACGAACGTCGACGTTCTAGAAACTTGACGTTCGAATAATTTCAGATTCGTCGGACGTCGTCGGGTCGTTAACGTCGCTAACGCAATTCAACCGCGATCCAAAGGACCCCCAGAATCTCATAAAGGGTTTGCCCCCCCAAAAAAAATAGAGGTCTTCGCCGTTAAGGAAAACCTCTATTAGCCCTGTAAGATCGAACGTCGTAGAACCGCGTGAAATCAACGCGCGCTCGGAATTACGCGAACCTTAGCGCCGGCGTTTTCGAGTTTCGTCTTAAGCTCATCGGCGTCGTCCTTCGAAAGACCGGTCTTAACGGTCTTCGGAGCGCCTTCGACCGTCGCCTTTGCCTCGGCGAGGGACGCGCCCGTCGCGGCGCGCGCGACCTTAATGACGCCAATCTCGTTTCGACCGCAATCTTCGAGGACGACGTCAAAACGCGATTCGTCAAAAGAAAGAGCCGGATCCGAAACCGGATCCGGCTCGTTTGCTCTCTTTTGAAAGAAAGCCCTAAACAGCGAGATCACTTGAGGGAGACCTTAGCGCCGGCGTCTTCAAGTTCCTTCTTGAGCTTTTCAGCTTCGTCCTTCGGAAGACCGGTCTTAACGGCCTTCGGGGCGCCTTCGACCATCGCTTTCGCGTCGCCGAGGGACGCGCCAGTCGCGGTACGCACGACCTTGATGACGTTGATCTTGTTCGCGCCGAATTCTTCGAGAATGACGTCGAATTCAGTCTTCTCTTCGGCGGCGGGAGCGGCTTCCGCGCCAGCGGCGGGACCAGCGACCATGACGGCTCCGCCAGCGGCGGGCTCAACGCCGTATTCTTCCTTCAGGTAATCGCTCAGTTCTTTGGCAGCCTTGAGGGTCATGCCCATGATCTGATCGCCGAGAGCCTTAATTTCATCGGAGAAAACGCGTTCTTCTGACATTGTATTGTCCTTTCGAGATTGCTGCGGAGTTCTTCCACTTCGGACGGTCTCGATAACGGAACCGAGCGTCCTGTGGTCTCAGAACTCTTGCAAATGAAAATATGGTAAACCCGCGTTTAACGCGAGCGTTTGAGCTGATGAACTCCCGACGGAAACGCTCCGCCGAGACTCTGTCGACACGCGTCGAACGCCATAACGCCGTTCGACGCGCGGTTGTTTCGTGAAAAACGTCACTCGGCCGCGGCTGCCGCGGGCTCGTCCGACGTCGTTTCTTCTTCGTCGCCGTCCCAACGCTGCTTGATCTGGCTCGCGAGATTCGCGCCGCCCGAAAGAAGCTGCGAAGAAAGACCCGCGGCGACTCCCGTGATCTGACCAAGCAGAATCGCAATTTGCTCTTCGCGCGTGGGCCACTTGGAAATTTCGACGACCTGCTCCGCCGCAAAGGCTTCGCCGTCCATAACGCCGCCAAGAATGGCAAACTTCGCGAACTGCTTCTCTTTCGACGCTTTGACGATCTCTTTCGCCAACGCGACGATATCGGAGGCGCCCCAGCAGAGCGCCGTCGTGCCGGCAAGCCCGTCAAACGCGGACCCAAGAATCGTGCCTTTCGTCGCGCGCGCCGCAAGACTGTTCTTCACAACGAGGAGCCGAATGTCTTTTTCAGCGAGATTCGCACGAAGCTTATTGCTGTCGTTGACTTGCATGCCGACAACGTTGACGAGCAGCGCGTTCTCGACTCCGTCGAGCCGCTTCTTGAGCTCTTCGGTAATGATATTCTTTACAAACTTACTCATGGTCGTTATTGATGATGGAGGTTGTTATATTCGGGGAATCAGCGTTCGATCCAAAAGTCATTGGAGAAGAACTCGGACGCCGGGACTCATCGTCGCAGAAATCGCGATCGACTTGACATAAACGCCTTTGACCGTCGCCGGCTTAAGGGAGACGACGTAGTCGATGAATTTCTGAATGTTCTCGACGAGCTTGTCCGCGTCAAAACTGAGTTTGCCGACGGCGCCATGGACGATGCCGCCCTTGTCGTTACGGAACTCGACTTTACCCGCTTTATATTCTTTGACCGTCTTCGCGATATCCATAGTGACCGTTCCGGCCTTCGGGCTCGGCATGAGACCGCGAGGACCAAGAACACGCCCCAAGGAACCGACGACGCCCATCATGTCCGGCGCCGCGATACAGACGTCAAAATCAAACCAACCGCCCTTAATCTTTTCGGCAAGGTCGGGACCGCCGACATAATCCGCGCCGGCCTGAGTCGCTTCGTCCGCTTTCTCGTTCTTCGCAAAAACGAGAACGCGAAGCGTTCTGCCAAGACCATGGGGAAGAACGACCGAACCGCGGACAATCTGATCCGACATCTTGGGATCGACGCCGAGTCGCATCGAAATCTCGACCGTTTGGTCAAACTTCGTCGTGTTGAACTTCTTGAGCAACTCGACGGCCTCGGACAACGGCATAGGCGCCTTCGTCTTCGGAAGCAACGCTTCCATCGCCTTCATACGCTTAGAAACTTTAGCCATATTATTCTTTCTCTCACTGAGCTTGATTGTCTTCCATCTCTGCCGATCTCTGACGGTTCTCCGCCGCTTCTACCTGTCGCGACTAAAGAAGCTCGTTCTCGGCAGGACGCGTAAAGCGCGTCTACGAGAAAAGGGATCAGCCGTCGACGACGTCGACGCCCATGCTGCGGCAGGTGCCCGCCAGCGTGCGAACGCCCTGCTCCAACTCACGAGCGTTCAAATCCTTTTTCTTCGCCTTAACAATTTCCTCAAGTTGCGACGTCTTAATCGTCCCGACCTTGTCCTTCGGAACGTTGTGCGCGCCGGTCTCGATCCCTGCGGCTTGCTTGATCATATCGACCGAGTGAGGGCTTTTCGTTTCCAAGTCGTACGTACGATCGCTGTAGACCTTAACGACGATCGGAACGCGCATTCCCATCGATCCTTTGGTGCGATCGTTGAAGTCCTTAACAAATTGACCAAGGTTAAGTCCATACTTACCCAGGGCGGTGCCGACAGGGGGTGCTGCGGTCGCCTTGCCACCGAGTGCATGAAACTTCACGATAGCCTGCAATTGCTTTGCCATTGTAAAATCCTTTAATCGTTGCGACAAACGCCTGCTTCTAAAATGACGCGCGAAAGGTCAGGGGAGACCCTTCTCAGCTGTTGCCGTTTACCCTTTCGACTTGCCAATACTCCATTTGAACCGGAGTATCTTTGCCGAACATCTTGACATTAACGGTCACCAAGCCGGCGTTGACGTCGACGCTGGCGACCTCCCCCTCAGTTTCTGCAAACGAACCGCTGACGATTCTGACAATATCGCCGACGGCGTATGGAGATTCTACGCGCGGTTTCTCCGCCTTCTCGCCCTCGCGGAATCGCAAGAGACGCTCGACGTCCTCGGGGGGAGCCGGCATCGGTCTGCCGCTGGAACCGGCAAAATCGCCGACTCCGTTCGTTTCCCGCATGAGGAACCACGTGTCTTTATTCAATTTCATCTTCACGAGGATATACCCCGGGAAGACCTTATGTTTTACTTCCCTCTGTCTGCCGTTCGGACCGAATTCCTTAACGCGCTCGAAAGGAACGTAAACCTCTTCGACGTCGTCGGAAAGACCCGAAAGCTGTATGCGACGTTCAAGCTCGCGCTTAACGCGATCTTCACGATTTACCTGGCACTTCAATATATACCACTGCGGAAATTCGTCCTCGACCGGCCCGTTTTCCCCGGATTCAACGTCGTCAAATTGCGAAGCCATATTCAACTCCTCCAAAGCTAAATGTGAGCTTCAATTTTACAGGATAGCGGATACTAGGCAAGCCCCCCCGTCAGCGTAAAAGGCCAAAAAAGAATCCGTAGATCACGTCGAACAGGAAAATCAGAACCGTAAACAGAACCATAAAGATCAACACGACGCGCGTGTTCACGTAAAGTTCTTGTTTGGACGGCCACGAAACCTTCGACATTTCCGCTTCGACCGAAACGAGGAAATCGGCGAACGTCGGATAGTTAATCGCGCGGAACGACGCCCAAATTCCAAGAAGCGCGACGACCGCGCCCGTTATCGTCGAAGCCTTGACGCCAAAACTCTCCGCTCGGTAGATGCTGTAGCCCCAAAGAAGGAAAACCAACGAAAAACCGATAAAGGTCAGGCGACGGCAAATGCGCCCCTGAGAGCTTTTGTAGACGTTGAAGGAAACAAGTTCTTTAAGGAAACCGCTCATCTTTATCTCCTGTCAGAGGACTCGCGCGACAGATTCCTTCCGCGCCGCGCGCGCCGCTAACTTCTGACCACAAAAAAAGCGCTCGTACAACCTCACGTCGTATCAAGCGCTTTGCACGTATACGTCAAGCAGGGGAGAAGGGACTCGAACCCCCAACAGCCGGTTTTGGAGACCGGTGCCCTACCAATTGGACGACTCCCCTTCCAGCGCTCGTCTTGCGACTCGCGCTGAAAAGTCGGCGCCGCGAACACACGCGACGCCTACTTTCCTTATGCGCTCAAAATCAGATCACTTGAGAATCTTCGTGACGACGCCGGAACCGACCGTGCGACCGCCTTCGCGGATCGCGAAACGAACGTTCTGCTCCATCGCGATCGGGCTGATGAGCTCGACCGTCATCTTGACGTGGTCGCCGGGCATACACATCTGGACGCCTTCCGGAAGCTTGATCGTGCCGGTAACGTCGGTCGTGCGGAAGTAGAACTGCGGACGATAACCGCTCATGAACGGGGTGCTACGGCCGCCTTCGTCCTTGCTCAGGATGTAGACGTCGCCTTCGAAGTCCATGTGAGGCGTAATCGTGCCGGGCTTCGCGACAACCTGACCGCGCTCGATGTCGTCGCGCTTGATACCGCGGAGAAGAAGACCGACGTTGTCGCCCGCCTGACCTTCGTCAAGCGACTTCTTGAACATTTCAACGCCCGTGCAGACCGTCTGCTGCGGTTCGTTAATACCGACGATTTCAACAGGGTCGCCGACATGGATGACGCCGCGCTCGATACGACCGGTCGCGACCGTGCCGCGTCCTTCGATCGAGAAGACGTCTTCGACCGCCATAAGGAACGGCTTGTCGATTTCACGAGCCGGTTCCGGAATGTCGTTGTCGATCGCGTCCATGAGTTCGTTGATGCACTTAGCGGCGGCGGGATCGTCCGGATGCTGTTGCGCCGGAAGAGCGGCGCCGCGGATGATCGTAACGTTGTCGCCGTCGAAGTCGTGCTTCGAGAGAAGTTCGCGAACTTCGAGTTCGACCAGTTCGAGAAGTTCTTCGTCGTCGACGAGGTCGCACTTGTTCAAGAAGACGACCAGTTTCGGAACGTTAACCTGGTGCGCGAGAAGAACGTGTTCCGCCGTCTGCGGCATCGGGCCGTCGACCGCAGAAACGACGAGGATCGCGCCGTCCATCTGCGCCGCGCCGGTGATCATGTTCTTAATGAAGTCGGCGTGACCGGGGCAGTCGATGTGAGCGTAGTGACGCTTTTCCGTCTCATACTCGACGTGCGCAACCGCGATCGTAACGGTCTTGGAAGCGTCGCGAACCGTGCCGCCCTTCGCGATTTCCGCGTAGGACTTGACCTTCGCCAGACCCTTCGTCGCCTGAACGGCGAGGATCGCGGAAGTCAGGGTCGTCTTGCCATGGTCAATGTGACCGATCGTACCGACGTTAACGTGCGGCTTGGTACGCTGAAAAGTTTCCTTAGCCATTGTTTGTTTCTCCTGATATGGAATGGGATCGTGGCTTCGATCGTTTCAAATTCACCCCGATCAAGTCCTGCTTTTCGGTTCTCTAAAGCTGCCGATGAGATTTGAACTCATGACCTCCACCTTACCAAGGTGGCGCTCTACCGACTGAGCTACGGCAGCGCTTAAGGACTTGTTCAGAGCGCGCTACGATTGGGAAGCCTCGCTTCCCAACTGCTAGCAATCGCCGACGACGTTACGTCGACGATCTGAGAGCGGGTGAAGGGAATCGAACCCTCGTTGTCAGCTTGGAAGGCTGTCACTCTACCATTGAGTTACACCCGCGTTTACGCGTCGACTAGACGACGCATATCGCTGCTAATTTGCTCATAAAAAAGAGCTGTGCGAGTGGGGGTTGAAGGATTCGAACCTCCGAAAGCGACGCTAACAGATTTACAGTCTGCCCCCTTTGACCACTCGGGAAAACCCCCTACGTATCGACTTCTATTCGAGCCGTCCGAATTGTCGGCATCATACCCCCAACGTAAAATTCTGTCAAGGGGGGTACGACGAAGCGGGCAGAAAATACGCCCCCTTCGACCGAACGCTAAAAGGCGCGAATGGCCGCCATAATATGCTAAGCTCATAAAAAAAGCTGATGCGAGTGGGGGTTGAAGGATTCGAACCTCCGAAAGCGACGCTAACAGATTTACAGTCTGCCCCCTTTGACCACTCGGGAAAACCCCCTATTTGTCGACGACAATCCCTGCGGCATGGTAGAGCTGGCGGGGAGAATCGAACTCCCAACCTGTTGATTACAAATCAACCGCTCTGCCGATTGAGCTACGCCAGCCTTGATGACCGCAGGCATACGCGACTTTCCGCCATTTTATTGACCTTCTCAAGCCCGTCAAGACCGAAAGACAAAAAATCGCTCCCTTTCGTCCAAGCTGAACGCCGACATTCTACAATTCAAAGCGTCCTTCCGAAACTCGCCCTTAAGTCGCCGCGGCGTTACGCCCTCTTTCTTCACGAGCCGCCTTTTATTCCTCCCGTTTGTCGCTATCATGAACGTTTTAAGAAGGTCTCAGAAGGACTTCGTCGCCGTTAAACCTCGCGATAATTCTACGACATAAATCATGAACTCACGCTTCGAAAACAATTTAGACGCCCCTATCCGATACGTCGTTGGAATAGATCTTGGCACGACAAACTCCGTTATGTGCTACGTCGATCTCGAAGAGATTAACGACGAAACGTCTGAATCGCGCGCTTCGCTCGTCCACGACTTTGCCATACCCCAGGGCGTAGCGCCCAACGTCGTCGAAGCGCGCCTCACGCTCCCTTCTTTCTTTTCGCGCGTCGCCGACGTCCCGCGACTTCCATGGCAAGGGTCTGACGTCCGCGACTTTTCGACTCCCTCTCGCGGCGCGCGCGCCATGAACGACGGACTGTGCGGCGCCGTCGGCGTCATTGCGCGAGACTACGGCGCCGCAAATCCGGACGCGTTCGTCTCCTCCGCAAAATCTTGGCTCTGCAACGCAAACGTCGACCGTTCGTCAAAAATTTTGCCCCTCCGGCGCCGCGCCGACGACGCGTCCGCGGAAAATTCTGACAAAGACGACGTTTCTCTTCCGAAATGGTCGCCTGTCGAGATCAGTTCGTTCTACCTCGCGCACCTACGCGCGGCGTGGAACGCGCAATTCCCCGAATTTCCGCTCGAAACTCAAAGCGTCGTCCTCACCATTCCCGCGTCCTTCGACGAAACGGCCCGTTCCCTCACCCTCGAGGCGGCAAAGCTCGCGAAGCTCCCGCGCGTCGCGCTCGTCGAAGAACCGCAGGCGGCGTTCTACGCGTGGCTCGAACGACATGAAAAAGACTGGTCCGCGCTCGTCAAGCCGGGCGACCGCGTTCTCGTCTGCGACGTCGGAGGCGGCACGACAGATTTCGCGCTCATTTACGCGCTCGAACGCGATTTCGAAAAGGAAGAGGATAAAGAACGCCGTCAAGCCGCGTCGCCGGAACGACAAAGCGTTAAATTCTATCGCGTCGCTGTCGGCGACCACCTCGTTCTTGGCGGCGACAACCTCGATTTAGCGCTGTACGCGCGGCTTGAAAAGAAACTCGTTGAAAAGCGTTCGACGCCGCCGACGCCGAGAGAACGCGCGCTCCTTCTTCGCGAATGTCGCGATATCAAGGAAGCGTTCCTGCGCGGCGACGACGGGCCCGAAACGCGCCGCGTTCTCCTTCAGGGTTCGTCGTCGAAACTCGTCGGAGGCGCGACTTCGCTCGAGGTCGATCGCAAAGAGGTTGAAGAACTCCTCGTCGACGGGTTCTTTCCCCGCGTTCCGCTGGAAAGCGAACCTGCCAGACGGCGCGCCGGTCTGCGTGAAATCGCGCTTCAGTATGCCTTTGACCCCGCGATTACAAAACACCTCGCGTACTTTTTACGAACGCGTCGGCACGCAGGCGAAGACCTCGTTCGCGCCGGCGTTATCGGACGCGGCGCCGTCGATAAAGCGCTCGAAAACGCGAAGCGAGACGTCGACCCCGCGCGTCCTGACGCGATTCTCTTTAACGGCGGCGCCTTTGAGTCGCCCAAGTTGCGCGAACGCGTGATCGAATCGGTCGCGGAATGGTTCGGGGGCGAGTCGCAAGAATGGCGTCCCGCCGTCTTAGAAAACGCCGATCTGTATCTTGCGGCGGCGCGCGGCGCGGCGTATTACGGACTCGTTCTTCGCGGCTACGGCGAAAAGGTCGGCGCGTCCCTTGCAAGGTCGTATTACGCGGGAGTCGCGTTTGACGCGGAACAGACGCCGAAGGAGCGTCGGGAAACGCCTAAAGGAGTGTGCATCCTTTCGGCGCAAGCGGAACCGGGCGACGAAATCACGTTGCCGCAGGAGTTTGAGTTAGAAGTCGACAAGCCGGTCGCCTTCCCTTTCTATGTTTCAAGCGTTCGCACGACCGACGCGCCGGGCGATCTCGTCGCGCTCGATCCGAACGAGGTCCGAGAACTTTCCCCGATACGAACCGCGCTCAAAACGCGATCAAAGTCTAAAAAGGCCTCGGGACGCGTCAGGGCGCGACTCGTCGCAAGACCGACGGAAATCGGAACGGTTGAGCTTTACCTTCAGGAGGTTCTGCCGCCCGACGCCGACTCTCACGCAAGGGCGTCTCGATGGACGTTGCAGTTTGACGCGCGCGGCGCCGTTCAGTCGGATTGGGAGCCGGGAAACGTCGAGGGTGAAGAAACGGGGGTCGTCGACGAATCGCTCGTCGAAGGAGCGTCGACAGCCGTCGTGCGAACCTTTGGAACCGACGAAGAACTGGAAAACATGGGGTTGACGCGGCTCAGACCGGGCGACCTCGTCAAAAGCGTCGTGGAAGCTATTGGCGTCTCAAAAAACGCGGCGCCGATAACGACGCTTCGGCGGCTCGCGGAACGAACGCTGGAACTCGCCGCAGGACGGCGACTGGGCGCCTCTTACGAAGCGAGATGGCTCAACTGGCTTGGGTTCACGCTCCGACCGGGCTTCGGCGCGGCGGCGGACGATTGGCGCGTCGAGCAGGCGTGGAAAGCGACCGCGGGCAAACTCGTCTACCAGACGCCAGAATGCCGCACGCAGTATTGGATTCTATGGCGTCGAATCGCGTCGGGCTTGACGGCGGGACGACAGCTTACGCTTGCGGAGCCGCTCCTTGCGAACGTTCGCAATCTCCGAAAGCTCCTCGTCGACGGGCTTGGGCGCGGGTCGGATATCGACCTCGGCTCGCAGGAAGGCGCCGAAATCTGGCGGCTCCTCGGCGCGCTGGAACTGTTGCCGACCGAAACGCGCGTTGAAATCGGCGACCTGGCGCTCGACGTCGTCTCCAAAAGAAAGACGCGCCCCGTGCGCGACGCGATTGTGTGGACGATCGGTCGCGTCGGCGCCCGGAAGCTCTTTCACGGGCCCCTCGACCGCGTAACGCCGCCAAGCGTCGCGCAGCGCTGGACGCGACGTTTTCTCGACGACCTTGCCAAACGTCAAGACGAGCCGACCTCAAACGAGCTTTTCACGCTCGCGCAGCTTTCGCGACGCGCCGAAGACCCGGCGCTCGACGTCGATCGCGAAACCCGCGAAACCGTCGCCGCGTTTCTTTTGAAGCACGGCGCGGAAGAATCGACCCTCGCTGCGCTCGAAAAACACGGGCGGCTGGTCGACGAGGCGACAAAAATGGCGTTTGGCGAAACGCTCCCGATCGGCTTGAGATGGTCGTAAACGTCTGGCGCCCGATTCGCCAAACGATATAATAACCGTAGCGCCCATGCGCGCCTTTGAGAATTGCCGCTGTTCCCCCCTTAGGTTTATAGGATTTAAAGATGTTTAAGTTCATGATTCGCTTAACCTGCGTTATGACGGCGATCGCCGCGACGCTTTCCGTTTCGTCCGCGTTCTCCGCAGACGGGACCTTCAAACTTGGCGTTATCGGCGCGACGACTTCGCACGTTCCCGCCTTTATCAAAACGATCAACGATCCGAACGCGCAAGAAATCTTCCAAGGTTTTGAAATCGTCGGCGTCTTCCCCGGCGGCGTTCCGGACAACGCGGACAGCTGGGATCGCGTCCAGGGCTACACGCGAGAGTGCGAAGCCGCAGGGCTGACCGTTTACAAGACGATCGAAGAGCTTGTGCAAAACGTCGACGGGATTCTCCTCGAAAGCGTCGACGGGCGCGTTCACCTCGAACAGGCGAAGCCTGTGATCGCCGCGAAAAAGCCTCTCTACATCGACAAACCGCTCGGCGGCTCGCTTCGCGACGTTCTCGATATTTTCGCGCTCTGTGAAGAAAACGACGTTCCCGTCTTCAGCTGCTCTTCGCTGCGTTACGTTAAAGCGTACCAAGAGATGCGCGAAAACAGCCCGATCGGCGAGATTTTCGGCGCCGACGCGACGAGCCCCGCGCCTCTCAATCCTCGCCATCCGTCCCTTTATTGGTACGGAATCCACGGGGTCGAGTCCCTCTTTACGGTGTTGGGTCCCGACTGCGTGAGCGTTTCCCGAACCGGCACGACGACGACGGACGTCGCGGTCGGCGTGTGGGAAAATAAGGCGATGGGCACGTTCCGCGGAATTCGCAAAGGCGCCGCGCCGTATACCTGCCGCGTCTTCGGCGAAAAGGGCTTCGTCAACGTCGGCGATTACGAAGGCTACGAACCGATGCTGGTCGAAATCTGCAAGTTTTTCAAGACGGGCGTCGCGCCGGTCGACAAGCAAGAGACGATCAACATCTACGCGTTCATGACGGCGGCGGACATGAGCCGTCGAGAAAAGGGCAAGTCGATCAAGCTTGAAGAAGCGATCGAAGCCGCGAAGGAAGAGAAGATTCTGACCGTGAATATCAAGACGACGGCGACGTCCGAAGTCGTTTGGAACGACGGTTCTGAAGAAAAAACGATCGAATACGAGGAACTTCACGAACTCGTCGAAAACGCGCTCGAAGACTACGACACGGTTCGCTTCATTCTCGACAACACCGCCGACATTCCCTTCGACACGCTCCAGAAGATCTTCAACGAACTCTCCGACGCGCAGCTCGCCAACTATATCTACTGATCCGCGTCGTCGTTCCAGAAATAAAAAAAGCCGTCCGTAACCTTATTGTTGCGAACGGCTTTTTTATATTTTGACTCGACTGAAAACGCTTAAAAACGCAAACAAGACTCGTCGTCACTTAGATTTCAGCTCGATCGTTCCGATCTTATACCGTTTCTTCCCGTCGGAATCAGGAAGCGGCAGTTCGTAGACGGGCGTTCCGTCGCGCGTTCCGACGCTGACGTAGACGTCGTAGACGCCGCGCTTCGTCGTCGGCGCGACGTGACCGACGCGGAACCGAACGGTTCGTTCCGTCTTCGGCGCCTCGCCGGGCGCGCCGACCTCAAGGTCGCGAACGTCGAAGGACTCGTCCGTCAAGACGGAAACGATTCCGCCCTCGCCGTCTTTGAGCGTGAGGGCGACGAAACCGCCGCCGTAACATGGCGCGACCCCTAGGTTTTGAAGCGTCCATTCGACGTCGAAAAACTTGTCGATCACGACCGATTTCGGATACTCGATTCGCGACGGAAGAAGCCGATATCCCATGCGACGGTTAATTTTACGCGCGACGTCGGCGACATGTTCCCATTCGAAATCGGGCCAGCAGTGAATCGACATGTACGACGCGTGATACGCTTCGACCGACTCGAGAAGTTTGTCGTTATCCCAAGCGCCGCGCTCGATCGAACCTTGCAGATGTTCGTGTTCTAGGATCACGGGCGTCGTCGGCCAGAATTTCTGCGCCATGTCGGCGTGGAACCACGCGCGGTCGCCCGCCTGGACGAGAATGCTGTCGTCGCGAAGGGAAACGCCGTTTTCAAACGCGTAATCGGTTTCGGGGAAGTCGAAGCCCTGCTTCTCGGCGCCGGCGACGTCGTCGCTTATACACAGTTGGACGCCGGGGAAATATTTTTTATGCAGGTCGATATGCGTCTTGACGACGGCGAGGGTTCGCTCGGGCGTCATGCGCGAGAAAGTCTGTTCCTTAAAGACGCCAAGCGACGAATGACCTTCGCCCCACATGCCGTAGGTTCCGACGTCGATGAACGCGACGTTCGGATTGTTCGCGTAACGTTTGCCCGCCGCCTCGAGAAAATGCGAAAGTTTCTCGAGATAGATCGGGTCGTCAAAGACTGGGTCGACGTTCGGCCCGTCGGGCGTCACGCCCTTGCCCCACTGATACCGTTCGCCTTTGGCGCCCGCGTCGAAGACCCATTTCGGCGTCGCGTATTCCATCCAGTTCTCCGACGTCGTGAAGCGAAACGCGACCTTCTTCCCTTTGTCGATCCATCGCTGCGCCGGCGTGTCGACGATCGCCCAGTTGAAAACGCCCTCCTCCGGCTCGATATAAGCCCAAGGGAGACGCAGATAGACGGTCGAACACCCTTCAAACCAGTCGAGCGTATCCGACGGTTCAAGGCGGCTGCCGTAATTCTTCGGCACGTTGGAATAGAAATGGCAGGTCCATCCCATGCCGGGATTGATCAGCGCGCGACCGTCGTCCGTCAAATTGACGACGACCCGTTCTTTCTCCGCGTCTTGCGCGACGACCTTGGAAACGTTCGGGCATAAGGAAACCGCGAGACAACAGGCGGTAACGAGACTCAAGAACAGCAAACGAAAAAATTTTGTCATCGGTATATTCCCAAAATAAAGAGCGCGCCGACGTTATGTAGGAATACCAAACGCCGACGCGGCAAACATAACGCAATCTCCAAAAATCGTTATTGAACGACGACTTCGTACCAGATCGTCCGATATTCCGGCCCGATCTCAAACACAGCGCCGCCGTCTATATTCGCGACGTGTATTTTTTCCGCGCGATATCCCGCTTGGTCGAGCGCGTAGACCTTCACGCCGTCGGCGCGAAGACCGGCGAGCGTGATTGTCGCGGGAATTCCTTCGCAGAGCGACGGCGCCTTGCCGTTGTCGCCGTCAAACGCCCTCGCGCTCGTGATCGAATTGTCCTCCGTGATTTTATAAACCGCGTCCGTATTGAGCAGTTCTCCCGTCGCCGTCAGGAGATAAGAACCTTTGGAAAGAACGCCGTTCTTTTCTTCCGTCCCCGAAACGTTCTTCGCTTTAACAAGAGAAACTGTCGCCCAATCGAGGTTCGTTTTGCCGATCTCGAGTTTGACCGCGTCGAACTGCGTCGGCTCGGTTACGAAGCCGCTGAAGACCTTGCAACGCGCCGCGTCGACGACGAAGAAGCCTTTGTCTCGCTTCTGGAAATTCCACTTGAGCTCGCCGAATTCGTTGACGATCTCCTTCTTCTCCGGCGAGCCGAGCGCGTCGGGGAGGTCGTTCCACCCCGAAACGCGCTTCGCGGACGCGACCTTATCGGTCGTCTCCAGCTTGAGATCCGTAAGGTCAAGTCCGGAATAGACGGCGAGGGAGAGCGATTTGTCGAGTCCTAGCGCCTGAACCAGCGGGCGGTGATAGCTGTAAAGCGCGCCTTTCATGACGTCGATTTCTTCCTGTTCCGTAAGCGTCGGCGCGTAGACGAACTCGCCGGGCCCCGAATGGACGTCGCCGCGAACGAACATCGCGTAGCATGCGGGCAGGTGCGCCATCTTCGTTTGATTCGCGCACATGTCGAAGAACGGGGTCGTCATTTCGCGTTCAAAGTCGTCGCCGTGGGACCATGCGAATTGGAAAATCGCCGACCAATCTTGGAACGCGGCGACGGCGGAAAGCATGAGATTGCCTTCGGCGGCGTAGCTGTTCGGATACGGATGGTCGTACTCGCTGCACGTGAAAGGTTTGCCGACGACGCGAAGCGTCGCGAGATTCGTGAGCGTTCCGTTAATCGGCGTGTTCGCCATGCACGTGTTCTTCACAAGCCAATCGTTTCCGTCCCACTGACGGCGCGGAAAGATCGGATGATTCCAGTATGCGTGGATGTCGCAGTAATCGAGCCGCGCCTGATTGTGCCAGAAGCCGTACTGGAGCTGCGTGCCCGTCACGACCGACTTTGCGCCCAAGCCTTTGACGTAATCATACATTTCCTGCCAGTAGTCGTTCTCGATATCGTGCAGGAACTCCGCGAAGTCGGCGAGCGCCTCCGCGCTGGCCATTCTTCCTTTAAGGACGGGAACCTCGCCCTCTTCGAGCGAAACGTCGGCGCTCAGTCCGACGTCGCCTCCTTGGCGGAACGAGACGTCGGCGAGTTCGATCACGTCGCCCGGTTGGAACCCGTTAAAGGTCAACCGAACGCGGTCGTCGTCCGCCGGCGCGACGAAATACGACGCGACGTCGATCCACGTCGTCGTCGCGGAGACGGTATCCTGGTAGCCGATCGCGTTCCACGGATCGTGATCCTGCTTGACGCTCACGCTGAAATCGCGGTCCTTGTTCGCGCGAATCTTAAAATGAATCTGATAGGGCTCGCCTTTCTTGACGTTCAGTCCCACGCAGTGGAACTGCGGACGCCACGCGACTTCGCCTGTCTCGTCGATCTTGACCTGTAGCGCGGGGGATTTGAGACCCGACTCCTCCGGCGAAAGAACGCGCTGCGAAACCTTCGTTTTACCGTCGAGTTCAATATTCCAGTTCTTCCCGGCGTTGAATCGGAAATCCTGATCGAAGACGTCGGCGCGAATCTGTTCGTCGCCTAAGGGAACGCTGCGGCAGTTCCACGCCTCGCGCAGCGCGGCGGTCGTCTGATATTTCTTCTGGAGCCACGCGTTCCACAGCGCCTTGAACTCGCCCGCGTAAGGTTCCGGCAGCTTGTCAAGTTCGCCCCAAGACCAGCTCGCGACAACCGAGTTCTCGTTGTTGATCTCGATCACCGCGACGCCAGGATCGTCGACATAGGCCTTGCCCGTATATTGATTGACGTGCGTGAGCAGATCCTTCGCGTATTTCTTCTGGAGTTCGATCATCCTACGGTCGAAGTTGTCGACGCCTTTGTTCTGAGACGGCAACGCCGAGGCGTTTTCAAAACCGTCGATTTCGCCGAAAGCGCGAGAAACATGGAGGTTAATGTTGACGTAGATTCCCCGCTTATGAAGCTGGTAAATGAGATAATCGAGCTTCTCAAGCTGATCGGGATCGATTTCCGTCTTTCCCTTCGCGATGTTTTTACCCCAAATGTCGTGGGAATCCATATGATGAAGACGAACGACGCCAATTCCGAATCGCGCCAGCGTCGCGGCAAGACGCTCCGCCTTCTCGTGCGAGCAGAAATTCGCGCCGAAACAGAGATTCGTGCCAAGCAAACGAACCTTCTCCCCGCCCTCGAAAAATTCGCCCTGACGCGCTTTAATAAAGCCGTCGGCGCCCGCCGCGGCGTCTTTCGCGCCGTCCCAAGTTTGGACGTTGGAAATATTGTCGGGCGCGCCCTTCTCGATGACAAAGGGGAACGTCGTTTCCGCGTCGGCGGCGAAGACGGGAAGAACGCCGCATATGGCGACGACGCAAGACGCAAGAAATGTCGTTAGTTTGTAAAATCGCATAGTTTGTTCTCTTAAACACAAGGGGGGAACAACTTTCGACGGCGTCGCTGCCGCCGTGACCGCGTTTCATTATATCGACCGCGAAATAAAAAGTAAACGGCGCGGAATTAAGACCGCCGTTTGGCTCGGGAAAAAGCCGAGTCGATATGTCGATAGGACGTTAAACGTCCTGTCTGTAGAAAAAATTTTTGGCGTTTTAACACTATTGTTTTTGCGTCGTGTTTGGAGTACGAGAATCGGTTTTCCGTCTGTCTTCTACGATTATTTCCGGTTTCTTGAAGTTTTTTACAGAGTTCGGCGTTCAAACGACGTTATTTCTTTTCCACACGCATATAGCGTATGATAAAAATCGATTAATATTTTCCGTACTAATTTCTGTTGACCGTCCTTTTTTTCGTGATTAGAATGCAATCGGAAATGGACGTCGCGCGCGGAACGGCGGCGTGAACGAACGTGTTTGGTGAAATCATGCGAACGAAAATTATAGGGCTTGTCGATTGCGACAGTTTTTTCGCGTCGTGCGAGAAGGTTTTCCGACCCGACTGGGCGCGGCGACCGGTCGTCGTGCTTTCGAATAACGACGGGTGCGTCGTGGCGCGGTCGCCGGAGGCGAAAGCGCTTGACATACCTATGGGGGAGCCGTATTTCAAGCTCAAAGCGTTCGCGCAGGCGCGCGGGGTCGTCGTGCGTTCGGCGAATTTCGCGCTCTACGGAGATATGAGTCGTCGCGTCGTCCGATCGCTCGAAAGGTGGAGTTCCGCGATCGACGTCTATTCGATCGACGAAGCGTTTCTCGATCTCTCGGGACGGTTTCAAGACCACGACGGACGTTACCACGGCGAAACGGAATCGGAGAACGCGAGTTCGGAACCGGTCGACGTTTTCGAACTTCGCCGGCGCGTCAAAGAGTGGCCCGAGGGCGCGACAATCGGCGAGATTCCCGCGCAAACGCGAATTGAACTCGAAGAGCTCGCGCAGGAAATCGTAACGACGGTTCGCCGCTGGACCGGCGTGCCGATCTCCCTCGGACTCGGTCCGACGCGGACGCTCGCGAAGGCGGCAAGCCGATTGGCGAAGGACGAATTTGAGACGACGGGCAAAAAATACGCGCTTCTTTTCGATCAGGAAGAACGAATCGCGGCGCTCAAACGTCTTCCCGTAGGAAAAGTCTGGGGCGTCGGTCGGCGTTTGCGCGACGTCTTCGAAAAATCGGGACTACGAACGGCGTTCGACCTTGCGCGCTGCGATCCGAAATTCATTCGTCAGTCTTTCACGATCGATCAAGAGCGCGTCGTGCGCGAACTGCGCGGCGAGATGATATACGACGCGACGACCGAACCGACGCCGCGGCGTTCCATGCAGATTTCCCGTTCCTTTGGCGAGCCGCTCGTCAGCCTCGACGAATTAGAGAAGCCAGTCTCGACCTTCGCCGTCCGACTCGCCGCAAAGCTCCGGGAACGTAAACTCGTCGCGAGCGGTCTCTTCGCGCAACTCGAAACGAGTCGATTCGCTCCGCCGGAAGTGAATCGACGCGTCGGGTTGGCCGCGAATTTCCCGAAGCCGACAAACCTAACCCCCGAAATCCTATCGACCGCGCTCGATCTACTGCGACGTCTCTACGCGCCTGGCTATGAATACAAACGCGCGGGAATTCTCGGGCTTGAGCTTGTCGACGAAGCGACTGCCGGAGCGCGCCGTTATCTTTTCGACCTCGACCCGGAGCGTCCGCCCGAGCGCGTCGAACGCGACCGCAAACTCTCCGCCGCGCTCGACGCGGTCAACGCGCGCTTCGGCAGAAACGCCGTCTTCTTCGGATCGGAAGGCGTCGACCGCCCATGGTCGCCGAACTCGTCCTTTATCTCGCCCTCCTACACGACCGACTGGAACGCGCTCCCCACCGCCCGATGACGGCGCCGCTCTCGCCGCCGTGAAAATCGTTATGACCCGAAATTATTCCAACGCTACGACGTTTCGAGTATACTTTGACCGATAGACGACAAAGGGCGTCCGTATTCACAACGGACTCCATACGACGTAACTTCAGGAGACATAACGAAATGGCAAAGATTCTTCTTCTCAACGGCAGCGCGCGGGCGAAACAATGCACGGGAACGGCGCTCGCGGAAATGATCGGCGTTTTCGAGGCGGAAGGCGTTGAAACGGAACTCGTTCAGATCGGCGGCAAAGACGTCAAGGGCTGCATGGGGTGCAACTTCTGCCGCGACGCCGGACGGTGCGTGATTAACGACCTCGTGAACGAAGTCGCGCCGAAATTCGAGGCCGCCGACGGACTCGTTATCGGTTCGCCCGTCTACTACGCGTCGCCCAACGGCGCGCTTCTCGCGTTTTTAGACCGGCTTTTCTACAGTACGTCGTTCTCAAAACATATGAAGGTTGGCGCGGCGGTCGTAAGCTGTCGGCGCGGGGGCGCGACGGCGACTTTCGACGTGTTGAACAAGTATTTCACGATCAGCGGCATGCCGATCGCGCCGTCGACCTATTGGAACCAAGTTCACGGGTTCACGGCCGACGACGTCAAGAAAGACCTCGAAGGGCTCCAATGCATGCGCAACCTTGCGCGGAACATGGTCTTCATGATTAAAGCGATCGCCGACGCGAAAGAGAAATACGGGGCGCCTGTCGTCGAACAGGAAGCGTTTACCAGCTTTCCCGACGGAAAATGAGAACATTTCCGTAAGGAATCGAAGAAATACGGCGCGACGTCGTTTTTGCGACGTCGCGCCGTTTAGTTTTACCCGACTATCGCGCCGAGTTGTTGAATTTGATCTGCTCGACGATCGACGGGTCCTGAATCTTCGAATCTTCCGCGAGGAAGAGGACTTTCGTAAGAATCGCCGCCGTCTGCGGATCGTCGTCGACGAACGGAAGGAATATCTTGCCGCGATGCTGCGAGTGAACCGCCACGATATTGAGCATGCCGCCGCCCTCTTGACGGACGACGCCGCTGCCAAGGTGTACGGAATAGCTCGCGAGCTTCCCTTCGACGAGCGCGTAGCGTTCCTCGACCTTGACGTTTGAGAGTCCGAACATCGGAAGCGTCAGCCGCAGCAGTTCGGCGCGCATCTCCATCGTCGAATGGCTCGCCTCGGGCTCGACGCCCCCCGCGTGCGCGACGCTGACCGCCAGATCGACGTCGCGCATGATCTCCGAGAAGAGGACGTCCGGGACGTCTTTGATCTTATCGACGCCGCTGAACTCGACGCCGTCAAGCGTCGGCGCTTCGATATCGGCGGGCGTGAACCAGTCCGCTTCCGCGACGAGCGTCGCCGAGATCTTATGCCGACGGTCAAATTTCCCGAGTCCGTCGTACCAGTCGACGCGCCAGCCGCGCTTCTTCAAAAGCGTCGCCGCCTTCGTCGGTTGAATCTGACAGCCCGCATATCGCGCCGTCTCGCGACGGTCAAGTTCCTCGTCCGTCTTCAAATACAGTTCTCGGAACGCCTGCTTGAAGGGCTGTTTGATCTTCGACTCGAAAATATAGCCGCGCCATTTGCCCCACGTCTTCGTCTCAAACAAACGGAACGGGTGCGCGACTATAGCCTCTTTAACCGACTTCCACGGGACGACTTTGCCGTCGCAATCTTTCAGACCGTCGTCGCAAGCCATGCCGAAACGTTTGCCCGACTGGAAGATCAGCGTTTCCGCGAGAGGACGCAGGTTCGGATTGTCGAGAAGTCCGCGCAACTCTTGGGCGGTCAGCGCGGACTCTTCCGTCATCGCGGTCTCGAGGAAGAGTCGCGTTCGCGAATACTGGTCGTTGAGTTCCGTCTTCGCTTCTTTTAGCTGAACGATATACGGGTCTTTATTGATTCTCGTCGGAACGGACTTGAGGTCTTTCCCGTCCTTTGTGCAGACGATCGCGACGCCGCCGTTGGGCGCGGGCTTGAGTCTGACTTCAAGGTCGGCGACGGGACGCGGCTGGAAGAAGGGCGCGGTATTTTCGGCGAAGTACGCTTCCATGCGGAGCGTGAGTCGCGCGGCGTCCTTGTCGCCGGTGTTCGTCGCGAGGTTCGTGAGCGCGAGCGCGCCCGCCAACCGTTCGCTTTCGGCGCGCTGCGGTCCGAAGTTCTTGGCGCCCTTGACGAATTCCTGGATAAACGCGTAACGCCGCGCCGCGTCTTGATCGTCTTTAACGGGAATCACGGCGTAGGCGGCGAGCAGGTCCTTGTTGCGCTTGTCGCGAATCTGCGCCTCGGTCGCCTCGACGTCGAGTTTGCCGAGCGCCGCGTCCGCATATTTCCGCGCCCGGCTATGACGCGCGCCGTCTGCGATATATTTCGCCGCGTCGTAGATCGCCGCGAATCGTTTCTCGCCGACCGCCTCGTACGCCGTGTGGAACCACGTGGAATCGAACGCGCCCGACGCCAGTTCTTCCGCCGAAAGCGTCGCGTAATGCGAGATAATCGCCGTCGTCGCTTCGTCGAAATCGTTGCAAACGTGCGCGATGAAATAGTATGTCGCCGACTCGAACCCCGGCGCCTTCAAATATTCGCCGACGAAACGAATCCACGAAGGATTGAACGTCGAAAGTTCCACGAGCCGCTTTTCCGAAAGATTGTAGCGTTTGACGATCGCCGCAAACGCCGCCGCGTCGTCTTCCGGCGCAGGAACGCACATTTTGACCATGTAGAGCAAATTGCTCCGGCGACTGCGACCGTGCCAACTGCGCCAGCGAAGGGGTTCTGAACCAAGCGCTCCCAGAAACACGCCAAGACGTTCTACTCCGCTGCAATACGAGAGGTTCGTAGCCGCGTAGGACCATTTCCCGTCGGCGTCGCCGCGCGAGAGTTCGCTCTCGACAATCACGTTCTCAAGCTTTGAGTAGAACTCGTCGACAAACTTCAGAGCCGCCTCGTCTTTTGGCGTAAAATTCTCCTTCTTGCCGAGAAGATATTCAACTTGGTCGAGACTCCACTCGTAGCAAGAAGCGACGTCTCCGCGAACGTCGCTCTTTTGAATTCGCCCCTGACGCCGCCGTTCGAAAAGCGAGATTCTTGAAGTAAAAAACGCCGCTTCGCTCCTGTCGTTTCGGAACGCGTATTCCGCAAGCGCGCGCTCCGAAACGATCCCGCGCGTCGCGGCGAGAAGATAGGCTCTGAAACCGGGATCGAGTTTCTTCGACGTCGCCGATTCGGTAACGACCTCGTTGGAGATATTATTCCGTTCTGGATCGATAATGCAACTCGGCTCCACGTTCGAATATTTTTCTTCTTCGCGTTCAGGAGTAATTTGCCACGCCTTCTTGCAGATGTTTTCGAAATGCTTGTAGATCGCAACGCGAGCGACGAAGGCGCGATCCGAATCTTCGGCGGAGCAGTCGATCAGTCCGAGAAGGAGCCAGAAAATCTGGGGATGACACGTCAAGCAATGGACGTAAACGTTGGTTGAACGGGCGAAAACAAAGGATCCCGAATCCCAGATCGCGTCGTTCTCGGGAAGCGAGCGGACAAACCAATCGGCGACGGCGAGCGACGACGCGAAGCGCGTTTTGCCGTCGCTATGCTCTCCCCAAAGATAGCCGCAAACGCGTTTCATGACGTCCTTAAACGCGTGCCTTTGCGGATTCGAGAAGCCGCTTCCAAGAAGATAGTCGATTCGGACGTCGAGCGACGAGGCGTCCGCATAGAGCAGCGCGATCACGCGCGCAAGACGTTCCGGCGAACCGAGTTTAGCGTACCATTCTTCCCATAGTTCCGCGAGAGGAAACGGGCGTTTTTCCTCGACATAGAAACGTCGAACGCCAACATGACCGTGTCCGAGCGTTTCCTCTTCGCCGAACCAATCGCCGATGGAATCGTCTTTATGCTTTTTGATCAGATTGTCGAGCGCCAGCGCGTCCTTTCGCGCTTGCAGACAGGACGCGCAGACGTCGTCCGTCTTGTTTTCACGGCGCTCGGCGAGTTCCTCGCCGGTAATCGTCGGATTCTTCGGAAGTTCGGAATCGGGATAGAATCGGGCGAACGTTTCGAGATAACGCGGCTCGTTCGCGATAAAGGAAATATCGGGCGCGTACGCGTCGGACTCGTCGAAGTAGGGCGAGCGTGTCTCGGACTTCTCCTTCTCCGGCGCGACTGCGCGGAACGCGGCGTCCCAGGCGAGACGTTCCTGCGCGTCCTTCGGCTCGCGCGCGACGAGCAGCTCCGCGCAGACGTCCTTGAGTCCCGAACGCGTTTCGTCGGCGGCGATTCGGATAATGAGGTCGTACGCCCCGCGACGCCGCGTTTCGAGGGAGTCGTCGAGCAGTCGTCCGACCGACGCGAGCAGTCCCGCGTCGTCTTGCCTCATAAGAAGCGAGACGCAATTGACGCGGATATCTTCCGTCTTAAGGCGCAGCGCCTTTTCAAATTCCGAAAAATCCAGTTCGGACGGCGAGATTTTGCTCGCAATCTCGAAAGCGGCGCCTCGCGTGAGAGACTCCCTGTCGACCAGCGCGTCGTAGAGCCCTCGAAATTGCGAAAGGCGCTTCGGATGCGACAACAGAGAAATCGCGACGCCCCTGCGATCGTACCCGTCGGCGGAAATGAGCGGAATCATTTTGATCGCGCGGTCCTGCGCTTCTTCGTCGTCGAGGAGGATGGCGAGGTAGGCGATCTTGACCGCCAGATCGCCCTGAGTCAGTTCGACGTCAAGCCATGGAAAAACGCAGCCGGAGAAGGTCTTCTCTTTGATTTTCGCCGATTTAAGCCGGTCAAAATGTTCAAAGAGGAACGTCAGCAGGTCGCGCGCCGCCGACTCGTCGTCAAAATAACGCAAAACGGAGCCGTGAGTTCCCTTTTCCTCGTAGCTCTTCAAATCTTCATAACGATGTTCCGTCATGAGAAACGGCAGGAAGAGCGCAAGAATCTCCTGATCCTGCGGATATTTTGCGACGGCGATCGTCGCGAGTCGATGGCGAATCGATTGCGTATGAATCGCCGACGCGAAAACGCCGACCGCGAGCGCCTGATTTCGCGTACAGTTCTTAACGCTGAGCGCCTTTTCCGCAAGTTCGGCGGCTTTATACTGATCCGTAACCGCCTGAGTCCACAGCGCCATGTACAGTTCCATGACGTCCTTCGAACGCAGCCATGCTTTGCGCGTTTTTTCGTCGTCGAGTCCCGTAAGGAGCAGTCGTAACGTCTTCGCGGAAATACGTTCGAGGTCCTTCGAATCTTCGGTTCCGAGTCCCGTCCAAACGCCTACGGCGCGCTTCACGGAAGAGAAACGAATCAGATTATTCTCGTCGATAACTTTAAGGATAACTTTGAACCCGTCGAGCGTTCCTTCGTCCGCGCATTCGCAGATCGACTGACGCAGCCCCTCTTGGAGCCGCGCGGCGAGGAGCAGTTTCCCTAAAAGCTCATGAAGAGAACGGTCGCGACTCAGCAGAACGCCGAGAAAAATCTCGCGACAAACGCGCGGCGCGCCCTCTTCGTTGTTGAGCGACGCGCGAACCAGTTCTTTAACGCGCGCGTCCCCGGAATCGATCGCGTAAGCGATAAGTTCGGGACAACATTCCTCGGGATAATACCCTTTCTCGTCGCAATATTCGAGGTACGCTTTCGCGTCCGAAGGGATGTTGCCGGAAAGAATATCGGCAAGCTCCTCGTCGAGTACGGCTACTTCCGTGAAATTGGAGACAATATCCTCGATAACGCCGACATAATCGACGTATTTCGGCGACCGAATCGGACGGCGCGACCAGCCCGTCTCATACGGTCGTTCCAAACAATGATCGATCGCCCAAAGGAACGCGTCGCGGTTTCGTTCGGGAATCCAGCTGCCAAAGATCGAGGGGAAGCGTTCGAGAAAGAACTCCGACGGTTTAAGCCCCTTTTCGAATTCATCGCGTAGCGCGTCGTGTCTCTTGCTATCCCATCCCCCGAACTCCTCGAGAAATTTTTTGAGCTCTTTTCCTCCCTTGGCGCGGCGCGCTTCAAGTTTCTTCTCGAATTTTCGCGCTTCGCGAGTCGCCGAGTCGTTTGATTTGTCGGACGCCATGATTCGCTCCTTACCTCCTATTCTCCAGCTCGTTACCACATGCTTCCGGAAAGCGCGACGAGGCGGACGAAGGTAAAAACGTCGTTTTCATGAACTTCAAGGGGCGCGTCGAGTTCTTTAAGTTCGACCCCGTCGCGAAAAACGCGAAACAGCCCGTCTTCGTAGGCTTGCAGCGCGTGGACGACGGCGCGCTCAAGCGGAACGACCGCGCCGTTGTAATCGATCCCAAACGCGACCTTGCCGACCTTCGCCATCTCGTCGACCTCTTCGTCGGACGGGTTCGTCGGCTCGTTATTCTCCGCGCGCCGATTGTGGCGTTCGACGCAAACTTCGACGCATTGCGCGATTAACTCGCGAAGCGTATGCGGTTCTTCTCGAAGCGGCGTCGCCGTCGGCTGAATCTTCCGCCGACGGCTCCCGACGCCGAACATATTCACGCGTATCGTCGCGCCCATCTTTGAACGACTCCTCTAAACGAAACCTTACGGTCAACGCGAAACGGCAAGCGCAAGAGACGCGAAACGTCTGCCGGTCATAACGTCTCAAAAGGGGGAACGCTCTTAAGGATATGCTAGACGATAAAAAAATGCAAGTTCTTCGCCCCCAAAACCGCGCCGCGCCTGGAGTCTCCAAAATATGTTTTATTCGCCATGGCGTCCGCCGATCAAGCAAAATCCTCGCGGCGCCGTTTGTTTGAAAAACGCGTCGCGCAAGTTTATAATTCGCAAAATCCTCCGCGGGAACAACGTCGTTTCCGTCGTGAAACGATCCCCCAAAGAAAAGCGGTTCGCCGTTCGGGAAATACGTCTTTTGATGATCCTTGGCAATTTCCTTGGTTCCGTTTGCATTCCGCGCATTGGACAAAGCCAACCTTTGACGCCATGGCGTAATCCTTCTCTTCAAAGACGTCAATGCGATGGCGCCCCTTGTCAAGACAAGAAAAATCAAATACTTAATTGAAATATTCGTCGTTTTTTCGCGACATAACAAAGTCCGCAAACATGAAGAGCCAAGAATCGTGGAACAATTCTATATAACAGGAATGTCCTGCGCGGCCTGCGTTAACCGCGTTGAAAAGGCGGTTTCTAAAACGCCGGGCGTGACAAGCGTGTCCGTAAGTCTGTTGACAAACTCGATGGTCGTCGAAGGAACGGCAAATAGCGCGGATATCGTCAAGGCGGTCGTCGACGCGGGCTACGGCGCTTCGCCTAAAGAAAAAACGCGCGAAAGCGGAACGAGGTCGGGGTTATACGCGGAACAGGAGGAAGCGCTACGGGACAAAGAAACCCCGGCGCTCAAAAAACGGTTGATCGCTTCGATTGGATTTCTGATCGCGCTGGCGTACTTTTCAATGGGACATATGGCGTGGGGTTGGCCGGTTCCGTCCGCCGTTGATAATCCTATGGGAGTCGGCTTGATCCAATTGTTGCTGACAGCTGCGATTATGGCGATTAACCAGAAGTTTTTTATCAGCGGTTTTAAGAGCCTGTTCCAAGGCGCGCCTAATATGGACGCGCTAGTCGCGCTCGGTTCGTCGGCGGCGTTTCTTTACAGCGTCTGCTCGCTGTTTGCCGTCGCGAACGCCTACGCGCAGGCGGACATGGAGTCTGCGGCGAAGTATCAGGACGAACTCTATTTTGATTCCGCCGCGATGATCTTGACGCTGATTACCGTCGGCAAAATGCTCGAAGCTCGTTCTAAGGGCAAAACGACCGACGCGCTGAAAGGATTGATGAAGCTTGCGCCCCAATCCGCGACGATTCTTGTCAACGGGATCGAACAGAAAGTCGCCGTCGATCAGGTTCAAAAGGGCGATATTTTCGTAGTCCGCCCGGGCGAGACGATCCCCGTCGACGGCGTCGTCCTCGAAGGCGTCGGCAGCGTCGACGAATCGGCGCTAACCGGCGAGAGTATCCCCGTCGACAAGGGCGTCGACGACAAAGCGACGGCGGGAACGCTCAATCTGACCGGATTCTTAAAATGCCGGGCGACGCAGGTCGGCGAAGACACGACCCTTTCAAAGATCATTCAACTGGCGGCGGAGGCGGCGGCGACGAAAGCGCCCGTCGCCAAGGCGGCGGATAAAGTCGCCGCCGTCTTCGTGCCGATCGTCGTCGTCGTGGCGGCGATCACGTGCGCCGTATGGCTCGCGACGGGTCAAAGCGTCGCGTTCGCGCTCGCAAGAGGGATTTCCGTACTCGTCGTCAGCTGCCCGTGCGCGCTCGGTCTGGCGACGCCTGCGGCGATCATGGTCGCCGAAGGGCTAGGCGCCAAGAACGGCGTTCTCTTCAAAAACGCCGTCGCTCTTGAAGAAATCGGAAAATCGGAGATCGTCGTCCTCGATAAGACGGGAACCGTAACGACCGGCAAGCCTCAAACGACGGATATTATCCCTGAAAAAGGCGTTTCCGAGACGGAACTGCTGCAATACGGTTATTCTTTAGAGAAGAACAGCGAACACCCTCTCGCCAAGGCGATCGTCGATTATTGCCGCGAGAAGAACGTCGAGTCCTTTGAAATCGAGGACTTTCAGGCGCTCCCCGGCAAAGGTTTGAGCGGCAGACACGGCGCCGAAAAGATTGTCGCGGGAAGCGGAAAATTCGTCCAATCTCTGGTTGCGTTTTCGCCCGAACTTCAGACCAAAGCGGCGGAACTCGCCAATCAGGGCAAGACGCCCCTCTTTTTTGCCAAAGACGGAAAGCCGCTCGGCGTCGTCGCCGTCGCGGATACGGTCAAAGAGGACGCCGCGCGGGCGGTCGGGGAAATGCAAGACCTGGGGCTTCGCGTCGTCATGCTGACCGGCGACAATGAACGCGTCGCAAAATCCGTCGGCGCCGAGGTCGGGGTCGACGAGACGATCGCCGAAGTTCTTCCCGACGGGAAGGAATCCGTCGTTCGCAATCTCAAGGCAAAAGGAAAGGTCGCGATGGTCGGCGACGGCATTAACGACGCGCCGGCGCTGACTCGCGCCGATATCGGCGTCGCCGTCGGCGCCGGAACCGATATCGCCGTCGACGCCGCCGACGTCGTCCTGATGAAGAGTCGGCTCCTCGACGCGCCCGCCGCGATTCGACTCAGCCGCAAGACCTTGAAGATCATTCACGAAAACCTTTTCTGGGCGTTCTTTTACAACGCGCTCGGAATTCCGCTCGCCGCAGGCGTCTTTATCCCGCTCTTCGGGTGGACGTTGGATCCCGTCTTTTGCGCCGCCGCGATGAGTTTATCCAGCTTCTGCGTCGTCGCCAACGCGCTCCGTTTAAACGGGTTCGACATGTATGACGCCGACGGCGATAAAAAGAAAAATCTCAAACCCCTTAAATCGCCAGAGAACAAAGAAAGCGAGGAAACGAAGATGAAAAAGACGTTGAAAATCGAAGGAATGATGTGCCCGCGCTGCGAAGCGCACGTCAAGCAGGCGTTGGAAGCCCTTTCCGCCGTCGACGAAGCCGTCGCTAGCGCCGCGAAAGGCGACGCGATCGTCTCTCTGAACGCCGACGTCTCGGACGCCGAACT
Organism: uncultured Planctomycetaceae bacterium; assembly: GCA_946408825.1. Classification (GTDB taxonomy): domain Bacteria; phylum Planctomycetota; class Planctomycetia; order Pirellulales; family Thermoguttaceae; genus RUG369. The sequence continues at coordinate 46,957 of CAMJTU010000020.1, forward strand.
GAAAACCGCCGTCGAAGCGGCGGGATATCGGGTAATCAGCGTAGAGTAACCCTAATTCGCGACGGCGGTTATATACGTTCTTTCCTGCGCGATTAACTCGCGATGCGTACGCGGCGTTCCCTTCCGGCGGCGCCGCCGTAGGTTGAATCTTCCCCCGACGGCGCCCACAACCAAATGCCCAAGCGACGATCAACGGTGAAGTTAAATAAGGCAAGATGAAAAAGGACCCTATTTCATAACAGCGACGTTAAGGCAAGTTTTTTACAGATATCCCAAATAGTCAAGGAAAAACCACGACGTCGACCATCCTCTGAAACAAAATCAGCCGCCGAGGCTTCCCCGGCGGCTGATTCTCTTTTAGACGTCCTATTCTATTCTCTTCCACTTCTCTAGTCTAGTTCCAAAAACGCGGCGGGCGAAACGATCAAGGGTCGCGTGATTCCCGATTCAAGGAGGTCTTTATCTCCCGTTAGGAGAACGTCGGCGTCGGCGTAAAGAGCCGCTCTATAAATCAGACGGTCTGCCGAATCCCTGATTAAAAACTCCGCCGCAGTTGATTCTTCTGTAATCGGAACGACTTTTAAAATCAAAGAAGCCTTAGATTAAAATCTTTTTAACGCGTCGAGTTTATCCGGCGATTTCCGAAGAAAAGCCTTTTGAAGTTCCGCAATGTTTTGTTCGGAAATCAGCCCGACGTTAGGCGGCGTGATCGCCTTAAAGTAAGCGCGGTTCACTGTTCCCGAAGGCGCAAAAATCGCGGAATAAAGTATGTTCGAGTCGATAAAAACCCTCATGACGTCGCGCTACGAATTTCTTTAATAATAGCCGTCGCGTCTTCTTCTGATTGAATCCCCAGTCGTTCCGCTTCGCCTTCCATTTCGCGCTGCAATTCCTTCATCGCTAAAATCGCAGGGTTCTCAATTCTAGCCGTCGTCCCTTCGACGACGAAAGCGACACAATCGCCGACATTTACCCCTATCGCTTGAAGTACGTCTTTAGGGACGGCGATCAACCCTCCCTCCATGACGCGAACGGCGTCGACGCTGTTTAATGCGTTCGACATTGTAATATCCCGATAATGAAGTTATTCTTTCGAAATAATCGTCACGTCTCGCGATCCAATATACCGTATAGGATACTCGGAAATGGATTTCTTTGCTACAAGGCGATTGCAAAAAAGTCTTGCGCTGTTGATTTCAACTCACGTATCCGCCTCGTTTCAGATTGACGCGCCAACCCTATCACTGTCGGTCGTCGTTGACGAAGAGCGAATGGATCGCGGGCGCTTCCGGGTCGAAGGGGCCGCAGTCGCTGCGGTTGTGCCCGCCGCGCGTTTCGCGACGTTCGAGCGCGCCCGCGACCACGAGTCGCGCGACGAGGAGCATATTCTGCGCCTCCCACGCCTCGATCGTTGAGAACTGCTTCGTTAAAAGAATGCGCGACCACGTATTAATGCTCTCGAGCGCGTGTTTCAAATCGTCCTCGTTCCGAACGACCCCGCACTCGCGCTGCATCGCGCTCTTGAGCGAGTTCCGAACGTCCGTCACGTCGAGCGCGCCCTCGCCGCGACGGTCCGCGTTGATCGGCGGATTCTCCAGCGGCAACGCCCGATATTCGTCCGGCTCCGACGCCGCGATCTCGCCCGCAAGACGTCCCGTCGTCTCGCCGTAAACGAGCGCCTCTAACAGACTGTTCGACGCGAGACGGTTCGCCCCGTGCAATCCCGTGCTCGAGACCTCGCCCGCCGCCCAAAGACCGCGAATCGACGTTCGACCCGTTTGGTCGACCAGCACGCCCCCCATCGCGTAATGCGCGCCCGGACGCACCGGGATCCGGTCTCTCGTAATATCGACCCCAAATTCCGCGCAGATCCCCGCGATGCCGGGGAAACGCTTGCGAATCCAGTCGGCGTCCTTGTGCGAAAGGTCGAGGAAGACGTTCGACGAGTTCGTCTTCGCCATCTGCTTGACGATCGAACGGCTCACCACGTCGCGCGGCGCGAGTTCGCCGCGTTCGTCGTAGTCGGGCATGAAGCGATAACCGTTCTTATCGACGAGGAGCGCCCCTTCGCCGCGCATCGCTTCCGTGATGAGACTCCGGCTTCCGCCCGCGATGTACAGAACCGTCGGATGAAACTGGATGAACTCAAGGTCGCGGCAGACCGCGCCGGCGCGAAACGCGAGCGCGACTCCGTCCCCCGTCGCGCACGACGGGTTCGTCGTCTCGCGGTAGATCTGTCCGAGTCCGCCCGTCGCGAGAATCGTCTGCTTCGCCCAGACGAGTTCGATTTCGCGCTCTTTCTCCCAAAAGACGACCGCCCCGCGACAGAACCCGTCGTTCGTCAGCAGGTCGAGCGTAAACGTATCTTCCCAAATGCGGATGTTCGGGCGGCGCCGCGCCTCTTCGATCGTCGCGCGCATGATCTCGGCGCCCGTCGAGTCGCCGTTCGCGTGAAGGATGCGGAAATGGTCGTGCCCCCCTTCCCGCCCGAGCAGCACGTCGCCCTTCTCGTCGCGGTCGAAGCGCGTCCCGTAACTCAGGAGCTTGCGCACCTCGTCAGGGCCGCGGCGCACGATCATTTCGACCGTCTCCTCGTCGCAGAGAGCGCCCCCCGCGATCAGCGTGTCCTTCACGTGGTTCTCAAACTTGTCCTCCGGCACGTCCCAGACCGTCGCGATCCCGCCCTGCGCCTTGACGCTGTTCGATAGGTCGAGTCCCGCTTTACAGACGACCAGAACCTTGAGCGACGGATCGACCGCCAGCGCCGCCGTCAGCCCGGCGAGCCCGCCGCCGACGATCAGCACGTCCGTAAAGAAATGCGGGTGCAGTTTCGCGTGAAAAGGCGCGAGGTATCGCGGAACGTTGGAAATGTGAATTTCACGGTTTGTTCCCGGAGCGTTAATCATGACGGCGCTTTCTACTGTTTTTAACAACGCTTTGAATAAGATTCTTTGAGGAACCGACATGGGAAAAGCGAATTCCTTGGCCGGCGCTTTCAAACCGCAACCGCCCCCAAGGAGTCCCTTGCCAAGCCAATCTAAGACCCTTGATTGTAAGCCTTCAGTCAGTTCTTTACAAGTCTTGCCGTCGATATTTTGAGGAGATTACGATAGGTTGCCTTTGCGCCGTCGGCTGTATTTCCTCGTGGATACGCGGCGCTAACAATGACGAACGCTGCAAGAAGGTCTATCGGTTATCGCGCGTGTTGGCATGTATGATCCGACAAATTCCCGCAGTCGCAACGCTGTTTGTTACGGTCGTTCGCCCGTTACGCTCGGCGTCCTCGTAACGCGCCGCCAATGTGGAATCGTTAGTCTGACCAGACGCCAAGGTTTGCATCGAATATTTTTTCAGACTTCACATCTCGCTTTTTAACGCGCGCGGAGAACAATTGAACGCCAAGAGTCCGTTCGTCGTTTGATCCTTCTAGAACGTCGCAAGGTCGCCAACCGTTGCAACAAACTCTCAGCGAAACTTCGCCCCTTTTGGCGTCGTCTAAAGTTGGCACAACCACAAACGACGTTTCGTTAAGACCGGGTTTAAATTCCGCCAACAATTTGTCCCTATAGTAAACGCCTGTCTTTTCAGCGGGCAAATCGGGCCTATTGTTATCCGACTCGGAGTCGTTGGCGAACGCCGCGTGCGGCGCTTCAAATACCATTTCAACGTCGATAGGACGTTCGTCCGCGACAGGCAACAACACGAGAGACTCGTCGCTGGACCAACGGAAAGTCGAATTCTCTCCTTCTTCCGGTCCGTTCCAATGTCTTATAAAGCGAGAGTCGCCGCCTTCGCCGAAACGTACTTGGTAACTATCTAAGCCCTCGGGATAAACTTCAAGAGGATCCTGTTCGTTTGCCAGCGACTGAAGTTTCATCGGAGATTTATCCCCTTCGATTCGAAAACCGCCGGGCGCTTGATTGCCGATTGCCGTCACATGAACGGCGTCAGAACCGATCTTGAGGTGAATCCCCCCTTGCTCAAAAGAGCAACAGTTGAGCGTCGCTCGTCCGCCAAGAACTTCGATTGCAGGCGCGCCCTCCTTAGTTCGTGACGAATGAACTTCGTCCCAATTGACAAATTCACATGAATTGAGGGAAAGACGCCCAGTTTTTTGCCTCGTCGACACGCACGTTTTAACCGGTCCCCAAAAAGAACAGTTGGTCAGCATGACGGCGCCGTCGTTTTTCTCGCCTATCTCAAGACAAACGGAGTCTTCGCTTGTCCAACGCCCCACAAACTCGCCGTTTGTTATGAGGAGCCCTTGCTTTTGAGATTGTTCGACCAAGACGGCGCGACGGCACGAATCCGCGCCAATCCCTAAAAAGTTGCCGTTTGTTCCGCCATGGCCGCGATCGCTAAAGTAGTATCCGCAACCATATCCAAAGCAAAAAGTGTTGGACACGTAGTGCCAATCAGATCGGGCAAATTCAAACGCAACGCCGTTGATATTAATCCACTTGCAATAGGGGTCGTCAGGTCTATACGAAAGTCCAAACGGCCAAAAGTGGATATTCTCGATATGCCCTATGTCATAGCACTGGTCGACAAAAAGCCCGCGCCAGATAGGATATCCCGTTACGTTGCGTACCAAATGACGGTGAGCAAGTTCAAAATGAATTCCTTCGTAAGGATTGAGTAGACAACAATCCAGAACGCCGACGTTCTCCGTGTTCCTCGAAGCAATGCAGGGAGGATAAGGAGTCGGCGGGACGTCGCTTTGCTTCCATTCCGGATAAATCACGACGACGCCAATAACGGCGCTGTTGGAACCGTCGAGCGTGATAAACGGCTCGCCTTCAGGTTTTCCTCTATTTGCATAGGTCAAAAGAGTTGTGCCGGTAGGTTTTTCATCTTTATTGACAGCCGTTGGAGGAAGACGGTAAGTTCCTAAAAGAGTAACTCCGGCAGGCAAGCGTAAACAACCGTCAAACCGAAATCGACCGCTTGGCAATTCAACGACTCCGCCGCCGGCGGCGCCGGCCGCGTCAAGCGCTCGCTGCAGCATATCCGTACTGTCGATCGTCTCGTCGGCGACAACGCCAAATTCGAGAGCGTTAAAGCGGACGTCATGAAGGAGAGCGCCGCCATTTTCCGAAACAACCGGCGAAGACCCGTCGTTGTCGACGCCGAGACTCGCGTTCAAAGGAAATGAGAACGTTAAAAAGCACGACGCCAATACCGACGCGTATCTCAAAAAACGGTCGAACAACATTGTGAAATCTCCCTCTTGAAGACGGCTTTGTTGAATAAACTTTAAAAAAGCGCTCAAATTTACGAACCTGCGCCCGCGCTGTTTTACCTAGCGATACGACTAAAACAAGTATCGCTAGGTAAAAACATGAAAAAGACTCGTAATTAGCCGGAATATTACGAATCGTTAGTCAATCGCGGAAGCTCTTACAACGGCGCGATCGGAGGGTTAGACTCGTGGAAAAAACAAGTTCGTTATCACGGGCGTTCGCATGGCGAAACGGCAATGTTCCGAATAAAAAGGTTATTTGGAGAACGCCTAAAAATCGGAACACGACAAGTCAAAGAGTGGAGGCAATAATGAAGATCAACGCTCTTAACAAGTTTACGTTTCAAAACAAAGTTTTTAACTTAAACGCCTTCATTCAACAAAGCCCTACGCTGTGAAATTCGATTTCACCAAAAAGAAGGCGCCGTCTCGATCTCCCGAAACGGCGCGACATGAAAACGGGCGCGACGTAAAAAGTTATTTCTCGTGATGATCCGGCGTTTTATCCGAATGACATTCCGTACACGTCATTTTGCCAATGATATTGCCCGTGTCGCCGCCCTTGTCGTGGCACGCGACGCACGTCGCGGTCGGCTCGGTCGGTTTGAACGTCACGACGGGCGCGACGTCCGCCGCGTTGAGTCCGGCGAGGTTCAGGTTGAGGAGTTCGGCGGTCTTACGCGCGACGTCGGCGGCAAGACGCGTGCAGCGTTCCGAACGCTCCGGAGATCCGGATTTGACCTGCGCGAGCTCGCACCATTTGCCGCTCGAAATATGGCAGAGAACGGAGTTGGAAATCGTCTTCGGGAACGGCTTGCCGTCGGAGTCGGCGGGCTCGTATTCCGGCAGAAGCGTTCTTTCATAGAAGCGGATAAGATCGGTTGAAATCGCCTTGCGCGTCTTCTCGTTCGAGACAAAAAGATTGATCGCCGCCAGCGCGCCGTTGAGCGCCCCGCAGAGCGATCCGATTCCGTTTCCCCCCGACGCGCCGTAATGGAACATGTGGAACGGGAACGCCCTCATCGTTCGCGCGGCGAGCGGGTCGGACTTCTCCAGCGCGGCGGCGACGTGATCGACGATCGCCTTGAAGACCGTATGCATGCAGTGTCCGATATGATAGTCGTCGTAAGCCTGGTTTGCGACCGACTGCGGGTCGATTTCGACGTACTTCCACGCTTCGACGCCGTCGACCATCGCAGGGTCGTCGGGGTTCGGAAGCGCTAGCGCGACGGCGCGGCTGGGATTGGCTGCCAGAAGCGCGCCGGCTCCGGCGAACGCGGCGCAAAGCGCCTCGCGGCGATTGATTCGAGTCATGAGGTTCGTTCCTGTATAATTGACGGCGACGCAAGGCGAATTAGGGAACCGCGCGACTTGCGCCTTCACGCGTCCCCAACCAAGTGGTTTCGACGCCCTATTGTACTATGTTTCCCCGCGAATAAAAGACCGAACTAACCGCGCTTTTCATCGACTTGGAAAATCATAAAAATTAGTTTTTATGGGGTTGCAAGGTCGTTGATTTAGGATAACCTTATAGTAGCGGATTAAAAATAATTATATTCCGGACAGGCGTAGCTTATCGGAGGAGCGCGTTTCCTCAACGTTTCGCAAATCGTCGTCGAAACGTAAAGGGCGCAGCCTTAAGATCTTGCCGAATCCGCGCTAGCCTTACGCAGTTGTGTTCCCGCTGTGACCGTCATGTAGGCGTATATTCATGAACATTGAATCTTTTAGAATCTTTTGCGACGTCGTCTATTATCAGAGTTTCTCACGCGGCGCGAAAGCAAACAACATAAGCCAGTCTGCCGCGACTCAGTCGATCCATCGTCTTGAAAAGCAACTTGGCGTTAAGCTCGTCGATCGCTCGCGGCGTCCCTTTTCCCTCACGCCTGAGGGGAAAATCTGCTATCAAGGGTTCCGCGAGATCCTCGAAACGTACGACGGCGTCGTTTCGCGCGTCCAGACGAACGCGCTCGCCGATTCCGGCGTCATTCGCGTCGCGGCGATCTACTCCGTCGGGCTTCACGACATGAGCAAGAGCATGCGCGAGTTTATGAAAACCCATCCGCAGCAGAAGATTCGGCTCGAATTTCTGCACCCGGACAAGGTCGCGCAAGCGGTCCAGGCGTCGGAAGCGGACATGGGCGTTATTTCCTATCCGACGGCGACGCCGGAAATCAACGTGGCGCCCCTCCGCGCGGAAGAGATGGTCGTCGTCACGCCGCCGGATCATCCCCTTGCAAAAGAGCGAGAACTGACGATCGAAAAACTCGCCGGCCTCGATTTCGTCGCTTTCGACCGCGATCTTCCGATTCGCCGTGAAGTCGACAAAGCGTTCCGTCAGAACGGCGTCCGCGTCAACGTCGTGACGGAGTTTGACAACATCGAAACGATCAAACAGGCGATTCAAGTCGGAATTGGATCGAGTATCCTCCCGCTCCCGACGGTCGTCGCGGACGTCGAACGAGGGCTCCTCGCCGCGATTCCGCTCGTCTCGCCTCAGCTTACCCGGCCGATCGGCGTCATCTATAAGCGGCGTAAAGTCTTTTCCGCCGCCGCGACGGAGTTCATCGAGGCGCTCGGCGGAAAGTTGCACGCGTTCCCCGACCGTCCGGAAATCGACGAAATTGCCGACGACGATTTAAACGCCGGCGACGCGGGAATTGAAAAGAAACGAACGAGGACGGGAACAAAATGATCAAGATCGCATTTTCCGGAGCGGCGGGCAAGATGGGAAAACGGCTCGTCGCGCTCGCGTCGGCCGACGCCGAGCTGCAAATCGTCGCCGCCGTCGACGCGGCGGAATCCCCCGCGATCGGGCAAGACGCGGGCGAAATCGCCGGCGTCGGCAAGATCGGAGTTCCCGTGACCGCCGCGCTCCCCGAGGGCGCGACGCCCGACGTTCTCGTCGATTTTTCGTCGCCCGCCGCGTTCGAATCGCTCCTCGCGCTATGCCTTGAGCGCAAGATTCCTCTCGTCTACGCGACGACCGGTCTTAATGACGCGCAGATCGCGCGCCTCGAAGACGCCGCGAAGACGATCCCCGTCCTGCGCTCGCCGAGCATGAGCCCCGCCGTCAATCTGACGATGAAGCTCGCGCAAATCGCCGCCCGCGCGTTGAAGGACTCCGACGTCGACGTCGAGATTATCGAACGTCATCATCGCTATAAGGTCGACGCGCCGAGCGGCACCGCGCTTAAATTCGGCGCGATCATCGCCAAAGAAATGGGAATCGACCAGTTCCGCAACGGTCGCGAAGGAAAAGTCGGCGCCAGACCCCATAACGAGATCGGATATCACGCGGTGCGCGTCGGCGACGACCCGGGCCGTCACACGATCATTTTTGGCGCGCTCGGCGAGACGCTCGAACTTCAGGTTCGATCGTCGAATCGCGACGCGTACGCGCGGGGCGCGTTAGAAGCCGCGAAGTTTCTCGTTCGCCAACAGCCGGGCCGCGTCTACGACATGAACGACGTCCTGAATCTCTGAACGACAACGCGGACGGCGGAATAAACGGCGAGACGACGGAAGCGAAACCGACGGTTTCCCTTCCGTTAAAGTCGCGTTTGTCTGGAGGGCGGTTCGCGGCGATAAGTCCATGTCAAAATTCCAGTCGTTCGCTGGAATTTTTAGAGAGCGCGCTAATCGCGTCTCGCCTCAAACGCCGACGTCAGACGACGGTCGCGATTATCGCCCTTGCCCATACGCGAGAGGCTTCGTCTGTCACGGAGTTTTTTTATGGTATTCTTTCTCCCCGCCCCCTCCCGCAAATCGAACGACGCCGTATAATACTCTTGAACGGTTGTCTGAAGGGCGCGACGCCGCGTCGTTCGACAGATCCGCGTCGGCTAGACGTATTCGCCGCCGTTTTCCCCCTCCTTCGCCGCGCGGCGAGGAAAAGAGGGGTCCGCGTTTCGGACGGAAAATCGGTCGGTCTAACGTCGCTACTTTGATTTTGGAGTCGTTACGATGAAAGAAAACATCCATCCCAAGTACATGGAGACGAAGGTCACCTGCGGTTGCGGCAACACCTTCGTTACCCGCAGCACGAAGCCCGAACTTCGCGTCGATATCTGCAACGCGTGCCATCCGTTCTATACGGGGCGCGTCAAGTTCGTCGACACGGCGGGGCGTATCGAAAAGTTCAAGCGCCGATACTCCGCGTTCTACCAGAAGAAAGACGAGCAGAAGGACGCCTGATCCTATTCGGAGCGGCGCTTCGCCGTTTGCGCGTAACGCGCGATCTCCTCGGTCGATCAAAAGGACGCAAGATTGTCGAGACGTCGGCGCTCTTGCGTCTTTTTTCTTTGGATTGTCCGTCCGCGGCTCCGTCGACGACGAAAACGCGACGCGCTTTGAAAAAGTCTTTTGGAACCGTTGCGAGGACGCCCGACGTCCCGCGCCCTTTTGTTTTTTTATAGAACGTCTCGCAAAGGCGACGATCGTCGCCGTCTGAGAAGGCGTCCCCTCCAAGCGTCAATGCGAAAACTACTAGACAATAAGCTCGCCCGATTTGAAGAACTCGAGCGCCAGATGAACGACCCCGCCGTCCTCGCCGACTCGGAGGCGCTCGCCGCCGTCGCGAGGGAACACGGCTCGCTCGCCAAGCTCTGTGGAAAATATCGGCGTTTTAAGGAACTCAACGACCAAATTCGGGAAGCCAAGGAATATATCGCTGGAAACGACCCTGAACTCCGCGAACTCGCGCTTGCGGAAGAACCGGAACTCATGGCGGAACGCGAGGGAATCTGGGAAGAACTGCTCGACATGACGATCGGCGGCGAGGACGCGAACCGTTCGCGCTGCATCATGGAAATCCACGCCGGAACGGGGGGCGACGAAGCGTCGCTCTTCGCGCGAGACCTTTACGGCATGTACCGAAAGTACTGCGAATCGAAGAACTGGAAGCTCGAAACGATGTCGATGAGCGAGACGGAAGTCGGCGGCTTCAAGGAAATCGTCTTCGGCGTCGACGGCGAAGGGTGTTACCGCGAGCTCCAGTTTGAAAGCGGCGGACACCGCGTCCAGCGCGTTCCCAAGACGGAGACTCAGGGACGGATTCACACCTCCGCAGCGTCTGTCGCCGTCCTCGCGGAACCGGAAGAAGTCGAAATCGATCTCAAGCCCGAGGACTACGAAATCGACCGATTCTGCGCGAGCGGCCCCGGCGGCCAGCACGTCAACAAAACGTCGTCCGCGATTCGACTCACGCACAAAGAGACAGGACTTGTCGTCAGCTGTCAGGATGAAAGAAGCCAGCACAAAAACCTCGCCAAGGCGCTGCGCGTTCTGCGTTCGCGTCTCTACGATTTGAAGCGAGGCCAAGAGGACTCGAAACGTTTGCAAGAGCGCAAGAGCAAACTCGGAAGCGGCGATCGAAGCGACCGAATCCGCACTTATAATTTTCCCGAAAACAGAGTCACAGATCACAGAATCGGCTTGACGCTTTATAAATTAGACGCTATCCTTGCCGGCGACCTCTCGCCCGTCGTCGACGCTCTCTTGGAGTACGAGCGTCAGGAGCTGCGAACCTCTTTCGGAACGATCGAATAGCCGTTTCGAGCGACGCGCGAGCATGGCGTAACGACCGTTAATCCTTGACGACAGACGCCCAGCGCGTCGAGCGAGTTATGACGTCGCAACCAGAAAAGTGGACAAATCGCGCGCTAATCGCGTGGACAAAATCATTCTTCGAGAAGAAGGGTATTGAGAATCCGAAACTCGAGGCCGAGGTTCTCCTGAGTCACGCGACGGGAACGTCGCGCATCGAACTCTTCATGAACTACGACGACGAACCCTCCGAGGAGAATCGCGCCGCGTTTCGAGAGCTCGTCCGTCGCCGCGCGCTCGGCGAGCCGGTCGCCTACCTTGTCGGCGTCAAAGAATTTTACTCCCTTCCGTTCCTCGTCGATTCCAACACGCTTATTCCCCGTCCTGAAACGGAACAACTCGTTTTAGAGACGATTGAATACTTTAAAAAACAAGGTTGGCGAACCGGTTCCGACGGCGTCCGCAAACGCGGGGTCGAAACGGAGGAAGACGCGCCTGACCCCCGTGAAACGGAGGAGCGCGAGCTCAAGATTTGCGACGTCGGAGTCGGGAGCGGGTGCGTTTCCGTCGCGCTCGTCAAAAATATTCCTGCGGCGCGTGTCGTCGCGCTCGACGTCAGTCCCGCGACGCTGGAGGTCGCGCGAAAAAACGTCGAAAAACTCGGCGTCGTCGATCGCGTCGAATTACGTCAAAGCGACCTGCTCGACGCGATTCCAAGCGACCTTCCGGAAGAAGCGCGTTTTGACGCGATCGTTTCGAATCCGCCGTACGTGTCTGAGTCGGAATACGTCGCGCTCGAAGCGACCGTCCGCGAATACGAGCCGAAAATTGCGCTCGTAGGAGGAGCCACGGGCGCAGAACTCGCCCTCAGACTCGTCCGCCAAGCGCCCGACAGACTCAAACTGGGAGGTCGCCTGGCGCTGGAACTAAGTCCGACGACCGTCGAGATCGTCGCTCGCGAACTCGAGAAAGACGCGCGTTGGAACTCTGTGGAAATCAGACGTGATTTTGCGGGGCTTCCCCGTTTCGTCGTCGCCTTCCGCCAACAATAACGTCGATCAACTGCGACGCGTTTCCGCGCGTCGCCGAACCATGCCTCGTCGCGCCCTTCGTTCGCGACGTCCTTTAGGAATAGAAACATGCCCGAGAAAAAAGACGGTCTCTTTGACATTGGGGAAATTCGGCAGATTCTTGAACTTATGAAAGAGTTCAACGTTTCCCACTTCAATCTCTCGCAGAGCGGCCAGCGTCTTTCCCTGCGTCGCGCGGGCTTCGCTGAACCGCCCGTCGTCTCGGCGCCTTCAGTCGTAGCCGGCCCCGTTCAGCCCGCGGTCGCCAACGTCGTCGCGCCCTCGCCCGAGGCCTCCGAGAAGGAGCCGGACTATATCAAAACAGTCAAATCTCCGATGGTCGGCGTTTTCTACGCCTCGTCTAGTCCGGAGGGAGAACCGTTCGTTAAGATCGACGACGTCGTCAAACCCAAGACGATCGTTTGTATCATTGAAGCGATGAAGGTCTTCAACGAAATTCCCGCCGAGGTCGCCGGAAAGATCGTCGAAATTCTCGTCGAAAACGGCTCGCCCGTCGAATACGGAACGCCGCTCTTCAAGATCGACGCGCGCTGACGACCGTTCCGCGCCGAACGTCGATCGTTCGATCCCCTTTCCGAGTCTTTAAGGACGTTGTCGAGTTATGTTCAAACGAGTCTTAATCGCCAATCGCGGCGAAATTGCGCTCCGCGTGATTCGCGCATGCCATGAGCTTGGCGTGGAAGCGGTCGTCGTCTGTAGCGAAGCGGATCGCGACGCGAGATACGCCCAAATCGCCGATCGCGCTATCTGTATCGGTCCCGCGCGTTCCGCGCAGAGCTACTTGAAAATCAACCAGATCATCAGCGCGGCGGAGCAAGCCGACGTGGACGCTATTCATCCCGGCTACGGTTTTCTCTCGGAAAACGCAAACTTTAACGACGTCTGCCGGAGTTGCGGCTTCGAGTTTATCGGACCTTCGCCCGCCGCGATGGAAACGCTCGGCGATAAGAACGCCGCGCGCGCTATGGCGAAACGTTGCGGCGTCCCGACAATCCCCGGAAGCGACGGGCTGATCCAGAACGAGTCCGACGCGATCAAGGTCGCGCATGACGTCGGCTATCCCGTGCTCGTCAAGGCGTCGGCAGGGGGCGGCGGTCGCGGAATTCGGCTCGCAAACGACGACGACGAACTGCGTCGCGCGCTCGCGGAAGCGGCGGAGGAGGCGCGGATCGCGTTCGGCAATTCCGACGTTTACCTTGAGAAGTTCATTAAGAAGTCGCGACACGTCGAGGCGCAAATCCTCGCCGACAATTACGGAAACGTCGTTCACCTCTGGGAACGAGACTGCTCGCTGCAACGGCGCCGTCAGAAACTCGTCGAAATCACTCCCGCGCCCGGCTTTACCCTCGCGAAACGCAAGGCGCTCTGCGAAGCTGCGGCAAGACTCGCCAAAGAAGCGGGGTACTCGAACGCGGGCACGGCGGAATTCGTCGTCGACGATGATTTCAATTTCTACTTCATCGAAATGAACGCGAGAATTCAGGTCGAGCACCCCGTGACGGAGCAGGCGACGGGAATCGATCTCGTCAAGGCGCAGCTCCGCGTCGCGGCCGGCGAAAAGCTGTGGTTCTCGCAGAAAGACGTCAAACATTGCGGGTTCGCGATGGAATGTCGCATTAACGCGGAAGACGTCGACGCGGGATGCCGCCCCTGTCCGGGCAAGATCGAACAGCTAATCGTCCCCGGCGGCTTCGGCGTTCGGTTCGACTCTCACGTCTATTCCGGCTACGTCGTGAGTCCGCACTACGACTCGATGATCGGCAAGCTTATCGTGTCGGCGTCAACCCGCGAAGAAGGTCTCGCCATCATGAAACGCGCGCTCGCCGAAATGAAGATCGACGGCGTCAAAACGTCGATTCCCCTGCTCCTCAGAATACTCGAAAGCAAAGAGTTTAACACGCAGATTCCCGACGTCGGCTTCATCGAGCGGAACTTCATGAAAAAGTAAACGACGCAAATTTCATGAAACAAACGTCGGCGCTCTAACTTGCGGCGCCGACGTTTGTTATTTCTTGACGGCGTTGGAACGAAACACTATAATAGAGCGGGTAAAGGAGGCAAGGGAGCTGGTTCTCCGTAATGCGATTAATTAAGATCATTGCAGAGATCGAAGGAGGTCGTGAGCATGAGTAAAGAGGTTATGGATCAATCCTCTATGAAATTCACGATTTTTATGATCCATGTACTTGCGGAGGCATGGGGAATTTCGTGTGGAGAAGTATACAAAAAATTGGACAAATCCGGCGTAATAGACGATTATCTGACGCCTTGCTATGACGTTCTCCATACGCTAGGCGAGCAGTATCTCACGGAAGATATTGAAGAATATCTGAAATTAAGAGGGGTGGAGGTATGATCGTTTATCATGGAAGTACTGTTGAGATAGCGAAGCCCGATTTGAAGTATTCGAAAAACAACCTCGATTTCGGGAAAGGGTTTTACGTTACCACATTTAAGGAACAGGCGAAAAATGGGCGCTTAGAAAGAGCGTAAGGGAAAACAAGGGCGCAATTGTAAACATGTATGAGGTTAGCAATTTTGAGAAATATAGAGTAAAGCGATTTACAGAAGCAAACGCCGATTGGCTTAATTTCGTATGTGATTGCAGGAATGGAAAGAACGTATACTGTAATTACGACGTCGTCGTTGGCAACGTGGCTGACGACGAAGTGATCAAATGCGTCCGAATGTACATGCGCGGAGTCTGGGACGAAGTTCGGACAATAGAGGAAATGAAGTATTATAAACAAAACGATCAAATTGCGTTTCTTAGTCAGTTGATAATAGACGAGACAGTATCTTTTAAAGGTTCATACGGGGTAAAAAACGATGGATAAAGTTAAACTAGCGGGAATATATAAAGAAATGCTGGAAGAAGACATTATAGCCGAACTTGCGCGGGTTAAGGACATTCCCCTGCGAACGGCGATGGACGTCTATTATAACAGCAGCCTGTCCGAGCAGATAAACGACGGCGTCTATGGGATTGACAGCATGGATTACAGATATCTCGTTCAGGACCTCATAGAAAATGAGCCGGAGTTGTTAAAAGAAATCGAACAATAAAATTTTGCCGATCGGACGTCGCCCATTCATATTAAACTCCCAATCTCGACGTCCAGTGAACCAGACGACAAAATAAGGCTTTGGGAATGTTACGCAAAGGAATATTTCTCCTCATACCGTTTCTAAGGCAGGCGTCGACCCTTTTTTCAACAAAATACCAAATATTTTCAAATCGATCTTGATACGTTCGGGACTTTTCTCCATACTAAGGAATACGCTCGTCGCATTACGTCGTCTTCCGACGTCGTCAAGACGACGTAACGTCGTGTCGTTGTTGCCTTTCCGACGGTCGTAAAAAGTATCGCGATCTTTTCCTAAACTTCGCGGAGAACGCTCAAGTTGGGAATCATGTTGGACGATACTCATAGGGAAGGGCGAAAACGACTGCGGTCGTCTCCCCTAACGAGCGCCGCGTAAAACGACGGCTATGGATGGTTTGTCGGTCAGGCGAGACCGAGGCGCCATGAGCGCGCCTTCCTGACGCGAGGACGCTCGAAGAACGGAGTTTAGCGTCGTCGCGCTTTGGCAAACGCGCTACGAAGAGAACTTCTGGAGATTTTTTTCAGGAGAATATAAGATGAACATTAACGGAATCAACAGAACTCAGGGAGTCGCTCCTATTCGGCAAACCGGCGCGATTAGAAAGAACGACGCCGCTCGTCGCGCCGCGAATCCTCGCGACGAGATGAACGTGTCGGTCACGCGCGAAACCGCCGTCAATACGAACGCGAACGCCGATATTCGTCTTGATCTGGTCAACCGCGTCCGCGCTGAAATCGCGGCGGGAACCTACTATACCGACGAAAAGTTCGAGATCGCCCTCAGCCGAATGTTCGATTCCTTCGAATAATCGACGCGGTTGCGTTTGACGGTTCGCCATCCTTCTCCATTATCAAGGCGCGCCGGTTCTGCGATCCGCGCGACGTCGAGTCGCGTGTTCCGCGTTGGCTTTTGCGTTGGATTATCATGGCGTCGCGACGTCGCGACGCCATTTGATTTTATAACGAAACTTCGACGACGAAACGTTCTTTTATATTTGCCGAACGGCGTTCACAATCTCTACGTTAACGTCTCTCTTGATTTATCTTTTACATCATGTAGTCATTTTTTATTATAACGCTTTCGTTTTTTCAAAATTTTTTCTCAGAACGAAACAAACTTTCTCACTTGGGGTCTAAAAATTTATCCTTTCTTTTAATCCGCTTGACCAAATGGATTCAGCGAAGTAAAATATTGTCGAGTAGCGTCTTCGCACGCCGCCTCATAAAAGCAATTCTATCCTCCTCCGTCTTCTTCTGATTTTCATCGAAAGAACGGTCGTCGATTGTGTAAATAGCTCTATTTTGAGCCTACGTCGTTTGATATTTTTTGAGGTCTTATTATGGGTAAAACACTTCGTAAGAGCGGATTTACGCTCGTCGAGTTGTTGGTCGTCATCGCGATCATCGGCATCTTGATTGGTCTGCTTCTCCCCGCCGTCCAAGCGGCTCGCGAGGCGGCGCGCCGCATGCAGTGCACGAACAACATGAAACAGTTCGTCCTGGCAATGCACAACCACCACGACGTCACCGGTTTTCTACCGTCGCAGGGCGCCTTTGGACAGGGCGTCAAATCGGACCGATTCGGCGTTCACTATCAGCTTCTCCCCTACATTGAACAGGCGGCTCTGAAGGCGTCGGTCGACTCGACCCCGTCCATTACCGCGCCGTGGAAGCCTTCCGCCCAGGGCGACGCGTCCGACGGCGGCTGGCAAGTCCGCACGACTAAAGTCGAAACCTTCCTTTGCCCCTCCGATCCTCATAATGGCGCCCTCGTGCTCCTTGGCGGCGCCCATAACCATAGCGGTCGCCCGACGAACATCGCCTACTGCATGGCGGACTGCGTCGCGCGTCTTGACAACGCCAACAACAGCCCGTATAAAACCGAGAACCAAGGCGGTTGGAGAGTGCGCGTCGGCAACAAGAGGGATAAGGGCGACTGCTCCCATCGTTCCCTTTTCTTCTTCTTTAATCAGAATAGTTTTAGCTTCGCAACCGACGGCACGAGCAACACGATCGTCGCCTCCGAAGCGTGCGCCGGCGAATACAACAACGATAAGATTCGCGGCTCGATGTGCTTCTACGCCGGATTCGACCTCGGAACTTGGGTTTCGAGACCCTCTCTCTGTATGAACACGAAGAGCGCTACGAATCCGAACGGCTACGACAGCCAGTACCCGATCGTTCAGCACCCGCGCATGGGTAACTACTTGGACCGTCTCCCGCTTCTGGGCGCCTTCACGACCGTCATGCCGCCTAACGCTCCTTCCTGCCTGAAGTACAATCAGGAACAGGGCCAGGTTGAGTTGCTTTCCGCGACAAGCTATCACAGCGGCGGCGTCAACTGCGGAATGCTCGACGGGTCCATTCGTTTCATTTCGGACACGATCGACACGAACGGTCTCGCCGACATTCCCACTGGAACGACCCTTAGCGGCGCCAGCCCGCTTGGCGTCTGGGGCGCGCTCGGCACCCCGAACGGCGGCGAAACGACCAGCAACCTCTGATCCGCGCGCGTCTTTGACCGCGTAAAGAACGACCAATGCGACGGGCGCGACAGAACGAAAAACGTTAAGTCGTGCCCGTTTTACAGTAAGATTTTTACCCTGGAACGATCAGATCGACGCCGACAACATCTTCGGCGTTTTAAGTCCATGAAAGGTAGAACCATGAAAAGAATCTGCGCTGTCGCGCTCTGCGCGCTCCTCGCAATTTCAAGTTTCGGTTGCAAAGACAAATCGCGTCCAGCCGACCTGCCGGAAGATATGACGCCCTGCGAGATCACGATCACGCAAGAAGGAACGCCTCTTGCCGGCGCGACCGTCGACCTTCAGTATACGACAAACGTCAAGTACAACACGAGCGGCGTGACCGACGACAACGGCGTCGCCGTTATGAAAACCTACGGCTACGCCGGCGCTCAGCAGGGAACGGCGAAAGTCCGCGTCGATAAGCTCGTAACCGAAGGCGCTTCGGAAGCGGAAGAATATGGCGAGGCGGGCAACCTCGGTCAAGACTTCCACCTCGTCGACAAGAAGTATCGTTCCTTCGACACGACCGACCTTGAAATTACGATCGGCAAAGAGAACTCCAAAGAAAAGTTCGACGTCGGCGCCGCCGTTCACGAGAAATAATCTTTAGATCTCGCAATCAACTCGGCGTGAAAATTCAGCGGCGGCGACTGGTTCTCGGACCAGTCGCCGCCGTTCTTATTAGAAACAAACGGCACGAATCAAACGGACGAAAAAGATTAGGTCCCGAAAGACCAAAAGCAAACAGTTTCGGCGAGTTGGTCTGACGTCCTGTAAAAAAATTTTTTGAAAAATTCCTATTCTTTTCATCAGAACATTAACGGTTAGGCGGTGTTATAGATAGGAAGGGAGCTTTATTTTGATGGTCTCCCTATTACTTTTGCGTCGTTTTTTCCTAGGCGCCATTTATAAATACGTACGTTTTACAGGAACATGTTCTCATGAAAAGATTATCTGAACAGAGGAACAAGGGCTTCACGCTCGTCGAGTTGTTGGTCGTTATCGCGATCATCGGCATCTTGATCGGCCTCCTTCTCCCCGCCGTTCAGGCGGCTCGAGAAGCGGCGCGTCGTATGCAGTGCACCAACAACATGAAACAATTCGTCTTGGCGCTGCACAATCACCACGACGTCAACGACTACCTGCCGTCGCAAGGCGCGTGGGGCGCGGGCGTTAAGACGTCCCGTTTCGGCGTCCATTATCAGCTTCTTCCTTACATTGAACAGTCCGCTCTGAAGGCGGCGATCGACGGAACTAAAGGGTTGACTCAGCCGTGGCTTCCTTCTCAGGACACCACGAGCGACGGCGCGTGGGGCATCCGCACCACGAAGGTCGACACGTTCCTTTGCCCGTCTGATTCACACCACGGCGCGCTCGTACTCCTCGGCGGCGGTCACAACCACAGCGGTCGTCCGACGAACATCGCTTACTGCATGGCCGACTGCGTCGCCCGACTCGACAACACGAACAACAGCCCGTACAACACCGAAGGCGACGGCAACGGCGGAACAAGACGTATCGCCAACTCAAACTCCGACCGTAACGGCGATTGCACGCACCGCAGTCTCTTCTTCTTCTTTGATCGCAAGAATATGAGCTTCGCGACCGACGGAACGAGCAATACGATCGTCGCCTCCGAAGCGTGCGCCGGCGAATACTACCACGACAAAATCCGCGGTTCGATTTGCTACTACGCCGGTTTCGACGACGGAACTTGGCATGCCGTCCCTTCTCTCTGCATGAATACAAAGAGTTCTACCAATCCAAACGGCTATGACAGCCAGTATCCGATCGTCCAGCATCCTCGAATGGGCAACTGGCTCGACCGTCTGCCGCTCCTCGGCGCCTTCACAACCGTTATGCCGCCGAACGCTCCTTCATGCTTGAAGTACAACCAGGAACAGGGGCAGGTTGAACTCCTTTCCGCGACGAGCTATCACAGCGGCGGCGTCAACTGCGGAATGCTCGACGGCTCCGTTCGCTTCGTCTCCGACACGATCGACACCAACGGTCTTCCTTCAATCCCGACCGGTAAGAACCTAACTGGCGCCAGCCCGATCGGAGTCTGGGGCGCGCTTGGAACTCCGAACGGCGGCGAAACGACCTCGATCTGATTCAGGGCGCGTTCGATCGTCTAAAATCGATTTCTCGTTAATCGCAAACGCAATCGACGGAAATCGCAGAACAATCTGATCGGCGCGGCGAGACGAAGAACGTCGAGCCGCGCCTTTTAAATTTTATTTCGACTCGACTGGCGGCTCCAACGCGACCGCGACGTCGCAAGTCTTTGAAAGGTACAAAACATGAAGAAAATCTATGCCGTCGCCCTCTGCGCGTTTCTCGCGTGCGCTTCCTTGGGTTGCAAAGATAAATCGCGTCCCGCCGACCTGCCTGACGACATGACCCCGTGCGAAATCACGATCACGCAGGAGGGAACGCCTCTTGCGGGCGCGACCGTCGACCTTCAGTATACGACAAACGTCAAGTACAACACGAGCGGCGTGACCGACGACAACGGCGTCGCCGTTATGAAAACCTACGGCTACGCCGGCGCTCAGCAGGGAACGGCGAAAGTCCGCGTCGATAAGCTCGTAACCGAAGGCGCTTCGGAAGCGGAAGAATATGGCGAGGCGGGCAACCTCGGTCAAGACTTCCACCTCGTCGACAAGAAGTATCGTTCCTTCGACACGACCGACCTTGAAATTACGATCGGCAAAGAGAACTCCAAAGAAAAGTTCGACGTCGGCGCGCCCGTTCACGAGAAGTGACGACGTCTCTCAATCGAACTTGAACACCTCGATAAAGGCGGTCAGTCTACGGATTGACCGCTTTTGCTTTTGAATCGACGTCAGAACTTTGGCGGCTCGTAAGTCGTCGAGAAAATTTTTGATAAAATACCCCCAAAAACTTGAAATCTCCCTTTCAGTTTCTATAATCGTCGCCAAGGGCTAGGGGCGATCTCCGCTATAATCTATTGTTAGTCGTTCCGTTCGGGCGCGTCTAGACCTTCTTGTCGCGTACCTTGCGACGTTGGACGACGATTCGTCGCAACGGCTTTCGCCCTTGGATCGACGCTCAAACTTCGTTCGCATTCTCGAGAAAACCCTTCGGAAGCTCAAAATGTCAACCTCTCCCAATTATGTTTTCGATGGCAATGTTCTCATAAAATGCGAAGTAATCGCCAATTCTTTTGTCGTACCCGACCTCATTACAAAAATTGGCGACAGCGCTTTTTGGGGATGTTCCACGCTGAAAACTGTCGTTTTGCCCAAAGGAATAACTGAGATTGGAGAGAACGCGTTCTACGGTTGCGAGGCGCTCTCTGAAATCAACATCCCCGATACGGTTACAAAAATTGACGATCGCGCGTTTTTTAGATGCTCTGCGCTAAAAACTGTCGTTTTGCCCAAAGGAATAACTGAGATTGGAGAGAACGCGTTCTACGGTTGCGAGGCGCTCTCTAAAATCAACATCCCCGATACGGTTACAAAAATTGGCGACGGCGCGTT
>CAMJTU010000021.1 GCA_946408825.1 uncultured Planctomycetaceae bacterium
TATCGCGACCTACATTTTGGGAGCTTGGTTAGATTATGCGTTTTGTATTCTCGACGACTATGACAAAGAAAAAGAACTTCCAGAAGCGTTGAATCCCGTTTTTACACGAGATGAAGCATTGGAATGGCTTGAAAGATGTGGTTTTATCGGCGTCGATAATTACAACAATCCTTTCCACGAAAAAGATCGTTCAAAATGGTTCATTGAAAATCCGTCGCAACCCGGTTTTGATATTTATTGGGATGAACCGGACATTCCAGCAGTATTTTTACCGTCGAAAGCGAAGAAGCTCTACGATAAATATATCGGAGCGTATAGGGATTGGCAAAAAAAACATGGCAACGACTAAAACAGATATATGACTTCCACATAAAAGAAAATCCCGGCATTTTCTTTAGATTCATTTTAACGATGAAATCAACGAGGAAGCGACGCTCCCTAGTTTCTTCTTACGAATTTGTAAGAGAAGTCTCTACGAATGAGATATATAAAAGAATAATAAGAATTTATAAGAAGATAACTTTATTGAAGTTTACAAGGAATTGTTAAATGAACCTTGAAGATTTAGGCGATCTGTGGGATTACTTAATTGATAATCCGTATATGGATTTATGCGGCGGCGGCGGATTCTTTCTCAAAGAGGGCGCTCCGAAGAAAAAAGTCGATCAGCTTATCAAATTCCACACTAAACGACTTAAAAGCGGTCAACCATATTGTATTTTCAATATTCTCGCCCATGATATGGAACGAGGGGTTAAGATTATTAAAAAAGGATTTTGGTATTATCTCGCGGACCTTGATTCATATTCTTTCGAGTGAATAATCAACGAGGGAGCCGTTGGCTCCCCCTCTCTATCGCGTTTATATCCGAATTACGTCTGCAGACAATAGCGGCGGTTTTAAAGTTTGTATTTGTCTCCCGCGTGTCCTTGACAGTATTTCGAACGCCACGTTTCGTCGAGATCCGACGTTTCGCCCTCGGAGGGCAGAGCGCCGAAGCAGAGGTCGTCCGCCGTTTCTAGCAGGACGTCTTTGAGTTCGAGGTTTTCCTTCCATTTCTCTTCGATCGCGTCGTAACCGAGCCACGCTCCGAGGATATTGCCGACGATCGCGCCGGTCGAGTCGCTGTCGCCGCCGTGATTGACCGCCGCGACGACCGCCTTGCTGAAATCCGTCGGATAGCGCAAAGCGCAATAGACCGCAATCGCGAGCGCTTCGTCGCCCGTCCAGCCCTTGCCGATCGCTTCGACGTGTTCCTCGTCGTCGCCGGGCGCCTCCGCGAGCGTTTCGGCCCTTACGAGCAGTTCCTCCATCTCCGCGAGATAATTAGAAGGAACGACGTCCTTAAACTGATCCTTGACGCTCGTCCATGCCTCGTCGACCGCGCCCTTGAGCGAGAGCGTCCAGTCGCCGTAGACGCCGAGCCCGACGATATGGGTCAGAATCGCCGCCGGGATATAGCCTAGCGGATGTCCGTGCGTGATCGCGGCGATATCGGCGCTCTCTCGGTCAAGTCTCCTCTGATCCGCCTCGTCCTTCGGCTCAAAACGCAGCCCAAGGGGCGCGACTCTCATGACCCCGCCGCAGCCCTTGCTGCGATTCAACGGCGCCTCGATCGTCCCCTTCCGACCGCTCCTCAGCGCGGAAAGACACGTCCCGCCCGGCGCCCGATCATGATGAAGTCCGCGAATTTCGTACAGCCAGCACAGATGTTCGCTATTCAGATCGAACCCGCCCCACGTCTGCGTTTTCAGCCATTCTCGGTACGCGCGGTGAACGTAGTCGGAAACGGCCCCCCGGTCGTCGCCCAGCCGACGACGCGTCTCATAAAGGAGAATCCCGTTGGCGGTAAAGAGACTCATCTGCGTGTCGTCTGAAAAGATCGCCGAGCCGCCGCCGAATTTAAGATCATAACTCTGGATCCCGTCGACCCCGTACCCCCTTTGGATCTCCTCCCACATCATAAACTCAACGGGATAGCCCAACGCGTCGCCTATCGCGCCCCCGATAAGGCTGCCTCTGATTCTGTCTAAGAAACGGCTTCTTTCCATTGCAACGCCTCGTAACTCTAGCTAAGTTTATGGCGAAAACCGACTTTTTAGTCCTTCAGTCTTGATATAACGCTCGAAATACGACTCGACGCTGTGAGATGCGCCAAGTCGGAAAACAGAAGGAACGCAACTTGCTCTAAGTTACAAGCAGGTCGTATTACAAGGATAAACGATAGAAATAGAATTTCAACTTAAAACATGAAATATTTTGTTTCGACAATGGGACGCGCGTCGTAATCGTCAATTACGACCGACCTTAAAGTGCGCGACCATGGTTCTACTGCGCCTTTTTTTTCGGTTCAGGCAACGCCTGCGGCTCGGGCGCGTCGGTTTGTTTCCAGACACGGACGTAGTCGATTTCGAAGGTTGCGGGGAGGTCGGCGGGGTCGGGTTCGCCGAACCAGTCGGACATGATCTCGCAGTCGAGGGTTACGTGGAGAGGACGGAAGAAGATATCGTTTTCACGGCGGAAGACTTCTTTGCCGTCGACGTACCAGCGGAGTTCGGTCGGGGTCCACGCGAGCCCGAAAGTGTGGAAGTCCGCCCAGAAGTCGAAGTCCATCTTCTGCTTGTAGGAATAGTTCTTGATCTTAATCTTCTTCTTGTTGACGATCGATTCGAGATACGGCGTGACGTACTGATGAAGCGTCGCGTAATAGAGGCGGTCGTGTCCCTTGTCGTTTGGCTTGCCGCAATATTCTAAAATATCGATTTCCTCGGAAATATCGCCCTCGACGTATTTTAGATCGGGGCGGTCGGAGAGCGGGTCGCAGAGCCAGAACGCGTTGCAGACGCAGGCGCGCATCGACTTGCATCGCGCCTCGTAATATCCGTAGGCGCCCTTCCCCTTGCTCTTGACGATCGACTTCCAATATTTGTCGTAGCCGCGGACTTTGTTCTCGTAATCGACTTCCTCGGGCTGCATGAGACTCGCGGTCAGCCGGAGCGAACCGTCGGCGACGGCGACGTTTTTGCGCGAAAAGAGCGCCGGCTTGCGGCCGCGCCACGCGGGGTTGAAGTCCCACCATTTGGAATCGTCGAGCGCGTCGCCGTCGAACTCGTCGCTCAAGTCGGGAACGAACTCATAGCCGTCGCCGAGCGGGCATTTCGGCGCGGAGTCGTCCGCGTAAAGCGCTCCGCAGCAGAGGACAAAAAGAATCGCCGCAATCGTCGTCGATCTTCTCATAACAGTTTCCCTTCTCGTTAAAAATCTGTAACTTTTGTCCGCCAAATAGCCCGTGCGCGAGGTCAAAAGTCTCGACGCGCTCACTTTCGCAGTTTTTTCGCGAGTTCTTGAACCTGTTTCAAGGGGAGTCGCGAACATTTTACGATCGCGTCAATATCGAGATTCGTACTGGCAAGCAGGTTCGTTGCAATTTCAATCGCCCCTTCTAACCTCGCTTTTTCGGCGGCTTCTAACGCCTCCTCCTTTAACTCCGCCTCACGTTTGCTGAATTCCGCTCTCGCTTCTTCCCAAGCTTCTTCCCGGCCTTCTTCCCACCCCTCTTGGCGTTTTTCCGCGCCGTAGAGTTCCTGAACTTGCTCTTGGCTAAATAACGAAATCATAATGTTTATAACCTCCAGCTCTCGTTCTTTGAGATATTCCCTTAAAATATTCCGCTCTTTACAGATTCGAATCGCTTCTTTGACCGCTTTGGTCGTTTTACCGTAAATCTTAATCTGACTGTCGAGGACTTTAAGAAACTCGACATACTGGTTAAGGATATCCCCTTTCTTACCGTCTCTAAGGACCTTAACCCTCAAGTCGAGCGTATAATCCTCATCGCCGTCCCAGTACAGTTTGTTCAAACTCAAGACGTCAGGACAGTCCTCTTTGTGACCGGTATAGACGACATACGCTTCAACTTCAGGCAACTTGATCTTTTTGCTACTGTAAAAGTTGAGTTTATGTTCGTTGATGTAATCTTGAAACGACTGCGCGATATAAAGAAAGACGCGAACGACGATATTCTCAGACCACGTCGACTGATGCTCGACGAGGATAATCACCTTGTCTCCGACCCGGAAGCCAAGGTCGTTATACTGTCTGTCTGTTAAGACGTGTGAGAGCGTAATGATTTTGAGATCCTCGACAGTAGAAGTCGTATCCTCGGGGTGAAAAGACTGAAAAAGTTTAAACGCGTTCTCGTTCTGACCGAATAAATCGGTGAAAACGTCGGACTTATATTCACGATTTACCGACGAGTCTTCGTAAGAGTTCGAGTCGTTGGTCAGGTTGGCTGGGGTTGACAATGTTCCGCTCCTTTTCGTCTCGGACGCCTTGCTGCGCTCGTTACGATCCAATATACCCAAACAATCCCGCTTTGACAACTGTTTTCTCGATTTCCACACGGCGTCGGCAGACGCTCGCTCGGAACGGAGGGTCGAATTGCGCGCTGGCGAAAATGGACGAAAATGCGTTGGAACCGAATTGAAATTTGTCTTTCAGTCCCATTTTAGGCGCGCCGCGTCGAAGACGGGGCCGTCGACGCATGCGCGTTTATAGTCCCACGTTCCGTCGTCGTTCTTCCATTCGACGACGCACGAGAAGCACAGCCCCATGCCGCACGCCATCGGGGATTCGAGCGACGTCCAGCATTCGATTCCCCGCGCCGCGCTCCATTTCGCGACCGCGCGGAGCATCGGCATGGGCCCGCACGCGAGAATCTGCGCGTCTTGCGCCGGAAAATCGTCGGGCAGAACCTCGGGGAGCAGATCCGTCACGAATCCTTTCGCGCCGAAAGAACCGTCCTCGGTCGCCAATTTGACGTTTGCTCCGAGCGCCTTGAAATCGGGGACGCAGCTGAACCGCGCCATCGTCTGCGCGCCGTAAAGGAGCGTCGTTTCAGGCCGTCGATCCTCGGGGAGCGCGAGAATCTCTTTGAGGAGCAGATAGAAAGGCGCGTGCCCCACGCCGCCGGCGACGAGCGCGAGACGTTTCGGAAGCGGATCGCGTTTCGCGACGCGCCACCCGTTGCCCAGCGGGCCCCACAGCGCGACGGAATCCCCGACGCGCAGATGCGCGAGCCGCCGCGTGCCTTTCCCGACGACCGCGTACACGACGTCGACCGCGCCGGAAGGAACGTCGACGTCGAAGACCGCGAAAGGACGCCCCAAAACCGGGTCGGAACCTTCGAGGAGCCGCAGCATAACGAAATGACCCGGCTGAACGCGTTCCGCAAACTCCGGCGCGACGATCGTCATCCGACGTATCGTCTTCGAGACCGCGCGATTCGCGAGGATCGTCCCGCACCCCGACCATAGGTCTTTACGGTTCGTAACACAATCTGACATAGCGGCGTCTCCTGAAAATGCAAGTCGAGTCGTGAAGGGTTAGCGTCCGCGTCCGCCGCGCGTCGCGCGTCCCTGACGCGGTTGACGCGGCGCTTTGCGACTTTTCGCGCCGCCGTCGCGTTTGGACGTCCGCGTCTCGCGCGGCGCGTCGCGATCGTCGCGCGACGAACGGCGGCGACTGTCGCGGCGGCGCAAATCGGACGCGTCGGCGTTGAAACGATCCGGACGACCCGTTTCGTCGTCGTCTCTCGAGAACTTCTTCACGCCGATCGTGCGAACCTCGTCGTCGAATTCACGCCGCGCCCGGCGCCGCTTCTCGCCGCGCTCCTCCGACCGAAATTCCTCGCGGAACTCCTCCTTCGGCGCCCGACGTCGAGAAGGACGTTCGTCCGACGCGGCGACGACGGTCTCATACTGGTCGTGGATCTGACTGCGCAGTTCCTTGGCGAAATTCGGATCGTTCCCTTTGCGCTTCGCCTGCGCGCGTTCTAACGCCTTCGCGTCGTCGCGAGCCGCCGACTTTTCCGATTCGCGTTCCTCGAGCTTCGAAACTTCGACGGGCGCCAGACCGCGTCTCTTCTCCGTCGTATCCGGTTTCTTGGGCGATTCGGAGAGTCGATACAGTTCGGCGACCTCCGCCGCCGTGAGACGGCGATATTCGCCGGGCGCGAGCTTGCCGAGTTTAATCGCGCCGACCTGCACGCGCTGAAGCTGCATAACCTTGTGCCCGACGCGCGCGAGCATTCGGCGAATTTCGCGGTTCTTCCCCTCGGTGAGCGTGATCTCGAGCACGGAACTCTTCTTATGAGAAGAACGGATCCTCGCGTCGTCCGCCTGCACGACGCCCTCGGCGATATGCACGCCGCGTTTGAGCGCGTTGACAAGCTCGAAATCGACGAGTCCCGCGACTTGCACGAGATACCTCTTCGGAACCTCGTAGCTCGGGTGCGTGAGCCGCTGCGCGAGCGCCCCGTCGTTCGTTAAAAGAATCAGTCCTTCGCTGTTCTGGTCGAGGCGACCGACGGGGAAAAGGCGTCCCAGATCGTCGGGAAGGAAATCGAGAACGCGACGCCGTCCGCTCGGATCGCTATTCGTGCATAGCGCGTTCTTCGGCTTGTTGAACGCGACGTAGACGGGCTTCGTCTTCGGCAGTCCTTCGCCGTCGACGCGAATCTTCTGTTCGCCAGGCTTAACGCGGACGCCAAGTTCCGTCGTAATCACGCCGTCGACCTCGACGCGCCCTTCGCTTATGAGCGTCTCGCACTGACGACGGCTTCCATAGCCCGCCGCCGCCAGAACCTGCTGGAGCCGGAACCCGCGTTCGGCGACCGCGTTGAACTCCTCGTCGGCGCCCTTCGCCTCCTTGGCGCGTTTCGTCGCGGCAAAGACGGAGCCGCCCTGGCGTCGCGCCGCCGAAACGTCGCCGCGACGATAGACTTTCGATTTCTTCGGGGCCCGCGAATCGTTAAGACGCGGCTTGCGCGGTCCCTGCGGTTTCCGTCCGCGACCGCCGCGAGATTGACCTTTACTCATCTTTACCTTTCCCCTCCTGCCGGGTCTTCTTTTCCCCTGCGTTCAGCGTTTATTTCTTCGATTATACCCATTTTTCGACGAGATTATAACCAGAGGCAGCGCGTCGTCGTTTTTTTCGAGGGCGTCGTCTTCATTTACCTGTCGTCGTCAAAAATCGTCGTCTCGCGTCGCGGGAAACGCGACCGTTGCGACGCGCGTCGCGCTCTGATATAATAGACGCAACGGCGGGCGCAAAACTTCGCCGTCTCGTTCGTTTCGAACGCCAAATCCTAAGGTCAAATTATACCGGCGCGGGAAACGCGTCGAAAGGGGGACGACAATGAAATATCCCAGACTCCGTCGGCTCGCCGCTCTGGCGATCGTCGCGACGTTTCTTCTCGTAAAATTCGCGCCGACCGTCCAAGGAACGGAAGCGGAACTCAAAGCGATTAACGAGCGCGCCGCCGAAATCGCGACAATGCTCGACGACGACTTCGGCGCGAGAACCGCTCCAAGGGAATATTGGGAACGCTTCGCCAAAGCGCCCGACGCCGCGCAGATCGTCAAGTATGCGGAAAGCGTCCTGAATACGGAACCGCCCGAGGTTCCGGAAGAACTCTACAAAGAATACTACAAAAACGGAAACCGCTCCAACTACCAGAACGTTTTCTTCAACATCCAAAGACGCATTTCTTCGCTGACGCTCGCGGAGGCGACGGAGAATAAGGGGCGCTTCATCGACGCGCTCAACGTCGAACTCGATAAGTTCTGCGACATGAAGTCGTGGGTTCTGCCCGCCCACGATAAGAACGGGCAGATCTACGACGGGGAAGCGATGTATTCCGACCTCGGCTCGACGCTCGCGGGCGCCTACCTCGCGATTTCAATCAACCTCTTCGAGGATAAACTCGATCCGAAGGTCGTCGCGAAAGCGAAGGCGGAAATCGAACGCCGGATTCTCGCGCCTTACGAGAAGGCGGTTAAAAAGGTCTACGACGGGATGTGGTGGGTCAGAACGGTCAACAACTGGAACGCGGTCTGCCACGCGGGGACCGTCGCGGCGGCGCTCAATATCGTCGAGTCGAAGGAACGCCGCGCGTTCTTTATCGCGGGCGCCGAGTTCTTCTCCGAACGCGACTTCTTCAAAGGCTTTACTAACGACGGATACTGCTCCGAAGGAATGGGATACTGGAACTACGGGTTCGGCAACTATCTCCAGCTGAGCGCGGAGATCCGCTACGCGACGCACGGAAAAGTCGACATGCTCCGCTTCCCGAAGGTTCGCGCCGTCTTGGACTACGCGCCGACGCTCGAGATCGACAAGGGAATCTACGCCGTCTTCGCGGACTGCGCGGCGGGCGCGACGCCAAACCCCGTCTACGTCGGGTATCTGAGCCGTCTTAAGGGCTACGGCTACACGGACTTCGAGACGAAAGGACTCGGAAGCGCCTTCAATATCGGCGGGCTGCTCGAAACGACGACGATCGGGTACGACGCGGACGTCGTCTACCGCGAGACGACGGAAGAGCCGCAGAAATACGATCCGCCGATTCGCACGGAGTTCCAAGACGCGGGCGTCGTGATCTGCCGCCCGTCGAAGGACGCCAAGGGCAAATATTTCGCGATCGCGTTTAAAGGCGGCACGAACGGCGAGCTGCACAACCACAACGACGTCGGCTCCTACACGCTCCTCCTCGGCGACGCCGCCGACCCGGACGCGGACGACGTCTACGTCAGTCGCGACCCCGGCGGCGAAACGTACACTGCCCGAACCTTCAGCTCGCGACGCTACGAAGGGGAACTTCTCAACTCCTTCGGACATCCCGTCCCGAGGATCGCGGGCAAGCTGCAGTCGCCGGGCGCGGGATGTCGCGGGGTCGTCGTTTCGAAATCCTTCGAGGACGCGGAGGACGACGTGACGTTCGATATAACGTCGGCGTACCCCGACGTCAAGACGCTCGAAAAGGCGACGCGAACGTTCCAATATCGCCGGGCGACGGGCGACGATTCCGGTTTCGTCGCGATAACGGACGCAATCAAGTTCAAAGAGGGCGAAAAGGGCGCCGTCGAGACCGCGCTGATCACGTTTGAAAAGGTCGAAATCGCCGAAACAACGGGCGGCGGTCTGGAGATCAAGATCGGCGGCGCGGTCGTCAAAGTCGAGGCGAAAAACGCGAGCGGCGCGGCGCTCAAACTCGTCGCGGAAACGGCGATTGTCGGCGAACATGACGACAGCGTCAAGAACAAACCGACCCGCGTCGCGCTCCGCGTCGACGGCGACGTCGAAAACGCGACGATTACGCAGCGGTTTGATACGCTGTAATTACGCGTAACGCGCTACGCCGCCCGCGACGTCGTAAACCAAGTAAAGACGCAAGGCGCGTTTCCCAACTTTCTTAAAAACAATCCGCTTGCGCTCGACGAAATCGCCTGAACGCAAGCGGACGTTTCGTTTTAAGACGTCGCCGTCAAAGGGCGGCGACCCAGAGTTTTCGCCTTCCCGCGCTCCAGCGCCGCGTGATCGCAAGCCGACCAGCGGGAGGCGGGGCGTCAAATTGAGCGCGGCGGCGCTAACAGGGGTCCGGCGGCCTACCGCTAGCGCGTGAGGATCGGCTCGATCCAGATCGAGTGATCGCTGCGATTGCCGTCGCCGCCGTCTTCCGTAACGAGTTCCAGCGTATTGACGCCTTCGACGTCGATCTCCGCGTCGCGACGAACGTGGTCCTTCACGAGCGCCGAACGGAAGAGTTCCTTTCCGTCGCCCTTGACGACGAAGACGACCGAGCCGGTTCCGCCGTCTTGGAGCCCGTACGCCGTCTTGAGCGTCTTCCATTTCCCGTCGAGTTTCGTCGTAACGGAACTCGGCGCGTGGGCGCAGATTCCGTTCGCATAGCCGCGCCCTTCGAGTTGAAGCAGCGACCCGTCGAAGAAGGAGCCGGTCGTCATCCGCGACCAGCCGACCTTCTGCGATTCAAACTTCGCGTAGTCGAGATAAAACTGCTTGTATTCCTCCGGAATATCGCCGGGACGCAGCGGCTCCTGCTTCGCTGAAATTAAGACCTCGCATATGCTTCGCATCTCGGGATTCTTTCGGAATCGCTCAGTCGCCATTTTGTCGAGCGCAGCCTTGTCGCCTTTCTGGAGCGCGCGAGAAATCGCGTCGAGATCGAACTTGCGCGTAATCGGGTCGAATTCGCCCTCTTTGCCGTTCGGGTTGTACGAAACGCGGAACAACATCGTCGTCCCGACGTCAGAAACGGCGGCGACGCGCAGTTCCGACGGCTCCGGCGCGACCTCGGTGAGGTCGAGTTCAAACGAGCCGTCTTCTTTCGGTTGAACCGTCCACGTCTTCGCGTCGTAATCGGAGCCGCGCGCGTCGCGATCCTCGTAGAAAACGAGCGCGAGCGGCATGACCTTCGCTTCGAGTTTGCCCGTAAATTTCACGACGTTTTCCGAGACGCGGCTCGGCGTCAAATCGACGAGCGAGATCGCGTCGTCGCGACGCTGCGGCTCGCGTCCGTTGATCGCCGGGACGACGGAGAGGCGCAGCGCCTCGGAATAGGTCAGGAACGCGCCCTTCCCTTCGCCGCGCAGTTCGCGTCCGAACGTGTGGTTGCCGCCGCCCATGAGCGCGAAGCCGAGTTCGCGATTCTCCGTCGCGAGTTCGCAGTCGTGCGGCAACGTCAGCGCGTGCCCGAGCTCATGCGCGATCCCGCCGATATAGTGCGAGTTGAACTCGCCGATAGAACACGGACGATGATAATATCCGCCCGGCTCCTTGCTCGAGAGCTTCTCCGGGTCGAGCATAGGATCGTCGTAGAAGGTTCCCGCGCCGTAGAAGGGCGTTCCCATCCCGACGAAAGAGCCGACCTCGGTCGCCTTTCCGTCTTCCCATTTCAGCCCCTGTTGGAAGATCGCGACGACCTCTTTATTGACGTCGATCCCCTGCTTCGCAAGTTCCTCGCCGCAAATTTTACGCACTTCCCAGAAGGATTCGCGACCGTAATC
Source organism: uncultured Planctomycetaceae bacterium (assembly GCA_946408825.1). GTDB lineage: Bacteria > Planctomycetota > Planctomycetia > Pirellulales > Thermoguttaceae > RUG369. The sequence continues at coordinate 10,866 of CAMJTU010000021.1, forward strand.
TTCCAGTTTGCCCGGCGCGTTGACCTCGTAGAGCTTGAGTTTGCCCGGTTCGGTCGTCTCGAGTCCGAAGGTCATGGAGTCGCCGAAGCCGTTGCGCTCCATTTCGGAACGGTAGAACTCCTGAACGTACGCCATCACGCGATAGAGCCGCTCGGCGCGGTCCGGGTTCGGCTCGCAGTCGGAGGGCGAGAAGTAAACGCACTTCAACGGGCGCGCGGATCCCGTCGGCTCGCCCGCGTCGGCGCGGACGACGAGCGCCGCGACGACCGCGACGGCGACGAGGCAAAGTAACGACGTTTTCTTCGACATGGTTCTTTCTTCTCCTTATGGATTCTTCGCGTCGCGCGGAGGACGAAACGCGACCGGCTCGATTACAGACGAAGCGATTCAGCCCGACCGAAAGACGGTCGAACGCGTCGCAAGCGACGATTGTACCGCGCCGGAACGCGAAATTCAAGCGCCGCGTCATACGCTCATCGCCAATGTCCAACTTTCATAGGTCGGATAATACGCCAAAGCCAGATCCGCAATCATCAGAAACCAGATCTGCCTACGATCTCCAAATGACCGTATTCTGATCAGCGTCCCTACTAACGATAGAAACGCAACTCCAATTCCAGGAAAAACGATCGTTTCATAACCTATATAGGATCGACCTGTTAATGCGACAACGTTGAAAATGAAAAGATGCAATGCAATCAGCGAAAGGAGAATCGTCATAGCAATACGGAACCATTTAGGTTTCAACAACGTCACGATCAAGACGCCGATACAGTACGGTATCGGAATAACCGCAAAAATAGAAAACAGGGGAAAAATCAAAAGATAATACACGAAAAAACAGTCTTCGAACATCGAACGCAATTCTTCCTCTATTCAGTTCGACAAAACGTAAAAGAACCTGAAGGTTCAAACGGAGTTAGCGCGTCTTTCTAAATTATTCTTCGCGCCGACGAAACGAAATCGCTCGAAAAACCGTGCAAAAGGGCGGCGACGAGCGCAATCTTTTTCTTCATTTTTGAAAGAGTATAATTCTTTGATTCATTAGATCCAGACCGCGATAATAGACGCCCCGTCATTGGCATAACATATTTATTCCATAATCGTAAAGGACGAAATAAAGATCGACGATATTAACAACTATTAGCGCGATAACCCGACGCCAAGGTTTCTCAAAAAAGACGCGTATCCGAATCAACGACGATATTATTAGTAACGTGGTTACGCATACCTCGATATATTCAAATACGAGCAAATATTTCCAGTCGTCGTTTATCTGGATAACAACAGCCAAAGCCGTAGCGGTTATGGCGTTGAACGTCAACGCTACCGTCGCCATATTTCGATAGTTTTCCGATCCTGAAAACGTCATCACACATACGGCGATATGAGGAAGATATCCTAAAAAGAATCCAAACGCAAAAGTAAAGAACAACGCACAGAAAACGAATTCGACGGGTCCCAATGTCGTATCCATATTGTTCTCATTCCTTTCAAATCTAACGACTTGAATCTATCGCTACACGCTCATAGGTAAAATTTCAGAAAGATCCATCTAAGGGCCGCGACGTCTATGATCATCAATACGACGATAAACGTCAGCCATATTTTGGGAAAGCGCCAAACTCGAATCAACAAGGAGATTAATAACATCGTCGTGAAACCTATGAAATTAAAATACTCCAACCTTATCGCGCGACAAAAACCTAAAAGAATAGATATAAGGAATATTGTATTTAACGATAAAAATATCGTCATAACGATGCGATAAACCTTTTCTTTTAATAATGTTATCAAAATAATTGCAATGTAAGAAATATAACTCGTAAGCGAATTTATTGCAAGCGAAATGAAAAATAATAGGGGAACAATGAACTCGACTGATTCGACCGACATTTTCCGTCAATTCCCTCTAAGACAAGGCGAGAAATTGAAAACCCAAGGGGCGAAATATTGACGCTCTTGAATTTTCGCGCTGGGCGCGATCCTATGACAAGCGCGCGACGCGCTATTCATGAAGAAGCTCCCAACTTACCGACGAACAACCCAGTCCGATTCTACGCGATAAGCTAACGCGGTTCAAGTCACTTGCAGAAAACGTTCGCAAATCGTAGAAATAACCCGTCGTTCTTTCAAACGACGCGCGCTTAAATCAACGCGCGAACCATTCCTTCATCGTCGCGATAACGCGAACGAGTTCCTCCTCTTCGATCACGTAAGGAACCATGGCGTAAAGACACGTCGAGAAGGGGCGGCTGAAGATTCCGCGTTCGTAGGCGAATTCGCGGTAGCCGTCGAGCGTCTCGGGCTTGTCGACCTCGACGCAGGCGCAGCCTCCGAGAACGCGAACGTCTTTGATTCGCGGATCGTCCAGCGTGGCAAGCTCCGCCAGTTCGCGCTTCTGAATCGCTTCAATCCGTTTAATCTTCGAGAGATAATCGTCGCGCTCGAAGATTTCGATCGATTTCAGCGCCGCCGCGCATACAAGGGGCGACCCCATAAACGTCGGTCCGTGCATCAACGCCCAGTCGTCGCGATCGCCCCAGAATCCGTCGAAAACCTTCTTGCGCGCCGCCGTGACCGCGCAACCGATATAGCCGCCCGTAAATCCCTTGCCGAGAACACAGATATCGGGCAGAACAAGATCGGAGACGAATCGATTTCCCGTGCGCCCCATCCCCGTCGCGACTTCGTCGAAGACGAGGAGGACGTCGTATTCGTCGCAAAGTTCCCGCGCCCGGCGTAGAAACGCGACGTCGTACATTTTCATCCCCCCCGCGCCTTGCAGGAGCGGTTCGACGATCAGACAGTTCAAGCGCTCGCCCAGACGTTCAAACGCCGCCTCCAGCGCGGGAATCTCCGTCGGAATATGCTCCACGCCGCGCCGCGCGCCGAGCGCGTCGAGGATGAAATGATACTCCGGGTCGTCCCCGACCTCCATCGTCCGGAACGTGTCGCCGTGATACGCGTGATTCAGCGCCAAGACGGTCGTCCGATTCTTCTCGCCGCGATTCACATAATACTGGAGCGCCATCTTCAGCGCGACTTCGACCCCGACGCTCCCGGAGTCGGAGAAGAAAAAGTAATTCAAATCGCCCGGCAGCCACGATTCCAACTTCGCCGACAGTTTTTCCACCGGCTCGTGCGACAGCCCGGCGAGCATGACGTGAGAAAGTTTCGACGCCTGCTCCCGAATCGCTTCGACCATCTCCGGATGACGGTACCCGTGGATCAACGCCCACCATGAGGAGATCGAATCGATCAATTCACGCTCGGGCGTTCGCAGATAGACGCCTTCGGCGTCGACGATTCGCCAAGGTTCGGGCATATTCTTCATCTGAACGTAAGGGCGCCATATCATCAGTTGAGTCTCCGGCGAGTAAAACGCGACAAACGGGTAAGAGATTAGGCGAAGAAAGAGCGCAAAAGGTCGGGCGCGACGTCGAGATTCTCGCCCCCTTCGGGAACGCGCGCGACGATCGGCGCGTCGGCGAGCGCGGCGCACATCCGCGCGGAATCTTCCTGCATCGCGTTCCCCGACCAGCGGTTGAGAACGATCCCGCGAAGGGGAATCTCCCGCGCGCGCAGCGTCCATGCGGTCAGCGCGACGGCGTTGATCGTCCCGAGGGTCGATCGGGCGACAAGAAGGCACGGGCAATTCCATTTCTGAATCAAATCGACGAAAAGGAGCCGTTCTTCGTCGTCGAAACGAAGGGGACACGCGAGTCCCCCGGCGCCTTCGATCACGACATATTCATACTCCGCGTCGAGCCGTTTGAGCGCGTCTTCCGCGACGTTTGCGTCGAAGGGACGATTCTCCCACCGCGCGGCGAGATGCGGCGAGACGGCGGCGCGATAGAGAAAAGGACACGTCGTCGCAAGGGGCTGGCTCGAGCCGGCAAGTCGCGTCGCCTCGAGCGGGTCGCCCGGAATCAACGCGCCGTCCGCGTCGACTTCGTTTCCGCTCGCCGCCGGTTTGAAATACGCCGTCTTCGCGCCCGACTCCAAAAGTTTTTTGACGATTAACCCCGCGATCCGCGTCTTGCCGACCTCGGTGTCCGTTCCGATAATAAAAAGTTTCTTACTCATTCGCTGTTCTTTCAAGGTGAAAAGCCGTTTAGTCGCGACAGAGTTTCGGCTCGTAGCCCATGTCTTTAATGACGCGCAGATCGGACGCGATCGCGATTCCCGACGTCGTGAGCATGTCGCCAGTAATCGTCGCGTTGGCGCCCGAAAGAAAACAGCCGAATCCGGAGTCGCTCAGCAGTCCGCGTCCGCCGGCGAGTCGAAGGGACGCGTCGGGCAGGAGGAATCGGTAAATCGCGACGATCCGTTTCGCGTCCGCGCTCGTAAGGGGACGAAGATCGGCGTTCGCGAGGGGCGTTCCGGGGATCGCGTTTAAAATATTGATCGGAACGCTTTTGACCTCGAGTTCGCGGAGCGTAAGCGCCATGTCGATTCGATCTTCCGGCGTCTCGCCGAGCCCGAAGATTCCGCCGCTGCACAGCGTCATCCCGGCGCGACGCGCGGCGCGGAGCGCGTCGAGTTTCTGATCGTAGGTATGCGTCGTGCAGATTTGGGGGAAGAAACGCCGCGACGTTTCGAGGTTGTTGTGAATCCGCGTCACGCCGGCGGCGCGCAGTCGCGAATACTCGTCCTCGGTCAGCAGTCCAAGGGAACCGCAAACGGCGATTCCGACCTCGTCGCGAATCCGCCGCGCCGCCTCGCAAAGGACGTCGATTTCGCTCGCGTTAAGGCGACGCCCCGACGTGACGAACGAAAAACGCAGGACGCCCTTCTCCGCGTCCTTCTTCGCCGCCGCGACCAGCGTTTCGACCGGAAGAATCGGATGCTCGTCGCATTTCGTCGCGTAATGCGCGGACTGAGCGCAGAATTTACAGTCTTCGGAACACCGACCGCTCTTCGCGTTGACGATTGAACAGAGATCGAAATCGCGCTTGCAGAATCGTTCGCGAATCTCGTTCGCAGCGACGGTCAGTTCGTCGAGCGGCGCGTCGTAAAGTTCGAGCGCCTCCTCGCGCGTCGTCTCGCCGCCGTTTAAAACCTTGCGCGCCAGTTCTTTCGCCAGTCCCATTCTATCGATCGCGGACATTCGTCGCCTCCTTTCCTCTCATTCGCGTTTTCCGTCGGGACGAACGCTAATCTCGCCGGTAGAAAGAGATTCGCGCGTCCCGTCGGGATATTCGACAATCAGCCGGTATTCGTCGTCGACGTCGATAATCTTCGCGCGGCGTTTTTTCGCGCCGAAGAGAACGTCCCCTTCCCGTCCCTGCGCGAGGAGTCGCCGACGGTATTCCCTTAAGTCGTCCTCCGCGTCGTTTGCGAGTCGCCGTCGCGTAAAGCGGTTCAAAAATTCGGCGGCGAAACGGTTCAAACGCCCGCCCTGCTTTTCGTCGAAAACGAAGCCCGCGATTCCACGCAGCTCGCTCGGAGTCCCTTCCTTCGGACGGTACAGATTGACGCCGACGCCGACGACCGCGTGCTCGACGAGCCCGTTCTCCAGTCCGATCTGCGCCTCCGTCATGATCCCGCAAACTTTCAAGCCGTCGATCATGACGTCGTTGACCCATTTGATTCGCGGCGATTTCGAGGACGTCGCTTCAATCGCCTCGCAAACCGCGAGCGCCGCCGTCGTCGTATATCGGATCGCAATCGCCGCCGGCGTCTCCGACGGACGCAGCAGCATGCTCAGATACAATCCCGACTCCGGCGAAAAGAACCGTCGCCCGCGCCGTCCGCGCCCCCCCGTCTGACGCCGCGCGATTAACACGCGTCCGTCCGACGCCCCGCGCTCCGCCGCTTCGCGAAGGTCGAGATTCGTCGAGCCCGTCTCGTCCACGATCTCAACCGAAAGACCCGCGCAATCGGCGTTCAAGAGCTTCTCGATTCCTTCCAGCGTCAGCGCGTCCGAATCGGCCGCGAGCCGATACCCGCGGTTCCGAACCGACGTAATCTCATACCCGCGCGCGCGCAGCGCTTTCACGCGGTTCCAAACCGTCGCTCGCGTGACGCCAAGCTCTCGGGAAAGCTCTTCCCCAGAACAGAATTCGCCGCGTCGCGCTTCGAGATAATCCAACACCGATTTTTTCGCGTTCATAACGAAACCTCCGCCTGCGATTGTAAAGGGACGACGATAATTGTCAAGTATTTTTGAATATTAATTTGACAATGATCCGCGTTGAAAAAGATCAAAGAGCACAAGACGCCTCCTCGCGAGTTGAATCGCGCCGCCGCCGACTGTATAATGACGGCGACTCTCGCGGCGTTTATCGTCGATTTCCCCATGTAGAATACGAGGTTCCGTTATGAGACGTTTTTCAGCGATATTGTCGGGCGTTTGCGCTCTTCTTCTGGCGTTCGGATTGGTCGCGTTCTCTCAAGAGGACGATTTTGAATTCGACGACAACACGGAAGCTTGGGCCAATCCTAATTTTAAGAAGGGACCGAACGGCGAGGCGTCGGTCTTCGTCGACGAGGCGAAACTCAAAGAATTTGACCGACTCTTTGAGGAACTCAAAACGGATCGACTCTCGAGATTCACGGCGACGACGAAAAAAAGTTCGTTTAGGGAAGAAGGCTCCCTTTTCGAACCCGTCGAAGACGGTTCGGGACTTTTGTTTCTCGGGACGTACTCGGACTCCGCCGAAATCGTCGTTCCCGACAATGTCGGCGATCTACCGGTCGTCGGACTTGGCTACCTTTCGCTCGCGACGAAAGAAAAACTCAAGAAAGTCGTCCTTCCCGAAAGCCTGCAAACCTTGGGCGTCGGCGTTTTCCTTGGCTGCGAAAAACTTGAAGAAGTCTCAATCCCCGCCGGGGTCGTCAAGATCGGCGGCGGTCTCTTTGATCTATGTCCTAAAGTCAAACTCGAAGGAACGTTCGACGCGAATCCCGTCTTTGCCGGAATCGACCTCTCCGCCGTCGACGCGAACCCCGACGCGCGCGGCTTCCTCTGGTACGAGCGAAAAGTCGATCATATTTCGATACGCGGATACGTCGGGAAACCGCGCAATCTCGTCCTTCCGGAAGAACTTGACGGCAAGCCGGTAACGGAGATCGGAGAGTTCGCCTTCTCCCGCTGTCAAACGCTTGAAAGCGTCGTCTTCCCGAAAACGTTGACGTCAATCGACAGAGCCGCGTTCGCCGGTTGCAAGGCGCTGAAGTCGGCGCCCCTCCCGGAATCGGTCGCGGAAATCGAGAGCCAAGCTTTTAACGCGTGCTTTGCGCTCGACGCGGAGGAGGCGTTCCGCGCCCCGGCGCGATTCGGCGGCGCCTCGGCGGCGAAAGTCTTCGGAAAGCCCGACGTTCTCGGAATGCTCTGGTACGAGATCGACGGCGACGAAATCACGATACGCGAATGCGCGACGACCGCCGCCTCCTTCGAAATTCCGCGCGAAATCGACGGACGACGCGTCGTCGCGCTCGGGGACTCCGCGTTCTTCTTGAGTTCTCACCTCGCGTCGATTACGATTCCCGAAGGCGTGAAGACCGTCGACGCGAACTGCTTTAGAGGATGCAACTTTCTGGTTAAAATCGTTCTTCCGTCTACAGTTACGACGATCGGGGAACAAGCGTTCGAGCTATGTTCTCATCTCAATAACCTGACGATTCCGGAAAGCGTCGAGTCCATCGGACGCTCCGCGTTTTTCAAGTGCGACAGCCTCAATTTGATCGACGCGTTCCAAAAAAGCAAACGCTTCGCCGCCAAGGCGCTCTATGAGTTCTGTCCCGACGGGGTATCGGCAAGAGGTTATCTCTGGTATGAAAAGAGGGACGACGGAATCGCCGTTCGAGGTTCGATCTTCGGTCGATCCGATACGGCGCTAATACAAATTCCGGACGTCGTCGACGGACTTCCCGTCGTCGAAATCGGCGACGCCGCGTTCCTTAACGCGTTGATGATAAGCAAACTAGCGCTCCCCGATACAGTCGCGCGGATCGGCGACGACGCGTTCCGCGGCTGTCTCGTACTTTCTAAACTTCGTCTTCCCAAAAATCTGACGAAGCTAGGTCGGGACGCGTTTTCAAACGCCAAGTGGTTGAAATCGGTCGTTCTGCCGAGCGGAATCGCCGAATTCGATCCCAGCGCGTTCGACGAAACCGTCGCTTTGTACGCGTCGCAAGACGGCGCGACGGCGGAAAGGCTCAAAGAAAACGGCTATCGGGAATCGGACGCGCTCGATCAAGAGGAGGATTTTGATTTCGACGAAAACGCGGAAACCGGAAGTAATCCCAATTACAAAATCAGCTCCGACGGCGCTAGGATGGAAATCACGATCGACAAGAGAAAACTTGAGGAATTTGAAAGACGTCTCAAAAGTTCAACGACGTCTCGACTCTCGAAATTCTCGAAGCCGACGGAACAAAAAGGAGCGATTCAGGAGGGAGAATCCTTTTACAGACTCGACAAAGACGGCTCGGGAGTTCTGTTCGACGGAACGCGTTCGGACTCCGCCGAAATCGTCGTCCCTGACAAGGTTGGCGACAAACCGGTCGTCGGGCTTGACAACGTCTCGCTCGCGTCGAAGGAAAAACTCAAGAAAGTCGTCCTTCCCGAAAGTCTGCGAACCTTGGGCGGCTACGTTTTCCTCGGAAGCGAAAAACTCGAAGAAGTCGCGATTCCCGCCGGGGTCGTCGAAATCGGCGGCGGCGTCTTTGAGCGATGTCCTAACGTCAAACTCGAAGGAACGTTCGACGCAAATCCCGTCTTCGCCGGAATCAATCTCTCCGCCGTCGACGCGAACCCCGACGCGCGCGGTTTCCTCTGGTATGAACGCAAGGACGACCATATCTCGATTCGCGGATACGTCGGAGAACCGCGCGAGATCGTCCTTCCGGAAGAACTCGACGGCAAGCCGGTGACGGAAATCGGAGAACACGCTTTCACCAGTTGCTCGACGCTTGAAAGAATCGACTTCCCGAAAACGCTAAAATCAATCGGCGAAGAAGCGTTTCAAGGCTGCGCCGCGCTGAAATCGGCGCCGCTGCCGGAGTCGACGGAAGAAATCGGAACGGGGGCTTTTAGCTGGTGCTTTGCGCTCGACGCGGAAGAGGCGTTCCGCGCCCCGGCGCGATTCGGCGGCGTCTCTGCGGCGAAAATCTTCGGAAAGCCCGACGTTCTCGGCATGCTCTGGTATGAGATCGACGGCGACGAAATCGCGATTCGCGGCTGCTCGACGAGCGCCGTCTCCCTCGTCGTCCCGTCTGAAATCGACGGACGACGCGTCGTCGCGCTCGGAGACTACGCGTTCTTTTTGAGTCCTAACCTCGCGTCGATTACGATCCCTGAAGGCGTGACGTCCGTCGGCGCGTTCTGCTTCAGACAATGCGAGAGTTTGACTAAAGTCGATCTTCCGTCGACGGTTAAGACGCTCGGTCAACAGGCGTTCGCGTTCTCTCCGAAGCTCGAAATCTTGACGATTCCGGAAAGCGTCGAATCGATCGGACGCGCCGCCTTCATTGAGTGCAACCGTCTCAATTTGATCGACGCGTTCCGAAATAACGAACGGTTCGGCGGCATGCGCCTCTTCGAGTTCAGCGCCGACGGAGCGTCGGCGGACGGCTACGCGTGGTACGAAAAGAAAGACGACGGCGTCGCCGTTCGCGGATACGTCGGCGACCACGCCCCGAGGAAAATGTTCGTGCCCGACTATATCGAAAGAATTCCCGTCGTCGAAATCGGCGCCGACGCGTTCAATTTGACCCCGGAGCTGGAAGAACTCGCGCTCCCCGACACGGTCGTGCGAATCGACCACAGCGCGTTTGACTTCTGCCGGGCGCTTAAGCGCGTTCATTTTCCCCAAAGCCTGAAGACGCTGGAGGAAGACGCGTTCGCAAACAGTCCCTTGATCAAACCGCTCGTTCTGCCCCGCGGAATCGTCGAACTCGGTCCCGACGCTTTCCATCAAGACGCCGTCCTTCGCGCGCCCCGCGACTGCGCGACGGCGGAAACGCTCAAGGCAAACGGCTATCAAGAATCGCGCTGACCCGGCGCGGCGCGACGAAAAAACGCCGGACGGCTCCCAAAACTGGGCGTCGTCCGGCGCGTTGAAATCTCTAATTCAGGGCGCGAATCGTCAGTAAGCGGCTTGCGCTTTTTCTTCTTCGCTCGCCTTCTTCCAAACGAAAAGCGTCCCATGACCGGGGATAATCCAGAAGCCGCCCGCGCGGTCTTCGTCGGTTACGGACTCTTCCGTCCCGTCGACGGGCGAGACGCGTTTGAGCGCGACGTAGCCCTCAGGAGCGTCGAAGGTTACTTTAACGGAGGCGTCGATATCCATATTGACGACGAGCGCGGCGAGGTCGTCCCCTTCGCGCGCCTGAAATTCGCCGACGAAGACTTTCGGGGCGTCGTTAGGGTCGAAGCTCCCGTTGTTGGAACGGCTCGTCTTGAGGTTCGGAAGGACTTTCGTGGGCTTGGCGGGAAGCTGCGGGAGTTTCGGCGCTTCCGCTTGGGTATAGATCGCGTCCATACCGACGTCGGTCGAGCGGAACTTCTTCAGATACGTTCCGATCGCGCGCGCTTGAACGTTGACGTCGCGCATATAGAGCCATGACAGCGTTTTGCGCCCGTCGCGGTCGATCGGGCTATAGCTCCATCCCAGCGGATAATAGAGGAACCACGTGAGGCCGTCGGCGCCCGCGGCGAGGGGCAGATAGGTCTGCAGCGCGTAACGCGCCGGAGTCGGGGGCGACGACTGCTCCATAATGCAGAGGCTGCTCCCGATGTACCAGAAGGGCAGGTCGTATTTCAGCGCGACTTTACGGACGAGAAAGAGGTCGGTAAAGAAGACGCTGGCGCGGTCCAAATTGCGCATATCCTCGGAATATTCGAGCATATAGTTGTCGTAGCTCAACAGTTGCGGCTTGACCTCTTGGACGAAGCGTTCAAGATACTCTTCGAAGGAATACGTCCCCAACTGGGAATCGACGTCGGCGCCGATCGTCGACGCGTAGCCCGGGAAAAGGTTGATGTACGCGAGCTTGCCCGGCGCGTATTTCTTGACGGCGGCGACGGCGGTCGCGAGCGCTTTGAACTTATAGGAGCCCGGCTCGTCGACGAGATTGTATCCGACGACGTTCGGGAGGTCCTTCGTCTCTTCGACGACCTGTTTGATTCGCTCGTCGATCGCGGCGAGTTTTTTCGCGATTTCTTCTTCAGACAGATTACGCTCGTCGAAAACCTCGATTCCCGTCTCGTAAATGCAACGGAGTCCGTTTTTCTCCGCTTCTTTCGCCATCTCGACGGAATTAACGAATCCGGAGAGCGTGAACTCGCATTCGGCGCTCGATTTCATCGCGTTTTCGAGCGTCTGATACTTGCTCATCCAGTCGCCGAGGTGATCCCACGGAAAGACGGGGAAGAAATCGTCGGGAATTTGATACGGTTCCAGTCCAAGGGACGCGGCGGTCGCGTTCGGATCCCATCGCGGCGCGTCGGAGTCCTGACCAAACGCGGCGACGCCGATCGCGACGAGAAGAGCCGCGCCAAAAGCAGTAAAAAAGCGCATTGATTGTTCCTCAAGAGGTCGAACGCGAATTCTAAAATCGTCGTCGACCGTCGTGACAAAATTGAAAACGTCGATCGCGGTCAAAAAACGCCGCGACGCGACCTAAAAACGTCATTGTATCGCCGCCGAAAAACGTTTTCAACGCCCTTTCTTTGTCCTTTTCAGGAAAAATCGCAGAAAAGACCTCGACAGAAACCGGCGCCTCGATAGAATATGCTCAATCGACGTGAGTCGGTTTTCCGATCGCGGGGTGGAGCAGTTGGCAGCTCGCGAGGCTCATAACCTTGAGGTCGTAGGTTCAAGTCCTACCCCCGCAATTATGGTCGCATTTAAAACGCGGTAAATGCTTACGTTGACGCCCGCCGAATGCGGGTCTTATTGTGAGTTGCCGCTCATGCGCGTGTTTTCGCCTCTCGCTGGTCGGTTTGCGAACACGCGACGTCCCGCGTTTTAATGGATTAGACGTCGCCGCCAACGAGCGGCGACCTGTAGTTTTCGCCTGTTCGCCCCTAAGCGTTATCACGCGCCAAGAGGCGAATATTGCGGTCCAGCGCGCTTGCGCTGGGGAGCGCGGGGTGGAGCAGTTGGCAGCTCGCGAGGCTCATAACCTTGAGGTCGCAGGTTCAAGTCCTGCCCCCGCAACTTTACGACGAACGCTCGTCGCGTCTCGTCTCAATTTTTAAGCCGTTCTCATTAGAGCGGCTTTTTTTGTACGTCGTCTCACGCGGGCGACGGCGCGAAAGTTCTTTTCAGACATTATTCTAGGGAGACGACGGCATGACGAATCAATCGACGCCTCGCGATTATTTCCACTCGTTCGACGTTCTAAGCGTCGGCGATAAAAAATACGGCTACTATCGCCTTGGCGCGCTGGAAGAACAGGGGCTCGTCAAGCTCTCGACGCTCCCCTACGCTATTCGCGTCCTCCTCGAAGCGACGCTCCGCAACTGCGACGATTTCTCCGTAACGGAAAACGACGTCAAAAGTCTCGCAAACTGGACGCCCGACGGAACGCCCTGCGAGATCCCTTTTAAGCCCGCGCGCGTCATTCTCCAAGACTTCACCGGCGTCCCGGCGGTCGTCGACCTCGCCGCGATGCGCTCCGCGATGAAACGGCTCGGCGGCGATCCGGAAAAGATCAACCCGTTGATTCCCGTCGACGCGGTCGTCGACCATTCCGTTCAGACCGATTACTTCGGCTCGAAGGACGCGCTCGAAAAGAACCTCGCGCGCGAATTTGAACGCAACGGCGAGCGCTATTCGCTGCTTCGCTGGGCGCAACGTTCTCTCGATAATTTCAGCGTCGTCCCCCCTTCCGTCGGCATTATCCACCAGGTCAACTTGGAATATCTCGCGAAGGTCGTCGCGTCGGGCAAAAACGCGGAGTCGGACGCGCAAGGACTCGACGGAATCCTCTATCCCGACAGCGTCGTCGGCACGGACAGCCACACGGTCATGATCAACGGACTCGGCGTCCTCGGCTGGGGCGTCGGCGGCGTCGAGGCGGAAGCGGTCATGCTCGGACAGCCGTATTACATGCTCGCGCCGCAGGTCGTCGGCTTTGAACTCAAGGGCAAACTCGCCGCCGGAACGACCGGGACAGACCTCGCGCTCACGATTGTCCAAGCGCTCCGTAAAGAGGGCGTCGTCGGCAAATTCGTCGAATATTTCGGCGACGGCGCCGATCGCCTCGACGTCGCCGACCGCGCGGTTCTCGCCAATATGGGTCCTGAATACGGCGCGACGACCGGCTTCTTCCCAATCGACGCGAAAACGCTGCAATTCCTGCGCGACACGGGGCGCGACGAGTCTCAGGTCGCGCTCGTCGAAGCGTACGCGAAGGCGCAAGGGCTTTTCCGCACTCCCGACGCGCCCACGCCCGCGTACACGAAAATTCTCACGCTTGATCTCTCGACGGTCGAGCCGTCGCTGGCGGGTCCGAAACGTCCGCAAGATCGCGTTCCGCTCGGACAGATGAAGAGCGCGTTCCAAGCGTCGCTTCGCGCCCCGATCAGCGAGCGCGGGTTCGCGCTTTCCGAAGAAGACTGCGCGCGCAAGGCGACGATCGCCTGGGACGGCGCCGACCGTAGCGCGTCGCCGCGTCTCCCGGAATCGGGAACTGACGAAATCGGACACGGCGCCGTCGTCATCGCGTCGATCACAAGCTGCACGAACACGAGCGCGCCGCGCCTTATGATCGCGGCGGGGCTCCTCGCGAAGAAGGCGGTCGCGCGCGGACTCCAGCCGAAGCCGTACGTCAAGACGAGTTTCGGACCCGGCTCGCGCGTCGTCGTCGACTATCTCCGCAAGGCGGAACTGCTCGAACCCCTTGAGACGCTCGGTTTCAACGTCGTCGGCTTCGGATGCCTCACGTGCATCGGCAACAGCGGTCCCCTTCCCGATCCGGTCGGAAAAGCGATCGTCGACGGCGAGCTCGTCGCCTCGGCGGTTCTCAGCGGCAACCGCAATTTCGAAGGGCGCGTCAACCCGCTCGTCAAGGCGAACTACCTCGCGAGCCCGCCCCTCGTCGTCGCGTTCGCGCTCGCCGGGACGACCGATATCGACCTGACGACCGAGCCGGTCGGAACCGACAAAGACGGCAAGCCGGTCATGCTCTCCGAAATCTTCCCGACGAACGAAGAGATCGACGAAATCGCGAAGAACGCGCTCGACGGCAAGACGTACGCCGCCAACTATCGCAACCTCGCCGACTCCAACCCGCTCTGGAACGCGATCTCCGCGCCCGAAAGCGAACTCTACGACTGGAATCTCGACAGCACGTACATCCAAGAGCCCCCCTTCCTCGCCGAAATGACCCGCGACGTTCAGGACCTCGCTCCGATCGTCGGCGCAAGAGCGCTCCTGAAGCTCGGCGATTCCGTCACGACCGACCACATCTCGCCCGCAGGCGCCATCAAGAAGGACTCGCCCGCCGGACGCTTCCTGACGGAGCATGGCGTCGAATTCCGCGACTTCAACAGCTACGGGTCGCGTCGCGGCAACGATCGCGTCATGACGCGCGGAACCTTCGCGAATATCCGGCTCCGCAACCTGCTCGCGCCCGGAACCGAAGGGGGCGTGACGAAGTATCTCGGACGCGACGCGAACGACGGGCCGGTCGAGAGCGTCTACGACGCGGCGATGAAATACCGCGCTGAAAACGTCCCGCTCGTCGTGCTCGCGGGCGCGGAATACGGGACGGGGAGCAGTCGCGACTGGGCGGCGAAGGGAACGTCGCTTCTGGGAATCCGCGCGGTAATCGCGTCGAGCTTCGAGCGCATCCACCGCGGCAACCTCGTCGGACTCGGCGTCCTGCCCCTTGAGTTCGTCGACGGTCAGAGCTGGCGTTCCCTCGAACTCGACGGAACGGAAATCTTCGATATCCCGACGATCACGCGCGACTTTACGCCGCGCGACGTCATAGAAGTCGTCGCGACCTCGACCGCGCCGGAAACGGCGGGAACGAAGAAGACGTTCAAGGTCTGCGTCCGCATCGACGCGCGCGTCGAACTCGACTACTATCTCAACGGCGGCGTTTTGCAAACCGTATTGCGCCAGCTTCTTACGCGCTGAAAAGCGCGCCTAACGACTTAGCGCCGTTACACGCCGCCTCAAAACCGAATAAACAGGCTTTGAGGCGGTTTTCTTTGCGTTTTTTTCACAGTCGCAATAACGACGGCGAAGCAAAAAAACTTCCATGTTTTCCAAACAAACCGTCGGGGCGTCGTTCAAGATGACGTCACTGCCAGTGACGTCAATGCGTTTCTTAATGTCGTTGCCAGCGACGCCAAATTGAGATTTTATTCCTTTTTTTAAAATTCTTCTCCATTTTTTTCTTTTATGAATCGGCTCTTATTGACGCGTTACGATTCTTGGTTATTATGCCGACTGTTTTACAAAATCCATAACAAAAAAACAGCGATGTCATTTTTAATGACATTTTATAAAAATAAAGGAGACGTTCACGATGAAGAAGCTCTCGCTCCCCGCTCTTGCCGAAACGGTCGTCACGCGGCGCAAAAAACAGAACATGACGCAGGCGCAGCTCGCCGAGAAGACGGGAATTCATCGGGGCGTTCTTTCGCGTCTTGAATCGCGCGACTTCACGCCTTCGATCGACCAACTCCAGACGCTGGCGGAGGTTTTGAACTTCGATCCGGTCGAACTCTTTGTCGACGAGAGCGCGACGCCGTCGGTCGAGATGGATCGCTCGTACAAGATCGCGGTCGCGGGAGCGGGCTACGTCGGGCTGTCGTTGGCGACGTTACTGTCGCAGCACAACAAGGTCGTCGTGGTCGACGTCGTTCCGGAAAAGGTCGAGAAACTCAATCAGTTTGTTTCGCCGATCGGGGACGAATACATCGAACGCTACTTTGCGGAGGCGCGAAAGGGCGAACGAAAGCTCAATCTTTCGGCGACGACCGACGGCGCGACGGCTTACGCGGACGCCGACTTCATCGTCGTCGCCGCGCCGACGAATTACGACCCGAAGCAGAACTTCTTCGACTGTTCGCACGTCGAGAGCGTGCTCAAGCTCGTCAAGGACTCGACGGCAAACCGCGAGATTAAGCCGACCGTCGTGATCAAATCGACGATTCCCGTCGGATTTACGGTTCACATTCGGGAAAAACTCGGGATGGACAACGTCGTCTTCAGCCCCGAGTTCTTACGGGAATCCAAGGCGCTCTACGACAATCTCTACCCAAGCCGCATCGTCATGGGGTGCGACGAAGGAACGGAAAAGGCCGCGCGCGTTTTCGTCGGCCTGCTCCGACAGGGCGCGCTCAAACCGCAGATCGAGACGCTTTTCATGGGCTACACGGAAGCGGAGGCGACGAAGCTCTTCGTCAACGCGTACCTTGCGCTCCGCGTCTCCTACTTCAACGAACTCGACACGTACGCGGAGGTCAAAGGGCTCAAAACGGCGCCGATCATCAAAGGAGTCTGTCTCGACCCGCGCGTCGGCGATTATTACAACAACCCGTCCTTCGGCTACGGCGGATACTGCCTCCCGAAAGACACGAAACAACTCCTCGCGAACTACCAAGACGTGCCGGAAAACCTGATCCACGCGATTGTTGAAAGCAACCGTACGCGAAAAGAGTTCATCGCGGACCGCGTCCTCCAAAAGGCGGAATATTACAGCTACACGGACGAAGGTTACGACGTCGACCGCGAAAAATCGGTCGTCGTCGGCGTCTATCGTCTCGCGATGAAGAGCGGCAGCGATAATTTCCGCCAGAGCAGCGTCCAAGGCGTCGTAAAGCGCGTCAAAGCCAAGGGCGCCGTCGTCGTCGTCTACGAACCGACCCTAGAAGACGGCTCGACCTTCTACGGGAGTCTTGTCGTCAACGATCTGAAAAAGTTCAAGAAAATGTGCGGCTGCATCATCGCCAACCGCTACGACGCCGCGCTCGACGACGTCGAGGAGAAAGTCTATACGAGAGACCTCTTCAGAAGGGATTGAAAGAAACGAACGCGCCTCTCCGGCAAATACGAGGAGCCCGTCGACGACCTATCGCCGCCGACGGGCTCTTTGCTTTTACTCGCCGTTCCTCGTTTGTCCCGCCGTTTTTTAACGTCTGCGCTTCTTGACAGGCGCAGTCAGCGACGAGAATTCTTGAAAAAGTGTCAAAAACGGCTCAAAAATCATTGAAAAAATGTCACGCCATGTTGCGACAACTCAACTAGACTCGAGAAAAAACGAGCGACGGCGTGAGTATTCCGTTTATGGATCGCATCCGAGGTAGCGAAAATCTTCGCTACTTTTCGCCGTCGCCGTCCGTTTTGACGTTCTTCTTCACGAAATCAATCGCCAGCCCGGTCGCTTTAGCTCCGTCAGGGCCCCAGAAACCGTGTCCGGCGCCGCGGAATTTGACGAGGGTCGCGTCCGGGAACGTTTTCACGGCGTGAACCGAATAGGAGATTGGAACGAGCGTATCTTCGGTTCCATGGAGAATGAGAACCTTGCGCTTGTAGTTCGCCAGCATTTCGTAAATATCGATCGAAAGCGCGTCGGCGTTGTAGATTTTACCAAGCGTCAAGCCCATGACGTCCATCGTTTCGGGCGCTTTGTCAAGATCGGGCGTTCGTCTTCGGGCGTCGTCCGGAATCACGTAGGCGGGGTAGACGGCGATCAGACCGCGGACGTCGTCGGGACGCGTCGCGGCGACGTAAGACGAAACGAAACCGCCTTGGCTTTCGCCGAGCAGAAAGATATTCTGCGCGTCGATTTCCGGCGTTTTGGCGATCGCGTCGAGAACGACGCTCAGATCGGCGGCTTCCGTCAGGACGGACATTTCCGACGTCTTGCCGTCGCTTTTGCTCCCGCGCCCGCCGCCGCAGAAGTCAAACGCGCACGCCGCGATTCCCCGCTCCGCCATCGCGGGACAGTAGCCGTGTTCATAGCCCGAATAATTTCCGCCAAAGCCGTGCGAAATAATAACCGCCGGAACCGGCTTGTCGCTTTCGGGAAGATAGAGAACCCCGGCGATCCTCTTACCGTCGCGCGAAAATTCGACCTCTTTCTTGGTCCATTGAGAAAGCGCGGCGTTCTCTCCGTTTTTCGGAGAATCTTGCGCGGCGAGAAGTCCCACGTTGCAGGCGCAGACGATAAAAAACACAAGCGACAGAACGGATTTCATCATATCGGCTCCTTTCTTACGATCAAAATTCGAGCGTTTCGCCGTCCTCGGGCATGTAATATTCGGAGACGCCGCGTTTCGTCAGCATTCCGCGAAGGGTCTGACGCGTTATCGCCGCGTGGGGCACGTTATCCATGTGCGACAGGACGAGCGACGCGTCCGGCGCCGTTTTCGCGACGCAGTCCACGTCTTCGTCGTTCATAATCAGTCTTCCGAACTCCACGAACTCGGCGGCGCAAGCGTTCAGCACGACGACGTCGGGACGAAACGATTTCAGCGTCTCCTGAACGCCGTCGTAGAAAATCGTGTCCCCGGCGACGTAGAGCGTCTTTTCATTTTCAGCGCGAAACACGACGCCGGACGCCTCGCCGCAGGGAACTCTCGTCCCATGTCGCGCGGGCGTTTTGACGAGCGTCGCGCCGCCGTAGACCACAGGGGCGTCGGAGAGCGTAAAAACGCGCTGGAACCCCGACCGTTTCAACGCTTCGGCGTCCGCCGCGTTTTGCGCGAGGATCGGAACGTCCTTCTTAAGGGGCGCGCCGATTGCGCCGTCGGGCGACATGTCGATATGATCCGGGTGGATATGCGTAACCAGATAATAATCGACGTCTTCGAGAATCTCTTCAACGCTCTCAGGAAGGTCGCAGATGGGAAATGGAATTTGATTCTTCACAGGATCCGTCGGATGGAACGGAAAGTCGGGAATGTCGGAGAAACATCCCGCCGCGTGTCTGCTCGCGAGCCAAGGGTCGACGAGAAATACCGTTCCCGCGTATTCGACGCGGAGCGTCGCGTTTCGAATCTGTTTGATTTTCATTTTTTCGTTCCTTAACAAACGGTTAAATCATAAGTTGAAAGGACGAGCCCTTGCGGGACAAACGAACGCGATTCTCCCTCAAGCGCTTCGCCGCTACGGCTTTTCATGGTCGCGACGCTTGACGACGGTCGGGTTACTCTCGACGATTCGAGCCCGACACGGACAGGTTTGATCGTGATCGCAGACGATCCCGCACGCCTGCAAATGCGAATAAATCGTGATCGCGCCGACGTAGAGAAACCCGCGTTTCTTCATATCGGCGGCGATTCGCGCGGAGAGCCCGTTGGAAACGGGGATCGCGCCCGATTCGTGACCGGAATACAGGATCGTCTTTCCGTCGGAAAAACGCCAGAAGTATTCGCAGAGCGACCCGAACGCGTCGCGCGTCTCTTGGGCGCGTCGCGCGTTGTTGACGACCGCTTCGATCTTGCGTCGGGAGCGAATCATCCCGTCCGTCGCAAGAATCCGCGCGACCGCGTCCGCGTCGTAGCCCGCGATCTTATCGAAGTCGAACTGCTCGAAGCATTCGCGAAAAATTGCGCGCTTCTTGAGCATAAGTCCCCAGCTCAGCCCGCACTGTAGACATTCGAGCGTCAGATGCTCGAACATCGCCCGGTCGTCGTGAACGGGAACGCCCCACTCGGCGTCGTGATACGCGCGATGAAGTTCGTCCGTCGCGCCCCAGTCGCAGTAGCTCATTTACCGATTCTCCCTGTCGTTCTCGCATTCCGAAGCGCCTCGTCGCGACGATTCTGCAGAACAAGAAGCCAGCCCTAGACAAGGTCGTCTTCACCCCTGACAACCTTTTTCCAAGTGTTCGTCCGTCAACTCCTCAGCGAGGTAACCGTCGCTCATGCAATGTAAATCGGAAACGCCTTCGCTGACAAGCGGATAGAGTTCCGAGCGGTAGAAGAAATCAAGCGCGTCGTCCAATGAGCGCCGATTCTTTTCAGCGAAAAGCCCGACGACTCTTGCGTACTTCATCTGCAATAAAACGGGATGGGCGCGTAGTTTTTTTCGTTCATATTGGGGGTAGCCGTCAAAGCGACGCCCATATTTTTGAGGACGTCTAGGACGTCTTCGACGATATATTCCTTGCCTTGCGTGTGCAGCGCGTCGTAACACGGCGCGATGTAACTCTTAAGAACGTCGCTCTTATCCGTTAAAATTCGATATGCGGTCGCGCCGTCGACATGGAGCGCCGTCGCGACGTTTTCTATACAAAAGACAACGAACTCCAATTCTTCTGGCGTTTTAATCGCTTCCATCGAGATTTTCATCATCTTTATGTTCCACGTCGTCCGGCGCTCCGCTGAGTTGCAACAGAGAGCCGGACGCCGGCGGCTGTTTTCCATGTAGGCGTTCAGCGTTTCTTATAGATCACGAGCTGGAACGAGCGCGGGTCTTTCAGTTCGACCTTCCATTCGGCGAGTTCTTTTCCGGAAAGGGTTTTCTTCGTTCCGTCGTAGAACTCGACGTCGTATTGCGCGGTCGGGTCGATCGCGGGCAAGTCGAAGGTCATGGACGCGACGTCGGACTTCGCGCGGCGGAACGCGATCGCGAACCCGTCGTTTTCCGTCGGACGATGGAGCGACCACGCGCACCAGCAGTCGTCGACGGCGCCCGTCTCTTCGGTCAGCTGATAGAAGTCGCCGAGATAGTAGCCTTTGAGTCGCGCCGCCCAGCCGAGCATCTTCTTATACCACGCGGTCTGCTCCGCCGTGAACTCGCGGCGCACGATTCCTCCGTCGAGGTCCGTCGGCGTAAAGACCGTGCCCGACGAAACGACGCTCATGAACCCGTAATCGTCGAAGTCCGGGACGCAGTTCGACTCGCCCCCTTGGAACGGAAGATACGGCGTCAGATTCAACGTCATGTCCTGACCGAGGTTGAAGCACGTGTCGCCCTCTTTGCGACCGATGTAATAGTCGCTGCGGCAGTACGAATGCGCGCGGCTGACCATCTCGATATCGACGCGGCGCCCGCCCCCCGCGCAGTTCTCCTGCTCGATCCACGGGAATTGCGCCCGCATGTCGTCGAGGAACCGATAGATTCCTTCCACATGCTTCGCTTCGGCGACGCCGACGCGGTTCTCCCCTTCCGCGTTCTCAATCGCGGCCCAACATCCCGTCGGCTCCATGTTGAAGTCTTGACGGTAGATATCGACGTGGTGTTTCTCAATGATCGCAAAGATCGTCTTTTCAATCCAGTCGAAGGAAAGCGGGTTCCCATAATAGCACATGCCCGCCTCTTCGCTGAACGGGTACGCTTTGCGAATCGGCGCGCTTTCGTGGATGCGCTCCGGCTCGAACCACAGAAGGAACCGCTTGTTCGCCTCGTGAATCGCGTTCGCGATCGGGAGCAGGTCGCCCGTCGGATGCGTGACCGTGTTCACGCGCCAGTCCCCGACGTACTGATACCACTCGCCGCCGCAGTTCGGATACGGATCCGCTTCGTGCGGCGCCCCGTACCACCCCGCGTCGACCCAGAAAACGTCGAAGGGAAGCTCGTTCTTGAGCCCGTAATTGAGGACGTCGACCATCATCTTCGGCGTCTTATTGCCGCCCCCGGCGGTGAGCGCGACGATCGGCTCGCAAACCTTGCCGTCGGCGGTTCGCGGGCTGTTCTTCTGAACCATATAGCGGTGGACGAGCGTCTTGAAAGCGCGGCGCGTCGTGTTTTTACGCTCCGCGATCAGAATCGTCGGCTGACGGAGCGACTCGCGCGGTTTGAGCGCAAACTGCGTCCGCAACATGCCGAGTTCGACGGAATAGCTTCCGCCGTTGTTGACGAACGCGGCGCGCCAGCATCCGGTCCAGCCGACGCAGTAGAGGACGCCGTTAAGGTCGTCGACGTTCGCTTCGATATAGGGCGCAAACTCGCTCGAAGAACGCCCGCTCGGGGTTGAGAATTCAATCGACTCGGAAGGCGCGAGCGTCTTGACGACGGGCTGGAAATCTTGCGGGACGCAGGTGGAGCCGAGGAGTCCGTTGATCGTCACAGGCGCGTCCTTCGCGGGGAGCGCGACGTTTTGAGCGTAGACGCGGAGGTCGGAAACGACGCCGGTCGGCTCTTCCGTCGAGAGGTTGCGGACGCGCGTCATGAAGCGGGTGAAGTCGGGATAGGCGTCGTCGCGCAGGACGGTCACGTCGACGGCGACTTTACCGTCGGGCGTGATGAAGGACCAGACGGCGGCGCCCTCTTCGTTCTGACTTTTCGAGACGGAAAGCGCGACGTCGGCGCCGTCGTATTTCATGGAGACAGACGGGTCGACCGCAGACGCGGACGCGTAGGAGCCGACGAGAAACGCAAGCGTAAACAGTGTGGAGAGTATCTTTTTCATAGCGTCTTCCTGCGCCCCGAGCGAACCGGTCGCGCCGCAGGGGGCGAATCAATCGGAGTCGCGCAGACTCGACCGGCTCTTTCAAGATAACGGCGCGACGCCGCAAAGTCAAGAATCGACGCGAAAAAACGGACGAGTTATTCTCGCAAAGACCCGCTCGCCGACGCCCTCCTTTTCTCAATCACAAAGGACAAATCGTATCGTTTTGAGACGTCTCGGGAGAAGCGGAGCGCTTCAAAACGCGGCGCTTTAAAAGTTCGTCCGAGAAGTTTAAGAAAAAAAGGAAAAACGCGTCGGGAAAGGTAAAAAATGGTGGACGCTCTTGAAAAGAAGGACTAAAATTAGTATTGGCGGTTCTTCATGCGCGGCGTCAATTCCTTTCGCGACGGCGAAGTGGAACGTTTGGCGCATAAGTTGCCTCTAAAGAGAAGATATTATCCCTAAATTTCGACCGGCGCGCCGTTCTGCAGGCGGACGCCGCGTCGCATACGTTGGTTCGATTTGCGTCGGTGGGAGCGGTCGAACGAGAGGAGTCAGACGCCATGACTGGAAATCTGGATAAGCGTAGCGGACGTTCCGCGTTTCGGCGTCGTCTTGGTTTCACGATGATTGAAATCATGACGTCCGTAACGCTCTCGCTCATGCTCATGTACGCCGTCGCCCGCATCTTCAGCCGCGTCGGCGGCACGATGAACGAGACGACCAGCATTATGCAGGCGACGAACTCGCTCAGAAACGCCAAAAACAGACTCACCGCCGACCTCGAAGGAATCACCGTCGATCCCGTCCCTCCGAGAAACTCTAGGCTCGGCGACGGATACCTCTGCTACGTCGAAGGCATGGGCGCCTCGATCGATCGGCTTTACAGCGCCGGCTACGACGCCCTTCCCCAGATATTCTCGACCGCTTGCGTAGCGCTTGATCCGGAACGTTACCAACGTTATCGCAACGACTCTGAAAGCGACTATACCGACTGGGTCGACTCCACCGTCGGCGACGTCGACGATATTCTCTCCTTCACGGCGCGCGCCCCCGTCGACAAACCCTTCCGCGGTCGTTACGTTCGTCCGAAATACAACGCCTATGGTCGCGTCTACAGCGGCGAAGTCGACACGTTTGAATCTGAATTTGCCGAAATCGTCTGGTTTGTTCGCGGAACGACGCTCTATCGCCGCGTTTTGCCGATTCTCTCCAACGAACGCCTACAAGAGAGTCTTGAGGCCTTTTATTTCGCGGCTCAAGGAGGCTGCGACCAAGCTGGAAATCCCGACGGGAGCGATCCGGACAATACGATTGTTAGCGCCGTTGGACCAAGCGGCAAGATCACCCTCGCGCAGGCGTACGACCTTTGCAATTTCGGCTGCGGTTTCTTCCGCTACTACGACGTTTCCGTCCATCTTGATTCCAACGGCAAACTCGTCGCCAACACCCTCGGCGATTTGACTAACCGCGCAAATCGTTACGGATACTGGAACCCGGTCGGCGTCGGAATCGTCGACGCTCCCAACCCCATTTACAGTTCGTTCTCAATCCATGGAACGAAAAACGCGTGGTATTGGCTTCGCATGCCGACTCTTCAAGAAAGCGCTCAAAGCTCCTTTAGAGCGGGCGCGCCCTTTGGTTGCAACGGTTATGCGCGCGCCGTTTACGCATACGCCAATACGCCAAGCTGCCTAGGTCCCGAACAAATATTGACCTACACGCAAGAGGACACAAACGAAAGTCCTCTTGCCGCAGACAATTACACGGCGGCTAACCTTCCGAAATCTGACGCCAGCGCCCCCACGCCGTTCATCGACTTCTGGAGCAACCCCAATATCTGGGACGAAGTCAACCATGAAACAGGCGATTTGAACGACGCCGTCGTTGGCGACGACGTCTTCAATCAAGACGTCATGCTTACGAACGTGTTGAGTTTTAACGTCAAAGCGTGGGATCCCGACGTCAACGACTACATTGATCTTGGCTACAACCTCAGCAACCCGGCGGCTAATCATGCCGACCCTCACGACCTTTGTTCGGGAGGATACTATCTCAATCGTCTCGCTTCCGCCAACAGACCTGATTTTCTTACGAACGTCCCCATCCCATGCGTTTACGACACGTGGAGCGAACAATATCAGCGCGATCTGTACCTCTATGATCAAACGAATCTCGCCGCCAACTCGTCTTACGTCCCCTACGCCAATCAAGACGGTTCGATCGCGGACGTCTCTTTGGACGGCAAGATAACCTCGGCGCAGCTCAAGGACTATCCGCCGCCGTACGACGTGCCGCTGAAAAGTCTCCAAATTGAAATTCGCGTTTTCGACCCGCGCAGTAAGCAGATACGCAACGTGAATTTCGTCGTCGACCTTACGAAATAACGACTCGCGCAAAATCGAAGCCCTTTTAAAACGACGCCCGTCCCTTCGGAAAACAAACGCCGACGGGGCGGGCGGTTTTTTGTCTGGTTTTGTCGGCGCTACGGGGCGAATGGCGCGCCAAACGGCGTACTGAAAAGGCGCGCCGAATTTAGAAAACGCCGAAGCGCGTTGACTTACTAGGACGATTGAGCGATAATACGACGTCAGTTTAGCCTGTCCGTAAAGCAACGTAAACGATTCGGAGGCAAAGCGTGGGGGTAGACCGGGTAAATATAGGCAAAGAAACCGAGCAGATTGAGTTTAAGAAGAGTACCGCCGAACTCAGAGGCGGCGTCGTTTCTATCGCGGCTATTCTCAATAAACACGGTTCGGGCGACCTGTATTTCGGCGTGAAGAACAACGGCGACGTCGTCGGGCAAACGATCAACGAAACGACTTTACGAGACGTGAGTCAAGCGATACGAACGAATATCAGACCTGAAATCTATCCGGTCGTCGAGGAGCAGACGTACGGCGATCGCGCCGTCGTCCACGTTCGTTTTGAAGGGTCCCGTCGTCCGTATCTCGCCTATCGACTGCCCTATATCCGCGTCGCGGACGAAGACGTCGCGATGGATCAAGGCTCCTACGACGAGGCGCTTCATAACCGGGAAATCAGAACGTCGTCTTGGGAAACGCAACTTTCTCGATACGACGTTTCCAACGTCGACGTCGAAGTCTTTAAGGAGTTTCTAGAAAAGGCGCGGGAAGCCGGACGGTTGACCGTTCCGCAGAGGATTACGCGTAAGAGTATCAAAGAGACGCTTGAGAAGTTGGAACTCGCCGAGGGAGATCGACTGCTGAACGCGGGCGCGGCGTTATTCGTCGATTGCGGAATCAACGAGCTCCAAATGGCGAAGTTTGCGTCGGACAAACGACTGACGTTTACCGATATCAGGCGTTACACAGGGTCAATTGTCGCCCTCGCCGACAGGGCCGTTCAATATATCGTCGACGCGATGGACTGGCGCGTCGAGTTCGACGGAAGCTTAGAGCGTAAAGAAATACCCGAAGTCCCGGTCGACGCGGTTCGCGAAGCGGTGATTAACGCGTTCGCCCATCGGATTATCGAATCGCGAGAAAGCGTCGAGGCTGCGATCTACAAAAGTTACATTGACGTCTACAGCCCCGGTCCTTTTCCGGAATACGTCGCGCCCGAGCAGTTCGTCAACGAGTCGCGCAAACCGATCCGTCGCAATCCTTTGATCGCCAAAACTCTCTACTACTCAAAGGATATAGAAAACTTCGCGACGGGTCTGAAGAGGATATTCGAATCCTGTCAAACCGCCGGAGTTAAGGTCGAATTTCTCCGAGACGGCTACGGCTTTACCGTCCGATTTCATCGACATTGCGGAGATGGTTGGGATTCCATTAATTCTCAGAGCGCCATTCAGAGCGCCAATGGCGCTCTAAATGGCGCTCTAAATGGCGCTCTGAATGCCCCTCAAAAAATCCCTAGCAATCTATGTGAGCGACTTCGATCGATAATCGCGCAAAACCCGAAAATAACCAGAGATCAAATGGCTGAAACATTGGGAGTCGGCAAGAGAACGATCCAACGACTCTTAAACGCCATGCCAGACGTTCATTTTACCGGCGGCGGTCGAAGAGGACGATGGATCGTCGATTCAGACTCTCCGTCAGAATAACGAGGCGTTATATGAACATGAGAACAACGTTAATCACCGCGATGATCGCGACGGTCGCCGTCGCGGTCGCGCAAAATCTTTGGGGCGCCGACGCGACGGATTCGACGCCGTCTCCCTATCGCGTCGTATGGGACTCACCTTCGGAAGATTGGGGCGGCTCCATGCCGCTCGGCAACGGCGAGGTCACGGTCAACGCGTGGTTCGACGCCAACGGCCGCGCCCGGCTCCTCTTCGCGCGAACCGACTCGTGGGACGACTACGGGACGCTCGCCAAAGTCGGCGCCGTCGAAATCGCGACGCTCGGCGACGCCCCCGCGCCGGAGACGACGACGCCGTTCCGTCAGGAGCTCGACGCGGAAAAGGGCGTCGTTTCGGTCGTCTACGGCCCTCAAGGGCGCGAGACGCGCGTCCTCCTTTGGGTTGACGCGGAACGCCCGAACGTCGTTCTAGAAATTGAAAGCGACCTTGAAATCGCGCCCGTCGCCTCTGCGACGCTCCTCAGAACGCAGGGCGAGACGCTCGTCGATCCCCTCGTGAGCGGTCCTTGGCACACTCCGGACGGTTCGGAACGCGTCGTCGTTCAAAACGACGTCGTCGTAACGAGCGAGTCGTTCAAAGAACGCGACCGCGTCGGTTATTATCACCGCAATATCAAAACGAAATACTACGACGAAATCGCCAAAGCCCAAGGACTCGACGATATTCCCGGATACGCGCCCGACCCTTACGTCAATCGGACGTTCGGAATTCTCATGCGAGGGGACGACGCGCGGCGCCTCGACGAAACGACGCTTCAAGGCGCGGCGGGTCGCTCGCGGCGTTTTGAAATCGCCGTTCATACCGCTCAGACGCCGACCCTAGACGAATGGCTCGAAGAGATCGAGAAGATCGCGGGCGACGCCGATTCCGTCCCGATTCAGGAACGACGCGAAGCGACGGAACGATACTGGCGCGACTTCGCCGATCGCAGCTGGGTCCGCTTCTCCCCCAACCTGTCGGCGCTCGCCGACAGGGACGACGCCGGGCGCGCCGCCGTCGCCGCCGAGACCTTCGACGTCTCGCGCGCCTACGCGCTCCAGCGTTACGTCAACGCGTGCCATGGACGCGGAAACTATCCGATCAAGTTCAACGGCGGACTCTTTACCCACGAGCGCCCGGGCGCACCCGGGGGTCACGACTATCGCCGATGGGGACCGGGATACTGGTGGCAGAACACCCGGCTCCCCTACTACTCGATGTTCAATTCGGGCGACTTCGAGCTGATGAAGACGCTCTTCGACCGATATTGCGCGATCGTTCCGATCTGCGAAGCCCGGGCAAAGAAATATCTCAACTGCGAAGGCGCGTATTTCCCCGAATGCATCTACATGGACGGCGCGGTCTTCCCCGAGACTTACGGCCGCCAGCCGTGGAACGAACGCGACGACAAATTGCAGACAAGCGGGTGCCATAAGCGAGAATGGGTCGGAGGGCTGGAGCTTGCTTTTATGGCGATTCGATATTACGAGTTCACGGAGGACGAAGCGTTCCTGCGCGAAAAAGCGGTCCCCACCGCGAACGCGATTTTGAAATTCTTCGACTCCTACTACAAAACAGATCCGGCGACGGGCAAATTGAAAATGACGCCCGCGCAGGCGCTCGAAACATGGTGGGACTGCGACGATCCGGCGCCGGAAGTCGCGGGAATCCGCGCCGTAACGGAGCGGCTTCTCGCGCTCCCGGAGACGCTAACGAGAGCCGAAGACCGCGCGTTCTGGTCCGCGCTCCTCGCCAAGGCGCCCGAGGTTCCCGTTCGGCATGACGACGCGTCCGGACTCGACGCGCTCGCCCCCGCGGCTCGATTCGACCTCAAGCGCAACGTCGAGAACCCGGAACTGTACCCCGTCTTCCCGTTCCGGCTCTATTCCTTTGAAAAGCCGAACGCCGAACTGGCGCGAAACGCGTACAAACTCCGCCTCGACCGCCATTCGTCCGGCTGGGGACAGGACGACCTCTTCTGCTCCTACCTCGGCGACGCGGAAGGCGCGCGAGCAAATCTCGTCGTTCGCGCTAGAAATACCGCCGCCTCGGAACGCTTCCCCGTCTTCTGGGGCCCGAACTTCGACTGGATTCCCGACCAAGACAACGGGGGCGTCCTTAACGCCGCCGTCCAAAGTCTCGCGCTCCAGACCGACGGCGACCGCATTTTCGTCGCGCCCGCGCTCCCGAAGACGTGGAACGTCGAGTTCAAACTCTTCGCCGCGAAAAACACGACCGTCCAAGGCGAAGTTCGCGACGGCAAAGTCGCGACGCTGACCGTCGATCCGACCGAGCGCGCGAAAGACGTCGAAATCCGCCTGCCCTGACGGCAAAGTTCTTTCCTTTCAAGGACAAAACAACGCGTTCAGCAACGCCTCCGCACAGGCGTTGCCGAACGCGCAAGCGACTTTTGACGGCGGCGCGATTAATTGACGTTCTAACGAGACATGCTGGAACCGAAATCGGTTAACCCTGACGGAGTCCACGAGGGCTTTGTCTCGCCCTTTTTGAGCGGAATACAAGCTACGGAGATTACCGTATCCTTTGTTTCCGTCAGATGGATCGCAAGCTTTCTGTATTCGCTGTTATTCGCCTGATTGGATACGACGGGGGTCGTCGGAAGCGGTTCGGCTTTTATCGCCGTCAATTTGCCGCCCTCGCTTAAGATTTCTACCCATAATCTGTCTGATCCTACGGTCACAACGGCGCTCCTTCCGTCGGAAGCGACGCTGATCTCTCCCTTTGTGTGAGCGAACCAATATATCTCGCCCGGGGCGTTAAGAGAAATCTTGTCTTGAACGATCACGCATTCTTTCTCTTTAATCGTTTTAAGACCGCGAACGACTCTTTTGGCGCCGCTCGTCTTGTACGCGTCGGTCAAATCGACGACAGCGTAGGCTTCCTTTCCCGATTGGAAATCGGTTATGAGGCATTCCGCGCCTTCGCTCTGATCAAGTTCTTGGGACGGGTTGATCACAAGCGTATTGTGACCTTCGGCCCTGATACGGTAAGCATGCCGACGGTTTTTAAGCTCATAATTCTCATTTCCAAGGTCCGTGAAGAATCTGGCTCCGTTCGACTCGATATAAAACGAGCCCAGATCATAGTGGCCGTGGTACTTATATTCGTTGATTCCAGCGTGAAGCGCCGCGACGAGTCCGCTTTCGTCCCATGTATTTCTGAAGCTCGCGTTGGACGAACCGACGGCGCCCCAATCCGTAGGACTGGCGTTTTGCGAACCGGCGTCGCCATTCTCGTCGATCCACAAGACGTCGAGATAATTGAACTGGGCGGTCGCTATCTTTTTAAGACGGACGGAAGATATATCGCGCGACTTAAAATTCTCGCCGAGCCACAGAAAGACGGACCAGCCCGTGTCGCGGCTGTCGCCGTCGTCGCCGAAACTGAATGATTTCGGCGTGTTAGAACTCATGTAGCGGACAAAATCAACGGATTTGCGAAGTCCTTCATCGTCGGCGAGACCATAGTCCGTCCCCGTCGCGCTTTTCAGCGAGGAAGAATGAAGACCGAGGTAATAGGTAGCGTAATCCCAATAACCGAGTCCTTCGGCGTATGTTCCGTCTATGACGCTATATGCGCGGCGAACGAAAGAATACGCTTCCTTAAAGCCGTAGGTGAGAACCTTGGAGGAGATTTGCCTTGCGTCGGCTTCGTCTCCTATGGCAAGCGCCGCCATGTTCGCGCTTCCGGCGCAGACGAGCTTCCAGTTGTCTCCCTTGGGATCCTGATACCACCGATAAGTACGTTTGCGGTCGGGCTTGTCCTCATAATCCTCCATGACCTGGTTAAGACCTTTTTCGATCAGGGTTTCTTTAACGAACGCCCTCTGCTCGTCGTTCATCCAGTTATAGAGCCAGTCGTAACCGATTGCGAAAGCCGTACACATCTCGGCGGTATCGAGGAAATGGTACGGATTCCAATCAGGGAAATTGGCGGCCGCTTCAAGCTCTTTATAGGCGCGTTCGGCATATTTCTCAGCGCCGAAGATATTATACGCCAAAGCAAGAGCGGCGACGCGTCTCTGCACGCTTTTCGACGTTTCAAGAAGCCTTAAGTTATCGGTGATTTTATATTCGTTGACTTTTAAACCGAGCTTGCCGTCCGCTTCTTTTTTGAGTTTCTCGAGAAGGAGCGCCGTCGTCGAACCGTCTCCTAGACGCGACCTCAGTTTGGCGAACTTATCCTCGGTCATGACGATCCTCGGATGAGTCTTCGCTCCATGCTTTTTGATCATATCGTCGACGACGTGATCGCCGTCGATAAAGGCGCCGTAATTATCCGCTTCTGAATCAGCCGGTTCTGAAGAAGTCGCAAAAACCAAACCCGGCGTGACGCCAATCGCCAAGACCAACGCGATCAGAATACTTAACGATCGTTTTTCCATAGAGGCGCCTTTCATACCAACATTATTATCATAAACGTCGTTGAAATATCGTCTTGAAACGGCCGACGCCTTTGTATATAGCGCGGAAAATCCCCTGACGACGTCGATTAAGAACAATTATTTCCGTCGTTTGTTTTAAAATCGTGCGAATTTAACGCTCGAAAATACGTGGAATTTTTATGTCTTTATTGTTGATTCAGTATAACTTAGACTTCTTGTTTATCAAGTAAAACATCCTGAACCTAAATTTCTGACGTCCTCATTTCTTGACTGGCACATCCGTCGAAAAACACGGGTTGAAATCGTCGAAAAACCCCCAATGTGATTGTCGAGGGCGCTCGATCATTTTATTCTAAGCGTTGCGTAGTCGCAATTTCGGCAAAGAGTCGCTCCCGTTCTTGGAACGTCGGCGTTCTGCTACAAAAATCGCGACGTCTTTTCGAAGACGCCTCTTGCAAGTCTGTTAAATCTTTTGTCGCGGCGCTACAATAATGAAAATGGACGACGCGTCCTTCTTACCCGTTCATCTTAGGAGCAACTTGCTATGACGAATCGACTCGCTTCCCGTCGCGACTTCCTGAAAATCGGCGCAGGCGCCGCTTCCGCTTTCGTAATCGCTCAAACGCCCCGCGTTCTGCTCGCGGACGACGCGCCAGACGCGCCGCCTTGCGTCTTACGCGTCGTCGTTACGAGCGACGTTCACTTTAACGGCTCGCCCGACGCGAAAGAAGTCGGACGGTTCCGCCGCGTCATGCGCTTCTCCTACGATTACGCCGCCAAACAGAAATACGACCGACTCGACGCGCTCATGGTCGTCGGCGACATGTCCAATCACGGGATCGAATCGGAGCTGTCCCTCTTTAAGAAGACGATGGACGAGGAGGTTCGCGGCGATACGAAGACGCTCCTCTGCATGGGAAACCACGAATTCTACGGAGGCAATCAGGCGTTCTGGAAAAAGACCTTCGGCGTCGAGCCGAACGCGCGCTATCAGGTCAACGGTTATCAGTTTATCGCGATTTCCCCCGAAAAAGGCACGATGGCGGACGGCGACTATATGTACGCGCTCGAATGGTTCCAGCGCGAACTCGAAGAGGCCGTCGCCGCCGATCCGGAAAAGCCCGTCTTCGTCTTCCAGCATTATCCCGTCACCCCGACCGTCTACGGCGGTCGCGGGCTCGACGACTGGGGCGCCGAAGACCTCTTCGACACGTTGCAGAAATACCCGACCGTCGTCAACTTTTCCGGGCACACGCACTATCCGTTGACCGACCCGCGCGTCGCGTGGCAGGGCAACTTCTCCGCGTTCGGCACGAGCACGCTCAGTTATATCTGCCATGGCGGCGAAGGCGATCGGTATGAAAAATACCCCGCAGACTCGGGCAACTACGCCGAATTCTATATTATGGAAGTCTACGCCGACAATTCGACGCGGCTCCTTCCCTGCAACGCTTCCAAAGAGCCAGAGTTCTACGAATTCGCCTACCTCGTCTCGAAGCCCGGCGACGTCGACTCGTATCAATATTCCGACGCGCGGTATTTCAAGTCCGCGCGCCCCGAATGGCAAGCCGGGGCGACGCTCAATCTTCTGGAAACGAACGAATCGGGCGCAAACGTCGAAATTCCCCAAGCGACCTGTCCCGACGTCGTCCACTCCTACCGTTTCGACCTTGAACGCGCCGACGCCGCGGGAAACTGGGTTCCCGAGCCCCCGCAGTTCTTCTGGGCGCATTATTACGATCGCCCCGTTCCAAAGACGATCGTCGCCAATCTCGACGGGCTCGACTCGCAAACGAAGTATCGCGCCGCCGTCTACGCGCTCAACCCGTTCATGCGCCAGAGCGAAGCCGCGCTGCGCGTCGAATTCACGACGAAAGCCGACCCCGACGACTCCGCCGACCGCCGCGCCGAACGTCCCGACGCGAACCTGATCGACGTCCGCGTCGTCGACGGGAAACTCGTCAACGCGCCGGTCAATAATCGCGAGAAGCAGATTCCTTGCGAAATTCGCGGCGCGGTCGGAATCGTCGACGACGCCGAGCTTGGGACGAAGGTCGCGCGCTTCGACGGCAAGTCGGGGAACTTCGTGAAACTCCCCTGCTCCGCCGATGACTATCGGCGCCTGCGCCGCGCGACGATCGCCGCGAAGTTCCGCGTCGACGCCTCGCGCAAGGCGGGCGTCGGCGCCGTCTTCGGCAACACGGAGACGCGCGGTATCGAACTGAGCGTCAATTACGACGAGAAGAAACTCAAATTCTGGGCTTCGATTGGAAAACGCGCCTATACGATCGTCGAAGCGCCGATCGAACCCGGCCGCTGGATCGACGCCTACGGCGTCTTCGACGGTAAATTCCAGATACTCTACGTCGACGGGAAAGAAATCGCGCGTCTCAACGTCGTCGGCTCGCTCAGCCATCCGACGCAAGAGGTCGTCCAAGCGTTCTGCGTCGGTTCCGATATCGCGCCGGGCGGCGGCGGCTCCGACTTCTTCACAGGCGAAATCGCCCGCGCGAAACTCTACAACTGGGCGCTGACGCCGGAGCAAATCGCGGCGCTGCGGGAACCTCGCCGCTGAGCCGCCCAACGGACGCCGAGGACGAGCGTCGAGAAACGCCGTCCGACAGCGCGAATATTAAACCCGCCTTCGGCTGGACGCCGACGTAAAAAAATCCCGAAGAGCCGTCCAAACTGACGACTCTTCGGGATTCGTTTTTTCAAGTTCCTCAAACGGGAACAAAAGCCTTTTTCAGCAAACGGCGAAAATGCGCCCAAGAACGCTGAAATCTTCGTCTTGGCTGAGCAGACAAGCGCGACGCGCGCGTTCAAGGGGAGAGAGAGACGAATCTATCTTGCTCTCGACATGACGGCGAGAAACGACCGCTTCCGCTTTCTTAACGGACGTGACATTCTTTTCGGCGTTGTTGATCGTCGCGCTCATGGAACTATCCTCAAAAAATCTAACATGGTAAAAGCAATCGCGAATCATAGAACGAGAAGCGCTCAAGCCTCGTCCAAGACGGCGCAATCGCCAGACGATTTGGTCATATTTTCGACCGTAAAAGGCAATTAGGTTAGAAAACCTTCGCGTCTTTTGACATATTTTAACAAAAGAGCGCGCACAACCCGCGCAATTTGCCAAAACTATAGACGCAGATTTTCCATCTTTTTCGTCTTACCTATTTTGACAAAGCAACCGCCTTTGTCAATCGTCTATCGATTTTTTAAGGTTCCTTTTTTATTTATCCTTTCCAGTTTTATCAAATTTAAGGACAAAATCGACAATTGGGGTCGGATCGGGGAGCGAATGAGGATGGTGATCTTGACCGGGCTTGAGAATTAACTCAATCGGACCGCCGCAAGATTCGTAGAGTTCTTTAAAGGGTTTCCAGTTTTCGTCGCCGGGGACGACCGAATCGGCGTCGCCGCAGACGAGGAGGATTCCGACTCCATGATCGGCGAGCTTTTGGCACCCTTCCTTGTTGTCTTTCGGGTTGAGCTTATAGGCGAGCGCCTCCTCTTCCGTGAGTTCGTAGTTCTGAAGAACGGCGTTCCAGTCGGAATCGCTACGCTTTCCCTTCATGAAGCCGCCGGGCCAACTTTTGAAATCGAGAACGGGGTTGTCGATGTAGATCGACGCGACTTCGTCCGGGTATTGGAACGCCCAGTTCGTCGTGTAGAGACCGCCGCGGCTCATGCCTTCGAGATTCGCGGTCTTGGAGAGTTTCAGCTCTTTTCGGAGCCAAAGGTAATACTTCTGCCAAAGCGCGACCGATTTCGGGGAACCCATGAGCGGCGCCGAGTCGACGTACGCGACCGTATAGCCGCGTTCAAGCATCGCGCGGTCGAACTGCGGTTCGTGTCCAAAGAATCGGGCGCGCCAAATCCACGGATTTCCGGGCGCCTTCTCCTTCGGGAAGACGACTTTCGCGTCGCGCCCGTCGAATTTGAAGTTATGAATCTCGTAGCCGAACCAATCGCCGACCTGACCGGGCCAGTCTGTTTTCGGGGCGTCGTCGGCGTCCTGCGCGACGGCAAAAGACGCGGTCAGCGCAAGCGTCGCCGCGAAGATGAGCGAAAGGAACGCGAGGCGTTTCATCTATTGTTCTCCTTGAATTATGTTCTCTGACGCGCGCATCGGCGCAAAAGAGAAGCCCGTCCCCCTCTCGGATATCGCGCGCGATTCCTCGGGAAACGGACTTCTTTTGAATTTACGGGACTCGCCGATTCAGCGAACCCCACGTCGGATTAGACCGCGTCTGCGGATCACTTTTCCGCCGGAATTTCCTTGACGAGACCGAAGTCGATGTACTGGCCGCCCTCTGTCTGATGGCAATGGACGGCGACGACGTTCTTACCGACCTTCAGCGCCTTGGCGAGCGCGTCCGTGTCGACCGGAGCGTAATAGTACTGGTTGTAGCCCGTGAACGAAGCGATCTGGACGCCGTTGATATAGATTTCGGCGTCTTCGTCGTGATACAGATACGCGAGCATGTCGTTCGGATTGGCGATATCGTCGGCGGTCAGTTCAACGGCGCGACGGATCCAAATATCAGCCGTATTCCACGTCGTGCGGACGTTGGCGCCGGGCGTGCCCGCCGTGCCGAAGCCGCCTTCGCCTTCCTTCCAAGAAGCGTCGTCGAAGTCGGCGGCGTTCCAGTTATCGGCGGGCTTGTCGAAGGTATACTTCCACGTCTTGGCTTCGTTCTTGGAGCATCCGATAACGATCTTCGTCTGGACGGCGGGACCGCGCAGTTTCTCGTTCGAAGCGCGCATCTTGTCCGCCGGATACTTGACCACTTCACGGTCGTAGGACATGAAGCCGTTGACTTCGATCTCAACGTCGGTCGTCTGCGTGTAGACGGCGGCGGAGAGTCCCTTCGCGATCAGCGGACGCATCGCGTAGTTCAGCGCGTTGTAGCGATTGAAGAGCGCGTTCTGGTCGGCAAACGTGACGTAGCCCCAGTTCTTGCCGTCTTCCTTCCAGGAGTGACCCTTGACGGGGAGTCCGAGTCCGCCGTATTCGCCGAGGACGGTCGCGCGGTTCTCTTCGGTCGGGAACATTCCGGGACCGGGATAGTTGTGCATATCGTGAACGTCGCCGCAGGCGCGATCGGTCCAGCCGGAAGCGCAGTCGACGAGGCGCGTAGGATCGAGCTTCTTGCAAAGATCGACGATGCGCGGCGTGTCAAACTGACCCCAACCTTCGTTGAAGGGGACCCACATCACGATGCAGGGGAAGAAGTCGAGCGCGTCGAACATCTGACGAAGCTCGATTTCATAGTACGCGACCGATTCCGGCGAGCGGTCCGCGTCAGGCGCGTTGCCGCTGATGTAGTGCGCCGTGTCGCCGCTAGGCATATCCTGCCAGACGAGCATGCCCATCTTGTCGCACGCGTAGTAGTAACGCGCGGGCTCGACTTTGATGTGCTTGCGGAGCATATTGAAACCGAAGGACTTGAGGACTTGAAGGTCGTAGACCATGCCCTCTTCGGTCGGCGGCGTGTAGAGACCGTCCGGCCACCAGCCTTGATCGAGCGGACCGTGCTGGAAGACGAACTCGTTGTTGAGCATCATGCGCGTGATTCCGTCCTTGTCCTTGCCAAGGGAGGTCTTGCGCATCGCGTAGTAGGAGCCGACCTTGTCGATCGTCGCGCCGTCCTTGTCGAGAAGGGAGACGGAGAAGTCGTGGAGCGTCGGGCTGTCGGGAGTCCAGAGCGCGGGGTTCGCTTTGATCGTGACGGAAGCTTTGCCGGAGACGACCTTCGCCTTCTGGCTATTGACGACGACGAACATGCCTTCGGCGTTCTCGGCGTCGACGTCAATCCGGACGGTCATGTCGTCGATATCGGCGATCGGGCGAACCTTCGTAATGTGCGCCTTCGGAACCGCTTCAAGCCAAACGGTCTGCCAGATACCCGTGACCGGCGTGTACCAAATCCCGTGCGGGTTGTTGAGCTGCTTGCCAATACCCTGGACGCCTTCGTTCGTCGGGTCCCAGACCTTGACGACGAGTTCCTGCTTGCCTTCCGCCTTGACGGCGCGGGTCAAATCGACCGTGAAGGGGCAGTATCCGCCTTGGTGGCTGCCGACCTTGACGTCGTTAAGGAAGACGTCGGCGCGCCAATCGACGGCGCCAAACTGCAGAAGAATCTGCTTGCCGGCCCAATCGGCGGGAATATCGAACGTCGTCTTATACCACAGGTTGTTCTTCGCGCCGACGGACTTCGCAACGCCGGAAAGCGCGGATTCCGCGCAGAACGGGACGAGAATCTGTCCCTGAGCCGCTTCGAACTTTTCGCCGATCGGCAGGATCGCGTAGTCCCAAAGACCGTTGAGATTGACCCAGTTGTTTTCACGAGTCATCTGGGGACGCGGATACTCGGGCAGAGGTTGATCCGCTTTAACGTCCTTAGCGAACTTGGAGAGAAGGATTCCTTCCGCGGGCTTCCACTCGGCGGCGGAAGCGGACGAAAGGGCGCACCACGCGACGGCGACGCCGACGAGAAGAGCGACGGATCGGAGCATGAACGATTTATTCATCGATCGCCTTTCAGTAGAGGGGGGGAAAGAGCGCGCCGCGCCGACGACGATCCTCGGCGTGACGACGACTCACAGTTAAATCATTGTCTATATTTTGCTACGGCGGCGCGCGAAACAAACGTCCTTGAAACCGCCGATCGTTTATTAAGTTTAGAACGCAAACCCACAAAACTCGCGATTTGCGACGCGTTTCTTAACTCGCGTTCCAGTCTTAACATTTCGCGTTTAAACGAGCGCTCTTCGCTCTATTGTAAACGAAATCAAAATCGTCGCAATGACGGCGCGAGGCGTATTCTGCGAAAGAGTCGAAAACGAAAAAGAGGGGCGCCCGGTTTCGAGCGTCCCTCCGCCAATTATGTCATCGCCACCCGCAGGCGTCGCGGACGTTTTTCATCGCTCCGAGAACGTCGTTCCAGGTCTGCGGATTCGTCATCGCGCTGTTCGGGAACATGCAGCCGTCCCAGCAGAGGTGGTTGAAGCGACGCGTCGGCTTACCGTCTTCCATGAGCCAGAATTTCGCGTATTTCGTAATATCGAGCTTGCCGTTCGGGTCCTTCGGAAGGCAGTGGCGTCCCGTCTTATCGTGGGCGCCGCTTCCAAAGACGGTTCCGTCGTTCTGCGCGACGTGGAAGTCGACGGTCCACGGACGGAGCGCGTCGGTCATCTTCTTATACGCTTCGTCGTAGACTTCCGTCTGATCCCACGTGAAATCATCGGGCAGAAGTCGGTCTTCCGGCGCGTTGGCGCCAAGGAGGAAGAGGTTCGTGTGAGACATGTCCGCTTGGAACCCGAGAACCTGCGGCAGATCGACCATTTCGAGGACCTGAAGGCAACGTCGCCAGCTATGCATGCCGCCCCAGCAGACTTCGCCTTCCATTGCGAGCATTTCGTCGTATTTCATCGCGATTTCGCAAGCGCGCTTGAACGTGTCGACGATCAACTTCGTATTCTCGTCGGGGTCTTTCGCCCAGTCGTCGACGGAACACGAGGAGTCGATGCGGACGACGCCGTTCGGACGGACGCCTTTGGCGCGAAGCGCCGCGCCGATCGCGCAACCCTGTTCGACGGCCGCGAGGAACGCGTCGCGTTTCGATTCGTCGCCAATCGCGGAACCGGACCAAACGTTTGCGACGAACGAGCCTACCTCGAGTTCATATTTGCCGCAAAGTTCGACGATTCGGTCGATTTCGGCG
This sequence comes from uncultured Planctomycetaceae bacterium, assembly GCA_946408825.1. Classification (GTDB taxonomy): domain Bacteria; phylum Planctomycetota; class Planctomycetia; order Pirellulales; family Thermoguttaceae; genus RUG369. Next base: position 49,411 of record CAMJTU010000021.1, read on the forward strand.
TCTTGGTTCGACGTGTCGAAATGGGGCGGCGCGAGGAAGAGATCAAACCCGTCGAATTTCACGCCGTCGACCTCGGCGCCCTTAGTGAGTTCAAGCATCGTCACGAGGTCGATGCACGGCTCGGCGTCTCCAACTCCTTTGCCGACGACCCCCGGCCACGTTGCGTTATGAAGTTTTGGATATTGATGCGATTTGGCGTTCTGCGACATGACGATCCCTCCCTAAGAGTTTCGTTTCGTGAAATGAGTTGACCGTTTTACGAACGCATCAATGCTAACACAACGCAAAACGCGATTCAAGCGTTTTCAAGTCAGAAATGACGTTTTTTCTAATTTTACGGTCGGGAAGTCCCGAATGACGCTATTCGCCTCACAGCTCGCGACAACGTCGGAGCGCGAACAGACGAAAACGCCGAATCCGCGTTCGTTAACGGCGGGCGTTTAGTCGAGCGGCATGAAAAAAACCGCGACGAAACGCCTGTCGAAGGCGGGCTTTATGCTTTACGCTTTAATACCTTCGATATTCCGCCCTTCTGAGGGACGACTTGAGTTTACGCCGCAGACGTGTAACGAATCAGTTCGTCGCCGCTGACGATCGGCGACCTAGAGTTTTCGCCGGAACGCGATTTAGCGCAGTTCCGCGCTGCGGCGAATACCCTCCGCCGCAAGGTCGCGGTCGCGAACCAGCCCGGGCGACACGTCGAGGTCAAGGTCGGCGAAAAGCCCCGCCTTATAGCGTTCGAGCGCAATCGCGCCCATCACGGCGTTGTCAGTACAGAGTTTCGGAGGCGCGATAAAGAGCTTAAACCGATATTTTTCCGACGCTTCGAACGCCTTCTGACGAAACCGAGCGTTCGCCGCGACGCCGCCGCCGACGCAAAGCGTTTTCATCCCGCATTTCCGTAGCGCCTGAACCGCTTTTCCGACGAGACAGTCGCAGACCGCCTCCTGAAACGACGCCGCGACGTCGGCGCGTTCTTGCTCTGAAATTTTTTGCGTCGAAAAATCAACGCGTCCGACCCCGGCGAGCTTATAACGAACCGCCGTTTTCAGACCGCTGAAGCTGAACTGCAATCGGTCGTGATCGTTGAGCATGGGACGCGGGAAGTCGTACGCTTTCGGATCGCCCTTCTCCGCCGCCCTCTGAATCGACGGGCCGCCGGGATACGGAAGACCGAGCATCGCGGCGACCTTGTCGAACGCCTCGCCCGCCGCGTCGTCGATCGTCGCGCCGAGCGGTTCGAAATCGATCGGCCCCGCGCATCGATACAGACTCGAATGTCCCCCGCTTATGATCAGCCCGACGCAAGGGAACGGATCTTCGTCGAACGCGACGCGGCATGCGTAAACGTGCGCCTGAAGATGATTGATCGCAATCAGCGGCTTATTCGCCGCGACGCAGAGCGCCTTTGCCGCGGCGAGTCCGACGAGGAGCGACCCCGCCAGTCCCGGCTCGTTGACGACCGCGATCGCGTCCAGCTCGTCGAGCGTAATTTCCGCCTGACGGAGCGCGTCGGCGACGACGGGAAGAATCGCCTCCATGTGCGATCGGGACGCGATTTCCGGCACGACGCCGCCGTAGAGTTTATGGACGTCGATCTGCGTCGCGAGGGACGAGCCGAGGACGCGTCGCGCGTCGTCGACGACGGCGGCGGCGGTCTCGTCGCAGCTCGATTCGATCGTAAGTATCTTCATTGTGGTTTCTCGCGTCGATTGGAATTCAAAAACAAATCGCCGCCGCGTTCTGAGCGCGACGGCGTCGTTTTTTATAGTCGATTGACGGGAGGCGTCAACGGGCGGGGCTGAAATCACCGCTCAATTCGTTCGGGCCCTTCGACGAGCGCGCGCGCGAGCCCGAACTCGTCGGGAATGCGAAAATCGGGGCGACGATAGGCCTCGTCGAGCCGCGCCAAGACCATCTGACGATCGCCGGGACGCGCGGGGTGAGTGAAATGATACGCGAGCGCCAGATGTCGGATTTTATACCAGCCGACGCCCGCGCGATTCAAACGAATTTGAAAATCGAGGTCGTCGCCGCCGTAACCGACGTAACGTTCGTCGAAGCCGTTGACCGTTATGGCGTCTTCACGCCAGAATGAAAAATTGGCGCTGAAAATTTCCGGATTATTTTCCGGCGTGACCGGAACGTTAGGCTTATTCGGATACGAAGTCAGCGAAGAAAGAAAATGGGAGCGAATCGCATGAAGGCGCTTGGTCGTATGGGGTGTAAAGACCGAAAAATTTAGCAGAAAATAGAAACAGACCTCTTCTTCATGAACGCATTTACGTTTTTATCTTGCGAGGCGCGCGCAATTTCATTAGACTCAGCGCGGCGCCGAAGTTTTCGCGGCGTGAACCGAACCTTGCAAGTAGGGAACATCATGACGCAAAACGAAGAAAAACCTAGAGAAACGATTGAAGTATTGCTCGTGTCAGACGCGAATTACAGCGCTTTTTTGGCAACGACGATCGCCTCTATTCTCAAGAACGCTGAATCTGAAGACTCGTTGCGATTTCATATCGTTGACGCCGGACTTAAAGAATCTGACTACAAGGCTATCGAAGAACTTAAGAATCTTCGTTCGTTTGAAGTCGTCTACTACACTCCTGATCTACACGAATATACAAAATATCTCTGCGGCGATATTTCGACCTTTCCCATCGTTGTCAATCACCGTCTTTTTGCCCCGAACTTTTTGCCCGAGACGCTCGGCAAGATCATTTATATGGATGTCGACGTCGTCGTGTTGTCGAGCCTGCGCGAACTCTGGGAAACTCCAATTGACGAATCGTTTGTTGCAGCGGCTCCCGATCTCAAAATGCGACCGTCGCATCGTAAAGCGATAGGGCTGACGGAAGAATTTCCTTACTTTAATTCTGGGGTTCTTTTGATGAATCTCAAGAAATGGCGTGAAGATAAGATCACGGAAAAACTTCTAAAAATTGCCGACGAGATTAAAAAGAACATTGATTTTCCCGACCAGGACGTGCTCAACGTCTACGCGTTCCACAACGGTTTCCAAAAGCTTCCAGAGGGTTGGAACGTCCATCCTCGTGATTATGTCGAGGACAAAACGCATTTGCTCCACTATATGGGCACACGCCAGCGATGTCCTCGTCTTGATATTCTTTATGGATACGCCGCGCTCACGCCTTACAGACGCCTTCCGATGCAGTCACGTTGGCGGCAGATTAATCTCGGGATCAAACGCGCTATCTGCAACACCCTCTGTTTCTTTTTATTTCCACGTAAAATACGGCGCGCGATTCGGCGTCAGTTCGTATTGCGCTAAAAAATTATCCGCGCTTTGTCGTCGCTTTTGATTGAAAGAGGAAATTAATGACGTCTCATTGCGTAAATCTTGAAGAAACTGATTTCATCGAAGTCTTGTTTGTTTGCGATGAAAAATATGGCGCGTTCATGGCGACGACAATCGCTTCCATCCTGAAAAACGCCGCGTCAGACGATCATTTCCGCTTTCATATTGTGGACTGCGGTCTTAAAAGGACTTCGCTAGAGGCGATCGACGAACTTAAGAAATCGCGTCCTTTTGAAGTCGTCTACTACAAACACGAATTGCCTAAGAGTCTTTATTCGATCGATTCAAGGTTTAGTCCTGTCGTTTTTCATCGTCTTTTTGCCGCGAGGTTCCTGCCTGATTCGCTCGATAAAATTCTTTCCCTGGACGTCGATACCGTCGTGTTGTCGAGTTTGCGCGAGTTATGGAACACGCCTTTAGAAGGCGCGTTCGTCGCAGCGGTGACCGATCGCTACATGTCCGAAGAGCGTTGCAAGTCTATCGGAATTGAAAACAAGACGTACTATTTTAACGCTGGCGTTCTCCTCATGAATCTCAAAGTTTGGCGCGAGGCGGACGTCGTTGGCAAATTGCTCGACATTATTCAGGAATTTCAAGGACGTCTTGACTACCTAGATCAGGACGCGTTGAACATCTACGCCAGTCGCAACGGATTTCGTCTGGTCTCGGAGAATTGGAACGTGCACCCGCTGGATTACGTGGCAGGGCAGACGCAAATATTGCATTATATGGGGTCGCGCCGAAATGTTCCTTGTCTCGATATTCTTTACAGCTACGCAGCTCTTACCAAATATAAACGTTTGCCGTTTCAGAAAACATCGTATAAGTTTAAGCGCTTTTTATGTCTATTCATGCAACTCTTTCTATTCCGTCGTAAAGACAGGCGTAATTTAAGAAAGCGTATGGGGGTAAGATAAGAGTGATTCCGCATTAAGGTTGTAGTCGGTCGTTATGAGTTTTTCCTTCATGCCGTAAATGGGCTTTGTTGAATAAATTTCAAAAAAGAGCGCAGTTTTACGGGAACGTTGGCGTATATATTCCGAGTCATATAACGAACAATCAGTATCCCGAGATAAGAATATGAACAGAGCTCGTAATTGGTCGGAGTATAATGGATTATTTGTCGATCGAGGAAGTATTTCGTTCTGGTTAGGCGCTCCCAAAATGGAGCTTTCTAATTGAACGTCTTTATTAAGGAAAGCGCCTCCTTGACGTCTTCCTTGACACTTCCTTGACACTTCATTTAACATTTTTTATAGAACAGAGTTAGAAACACTTACAATGTTGTTTTTAACGTTTTACGATGACACTTCCTTTAACATTTTTTACAGAATAGAGTTAGAAACACTTGCAACGTTGTTTTTGACGTCTTCCCATGATACTTCCTTGACGTCTTCCTATGACGCTTCCGCCATTCTTATCTTTAACCGATGAACCATCGTTGTTCTTTTTTATCGAAATACAAGGAAGTCGTTTTCCTAATCTCCTTAATTTCACGGTTAATCGTACTCCGCGAAAGATCAAAAAGTTCTGCTAACTTTTCGACTTGGATTTTCGGATTTGCCGTCACGGCGTCAAGAATCAACCGTTGTCTTTCCGTTAAAGTATCGTAACTTGTGCCGCTCTTCTGTTCGTTCGTTTGCAATGGGACGTGGATTCGAAAAACGTCGCCTTCTTCAAGCGTTGGTTCGCCGCCGCAATAGATTTTCGTGTACTTGTAGAGGTTTCGCACTCCCGACCCCAGCGTATCGGCGCGTCCGACGTTCATAAAGAATCTCGCCAGAATCGGATTTTTAGGGTAGGGCGTGAACGCGTTTGGATCGATTTCCCCCGGATATTGCGCTCTATTCCAATTCTCTGTAACGATTCGGTTCGGCTCAATAACGATTTTGGCGGGAAAAGCGCTTGAGAACTCTCTGTGGACAAGGATGTTGCTGACAATCTCTCTGGCGATGACGTCTCGAACGCTCATATTCGCGTTGTCGACGAGGAAAAACTTGTCGTCAGTATGTTTGGCGACGAACTCCGTCAGCAAATCATAGCTTTCAATCAAGTTCGTTTCGACGGTCAAACGGTCGTCGTACCTGTCTAGATGTTCGTCTCTAAAAATAGCGTCCGTACGGTACCCGGGACAGACCGACTGAATTGTCTCGTCTTTACCCAACAAAAGAATCGCGGCGAGATTGAAGCCCTTTTCGCCCGTCAAAAGATTCTCTTCGTAGAGACCAGCGTTACGCAACAACTCCATGTCGTCCATGTCCTTCCACGGATGATCAGGTCGTCTGGACGTCGCCATTTTGCGTACTCTAGGGAGCAAATCCAGACGAAGATGCTCGGTTTTCGCGTAGGGAAAAATCTTACGTTCGTGGTAGGAGGAAGATTTTCTATTGTAAAGATTGGCGACAAGATTGAGGGAATTCGTAATATCTTGATCGGCGTCCCCGTTTCGATCCCAGATTCTCTTGTTGCAGAATTCCACTTGAGAGCTGATCGGAACATAAACTCAGAGAATGTGTTTTCCCTCGATCTCGAACTCTTTGAGCGTTAAATAGAGGGAGGGCGAAATGTTGTCCGGATTGTTCAAAACATTGATGAAATTCTTTTTGATCGAATCGACCGCCTTGCGATTAACCCCAACGACGACTCCTTTGGAATCGATTTCCTTGACGCCGAGCAGGATATATCCGCCGTAACGATTAGAAAAAGACGCTGCGGTTTCAAAGACAGAATCATTCAAGGCGTTGACGCATTCTTTATATTCAACGGTAAATCCTTCGCCGTCTTTCAGTAGTTTTCTGATTTTGTCTTCCGTCATATTTGCGCTCCGGCTTGGCGCCGTTTTTCAAATAATTTTCGCCTTGTTTCCCTTAAATTCGTTCTTTGAACTGAACTGCTCGAGCGCCGCGTCGAATTCGTCGGGAGAAATGGCGTCGTAATGTTCGCGCTGCCATTTCGTATAGTCAAACGCTTCGCTCCTCACAAGATAGATAAAACGTTCGGTTTCGACAATTCCAACCTGTTCGCATAAAACTGCGGCGCATTTAGTAAGGAGCGCAATATCGTTTTCACTCATCGTTCGCCCTCCGTTTCTCTAACAAACTCGATCGGGTTGACCAGCTTAATCCTGTCGTTTTTGTATTTCAACAGTCGTTTGTCCGTTGATATAAGATAGCTGCAATTAGCTATAAGAGCCGACGCGATATGACAGGCGTCTTTATATTTTACTCCCGTTGCGACAATTTCTCGCGCCATGTTTTTAACCATGGAAGCGGCGCCGCTACCAACGTGTAGCGACGAGTATTTTTCGATGAAATCGTTTATGACGGATTTACGAAAATCGATCGGACAGTTAGCGACCTCAAAACGAAGCGTTTCTGAAGTAACAAGCTCATAATCGCCGCATTTTATCTTATTTTGAATATACAACTTTGCTTGGGCTTCTAGAACTATGGTAAGTTGGGACTGATTGTCGTAAGGACGATTATAACAGCAGTTATCAAGATAAATCCTCACAATGAACACGCTCCATTGCTTTAATAGATCAATTTCAAACACAGCGTCATGAAACGGCGCTTGCCGTCCATGAAAGTCCAATTCATACCCCTTCCGCAGACTATTATAATTCTAATCGCTTTCCCGCGCAATCTCCATCTTGAAAGCAGACTCGAGACCGAATTAAACGCCGCTCGCCGAGCCTTCAAGACTAGATAAACTTCCCCGTCGCGCTCTCCTTCGACGCCTTGACGTCCTCGACCGTCCCCGCCACGACGACGCGACCGCCCGCGTCCCCGCCGCCGGGACCCATGTCCATGATATAGTCCGCGTTGCGGATCACGTCCAGATCATGCTCGATCACGACGACCGTCGCGCCCTGATCCACAAGCTTCTGGAAGACGCCGAGGAGCGAACGGACGTCGAGCGGGTGCAGACCGATCGTCGGCTCGTCGAAGACGAAGACCGCGTCCCCTTGCCCGCGCCCCATCTCGCTCGCGAGCTTCAGCCGCTGCGCCTCGCCCCCGGAAAGACCCGGCGTCTCTTCCCCGAGCGTAAGATACCCGAGTCCCAGCTCCGCGAGAATCTGGAGCCGCGACGCGACCGACTTCAAGTCGCCGCAATATTCCAGCGCATGGTCCACGTCCATCGCCATGATCTCCGGAAGCGACCGCGCCTCGCCCGATTTGTTCGCGCGCTTGATTCCGTACGCAAGCCGAGAATACCGCGAACCCCGGCAGTCTGGGCACGGAACGTCCACGTCGGGAAGAAACTGAACGTCGAGGTTGATCTCGCCCGTCCCGTCGCACGTCGGACACCGCAGCTTGCCCGTATTGTAGGAGAAATCGCCCGACTTGAAGCCCGCGTCCCGCGCGTCCGCCGTGCGCGCGAAGACCTTGCGAAGCTCGTCGTGCACGTTCGCGTACGTCGCGACCGTCGAGCGAACGTTAATCCCAATCGGCGTCGCGTCGATCAGCTTGACCTGACGGATCCCCGACAATTCAACGCTCTTCACATGCTCCGGAAGTTTCGTCTTCGCGATCGCCGCTTGCAAGCCCGGAATCAGACTCTCCAGAATCAGCGTCGTCTTACCCGACCCGCTCACGCCCGTCACGACCGTCAGCCGCCCCTTCGGAATCTCGACCTTCAGCGGCTTGACCGTGTGGATCGCGCCCGTCGTCAGCCGAATCTTGCCGAGTTCAAAGAGCGACTTCTTCGCCGCCCGCGTTCGCGTCTGAACCTGCGCTTCCCCAGAAAAGAAGGGGCCGATTTTAGAATCGCTATTCTTCTGAATCGTCTCGAGCGTTCCCTCCGCGACGACCCTTCCTCCGTTTTCGCCCGCGCCCGGTCCGAGTTCGATCAGCCAGTCCGACTCCCCGAGAATCTGCAAATCATGATCGACGAGAACCACCGAGTTCCCGTCCGCGACGAGATCGTGCATGATGTTGTTCAGCCCGACGATATTCGCGGGATGAAGCCCGATCGACGGCTCGTCTAAAACGTAAAGCGCGCCCGTCGTTCGGTTGCGAACCGCTCGCGCGAACTGCATACGTTGACGCTCCCCCGTCGAAAGCGTCCCCGCCGCGCGGTCGAGCGTCAGGTACGACAGCCCCAGCTCCATGAGCCGCCGCGCGACCGTCTCGAAGGATTCGACCACGCTCTCCGCCATCGGTCGCATCTCCGCCGTCATGACGCCGGGAACGCTCCGAACCCAATCGAGCGCGTCGACGAGCGTCTTCTCGCAGACCTGATCGAGGGACAGCCCCATAATGCGCGGCGCCCGCGCTTTTTCCGAAAGGCGCGTCCCATGACACTCGGGGCAGACGGAGAATTTCAGAAACTTCTCGACGCGCTTCATCCCCTTCTCGTCCTTGACCTTCGCGAGCGCGTTCTCGACCGTGTACGTCGCGTTGAAATACGTAAAATCCATCTCGCCCGCGATATTCGTCGTCTTCGACTTATAGAAGATATGCTTCTTCTCCGCCGGTCCGTGCAGGACGATATCCTTCTCTTTCGCGGTGAGCGCGCGGTAGGGCACGTCGGTCCGCACGCCCATCGCGCGGCAGACGTCGGTCATGAGCGACCACATCAGCGAGTTCCACGGCGCGACCGCCCCTTCGTCGATCGTCAGCGATTCGTCGGGCACGAGCGTCGATTCGTCGACGACCTGCGTCTGACCGATCCCGTCGCACGTCGGGCACGCGCCCTGCGAGTTGAACGCCAGCTCTTCCGCGCCCGGTCCGTAGAACTCTTCGCCGCATTCCGGGCAGACGATCGGCAGCTCCGCCGCGACGTTCATCGTCGGAGCGCAGTAGTGACCGTTCGGGCAGCGGTGGCTCCCGAGTCGTGAGAACATGAGCCGCAAGCTGTTGAGGAGTTCCGTGCCCGTTCCGAACGTACTGCGAATTCCCGGCGTCGCCGGTCGCTGATGAAGCGCGAGCGCGGGGGGAACGTAGAGGACTTCGTCGACGTCGGGACGCGTCGCCTGCGTCATACGCCGACGCGTATAGGTCGAAAGGGACTCAAGATAACGCCGCGACCCTTCCGCATAGAGCGTCCCCAGCGCGAGCGACGACTTCCCCGACCCGGAAACGCCCGCGATCCCGACGATCTGATGAAGCGGGATATCGACGTCGATATTCTTTAGGTTATGGACTCTGGCGCCGCGTACCAGAATATTGGGCGGCAGATTGCGATGCGCGGTCACGGAAAAGTCCTTCTTCTACGGTTCTGTCGCGTCGGATGAAAAAGAAGTCGACGCGGCGACGTTGATTCAAGCGTTCTAATACGCGCATTATCCACATTTTTCGCGAGTCGTCCAGTCGCGGAACGTCGCGACGGAATAAAAAAACGCCCGAAACCCGCGTCGCGCGGATTTCAGGCGTTCTCGTTTCCTTAAGCGAATCGCGTTTCAGAAGTCGATCACTTGATCGATTCCTTGCTTTCGCCGCCGGCGCCGGTCGACGCGGCGCGCCAGACTTCAAGGTCGATCGTGTTACTCACGAAGTGAACCGAACCGTCGACCATCGAGGCGTTGACGCCGCCAGAGTGGTCGCTACGCGCAGGGAAGCACGCGGCGCCCCACCAGCCGGAGCCGTGGCATTGCATCGGCGGACGGAACTGATTGGGATCCCATCGCTGGCGACCGTAGTCGACGGAGTAGGTCGTGTTCGGGCTCAAGTACGTCGTGAAGCCCGCGCCGTTGCTGTACATGACCGTTCCGTAGTTCCCCTGATAGGAGTCGAGCTTGTTGACCTGGAGTTCCGACATGCAGAGCGTGTTCGAGGTTCCGTCGGTGTTCGCCGCCATCTTGATCGCTTGGTCATACTTGAAAGGACCGGGGTAGGCTTTATAGGAGCCGCGTCCGTCCCAGTTGTTGACGTCGTCGTTGTGATAGTTCGAGTTGCCGAGGTTCACGAAATAGCAGGTACGGCGGATGCACCAGTTCGTATTGCCGCTTTCCGCGATGATTTCAGGCTGCGTCGGGCACTGGTGCGCCGGAATCAACGCTCGACGGTATTCGAGTCCAATTCCGTTTCCAAGCTGCTTCGTGAAGTCGAGCTGGCTATAGAGAGCCTGCTGCTCGATGTACGGCAGCGTGCGGGCGTGCCACGAAAGGGTGTCCGTCTGACCGTCGTTGCCGGCGACGCCGATCTTGATCGCGTAAGGGAACTTGTCCTGGTTCGCGTCGGCGTACATCTGGAAAGCGAGCGTCAGCTGCTTCAGATTGTTCGTACACTGCATGCGGCGCGCCGCTTCGCGAGCCGCCTGGACGGCGGGCAGAAGCAGGCCGATAAGAATGCCGATAATGGCGATGACGACGAGAAGTTCAACCAGCGTGAACCCCTTTCGTCCCTTAAAAGTAATGAATTTAGACATGAGAAGCGCTCCAATCGTAGAGGAAAATTCGACCCGACGACTCGCTTAACGACGTCGTAAACGCCGAGAGGGCGCGACCCTCCATTCGCGAGTCGAGGAAATCGACCATGGATGAAATATAAAACGTTCGCGGAAACCCCGCGATTATTTTTTAATTCGCGCGAAAAGACTCACTCGGCGGCTCCGCCCGCGTCGTCGGTCGTAATCGCGAAATCCACCGTGTTCTTGCCCTTCGTAATCGTCGCCTTGAGTTCGGAACGATTGTTGTACTTGTCGGGAATGATATCCTCGACGCGCTCGGTGACGTTGTGCGCCTTTTCGTCGGCGGTCTGCTGTTCGGGCGTGAGCTGAATCGTCTTCTGCGCGCGGATTCCGACGATCATTTCGCCTTCGGAAGCGCGAATCTTATATTTGCCAGCCGTAATCGCGCCGCCGACCGGCGTGCCGCTCTGACCCGCCATCGGTCCCATCTCAATGTAACCGTTTTCCAAAGGCTGTCCGTTGAGCGTGACGGTTCCCTCGACGTCGTTGAGACCGTCGGCAGGTTTACAACCGACAAAACACGCGACGCCGACGAGAACGCTGAGAATTGCGAAAAACTTAATATGATTCATAGCTGTATATTCCGACGTAAATCAAATGAACAAGGTTCCCAAAGCGGTCGCTTCAGGCGCCCCTAGAAAAATTCCCTTCGCGATTTTCATTCAATTAAAACGCGAACTGTACGACCCCAATTATAGAACCTTTCGGCGCTCCAAACAAGTAGCAAAAGAGAAATCAGTAAATTTTTTCAAAATAAAAAGATACAGGCGTACGGTCGCGACGGGCGGTTTTGCGACCATACGCCGTAAATTCTAGGCGCGTCAAAGATTGGAAAAATCTGACGCGGCGTCAGAAATCCACGTTCTGACGCCTTGTCAATCGGCTAAAACCCAATGTCGGATATAGTCGATTTCGAAGGTCGCGGGAAGTTCCTTCGGGTCGGGAAGACCGAACCATTCGGGCATCGTCTCGCTGTCGAAGTTGACGGTCAGAGGCTGGGTCCAGTACTTGTTTTCCGACTCGCGAACGAGCTGATCGTCGACGTACCAGCAGATTTTCTCCGGGGTCCAGAGGAGCCCGTAGCGATGGAAGTCGTCGGCGAAGCGGAAGGGCGCCTCCCACGTCGTCCCGTCGGAGATGTGCTTGTCGCCCGTCTCCGGCGTCCTCATGACGTGCAGATTCATGTGGTACTTGTTGTTATGCGTCGGACTCGCGCCGCTCGTCTCGAAGACGTCGATTTCCGTCCACCGTTCGGGATCGTCGGCGTAGAACCAGAAGGAGCTCGACGCGATCGATTTCATCGACTTCGACCGCACCTCGAAATACCCGTAACGAACGCGGTTCTTGCTCTTGACCGCCGCCGTCGTGAAGTCTTTGTAGCCCTTCTCCGGGTCGCCCTTCGACTCGTTGCGCGCCGTGAGGCAAAGCATGCCGTTGCGAACTTCGACGTTTTCCTTCGCGAAGAAGCCGGGCTGACGACCGAGCCACGTCGGGTTCGTCGGATACCATTTGAAATCGTCGAAACCTGAATTAAACTCGTCGCTGAACTTCGAGTCGAAGACCCAATTCCCTTCGATCGGGCACTTCGGCGCTTTGAGGGCGTCGCCCATCTCGTTGAAGGCGGGGTTGTAATTCGTGTCGTTCGTATGCCAGACCTGCGTCCCGCAGCGAATCTGCTTCGACTTCGACGGACAGACGTTATACGCCGCGAAGACGGAGCTCGGGCAGCACGTTATGTCGCGGAACCCGACGGTGAACGTGATCGGAATCTCGATATTGCGCGCGAAATTAGCCCCGTCGTAATACCGAAGCGCCTCGCGCACCTTCTCGACCTCTTCCGGGTTATTCCTAATTCGCCATGAATTCACGAGTTCCGGCCAGCCGGAGTTGCGACCTTTGAGGAGTCCGGCGTGGTCGCACATCGCGGGCACGGAAATCATCGCGCGGCTGACGTGCTTGTTCAAGCTCGTGAGGGCGAGTCCCATCCCGCCCCCTTGGCTCGTTCCATGGTACCCGATTCGGTCAGGATCGACGAAATCCTGCTCCGCAAGCCAATCGACGGCGCGGTCGATTCCAAGGATCGGAGCGCGGTAAAAATACTTGTCCCGATCGTTCATATTGTACTCGAAGTAGTTGCAGTCGAGTTCCTTGTTGTATTTGTCGTACGCTTCTCCCTTCGACTTGTCGTCCGTCGGAACCTCGTACGGAAAGACGTTCATCGTGAACGTCACGAACCCGGAATCCGTCTTCCACACGTCGGGACCGACCCCGGCGCCCGCGTACGCGATGTTCACAACCGTCGGATACGGCGCCGCGCCAGTCTTCGGAACCCCGAGGAACCCGTAGACGCGCTGACCGTTGATCGTCGCGAAACTCACGGCGTACATATCGTGTTTATCGTTCGAGAACTCGTCGAGCTTGCGCATTTGCGCGTCGATCGGAATCTCGCGAACTTCTTTCCGACCCGCTTCCCAGAACGCGTCGAAATCCTCCGGCTTCGGAAGTCCCGGCTCGATCTTTTCCGGGTCGAAGCCCGCGCCCGCGACCTCGTCCTTCACGACGGGGTCTTTGCCCTCCTGCGGCGTCTCGACCTTGACGAAAACTTTGACGAAGCCCGGCGCTCCAAGCGTACATTTGAAGGACGGAATCTCGTCCTTCGCGAGGTCAAACGTCTGCTCGCTGAGCATGTCGCGTCCGTCGTTCGTGATCTTGACCGTCATGACGCCCGACTTGACGGCGGCGTCTCCTTCGTCGAGCGGCGCGACCGTAAAGATCGCGTCCTCCCCGACCGCGTAAATCTGGCTTTCCCGGTCGAAATTGATCTTAATCGTCTTGACGTCGCCCGCGAAAGCCGCCGACGCGAAGACCCCGAAAAGAATCGCCGCCGAAAACGCCCTAAGGACGAACGTTCGGCGAGAAAAACGTGAAAAGGACATGAAACGTCTCCTATAAGGGATAATCCGCTGAAGGCGGACTCTAATCTGTAATTGAGGGCTACCCCCCGCGCTCCGGCTCAATTGGCAAGACGCGCGATCGTCAGGCGGCGACGGAGAAGTCGAAAACCAACGCAAAGTTACGCGGCTAGTTTGTCCGCGACTTCATAAATCTTCAAACTCCGCAACGCTCAACCCCATGTCTTCCGCCGCCTGAGAAGCAGTTAAAACTCCGCGTTGCACAAGACGCGCAAGGGTTTTGAACGTCCCCTTTTCCACGCCTTCTTCGCGCGCCTCGTCGATCTGCGCGCGCCTGCGGCGGTTCCGGGTGAAATCTCGCTTACGCCTGAACCGCGCCTTCGAGCTTCGCGATCGCTTGACGGATGCGCTCGAGCGTCAGGTCTTTCCCGATCACGGCGGCGACGTCGGTTCCGCCGCCCGGCGTCGCTTGCATCCCGGAGAGCGCGATTCCGAGCGGATAGAGGAGCCAGCCGCCCTTGACGCCCATCTCTTGCGCGAGGGGCGCGCAAGCGTTGTAGACGCCTTCGCGGGTCCAGTCCTCGTTCGCTTCAAGGGCGGGCAGAATCGCTTTGAGCGCGGTCAGCGCGGTCGCTTCGTCCGTCTTGAACTTCTTATTGCGGTAGAAGGCGAGATCGTAATCTTCCGGCATATTGTCGATGAAACGGACGCGGTCGGGGAGGTCGCTGAGAATCTCGCAGCGCGGTTTCAGATTCTGACAGAGCAGTTTCAGGTCGATCGGCGTCTTGACGACCGACTCGATCCACGGTCTGGCAAGTTCGACGAACTCGTCGTCCGACATGCGGTTGATGTAGCCGGCGTTGAACGCGCGGAGCTTCTGGATATCGAAGATCGCCGGGGACTTGTTGATCCACGCGGGGTTCCACTTCTCGATCATTTCCTCGCGGGAGAAGACCTCTTGGTCGCCCTTGGGACTCCATCCGAGGAGGAGCAGGTAGTTGAGAATCGCGGAACTGAGATAGCCTTGTTTGATTAAGTCCTGATAGCTCGCGTCGCCGTTGCGCTTGGAGAGTTTGCTGTGCGCGTCCTTCATAACCGGCGGGCAGTGGATATAGATCGGCTTCTCCCATCCGAACGCTTCATAGAGAAGATTGTACTTCGGCGCGCTGGAGAGGTACTCGTTGCCGCGGATGACATGCGTGATCCCCATAAGGTGGTCGTCGACGACGTTTGCGAAGTTGTACGTCGGCATCCCGTCGGACTTAATGAGCACCTGATCCTCAAGCTCGGCGGCTTCGACTTCGATGTGACCGTAGATCAGGTCGTCGAACGAGACGATCCCCTCCGTCGGCATTTTCTGACGGATCACGTACGGCTCGCCCGCCGCAAGACGGCGTTCGACCTCGTCTTTCGGCAGCTCGCGACAGCAGCGGTCGTAATGTCCGACCGTCTCGCCGGCGGCGAGCTGTTCCTTGTGGAGATTCTCGAGGCGCTCCGGGGAGCAGAAGCAGTAATAAGCTTCGCCCTTCTCGACGAGTTGAATCGCGTAGTCTTTGAAGATTCCCATCCGCTCGCTCTGAACGTAGGGACCGTAATCGCCGCCGACGTCGGGTCCTTCGTCCCACGTCATGCCGCATTCGCGAAGCGTGTTGTAGATAATATCGACGGCGCCGTCGACGATTCGCGCCTGGTCCGTGTCTTCGATGCGCAGAATGAAAACGCCGTTCTCATGTTTCGCGGTCAGATACGCGTATAACGCGGTGCGAAGATTCCCGACGTGCATATAACCTGTTGGACTGGGCGCGAAACGAGTGCGAACCTGGGCCATTCTCTTCTCCAAAAACGTATAGGCTGAAATGAAAACAACGCGACGCCGAAAAAAGAACGCCGCGTCGCCCTCTAAGTTTACCCGCAGACTCTGAAATATCAACGGTTCGCGCGTTTTTTTGCTCCACGATTCCCTCGAAGAAAAAACGTTTTGAGAGACGTTGAACGTTATGAATTTGCTTGACGCGAGATCAGAGATATCTGGGAAATCGCAAGAGGATGAGAGAAATCGTCGCGCAATTATATGCTACTGACGAAAAGCCGTCGGCAGCCTTCAATTATCCACGGTTAAGGATAATTCAACGGCACGTCGAAAAAAATGTTCGCGTCAAATCGCCCTTCTCCTTCTAGCGCGCGAAATACGTTTACAATACAATAGGAGACGTAGCGCGCGCCGAACGCGTCGATCGAACGCGCGCCGCTACGGCGGACGGCGAAAACTTCGAACGGACCGATATGTACGAGGGATTCGCCAAAACAACGGAAGAGGAAGAATTCGCCGAACTTGTGCGAAGTTCCGACTCGTCGCCGCGATCGAAAAGAAATACGACGAGCGCTGTCGCGCGTTCCTCAAAAAAATCGAAACGCGGGAAGTTTTAAGAAGAACGCCGTTAGAGTCTGAGGACGCCGCAATTGCGGTCATATCGCCGTCGGCGAAGCCGCGCCGGAAGTCTGCTCGACCTGCGGAGTTCGCAGAGTTACTTTGAAATTCACGCGGAAAACTATTAGTCGCGGAAAACCATTAATTGTCGCTTCGTCGTCGACGGCGCGTCGTAACGCGTCGCGGCGCGATCTAACAGGAGATTGCAATGTCACGTATTTCACGTCGTTCCTTTATGAAGAGCGCGGTCTTAGCGTCCGCCTCGTTCGGAGTCTCTCGCGCTCTCGTTTTTCCGGCGCCCGGATACGCGCGCGAACTTAACGTCAATTCGAAATTGAATCTTGCCCACGTCGGTCTGGGCGGCATGCAGGGCGATTTCCATCGCAGTTCCTGCGCGCAGGAGAATCGGGTCGCGATCTGCGACGTCGACGAATCCTTCTTGGCCAAATACGGCGAGCAGATTCCAGACGCCAAACGTTTCGTTGATTTCCGCGAAATGTACGAACAGATGGGCGATCAGATCGACGCCGTCGTGATTACGACGCCGGACCACACCCACGCGATCGCCGCGATCGAAGCGATGAAGCGCGGAATCGCCGCTTACGTCGAGAAGCCGCTCGCGCATGACGTCTATCAGATCCGCCAGATGCAGAAACTTGCGCGCGAAAAGAACCTTGCGACTCAAATGGGCACGCAGATTCACGCGCTCGACAATTACCGTCGGGTCGTCGAACTCGTTCGCGCCGGCGCCGTCGGCAAAATTGAGCGCGTCGACGTCTGGTGCGGCGTCGTCTGGGGCGGTTCGCCGCGCACGAACAACGCCGTCGAAATTCCGAAGACGCTGCATTGGAATCTCTGGCTCGGTCCCGCGCCGGAACGGCCGTATCAGCCGTGCTATTTCGGCGGCAACTGGCGATCCTTCTGGGACTTCGGCAACGGCGGCATGGGCGACATGGGCTGTCACTTCATGGACCTTGTCTTCTGGGCGCTTGATCTGAAATATCCCAAAACGATCGCCGCGTCGGCGCCGACCGAAGCCGATTCCGACTTCGCCGCGCGCGATCTCCACGTCGAATACGAGTTCCCCGGAGTCGACGGAACGACCGATCCGCTAATCGTTACCTGGAGCGACGGCGCCGCGCAACCCGAATCGCTCAAAGAATACGGGCTCGAAAGCAAGGGCAACGGTATTCTCTTCATCGGCTCGGAGGGCGCGCTCTACTCGAACTATACGGAACACGCGCTTCTGCCGACGGAGAAGTTTGCCGATTACAAACGTCCGGAGCAAACGATTCCCGCGTCGATCGGACATCACAACGAATGGATCAAGGCTGTCAAGACGGGCGACGCGACGACGTGCAATTTCGACTATTCCGGTCGACTCGCCGAAACAATTCTGCTCGGCCCGGTCGCCTATCGCTGCGGTAAAAAGCTCGAATACGACGCCGAAACAATGACCGTTACGAACTGCGACGAAGCCGCGAAGTATCTCAAACAGGACGTTCGCAAAGGCTGGGAAGTCTGATCGCTCGATACGCGACGCGTCGATTAAAACGACCGACGCCGACATAACGCGCGCGCCACGACGAAAGTTCCGTCGCGGCGCGCGTTTGTTTTTCATCGAATCAAATGATTGCTTTAACCAAAAACCGTATCTTGCGCGCGTCCTCCAGCGCAAAACGCCGCCCGTATGGCAAACCGAAAGGATTTGGGCTTACGGATAAACTTGTCAGTATATAACAATATTGTCAATCAGCATGTTACACTGCGTCGCAATTCGTCCAAGGCGACAATTCGAGAATCAGGGGTCCAATTCAACGCGGCGCACCTCCTCCGCCAAAAAAGCGGGCGATGCGAACCGTTATTGTATCTTTTCCTGAAGCCGCGCGAACTTATCAAGATAAAGTTCCAAACGTATCGTGTTCTCAGCGCGAAGAACGGAGTGTTTAACGACAGCGCGTAGAAAAGCGCAAGGGCATCGACGCGTTTAAAAACGTCGACGCCCTTGCGTTCGTATGTTCGGCAGACATTGACTCAGTCCGAGAGTTTCAACGTCGGGACGCGCCGCATGCGCCGCGCGTCCCGACGCCGAATAATCAATAACTGAAGGAAACGAATCCAGCGATTAGAGCGTTTCAAAAGAGTTCGTCGAAATCTTCAACGAACAGTTCGGCAAACGCTTCGTCGAGAACCGCTTCTTCAGTCGACGGATCAGAAACCTGGAACTCATACGCGCCGAGATCGACTACGCCGTTGGAAATACGGACGTTGCCCGCAAGATCCGTCTCCGTCGTGACGTAATCGTTGTCGCCGCGATCAAACGCCTGGGAGCCGTACGCAAGCGTGTAGTCCCCGTTCGCCGCGTCCGTGAACAACGGCCGCGAAGCGTCGTACGGCAGGATTCCATCCGTCGAAG
>CAMJTU010000022.1 GCA_946408825.1 uncultured Planctomycetaceae bacterium
GACGGTTGGCGTCACACTGTATGATTTGTACTTTACCTGATTGTTAAATAGCTTGTAGGTCACGACTGCGACTCGAAGCCGCACATGTCGCCCTAGCTCGATAAAGTATATCGAACCTTTGACGGCGGTCAAGCGGATTTTCCGAGAATTTTAAAAAAAATTTTCCGCCGGCCCGACGCTACCCTAAAATCTGCCTTTCGCGTATCTCGCTTCGTCGAAACTAACGACGTCGTAACTGTCGACGACGCAATTCTATGCGACGTTATAGTTCCCATGAAAGACCTTCCTTTCAAGAATTTCTCAAAAGCTCGACGCCATCTATAATATTCCCCCTTTTCGCCCCTTTCTCGCCCTCGTGACGCCAAAACGTCGGTCGCTTTCTTCCCCGCGTCTTGCAAGTTTCGACCGGCGACGCCGCCGACTCGCAATCTCTTCAAACGATCTAACGCGCCTAACGCCGCTCGTCCCATCGAACGCGTCGCCTTTCTTTTTCCGGTCTTTGTCTTTACTTCTACTTTAATCTCAAGTATAACAGGGGCGCGCTCTTTGGTCATGAACTTTATCGAGCGCACGCTTCGTCGAATCGCGACGCCCCCGCGCGACGACAAGTTGTTTTTGCGATCGTCTCCGTTCTTCGTCCCTTCAAAGGAGTTTCGCTATGAAACGTTTCGTCCTCGTTTTGCTCTTTGCGGTCGCCCTTCTCGCGCCGCGGCTACTCTTCGCCCAAGCGTCTAACGGCTGGGTTAAATATGAAAATAACCCCGTTCTCGGCGGAGAGTTAGGCGTCTGTTTCGACGTGACGCTCATTCAAGAGGACGGTCGCTATAAGATGTGGTTCTCATGGCGCGCCAAAGCTTCGATGGGCTATACGGAAAGCGTCGACGGCGTAAATTGGTCCGAGCCGGTCGTCGTCCTCGCGCCGCGCGACAGCGGATGGGAGAAACTCGTTAATCGCAGTAGCGTCGTCCACAAGGGCGACATGTATTACATGTGGTATACGGGACAGACGGAGAAAACCTCGCAGATCGGATTCGCGACGAGCCGCGACGGGATCCGCTGGGAACGCCAGTCGGACGTCCCCGTCCTCAAAGCGGAGGCCGAATGGGAAAAGACGTCCGTCATGTGCCCCGACGTCCAGTGGGACGAAGAGGAACAACTCTTCAAGATGCGATATTCGGGCGGGGAACAGTATGAGCCAAACGCGATCGGCTATGCGACAAGCCCCGACGGACGGCGCTGGACAAAATACGACGCCAACCCGATCTTCGCCGCCGACCCGAACTCAAAATGGGAACAGCATAAGGTCACCGCCGGTCAGATCGTTAAGCGCGGCGAATGGTTCTATATGTTCTATATCGGGTTCGAAAACGAGCACCTGGCGCGTATCGGCGTCGCAAGGTCAAAGGACGGAATCAATAACTGGGAACGACTCCAAACCAACCCGATCGTCTCCCCCGACCCTGATAGTTGGGACGGCGACGCATGCTATAAGCCCTTCGCTATCTACGACGAAAAAGAAGATCTCTGGCGCCTATGGTATAACGGTCGCAAAGGAAACGTCGAACAGATCGGTCTCGTCACCAAACAAGGCGAAAACCTCAACTTCTAACCCCAACGCGCGGGCGTTGGATCCCAATATCGCGCCAGAACGCGTTTTCTTACGCATAGCAAACACGGCGCGAAGCGCCAGCCTTCTCGTTGGTCAGGCGCCCGTTTCTGAATTAATTTGAACCAGACGTCCGCGCAAACGAGCGTTGACGTCTGTGTTCGTGCTAGCGACCGACGGGAGCGGGTATTCACGCACGCGCGGAAGCGCGTTACCCTCCGCGGCGAGGTCGCCGCCGCGAAGCGCCAGACTTCCCGTTGGTCAGGCGCCCGCGACGTCGCGGGGGACGATTACGCGCTTTGCCCCGCATTCTTACTGACGCCAAGCCCTGCGCGTAACTCCAGCCTTCCCGTTGGTCAGGCGTCTGTTTCTGAATTAACTTGAACCAGACGTCCGCGCAAACGAGCGTTGACGTCTGTGTTCGTGCTAGCGACCGACGGGAGCGGGTATTCACGCACGCGCGGAAGCGCGTTACCCTCCGCGGCGAGGTCGCCGCCGCGTAATAAAACCGCCTTCGGCGGGCGTCTTTGTTTTGCAACTCTTTGCGAACGATAATATTAGATAAAAACAAAAATAAGAATTATCTCAATAACGACTACCGAAATTCAGAGTTACGGCCCGAAATTTGTGAAAAATTGGTTCTCCCATTGACTTCCGTCGACTGTTTTGAACAATGTAGGCGAATTAAGAAGACGTCGGAATTCTAATAAAGTAAACGCTGATCTCAAAGGTTTGTTTTTTAGAGAATCCTTTAACGTCTAAAGACATTGACGCGCCATCCGGAAAGCACAATTCCCCGCTGAAAGCAGAGTTAAATCATGATAGAATTATTCCGCGACAAGACTAGAAACAAGACGGCCGTCCTCAGCGGCGTCGTCTTCTTAGCGTTAGCCTGTCTGTATCGTTGGACCAATCTAATGTTCACTCATGATTCGCTGTTGATCGTGCGGAACGATTATGAATGGCAGACGTCTCTCGGACGGTTTCTGAACGTCGTCTATCTATCGCTTCGTCGCGAAGTTATGCCGCCGATGATAGCGGGCCTTTTCGGCGGATTCTTTTTGATCGTCGCGGTAATCTTGTGTATTCACATTCTCGACATTAAACGTCGTTCTTCTGTCATACTTTGCGCCGGACTGCTCGTTACTTTTGAAACAATCGCCTTTGTCAACGCGGGTTTTATACTCTCCTTCGAAATCGACATGCTGGCGTTGCTATACGCTTCCCTCGCGGCGTGGCTTTTGACCCGGGCTCGGAGTCGGCTACGGTTTCCGCTTGCCGTTTTCTTCATCGTCTGTTCCCTTGCGCACTTTCAAAGCTACGTTGAAGTCACAATCGTTCTCGTCATGCTCGCGCTTTACCGCGATCTTTTGGAAGAGAAAAAACCTTCGGACGTTTTTCGCACGGGAGTCGGCGCCGTCCTGACGCTTCTCGTCGCGGGACTGTGCTATTATGTAACGCTTCACATCGTCTGGAGCACGACCGGCATTTGGCCGAAGCCCACCTACAACAGTCTGTTAAATATGGGCAAAATCACAGAGTCCCCTCTCGCCGATCATTTGGCAAAGACTTGGCTGTTCTTTTTTCAGTATTTGTCGAGACCGTCCACACTGAACTCGCGTCCTTCCGGCGTGATTCATCTGCTTCTTGGCGTCTATATTCTAGCGCAGACCGCCGTGCTGGTCCGCAAAAAGCGCCTTAGCGGAAAAGCCGTCGCGTTACTGCTGTTATTGATCGTCCTTTTTCCCCTAGGCGGCAACTGCGTCTTCCTTCTCTCGAACGGGCTGAAGCATACGTTGATGATCTACTCGTTTGTATTCTTTGACGTCTGGGCCCTGATGTTGTGCGACATAGCTCGGGAAAATAAGGAGTCGCAGGCGGAGTCCTCTACTGCAAGCGTCTCTGAATCCAAAGTATCGCTGAAAGAATACGTCGTTCCCGTCCTTTGCGGCATGCTGATACTAAACCGCGTTCTATTCGCAAACGCTCTTTATCTGAATGTCGACCTATTAAACAGGGCGACCTTGTCTTTCATGACGCGGATGGTCGACAGAATGGAACGGACGCCAGGGTACAAAATCGGGGAAACGCCCGTCATAATCGTCGGTCACATTCGTGAAAACCCCTATATACGTCCATTGAAAGATTTCGGCAGATTGCACAACGACTTTTTGGGGAATCAGAGCCTCGACATTACGTTTCCTGAAACCTATAAAAACTATTTCGATTATGTCCTTAATTACCCCGTCCAATTAGTCTTAAGAGAGGAGATGACGGAATGTCTGGAGAATTTAGACGTCGAGGCGATTCATAATATGCCCATTTTCCCCGAACAAGGGGGCGTCGCTTTAATAGACGGGGTCCTCGTCGTCAAGCTCTCCGAAAATATCGAGGTCACCGAAGACGTCGATTGGTAAAAACGGACAACTAACTGTTTAAACGATAGAACCGTCGAAGACGTCGCCGTCAAAGATATCTTACGCACGCGACGCGGCGCAGGATCTTCAGCATGATTTTTCGCCACGCTTTCGCTAGGACCGAGCCGCGCGCGTCTAAAAGCTCCGCCGCGTATAATCGGTCGGCAAACTGAAGCAGGAGGTCGCGGTCTTTTCTGTAGCTTTCCTTCACGACCGACGTTTCGAAGGCGTCGGCCATTTTTCGGATAAAATCGGGGTAGTCGTCGATTTCCCCTCTAAGGATTTCGACGGCTTGCTCGAGGGTCAATCCGTGTTTCCACTGATATCTGCGCAAACGTCGGAGGGCGGCCTTGTGAAGAAGAAAGTAGAAAGACGCAAAGCGTTCGCTCAGATATCGGCAGTCTTCGCAAGATTCGTAATAACGTCGAAGTTCTTCGACCAGAAAATGACTCGAACGAATCATCAGCGTCCTGACGCGACTCTCCGAAACTGAATTGACGAGTCCTTTCCGATACGAATACAAGACGTCGGGGATCGCCAGAATCTTTGAGATATGCGCTATGTAACAGTAGTTAAAGTACATATCTTCGGGATAGGTCACGCGATTCGCGGGAAAACGAACGCGCCAACGTTCGATGACGTCTCGCCGAAACACCCTATTCCAAGGTTCCCAGCGTATCGCGCGACAACGGAACGAGCCCGTCAAAAACGCGAACCGCTCCTCCTCCGTCGTCAGGACGATTTCTCGTTCCGTCTTCGGCGTCTCTTTATGCGCCGCGTCAAGAAAATCCTCTTTCGGAAACGTTTTAAAGCCGAAGACCGCCAGCTCGTATCCCTCTTCGAGAATCGGCGTCGTTTTCGCCAGTAAGGTCGGTTCGAGAACGTCGTCGCTGTCGGCGATATAAACATAGTCGCCGGAGGCGACGTCGAGCCCGGCGTTTCTCGCCACAGACTGGCCCCCGTTCTCCTGATGGATCGCGACGATCCTAGCGTCCCTCGCCGCGTATTCGTCGACGATCTCGCCGCTCGCGTCGGAACTGCCGTCGTTCACAAGAATCAGCTCAAAGTCTTGAAAGGTTTGATTCAAAACGCTTTCAATCATCTCGCGCAGATACGCGGCGCTGTTATAAACCGGCGCTATGACGCTGACTTTGGGCATGACTCGTTTTCTCCTTGACGTCGCGATTCAACGCCGTCCCCTAACTCTTTGTCCAGATAGTATAAAACGTTTGGAAGCCCTTTCAAGCGCGCCCTGAGTCTGACGTTTTGAAGAAGCGTTAGTTCTTTCAAAGCGAACACGCAAAAATCGCCGTCGTATAGGAACGAACCAAATTCGAGGTGGAAACGACGCTGAACTCGCGTATAATAAGATTGGATTTGACGAAACGCGCCGGCGCTGAAACGGAGGTTTTGTCATAACAAAAGGAGCATTGAAATATGGACGACAAGGAAAACGAGGCCCCCCACATTAGCGACAAGCGAGAAGACCCCTTTGCTCAATACTATGTTTTAGGGGAACCGAGCAAAGCGGAAAAGGCGTGCGCGTGGGGAACGGCGATCGGTCTACAGGACGTCGATATGCTCCAGCCCTCCGAGTATCTTCTTAATACGGCGAAAGATCATATCGAAGGCGCTATCAGTATTGAGGAAGCCAGAAAGCGAATCGAAAGCTATTACAAAGAATGCGGTCGTCACTCGCCGGAAAGAACAGAAGAAGCGGACAAGGTTTCCGTCAGAATCGCGGAGGTTTTGTCGGAAAACTCCTTCGTATTCTCCCCTGCTCAGTATATTTCTATTCATAGGCGCCTTTTTCAAGACGTTTATCCTCATGCGGGCAGAATTCGAGATTATAACGTCTCCAAGAAGGAATGGTTCCTTGACGGCGCGTCCGTCATATACGGCGGCGCCGCCGAACTTCGAGATACCCTAGATTACGACTTTCGGACAGAACAAGAGTTCGATTATACGAACTTATCAATGACCGAAATCATAAGACGCCTCGCCCGTTTTATATCAAGGCTATGGCAGATTCATATTTTTGAAGAAGGCAATACTCGCGCGACCGCCGTGTTTTTCATTAAATACGTCCGTTCGCTGGGCTTTCACGCGACAAACGACGTCTTTGCAAAGAACGCTTGGTATTTTCGTAACGCGCTCGTAAGAGCAAATTACTCGGATCTCCAAGCTGGAATCCGCGAAGACTTGTCCTATCTTGAAATCTTCCTGCGTAATCTGCTAATGGGGGAAAATCACGAACTTAAGAATAGACGACTTCATATCGCGTGGAAAGATTCAGACGCCCCGGACAAGAAACCGCACATTGAACAGCACATTGAAGAAAACAACCTTTTAAAAATTCTCGACGCTAATGCGACCTCGGCGAAAACCAAAGCCAATATCATAAGGCTGTATAAGGAATTCGGAAAAGAAAAGATATTCGGACGCGGAGACGTTATGAAAGTTCTGGGGCTTACCGAGCGACCGGCGACCGCTTTGCTCGGCAAGGCGTATGAACTTGAGCTCACGGAGCGGATAACCGGCACGGGAAAGGGAAAATACCGGTTTATCGTTTGAACCGTTACAAAACGCCAAGATCAGAGGATATAAAAATTGATCAAGATACTGTTTGTTTGTCACGGCAACATCTGCCGCAGTCCGATGGCGGAGTTTGTGATGAAGCGCAAGGTCGAAGACGCCGGGGTCGCGGATCAGTTTGAAATCGCGTCCGCCGCGACGAGTACGGAGGAACTCGGCTCGCCCGTCTATCCTGGAACGCGGCGGCTCCTCGAACGCCAAGGGATCGACTGCAGCGCCAAGCGCGCCCGGCAGATGAATCGGGACGACTACGACCGCTATGATCTGCTCGTCGGCATGGATCGTGAAAACATACGCAATATGCGTCGGATCGTCGGCGAGGATCCGAAAGGAAAGATCCGGATGCTGCTGAGCTTTACCGACGACCATAAGGGCGAAATATCCGACCCGTGGTATCACAACGATTTCGACCAAACTTGGAAAGAAGTCAACCTCGGATGCGACGCGCTCCTCAAATATTGTCTTGAAAATCATTGGGACGACTGATCGCAACGTCTTTATTCGTAGCTTGTTCCACAAATCAACGTCGGAGTCTGACCGAGTCGCGAGACGCTAAAAAAATTTTTTCGGAAAAAAGACTCGGGGAAAAACGAGGCGCGACGCCGTCGCGCGCAATTTAACGACGTTCCGACGCGACGATCTCGATAAGCGTCCGCGTTTCCCTCGGAAAATCGCCGAGTGAAATACGAACAAAAAAATTTGTTCAGATTGTCCTATCCATGTCCTTTCTGAATTTGACAACTTTTCGTTTTCTTCCGATAATATATGCGTCTTAATTGACGTTACAAAGAGACGCCGCGCCGCCGAAGGCGCCGTCTTGATCGAAAGCCCGCTTTACGATGCAAGAGATTGTCAAAGTTCAAAAGGCGTCCTACGCCAAATATGAAGAGTTGCTGCTACAAAAAAGCGCCTTGAAAAAGGAGGCGCTCATTTGGGAGCAAAAATACGTTCGCGTGTTCGGCGAGCTGATTATCGAAATTTTTAACGAAAAAATCAAATGCGTTAAAAAGAAAAAGGCGATCTCGTTTTGCCAAGTCGCCATTAATCGAGGACGCGCCGTTACCAAAGAGGATATTGAAAAATGCGTCGAGAAAGAATCGAGAAAATATCAGAAAACCCTCGACTCGATGATCGAAGAGCATAAGGCGGCGAAAGCTGCCGGAAGCGTCACGGAACTCGAACTTCTGACGATCAAAAAGATTTATCACAAGCTGACCAAGCTGATTCACCCGGACTTAAACCCGAACTTCGCCGATAACGAGAAACTTCAAGAACTATGGTCACAAATCGTCGTCGCTTACAACGGCAACGATTTGAAATCGCTGCAGGAATTGGAAAATCTCGTCGCAAAAGCGCTTGAACAATCTGGTCAAAACGTAGAGAAAATCGAGATTCTCGATATCGAAAAGAAAATTGCCGACGTTGAAGAGGAAATCAAAACTGTTAGAGAAACCGACCCATATCAGTATAAATACTTACTCCTCGATCCAGACGCTGTCGCCGAGAAGAAAAAACAGTTGGAAGAAGAACTCAGACAGTACAAAGAACACGCGAATCAGTTGGATCAAATTTTAAAAGGCATGTTAGAAGACGGAGTTCCGATCATATGGGAGACGAACTGATTGAATTTAACGAGGACGCCGTCGCTGTCGTCGAATCTCATAATCTCGCGGAGATCGTCAAACCGTTTGTCCGCGAGATATGGCTTTTCGATTCTCACGTCGCGGGAACAACTCATTTAGACGATCAATCGGTTCTAGAGACGATTGCCGTCGGCGACGTGTTGATCCTCCGACGCGAGGACAATCGGCACGATTCCAACGCGATTCTGGTTCTCAATCGTAAAAAGCAGAAACTAGGCTACGTCCCCAAAAAGGACAACGCCGTTTTTGCGAGATTAATGGACGCGGGCAAACTCCTCCAAGCGAAGGTCGCGGAAATCGAGCATAGAAAGAACTACACGCTGATTAAAATCGGCGTCTATTTGATCGACCTATAACGACCGTTCGACGCCGCTAAAGAAGGAGACGCGACGCGTTCTTTCGTCGGTTTCACAACAGCAAAGGAATCTGCGAGCCGACGTTTCTCGATGGATTTTTTTCGTCGATTTTGCCAAAAAAAATAATTATCGGAGAAAATTCAACCCTCTTGTATAATACCAAACGTCGTTGAAACCAATCGACGAAAACGAACGACTACGGACGACGGTCCACGTTGTTGCGACAACATTTAAACCTTCTCGGCGTCGGAACGACGGCGATTGCGCCTCGCTCAAATACGGCGTCGAATCATTAAGAGGAGACTTTCGCTATGAAAAAAGGTTACACGCACATTGGTTTGGTTCTCGACGCGTCCGGTTCGATGTCTTCCTTGGAAGAAGACATTAAGGGAACGCTCAGGACGTTCGCGAAGGATCAACTCGCGGCAAAGGACCCGGACGAAACGATCGTCCTCGACGTTTGGCAGTTCGACGACGAAGTCAAACACATTATCGACTCGAAGCCGATCGACGCCTACGACCCGGATCGCTACAGTTGCGGAGGTTGCACCGCGCTTTACGACGCCGTCTGCATCGGAATCGATTCACTCGGAAAGAAGTTTGCCAATATGTCGGAAGACGAGCGTCCGGAGGACGTCCTCTTCGTCATCGTGACCGACGGGATGGAGAACGCCAGCAGGGAGTTTACCCTCGCCGACGTGAAAAAGCGAATTGAAACTCAGACGAACGTCTACAACTGGTCCTTCGACTTCCTCGCGTCGAACATCGACGTCGACGCCGTCGCCGAAGACATCGGAATCGCCGACGTCGACTCGCGAATGACGCTCCAGGAAGAAAGTTTTGCCGAGGATATACGCGAGAGAATGAACTATCGTCAGCAGAAAATCCGCGAACGACGCAGGTCGCAAGACTAAGTCCGCAAGTCGCAGGTTAGAAACGGAGACGCTGTTATGAAAAAAGGCTACACGCACATTGGTTTGGTTCTCGACGCGTCCGGCTCGATGACGAGTCTGCAGGAAGATATTAAAGGAACGCTCAGGACGTTCGCCGAAGAGCAGCTCAAGGCGAAGGATCCGGACGAAACGATCGTCCTCGACGTTTGGCAGTTTTCCAACGAAGTCAAGCACATTATCGACGCGAAGCCGATCGACGCCTACGACCCGAGTCTGTATCGTTGCAGCGGCGGAACCGCGCTTTACGACGCCGTTTGCATCGGGGTCGACTCGCTTGGGCACAAGTTTGCCGCCATGCGGGAAGACGAACGTCCGGAAGACGTCCTCTTCGTCATCGTTACCGACGGCTATGAAAACTCGAGCCGAGAATACCGACTCGCCGACGTCAAAAAACGGATCGAGACGCAGACGAACGTCTACAGCTGGAAGTTCCTCTTCCTCGCCTCGAACATCGACGTCAACGCGGTCGGCGAAGATATCGGAATCAAGGATGCGAAGCGGCGCAAAGGTCTCTCCTCCAAAAACTTCGCCGCCGGCATGCGCGTAGCGATGAGCGAGGCGAACGCGGAGATTCGCGCGGAACGACAGAAACGAGGATAATCTCGGCAAAGGCGTTCAAGCGCCAAGCGCGCCGTCCTAAAATACGCGGGGTGACGACCGTGTGATCGAGAGGGTCTTTCTCTTTTCTCAAAGGGAAAGACCCTCTTTTTTTGCGACGTCGATTTCACGTCGAAATCACGGCGCGTTTTCGTTGACCTTGGCGCCCTTTATCCATACAATAGTGAAAACGGCGTCGAGCGCCCCAGAGAAACGTGTCGTCGCCGATCTGAAAAACAATCAGCCATTCTGGAGACGTTGAAAATGAACGACCCCGTCGCAATGTACAAAATTTCTTACGGGCTTTACGTCGTCACGACGAAAGTCGGCGAAAAGGATAACGGCTGTATTTCCAACACGGCGATTCAAGCGGCGTCGGAGCCGAATCAGCTGAGCGTCGCCATTAACAAGGCGAATCTGACCTGTGAGATGATTCGCGAATCGGGCGTCTTCAACGTCTCGACAATCGCGCAAAACGCGAGTTTCGACCTCTTCAAACGCTTCGGGTTTCAATCGGGCCGCGACGTCGATAAATTCGCAGACTTCGACGCCGTCGCAAGGTCGGAAAACGGGGTTCTTTACGTAACGGAAGGAACGAACTCGTATTTCAGCGTCCGCGTGACGAAAACGGTCGATCTCGGGTCGCATATCATGTTCGTCGGCGAGATCACGGAAATGAAGACGCTTTCCGAGATCGAATCGGCGACCTACGCGTATTATCAGAAGCATATCAAACCGAAGCCGCAGCCGGTCGGCAAAACGTCCGACGGTAAGACGATATGGCGTTGTCGAATTTGCGGTTACGAGTACGTCGGCGAAGAAATGCCCGACGATTTTATCTGCCCGATTTGCAAGCATCCGAAGGCGGACTTTGAAAAGATCGTCGTCCCCTCGGGCGACGCGACCGGCGATTCCGCCGCGTCCGGCGTGAATAAGTACGCGGGCACGAAGACGGAGAAGAATCTTCAGGAAGCGTTCGCGGGCGAATCGCAGGCTCGGAACAAGTATACGTATTACGCGGAAGTCGCGCAGAAAGCGGGCTACGAGCAGATCGCCGCGATTCTGTTGCAGACGGCGGCCAACGAGAGAGAGCATGCGAAGCTCTGGTTCCGGGCGCTCGGCGGGATCGGCGACGTCGGGGAAAACCTCGCCCATGCCGCGGGCGGCGAGAACGCCGAATGGACCGACATGTACCCCAGAATGGCGCGCGAGGCCGACGAAGAAGGATTCCATGAACTCGCGGAGCAGTTCCGCGCCGTCGGCGAGATCGAGAAACGGCATGAAGAACGTTATCGCGCGCTCCTGCGCAACGTGGAGACGCGACAGGTCTTCGAAAAGAGCGGCGTGAGAATCTGGGAATGCCGCAACTGCGGACATATCGTCGTCGGGACCGCCGCGCCGGACGTCTGCCCCGTCTGCTACTATCCCCAGGCGTATTTTGAAATTACGGCGGAAAACTTCTGATTCCGTCGTCTCGGGGCTGACATGAGTTTAACTTCTGTGAAAAAAGGAGACGCAACCAATGAAATTCTATAGATGCGACGTTTGCGGACGAATTGTCGAAGAAACAAAGACCGGCGCCGGAACGCTCGAATGCTGCGGTCAGCCAATGCGTGAGCTTGACCCCGGCGTGACCGACGGCGCGCACGAGAAGCACGTGCCCGTCGTCTCGATCGACGGCGCCAACGTCGTCGTTCGCGTCGGCGCCGTCGAGCATCCGTCGACGCCCGCGCACTACATCGAATGGATCGCGATTCAAACGACGTCGGGAACCCAGCGCAAAAAACTCGACCCGGGCGATCTGCCCAAAGCCGAGTTCTCGCTCGCGCAAGGCGAAAAACTCGTCGCCGCCTACGAATACTGCAATCTCCACGGTCTCTGGAAATCCCAACGCTAGGACGTTGGATCCCAATATCGCGGCGGCGACCTCGCCGCCGAGGGTAACGCGCTTTAACTCGCGTACTTAATCTGACGGGCGTGCCGCGCGTGACTCCAGCCTTCCCGTTGGCCAGGCGTCTATTTCTGAATTATCTCGCCCCGGACGTCCGCGCCAACGAGCGCGGACCTAGAATCCCGCGCCCCGACTCGCAGTGAAAAAGTCAACGCGTTTCGGCGCGTTATCGGGAGCCAACGCCCTTGCGTTGGCTCCATTGACGGGTGAAAAACACAAACGCTGTCATTTGTGTTGACAATCTCGAGGATCCGGGCTACAATCTCGTGGAAAGGAGTAGATCGAGATGGCTACAAGTACAATTCGACTAGACGACGGGGTCCGCGAGGAGACTACGCGTATCGCCTCTGAGATGGGGCTTACGTTCAACGCCGTGATAAATATTCTGGCTCGAAAATTCAACGCGGAAAAGGGCTTTCCTTTCCCCGTTAGGCTGGAGACTGCGCAAAAGACCGTGTTTGACATGTCCTCTGACGAGTTTGAGACTGCATGTAAAGACGCCGTGGCCAAAAGGGGCGAACCTATTGCAACGGATTACGTCGCTCGTTTTGATAAAGAAAGCGGGATGATTACGAAGGTTTATGCAGACGGTCGGGTGGAATATGTCCTTAACTAATTCTTCTCGTCCGCGGATTCTGGTTTTTGCGGGACCTAACGGATCGGGCAAAAGTACGATTGCCCGAGGAATGCCAATCTGCGGCGTCTATGTGAACGCGGACGATATCAAACGGGCTTCTCAACGTACAGATCTGGAAGCGGCGCAGGAAGCGGAACAGATCAGGCAAACGCTTTTAAAATCTCATAAGGATTTCACGTTTGAGACCGTGTTGTCTACAGATCGCAATCTTGAACTGCTACGTCAGGCAAAAACTCAGGGGTATGAAATCCATGCCGTGTTTGTGTTGACCAACGATCCGTGCGTCAATGTGGAGCGTGTCAAATCTCGCGTCAAAACCGGCGGTCACGACGTGCCTGAAGAAAAAATTATCAGCCGCTATGGAAAATCTCTTCGGAATCTATCCAAGCTCGTCCGCGTCGCAGATCATACCAGGGTCGTCGACAACTCGGGCGACGAACCGCGTCTGATATGCGAAGTTTTGGATCGACGTCTCACAATCTGGGAGACGCCATTGTGGAGCAAGAAGGCGATATTGAGATTGTTTTCTGACGATAGTAGATGAATACTGCTTAAAAGAGATATTAGAATTGATTTCTCCCATCTTTTGTACGACTATGTAGTATCAACAAGAAGGGAGTTTTCATTATGAACATTGATACCAACACTGTCGTTTCGACGACAGAAGCATATTAAAACTTCTCGAAAGTAACCCGCATTCTTACTGACGCCACGCCCAGCGCGTAACTCCAGTCTTCCCGTTGGTCAGGCGTCCATTTCTAAATTATCTCGCCCCAGACGTCCGCGCCACGAGCGCGGACCTAGAATCACGCGCCCGAGAAGCTATGAATAAGTCGGCGCGTTACGGCGCGATATTTTCCGCGGCGGGTTGCCGCATTTGGATTCATTATCAAAAACTTTGGATTGAAAGCAATGTTCTTTGGTTTCGGAGAGGTGATATGGACTACAGGCAAATCAAAAGACATGCCGACGGGATTCTGAGAACAAGACTAATTAGAATTCGTAGGCTGTAAACATTAATCCTCGGATTAGTAATTTAAAAAGGATATTAAACGATCTGCGTCTACGGGAATATTAAATATAATAATGACGTTCGGCAATCCTTCCAATCCCATTTGGCGATAAGGGGCAAAATAAGACGCTAGGTCTTCAATGCTTTTTATGAGAAAAATGAATTGTCTTAATTGATAGAAATTTCAATTGAAAATTAAGAAATAAATACTCATTATGGATCTTGAATTAATACGGAAAAGACAGATCATTTTTATATCTTTATTTATATCTTTCAATCGTCAATTCCTTTTTAAGGAACAGTATAAAATCATTTCGGATATGGTACAAGAAAAGTTATTTACAAGAAAATGCGAATATTGTCGTCACTTCTTTATCTAAATTAAACGGCGTATAGATTCTATAATTCTTTTTCCATTATTGCGTCTCGTCATTTTAAAGCACGTTCCGTCAGCATCTAAGAAATCCCAAAAAATATACAGAATTTTACTGCAGAGACGACGCGCTTAACACAAATCTCCGTCCGTGCTTCTGGGGCAAAATAAAAACGCCGCGACGCTGTAGCAACGTCGCGGCGTTTTTGCTGTTTGGATTCGAGAGAGCGCGTCAGACTCTAAGGAAGATACGACGACGATAGAGCCAGAAGACGAAGCACCACGAGACGATCAATCCGGCGATCACGGTCGCGATCTCTTGGAACGCGCCCGTTTCTAAGAGAACTTCGGCGCCGCTTTCGTCGATAATCGTCCTCGACGTCGGCACGAAGCGTTCGATCGCGTCCGCAAAGAAGAAGTCGCGCATGCTGTTGAAGACGATAATGCGCTTCGCAAGGAAGATCGTAATCGAGTTCATACCGACGACGGCGAACGGGAACGCCAGCCATCGGAGCGGGAAGACGTCGATTACCAGATAGAACAGAGCGAGCGCAAGCGCGGAATAGCCCCCGACAAAGCAGACGAAGGAACTGTTCCAAAGATTCTTGTTGATCGGGAATACGAGATGCCACGCGAATCCGACGGCGACGAGAACGGCGCCGCCTACGACGAGAATCATGAACTTTCGCCATTTTGAACATACGTTGTTTTCACGGCAGAGAACGCCGCCGAAAATCATCCCGAGAAGAGCCGTTACGATTGCGGGCCAGGTCGACGCCAGTCCTTCAGGATCGCGCAGCTGGCGATAAAGCGCCGGATCGTATTCCGTAATTTCCGTTCTTTCAATCTCGTCGCCGTCCTTTTTGACGGAATAGAGCTTGCCCGTCGCAAGGTCTCGTTCAACGCTTCGAGGCTGATGATAGAGCTTGCCCGGCACTAGCTTACGGTCAATGTAGTTGACGACGCACCCTTCGGGCAAAAGGTTATGCGCGACGGTCCCGATCTCAGGATAGTCCGGGTCGTCGAATTCGGGGAGCGTATTGTCTTCAAAGAGAGGAACAAATTGAAGCGGACTCTTCTTTTCCGCTGTCGCCGTTTTAGTTTCGGCGCCGGCGTCTTCGCCCTCGGCGGCGCTTCCTTCAGCCTCAGATTCGGCGGGCGTTTCGTTTTCGACGACCGCCTCTTCTTCCGTTAGACCGTAAGGCTTCTGCACCTTGAAAAGTTCTTTGGCGCGCTGGGTAAACGCCTCTCTGGTAAAGGCTTCTTTCGGCGCGACGTCTGGCGCGGGCACGAGCGCGACGACGAGCCAGTAGGAAACGAGTATAAAGGCGCAGAACGTCAGAAGCGTTTTCGTGTGCTTCGAAAGAGCCATATAAACGAACGCGGCAAACATCCACGCCAGCCCGATGTGTTGCAACACCCCCATAAAACGCAAGTGAGCGAAGTCGAAAGTCACCTTATTCGAATAAATGATTCCAAGCGCGACGAGCGCAATTCCACGCCACAACGCCTTGAGAATGACGCGCCACATCGGACGACCGTTGGCGCGTTGCTTGCGGAAAGAGAAGGGGAACGAGACTCCCGCGAGGAAAAGGAAGAGCGGGAAGATCGTGTCGTGATGCAGAACTCCATTCCATCGAACGTGATTCATGTGCTTAGCGATCGTTTCAGGACTTGGACCGGGCCAATTCGTCCTGAAGGACTTCGCCGCTTCGTAGGCGCCGTCGCCGAGAACGCGGAAATCCTCAAGGGTAAGGTTGCAAACGCAGGTTATGAGCGTCGCCAGCCCGATAATGCAGAGCATATTGATTCCGCGAAGCGCGTCGAGAGACGCGAGGCGTTTGGAGGCGCGTCGGCGTATCTCCTCCTGAATTTCCGAGAAATCTTCGTCGCCATACGATTCGTCTTCCTGTGGACGAATCCGTCCGGCAGGTTCCCTAGGAATCGGCGTTGGACGTTGAAGATCCCGCTGGGAATCCTCGACGTATTCGTCATAACGTGGATCATAGACCGTCTGTCTATTGCGCTTCTTTTTACTCATAGCGTCCTCTGGCGTCGAAATAGAGAAGGCTTGTCGATTTATAGACGACGTATCGCCGCCTATTCCAATATGATTATAGATTCTAAACGCCCTTGACGTCAAGAAAACGTCGTCGCATGAAAAAAACTCTTTGAAAAGATGTGGCAAATGCAAATTACGCCTGTTATAATGCTTGCGATTGTCACGTCGTAGGAATTTTTGACGCGTCGAATTTGTCAGAACTTCCTTAAAAACAACAACCTTTGAATATAGAAAGAGGCAACTTATGACGTCTTCTTGTCCAGGACGCTTTTTGGCGTTTTGCACAGCGTTCGTCGCGGCGTTTGCAGTTACGATCAGCGCGCCGTCTTACGCGCAGCGCGCCAACGATCTTAAATTCTCGCATAAGATGCCGGAGCAGACGAACCAACTGCCGACGTCGCCCGATCGCGACACGCTCCTCGCCGATTTTGTCAATCCGGCTGGGAAAGTCCGCACCGGCGCTTATTGGTATTGGCTTTCCGGCAACTCGTCTCGCGAGGGTGTGACAAAAGACTTGATCGCGATGAAGTCGGTCGGAATCGATCGCGCTTATATCGGCGACATCGGTCAGGACGACGTTCCAACCGGCCCCGTCCGATTCTTCTCCGACGAATGGTGGGAAATCGTCCATCAGGCGTTTAAAACCGGTTCCGAAATCGGGGTAGAAGTCGGCATCTTCAACTCGCCTGGCTGGAGCCAGTCTGGCGGTCCGTGGGTCAAGTACGACGCGGCGATGCGCTATCTCGTGAAGAGCGAAACGCTCGTCAAAGGTCCCGGCAAGGTCGAACTTAAGCTTGCCAAGCCTGAGTTTGGTCATGAAATCAAAGACGAATATCAGGACGTCCAAGTTCTCGCGTACCCCGCGCCCGAGGGATACGGTCAGAAGATCGTCGCCAACGCCAAAGGCGGCTACGATCTGAAGGCGAAAACGCCCGTTACGATCCCAATTAAGTCGGACAAGCCCTTTACCGCGCGCGGCGTCGTCGTCGAATTCCGCAACCAGCCGCTCGTCGCGACCGCCGAGCTTTTCTCCGTCGTCGACGGTAAAAAAGAAAAACTGATCACGTTCCCGATCAGCCGCTACAACGCCGCCCTCAACGTCGGCTTCATTCCTTACGCGCCCGTAACAGCAAGCTTCAACGCGACGAAAGCGTCCGAATTTGAACTCGTCGTAACGAGCGACCGCGATTCGGGAATTTCCTCCGTGACGCTAGAAGCGACGCCCGTCGTCAACCAGGTCTTCAACCAGACTCTGGCGAAGATGCACGAGACCCCGCACCCGCTCTGGAGCGAATACCAGTGGGCGCCCGCCGTCGAACCCGCTCGATTCGATTCCGTCGGCGCTTACGATCCCGCGAAAGCGATTGATCTGACCGCGAACTTCAAAAACGGCGTCCTGACGTGGGACGTTCCGGAAGGAAATTGGGTCGTCGAACGCTTCGGTTGCGTTCCGACCGGCACGAAGAACGCGCCCGCCGTCCCGGAGGCGACCGGCTATGAAGTCGACAAAATGAGTCGCGAACACGCGATCGAACACTTTAACGCGTACATGCTCGACCTCATCAAGCGGTTCCCCGCCGAAGATATGAAGTCGTTCACGACGATTGTTCAAGACAGTTATGAAATGGGCGGTCAGAACTTCACCGACAACTTCGCCGAGAAATTCAAGGCGTCCTTCGGTTATGATCCGACCCCGTACCTGC
Organism: uncultured Planctomycetaceae bacterium; assembly: GCA_946408825.1. Taxonomy (GTDB): domain Bacteria; phylum Planctomycetota; class Planctomycetia; order Pirellulales; family Thermoguttaceae; genus RUG369. Next base: position 17,906 of record CAMJTU010000022.1, read on the forward strand.
CCGTCTTCTACGGCGCCGTCGCGACAAATCTCGACGTTTCCGACCGCTTCCTGTGGGACCTCCGCCGCTTCATCGCGGACGAAGTCGCCTACTCCTACGTCGGCGGCCTCCGCGACGCGAGCAACGAATACGGCAAGAACACATGGCTCGAATGCTACGGACACTGGGGATTCCCCGGCGAATTCTTGCAGTATGGCGGTCAATCTAACGAAATCGCCGGCGAATATTGGAGCGAAGGAACTCTAGGCGACATCGAAAACCGCATCGCTTCGTCCTGCGGCCACATCTATGGCAAGACGAAGATTTGGGCGGAATCGAACACGTGCGCGGGCAATCCTTTCGGACGTAGCCCGATCGATATGAAGAAACGTACCGACCGATTCTTCGCCGACGGCATTAACAACACGCTGCTGCACCTCTTCGTCGAACAGCCCGACGAACGCGTTCCCGGTTTCAACGCGTGGTTTGGAAACGAGTTCAACCGTCACAACACATGGTTCAAACAGCTTGACCTTTACGTCATGTATCTCAAGCGCGTCAACTACATGCTGCAGCAGGGTCTGAACGTCGCCGACGTCGCGTATTTCATCGGCGAGGACGCTCCGAAGATGGTTGGAACCGTCGATCCGGCTCTTCCTTCCGGATATCAGTACGACTTCATCAACGGCGAAGTTCTGCGCGAAACGACAAGCGTCGACGAAAACGGCTTGCTCACGCTTCCGCACGGAACGCGGTACAAGCTTCTCGTACTGCCGAAGCTCGACTCGATGCGTCCGGAATTGCTCAAGCGCATTAAGGAACTCGTCGAGGACGGCGCGTTTGTTCTCGGTCCGAAGCCGACTCGATCTCCAAGTCTCCAGAACTACCCGAAGGCGGACGCCGAAGTGAAAGCGCTCGCCGACGCGCTCTGGGGCGACGTCGACGGCGTGAAGGTCAAGAGTCGCAAGGTTGGCAAGGGCACGATCGCCAGCGGACTGACGATGGCGGAAGCGTTCGCTATGCTCAACGTTAAGCCCGACTGCGAGTACGATCCTGCGACGGGGCTTGTCTACGGTCGTCGCACGATGAAGAACGGCGACGTCTACTTCGTCGCGAACCAGACGGACGCCGAATTGAAGGACGTCGCGATTACGTTCCGCGTTTCGGGGAAAGCGCCCGAGATTTGGAACCCGACGACGGGCGAAACTCGTCCCGCGACGGCGTGGAGCGTTAAAGACGGTCGGACGACGCTACCCCTTTCGTTCGCGGCTCAGGAAAGCTTTTTCATCGTCTTCGAAAAGGATACGGACGCGACGTCCGGCCCGGCCAAGACGAACGATCTTGCGTTGACGCCCCTTGTCGAACTCAATTCGGATTGGAACGTTTCGTTCGATTCGGGAGAGATCGCTCGCGGACCTAAAGACGTCGTAAAATTCGATAAACTGACCGATTGGTCGACGTCTGAAAACGAGGCGATTAAATACTATTCCGGAACGGCGGTTTATGAGAGGACGTTCAAACTCGACGCGAAGCCGACCAAGAGCGTCTACCTTTCTCTCGGTTCTGTCAGCGAAATGGCGAAAGTTACGATTAACGGCGAATATGTCGGCGGCGTTTGGACCGCGCCGCTTCGCCTCGACGTGACGAAATACGTCAAAGCCGGCGAGAATACGATCAGAATCGAAGTCGTCAACTGCTGGGTCAATCGCCTTATCGGGGATTCGAAACTTCCGGAGGATCAGCGCAAAACTTGGTGTCCGGTCAACGTTTACAAGCCGGATTCGCCTCTCAAGAAGTCCGGACTTCTCGGTCCTGTCGTACTCTTCGAATCGAAATAATCGACGCTCAAAAAATACGCTCTTTTGAGTTGAATCGAACGTTCTCGTAAAAGACGTCGCGTCGCGGACAAGCGTCGCGACGTCTTTTTTGTAAAGAGAAAAAGAAATCGCGCGTTTGAAATCGCCAAAACGCGCGCCTTTTTTCAAGGACGTTATCGACGCTCGTCGGGAGAGCGAGTCGCGTTCGAGAAAAACGTTTTGCGAGAATCAATCGCAGGAGATTTAGTTTCGTCTTTTTGCTTGGCGCGTCTTGGTAAAATCGTCGAACGACAAACGCTCTTGACCGTCAAGAAAGAAAAACAGCCGAAACGGAGCAATCGTTTCGGCTATTATTATTATTGAGCGAACGATAGAATCGCGTTTAAAAGCGTCTTTTCACTTCGCGTTTTTAATCATTTCCAAGACGTCTTCGTAGCTCTTGCCGCTCGCTTCAATCGCGGCGAAGATTTCGTTTTTCTTTTCATCCGCCTTTTCGTTGACAAGCTGCTTGAGTTCGGCTTTTTTAAGCTTCAGCTGCTTGCTGAGCGTGGCGATATCCGCTTTGGCGGCGTCGATTTTTTCAGCGAGCGACAGGACGACCTTCTTTTTTCTTCCACGAGGCATTATCGGCTCCTTTTAATTAAACAAGGGATAAAAACTGGAACGCCAGTTCGCGTATTGTATCTAGCCGTCGACGTCGCGTCAAGCGTTTTAATTCTTTTCTGTATTTTTTTAAAAGAAAAAGACGCGACCGATTATTCGCCGCGTCTTTTTCCTTTTTCATTTGAATAATTCGTCTTGAATTCCGTTAGATTCTAGCGCTTTAAAATAACGACTTTTTACCGTGTTATACGGGGGCAAAGAACGTCGCTGACTTTTCGATGTTTGGAACGATTGATTTCGACAAGATTAAAAACAAAAACCGTCTCAGACGCTATTTAATCGAGATCGCCGGACGTTTCGTCGACCAAGATATGAGCAGACGAATAGCTCTTTGTATTTCGTCGGATATTTTGAAACGTAGACGCGGAAAAAACAATATCGTCGTCTGATTTATGGGACGCTGAAGAAATAAAACGGACGAAGGTTCGACGTTATTTCACGGTTTCGCCTCAATTCCCCTTCGATTGGGGATGAAGAATTGAATTAAGATAGCGTTGCAATTCGTCGAGCCTGTCGCGATCCATCGCGGCGACGTTTGCGAGCGGATTCGTTATCTGGAGATTTTCATATTTGAAGAATCCCATCGTGTGGAAACCGAGAAGCTCGTAACGTTCGAACTTAAATTCTTTCACGAGCGCCGCATACTGTTCCATGTCGGCTTCGGAGTCGTTGATTCCCGGGACGACGACGGTGCGCAGCCAGAGTCTTGCGCCGATCTTCGTGCAGTACCGTCCGATTTCGATAAATCGACTGAAGTCGCCGCCCGTATAAAGTCGGTACCGTTCCGGATCGGGAAACTTGACGTCGAGAATGACCATATCGGCGCGGTCGAGCGCCTTACGGACGGAATCCGTCAACGGGACGCTCCCGGAGGTGTCGAGACAATATCCAATACCTTCGCCATGAAGTAGTTCGGCGGTCTCGTTAATAAAATCGGCGTTGAGGAGAGGTTCGCCGCCAGAAAAGGTTACGCCGCCGCCGTGTTTGAAGTACGGCTTGAATCGCCGCGCCTTCTGGAACGCTTGCTCCGCCGTGACGTTTTTGCCAGACGGAAACCAAGCGTCCGGATTGTGACAATACCAACAGCGGAGAGGACAGCCGGTGAGAAAGATCGCATAGCGCAACCCCTCGCCGTCGAGCGCGGCCATCGATTCGAAGGAATGAACGTCCGCCATCGCGTCGCCTCCGCCGTTGGTTCGATCTAATCTCACATCTTCTCGTGGAAGGTGCGCGCGATGACTTCCTCCTGCTTGTCGCGGGTCAACTTGTTGAAGTTGACCGCGTAGCCGGAGACGCGAATCGTTAGCGACGGATAGAGCGTCGGATCGTTCATCGCGGCGACGAGCTTATCGCGGTTGAGGACGTTCACGTTCAGATGGTGCGCGTCCTGCTGGAAATACCCGTCGAGCATCGTGACGAGGTGTTCGATACGGTCGTTCTTATCGCGACCGAGCGCGTCCGGCGTAATAGAGAACGTGTTCGAGATGCCGTCTTGGCAGCAAGCGTAATTGAGCTTGGCGACCGAGTTGAGCGACGCGAGCGCGCCCTCCGCGTCGCGACCGTGCATCGGGTTCGCGCCCGGCGCGAACGGCTGACCTGCCTTGCGTCCGTCGGGAGTCGAGCCGGTCTTGCGTCCGTACATGACGTTCGACGTGATCGTCAGAATCGACAGCGTATGACGTGCGCCGCGGTACGCGGGCGTCTTGCAGAGTTCCTTGTAGAAATACTCGATCAGGTCCTTGCCGATGAGGTCGGCGCGGTCGTCGTCGTTGCCGTACTTCGGGAATTCGCCTTCGACGTCGAACTCCGTGATAAGCCCGCGTTCGTCTTTAATCGGTTTGACCTTGGCGTATTTGATCGCGGAGAGGGAGTCGACGACGACGGAGAATCCGGAGACGCCAAACGCCATGAGTCGTTCGACGTCCGTATCGTGCAACGACATCATGAGGCGCTCGTAAGCGTATTTGTCGTGCATGTAGTGGATGATGTTCATCGTGTTGACGTAGAGCTTCGCCATCCAGCTCAGATAATGCTTATACGCGGCGTAGACCTTGTCGAACTCGAGGACGTCGCCTTCGTAAACGGTGCCGACCGGCGCGATTTGCGAGCCTTCTTTTTCGTCTTTGCCGCCGTTGAGCGCCATGAGGAGAACTTTCGCGAGGTTGCAACGCGCGCCGAAGAACTGCATCTGCTTGCCCGTCTTCATCGCGGAGACGCAGCATGCGATGGAGTAGTCGTCGCCGTACATTCGCCGCATGAGGTCGTCGTTCTCATATTGGATCGAGTCCGTGTCGATACTGACCTGAGCGCAGAAATCTTTAAAATGCTGAGGAAGTTTCTCGGACCAGAGAACGGTAATGTTCGGTTCGGCGGACGATCCGAGGTTGTAGAGCGTTTGAAGGACGCGGAAGCTCGTTTTCGAGACCATATGCCGGCCTTCGCCTGTAACCCCCGCGAGCGAAAGCGTGACCCAGACGGGGTCGCCGGCGAAAAGATCGTTGTATTCAGGGGTGCGGAGATGACGGACGAGCCGGAGTTTAATGACGAGATCGTCGATCAGTTCCTGCGCCTGTTCTTCGGTCAGGACGCCTTCGTCCAAGTCGCGCTGAATGTAGACGTCGATGAATTCCGCGATGCGACCGATCGAGTTCGCGGCGCCGTTCTGTTCTTTGACCGCGCCGAGGTATCCGAAATAGAGCCACTGGATCGCTTCTCGAGCGTTTTCGGCGGGACGGGAAATATCGTAGCCGTAGCTTTGCGCCATCGTTTTGAGCTGCGCCATGAACTCGAGCTGCTTCGCGAGGTCTTCGAGAAGGTGAATCGTCGCTTCGTCGAGATAGTCTTTTTCCCCGAGTCGTTTCTTGTCGAGCTTCTTCTGTTCGATGAGGTAGTCCATCCCGTAAAGCGCGACGCGGCGGTAGTCGCCGATAATGCGGCCGCGCGCGTACGCGTCCGGCAGCCCGGTCAGAACGCCCGCGTGACGCGCCTTGCGCATCGTGTCCGTATAGACGCGGAAAACGCCCGTGTTGTGCGTCGTGCGATATTTGAATTCGGTCTGAACGAGGTCGGAAATCTGATATCCGTACGCCTCGCACGCCTGTTCCGCGTTGCGAAATCCCGCGAAAGGCGAAACCCCGCGGCGCAGCGGCGCGTCCGTCTGAAGCCCGACGATGATATCCGTATCCTTGTCGACGACGTAGCCCGGCTCGTGCGAAAGGATCGTCAGGACGCGGCTCGTATCGACGTCGAGAACGCCGCCCTTGGCGTTTTCCGCAATAAGAAGTTCCTTGACGCGCGCCATTTCACGGTTCGTGCGTTCCGTCGGCCCCGAGAGGAAAGACGCGTCGCCCTCGTAAGGCGTATAATTCAGTTTGATGAAGTTGGAAACGTTGATTCCGTCGCGCCATACGCCCTCGCGAAAACCTCTCCAAGCCGTCGTATTCGTCATCGTTATGTGTCTCCCTTTGCGTGACGTCAAAGAAGCTGCCGTTGTCAATCTCAATCCTGCGCTATATATTGTGTCTGTAAACACAATATATAGCGTTTGGGAGCACGTATTTTACCAGATATAGGAAGACGTCAAGGCCTTATTTTCATTTATTTCTTGCGTGAAATGGGAAGGCCGGGGCTGGCCCGCGACGGCGCGGCGGCGACCTCGTCGCGGGGCGGGCGGGCCAACGAGCGCGGACCTCATGACTTGGCGTCTGTCAAAAGTCTAGCGACCATCGGGAGCGGATATCTACGCACGCGCGGAAGCGCGAACCCTCCGCGGCGAGGTCGCCGCCGCGTAGCGCCAGCCTTCCCGTTGGTCAGGCGCCAGTTTTCTGAATTAATTTGAATAACGCGGCGACGCCAACGAGCGTCGCCCTAGAATCACGCGCCCGAGAAGCGGTAAACGAGACAAAACATTCTGGCGCGTAATAAAACCGCCTTCGGCGGGCCATCGAGCGCGGACTTAGAATCACGCGCCCGAAAAGCTATGAATAAGTTAAAGCGTTCTGGCGCGTAATCGTCCCCCGCGACGTCGCGAGCGCTGATTCTGGGAGAGAAAGTAGGATTGATTTCTCCTATATTTTATGCTATAATATTGGCGTCCGTAGGAAAGGAGCTTTCATTATGAACATTGATACCAACACTGTCGTTTCGATGACCGAAGCGAATCAGAATTTCTCCAAGGTAACTCGCATTGCGGATCGGTATGGTCGCGCCGTTGTCTTCAAGAACAATGTTCCGCGCTACTTGGTCGTTCAGTTCACGATTGCCGATGAAGTCGAAGACGCGGCTAAATCCGACGTCCTAGCGTCCGCGAATAAAATGATGGAACTTTATGACGAGGCTTTTAAGAAGCTTGCCAAATGATTCGCTTAACCAAAGAGGAAATTCTCTTGCTACATGATCAGCTTGTCGAGCGTTATGGCGGGACGCGCGGCATAAGAGACGAGAATCTGCTCGATTCAGCCTTGAACGCCCCGTTTCAAGGTTACGGGGAGTATGAGTTTTATCCCTCTGTGGTTCAAAAGGCCGTCCGTTTGTGCTATGGTCTGGTGATGAATCACCCGTTCCACGATGGAAATAAAAGGATTGGCGCCATGGCGCTCCTGATTACCTTGGATCTCAATCGTCTAACCCTTAAAACCAACAGCGCAGAACTATCGGAAATCATCCTTCGCCTCGCGTCGGGATCCATCGACTCCGAGAGTCTACTACGTTGGGTCCAGGATCGGTTGGAATAACGCGGCGCCCGCGACGTCGCGGGGGACGATCACGCGGCGGCGACCTCGCCGCTGAGGGGCACGCGCCTGAATACTTTTTCTTACGCATAGCGAACACGGCGCGTAACGCTAGCCTTCCCGTTGGTCAGGCGCCCGTTTCTGAATTAATTTGAACCGGACGGCGACGCCAACGAGCGTCGCCCTAGAATCACGCGCCCGAGAAGCGGTAAACGAGACAAAGCATTCTGGCGCGTAATAAAACCGCCTTCGGCGGGCCAACGAGCGCGGACCTCATGACTTGGCGTCTATCAAAAGTCTAGCGACCATCGGGAGCGGGTATCTACGCACGCGCGGAAGCGCGAACCCTCCGCGGCGAGGTCGCCGCCGCGTAACTCCTGTCTTCCCGATGATCAGGCGTCTGTTTCCGAATTAATCTGAACCAGACGTCCGCGCCAACGAGCGCGGACCTGGAGATACGCGTCCGAGTTGCTATAAACAAGTCAACGCGTTCCAGCGCGTAATAAAACCGCCTTCGGGGGCCAACGAGCGTCGCCCTAGAATCACGCGCCCTAGAATCACGCGCCCGAAAGTTATGAACAAGTCAACGCGTTCAGGCGCGATATCGGGATCCAACGCCCTTGCGTTGGCGTCGCGGGCGGGCGAGGAGATCGAGGTATTCTTCGTCTGACAGTCCTGCCTCGATCGCGTCGGCGAACAGGAGCAGCCGACGACGAACCTTGGGGTCTGAGAAGTCGATATCGACGTTATACCGTCCGCGTTTCTTGCGGGATACAAGTTGCGATTCTTTCTTGCGACGAAACAACGAGAGCCACGACATGGTTTCTTTCCTCCATAGATTGCAGTTTACGATTTGAAATTCAGCGCCCGAGAACGTTATGAGTCACGCTAACGTTTCGGGGGTCGCCATATAATCACACGAAATCGCCGAGATATTCGCGAATTCTGTCTAGAAAGGTAAAAAAAGAAACAGAATAAGAATATAGACGCCCCGCGACTCGCTGTGAACAAGTCAACGCGTTCAGGCGCGTTATAAAACCGCCTTCGACGGGCGACCAACGGGAGCGGGCATCCATGCGCACACGGTAGCGCGTTACCCTCTGCGGCAAGGGCGCCCCCCTTGGATTCGTTGGCAAAAACTTTGGTTTGGAAGCAATGTTCTTTGGTTTCTCAGAAGATTGATATAAGCGTCCATATTACAAATAGAAAGAATCCGTAGAAACGCCCCTGCGCCTGGATTCAGCACAAGATTTGTTCCCACGGATCCTCTTTGAGTTCCCTCTCTCGCAAGAGTGCGTCGCTCCTATAGCGTCGCCAAGTACTCCATGAAGTTTTGTTTGTTCTCTAGCGCAGTTGTCGTCGGACGACCGAGGTCTTCCCTTGCGCCAATAGAGCATTTCACTTCGACCAGGCTTAATTCGTTCCGTCCCTTCGCCGCTTCAAGTTCTTTGTCGAGATCGTCGAAGTTGTCGACGCATACCGCGTTCGGATAGCCGCAGGCTTTGGCGATAGCGACAAGATCAATGCTTCCCGCCACGGTGGGCATGCCGCCGACGGTCTCGTGCGCGCCGTTGTTAATGACGACGTGAACCAGATTCTTCGGTTTATTAGCGCCGATAACCGCCATGGAGCCCATATGCATAAGGACGGCTCCGTCCCCGTCGACGCACCAGATTCTTTGGTTCGGCTTGTTAATTGCGACGCCTAGCGCGATGGAAGAACTGTGTCCCATAGAGCCGACCGTTAAGAAGTCATACTTATGACTCTGGCCGTTTGCCACGCGCGTCTCAAACAGTTCGCGACTAGCCTTGCCCGTGGTGCTGACAATCGGATCTTCGCCGCTTGCTTTCACGATATGCTGAATGATCTCTTCACGCGACATAGTGTTGTCGTTCTTGTATTCGACCTTAGGCGCGTCCGTCAAAGCGCCCTTGCGGATGACAAAGGCGACGTCCTTCCCCGTCGCTAGGATTGTCCGGAACTCTGACATTTTCGCCGTCAGTTCTTCCTCCGTCGTCTCCTTACCGACGACGAACGTCGCAATATCCATCTCTTCTAGCAACTTTACCGTCACTTCGCCCTGGTAGATATGCTGAGGTTCGTCATGAACTCCGGGTTCTCCGCGCCAGCCGATAACGAAGATAACCGGAATAGCGTATACTTTGTCGTTGAGGAGAGACGCTACCGGATTAATGACGTTGCCTTCGCCGCTGTTCTGCATGTAGACCACGGGAACCTTGCCGGTGGCGAGATGATAACCGGCGGCGAGCGCCGTGCAATTCCCTTCGTTGGCGGCGATGACGTGACGTTTAGGATCGATTCCATACGTCGCCATTAGATAGTTGCAAAGGGCTTTCAATTGGCTGTCAGGAACGCCTGTGTAGAATTCGGCGCCGATAATTTCTACAAATCTTTCAACCTTCATAATAACGCCTACCTCAAAATTTCATGGTAAAGTCGGTCGATCGTTTCAACGTCAAGTCGGACGGGATGATTCTTAAGCCTCACGGGATTCACGCTCGTCTTGAGTTCCTCGTACTGTTCGTCGGTCGCCGCAGGAACTTCAAACGCAAGCGCCTCGAATATTTTTCTCAACTTTTCAGCGCCGCCTTGCGCGTCTTCGCAACCCATCGCCTTGCCGATCTCGTCCAACGTATTTTTCAAATACTCTTCGCCCCTAGAGTCGACGAATTTGTCGGTATTCTTTATCATCCAAGGAAACAAAACCCGATCGCAGAGGATCGCCGCATGACCGTGGGCGCTTCCGAACAGACTGGTTATCTTGTAACACATGGCGTGGCCCGCCGTCGTCTGCGTAATATTAATCGCCTTGCCCGCCATGTTAGCGGCGACGAGCATGTTGGCGTTCGCTTCGTCGTCGTTGGCTAGATAAGCGTCCATGTTGGCGATGACCAGTCCTATCGCTTTCTTGCTATATCCCTTGCTCTCCTCCGTGCTATTTACCGACCAGAAGGATTCGATCGCGTGGCAGAGAGCGTCGCACATTGTCGCTTTCTTCTGATAAAGCGGGAGCGTCTTCAGGGCGCTGGCGTCCATGAGAACGGTACTGGGAATTATGCTCTCGCTGGTTATGCTCTGCTTGGCGTCGTTGTAGTAAACGACGGCGTACCTCGTAGCTTCCGAGCCCGTGCCGGCCGTCGTCGGCATGGCGAGGAACGGAACAGCGTTCGAAACGATTTCGCCTTTGAGCCAAGAGCCGTCGGCGCCGTCGCCGGGCATGTTTGAATACAGCTTGACGCACTTTGCGACGTCGATCGCCGAGCCGCCGCCGACCGCTATGATCCCGTCGCAACCTTCGTCGCGAAACAGCTTCACGCCCTCGACGACAGATTCATAGAGCGGATTCGGCTGAAATTTGTCAAACTTAACGACAGGCGTTTTTGTTTCTAGTTCGTCAAAGTATTCTTTGACTTTCAGAAACGGCATAGAAGAATCGCAAACTAGAAACGGCTTCCGTATAGCGTTCTCCGCGATCCATTGGTCGATTCCGTTATAGTCGGTAATGATTTTTTGTTCCATCTTATATCTCGTTTATTTGCTTTATCTGCCTTATATAAAATACGACGCCAAGCGCAATCCATACGAGCAACATTATGTAGCTCTCCGTTCCAAAGTGAACGCTTGGTAATTTTGGGATTGGCACGAGCTGAAGAACAATAAAAATGAGGCTAAACGCGACTCCCGCAATCGCCATGGCTTTAAGCAAGACGGTTCCGTCCCCGTCTCTTCTAGTTGTAACTAAAGCGCTAGTCGCCGTAAAGAAGTAGCCCATGGAAGCGCCTATCGCGCTCATGTCGACAAACCAACCCAGCGCCTCGCGTCCGAGAATCGGTCCTGAAAGGCTGACGACGATACAGAAGATCATCGCGTTTTTCGGCGTGCCATACTTCTTATCGACCTTTCCAAACCAGTTTGGCAAATATCCTTCGCGAGACATCGAATACATGAGTCGACTCGAGGCGAGGTAAAATCCCATGATTCCAGAAAGGACCGCGCTCCCGACTCCGAGTCCGACAAGCGTCTTGCCAAAGGCGCCAAGGAGTTCTTCCGCCGCGACAAGAACGACCCACTCGCCCGCCATGACGCGTTCCGGCCAGTTTTCTAACGCCGCCGCCGCGACCGTATTGTTGCTCGTATAGACGAAACAGCCAAACACGATCGCGATAATCATGATGAACGACACTTTCTTGTAACTGAAGTTGAACTCCTCCGCCGCCTGGGGAATCGCGTCGAAACCGACATACGCCCAAGGAGCGATCGCAAAGGTGGCGAGAATCGCACCGAGAACCCCGGAAAGTCCCACGTGGGCAAATTTGCCGACGTTCTCCGCCGAATACCCCGCCGCCATAACGGCGTTCTTGTCGAAGCCCCAGACGGGCTCCATATTGATTCCCTTTGCCTTCGAACTAACGACGGCGGCGGCAAACAACGTGAAAACGCACGTAACCAGAAGCGTGGACAGGATCGTTTGGACAAAAGCGGCCTTCTGAACTCCGATGACGTTCAGCCAGCCCAAAAGGAGCAACACCCCCATCGCCAGCGCCATCTCGCCCATATAGATATCGAATCCGGCGACAGAGTAATGGAACCCAAACTTCAAGACGTCCGCCGAACCGTCAAGACCGTCGACGATCAAGGCGATCGCCGTACTGTTCATCGGCACGTTGGTGAGATAGGCGACGACGAGGAACCAACCGCAGAGGAAAGCCATGTTCTTGCCGAAGCAGTTCTTTGCGAACGTGAACTCGCCGCCCGCCTGCGGATATTTAGGAACCATATACGCGTAGGAAAACGCGATAATAATCATCACTAACGCGCCGAGAACCATCGCGATCGCCGTTCCCGCGACGCCGGACGCCGGTAAAAACTTTTGACCGGGATTAATGAAGGATCCCCATCCTATAACGCAGCCAAAGGCAATCGCCCAGACGTGCATAGGATTTAGACGCCGTTTGAGTTGATTGTCGTCTGACGACGCGTTAGCTTTCACGGTATCGTCCCTCAATCACGCCTTGGTCGCTAAGAATTCTTTATAGATAGATATCAGCTTTTCGATATCTTCCTTGTAGATTTCGCCGATATTGCCGATGCGGAACGTCTCCGCCTCCGTAACCTTGCCGGGATAGATGGCGTAGCCGCGAGCTTTAATGAACTCGTACATCTCCTTGAAGGTATAGTTGCAATTCTCGGGATAGAAGAAAGTCGTGATGATAGGTCCCTGACGGTCGTCGTCGATGTAGGTTTCAAACCCCAGTTTTCTCATCTCGGAGATCAACAGCTTGTTGTTTTCGACGTATCTCTTACTCCTTGCGGGAATTCCACCCTCCGCCTTCATCTCCTCGATCGCTTTCGCAAAGGCGAGAACCACGTGAGTCGGAGACGTAAAACGCCACTTGCCGTCGAACATTCCCTTCCACTGATCGTAGAGATCGAGGGAGAGGCTAACCGCCTTGCCCTCGCACTTCTTGAGTTCGTCAAGACGGCAGATGATAAAGCTGAAGCCCGGCACGCCTTGGATGCACTTGTTGGCAGACGAGATAATGAAATCGATTCCCCAGTCGGCGACAGGAATCTCGACGCCGCCAAAGCTAGACATCGCGTCGACGATGAAAACTTTCCCCGCCGCCTTTACGACCTTAGCCACAGACTCGATATCGTTCAGAATGCCAGACGTCGTCTCGCTGTGAACCATGGACACGTGAGTGATCGCGGGGTCGTCCTTGAGAATTTGTTCCACCGTTTCGGCGTTAGGCGTTTCGTTGTAGTGGAAACGCTCAATGCGGTAGTTCAATCCCGCATGTTTGCAGATATCTTCCTGACGCTCGCCATACGCGCCGTTCGAAAGAATTAGAACTTTCCCGTCTTTTCCGACGGAACTGGTAATTGCGGACTCGACTCCGAACGTGCCGCTTCCCTGCATCAAAACGGCCGTATACTCTTCCGGCGAAACGTGGGCGAATTCCAGCAGTTCCGCGCGTATCTTCTGCGTGATGACTTTATAGTCGTTATCCCACGTGCAATGGTCCACCATCATCTCTCGCTTCACGGAGTCGGTCGTGGTCAGCGGTCCGGGCGTAAGCAGCTTATATGTAATCATCCTTACTTCCTTGTGCAAAAAATAGAAAAAAGACGGTTCAGAACTCTTCCGGAATCAGAGTGATAATATCCTTGATGCTCATGCACTTATCGTCGCATTCCTTTGCTCGGTGATTCTCCAGAATCGTTCTTGCGGCGTCCTGCATCGCGGGGAAGCCCGTTCGAGTGAGTTGGTTGGCGTAGATAACGATATTCGCCCCCAACTCCTTCCACTCTTCTTCGTAGACGGTGTTGAAACTGGTTGGAACGAGCACGATGGGCGTGATCTTGTCCTTCTCGCGGAACTTTTCGATAAACTCTTTGATTTCGGAAGGATCCTTTTTTCGGCTATGGATCATAATGGCGTCCGCGCCCGCTTCCGCAAAGGCGAACGCGCGGGTCAAGGCGTCTTCCATGCCCCGTTCGAGAATGAGGCTCTCGATGCGCGCGCAGATCATGAAATCTTGCGTCTTCTGAGCTTTCTTACCGGCTCGGATTTTTGCGGAGAAGTTCTCGATACTGTCCTGAGTCTGCTGAACCTCCGTTCCAAAGAGGCTGTTCTTTTTGAGCCCCGTCTTATCCTCAATAATGACCATGGAAACGCCCATACGTTCAAGAGAACGGACGGTATACACAAAGTGTTCGGTGAGACCGCCGGTGTCGCCGTCGAAGATAATCGGCTTCGTCGTGACTTCCATAATGTCGTCGATCGTGCGGAATCGGCTCGTCATATCGACAAGCTCGATATCGGGCTTGCCCTTTGCCGTAGAGTCGCAGAGAGAAGAAACCCACATCGCGTCAAACTGGCGCGTGCCCCCGTCCTGATACGCGACCGTCTTCTCGACGATCAGTCCCGTGATGCCGCTGTGGGCTTCCATCGCGGTAATAAGTCCCTTCATCGCAAGCGTCTTCTTGAGTCTTGCGCGTCGGACGTCCGGAAGCGACAGTTCCGTCCGCGCCCGATTTTCCATCGCTCGATACTCTGGATCATGAGAATACGGGAATTCGACGAGCTTCCCGCCGTAAGACGCTAGGATAGAAACGACCTCGTCTCTCACAGGCTTCTGGAACCCAGTCGTCCAGTCGTCGCCATGGACGACGACGTCGGGCTTGTATTTCAAGAGATTGTCTTTGTAAGAAAGCGTCTGCTGATCGACGACCTTGTAGACGCCGGCGATGTTCTCAAAGAGCTTTTTACGCTCCTTCGCCGAAACGAGCGGGAACCTCTTATATCCGGCGACAGCCTCGTCCGACAGCACGCCGACGATAAGTTTGCCAAGGCGCTCCGCTTTTTTGATGATTGCGATATGGCCGCCGTGGATGATATCGGTTGAGAACGTAAGGTAAACCTTTCGGTTTTCGACTTCGTTGAGTCTGGCGCTGACGACCGCTAGGTCTTCCGGATTGTCGATCTCGGAACAGAGGAGATTCTCGACGTCGAGCGCGGCGATATTCGCCGTGCCGTCCAACGCGTTCAGCGCGTTCTCCGCGTAGACCTTCGTGTTCCCTGATTCGCAGAACTCGACGATCTTGTCTAGCCACACTCGCCAGTCTTCCTTATAAAGCTTATAGAGCGCCTGCGCTTCCATCGCCTCGTTGAAGAACTCCACCCCGACTTTGACGACCTTCCCGTCGCGAACGACCGCCTTGAAGTCCTTCTCAGGAAGTGGAAGCGTGGAGGAAACCGTCATGCACGAAGTCTCCGCCGCCATGACGCGGTCGAGAACCTCGTTCTCAAAGACGAGGTCGCCGTGCATGAGGATAATATCATCGTCCAGATACTCTCTGGCGCAGTAGATGGAGTAGATGTAGTTTGTCTTGTCGTAGACCGGGTTCTTGACGAACGTGATATGGACGGGGAGATCGAGGCTCTGGCAGTAGTTTACTAGAACGGCGTCGTAATAACCGGTCGTGATCACTACCTCGTCGACCCCAACTTCCGATAACATTGAAAGTTGACGAGAGAGAATTGTTTCACGTGCGGAGATTTCTGTCATGCATTTTGGGTGTTCGGAGGTGAGAACGCCCATGCGGGAACCAAGTCCGGAATTGAGAATTAAGGCTTTCATATGGCTTTGTTGAATAAATATCAAAAAGTGCGCAATTTTACGAAACCGCGCCCATGTTATTTTACCGAACGACACAACGAACAACAAGTATCGCGAGGTAAAAAAATGAGAAAAGTTCGTAATTGGTCGGAATATAACGAATCGTTAGTCAAATGAGGAAACATTACGTTCTGGTTTGGCACCGACGTTTTGGAACTATGTAACCGTCAAAACAAAGGGTATCATCGTGGACGTCCCTTCGTTTATAGCGATACAGCAATCGAAACGTTGTTGATCGTTCGCGAAGTTTTTCATCTTAACAACCGAAGTGCTAAGGAATTTGGACGGAACGATTTTCGCTTTTAGTGATTCAAGACGTTAGCGGTCCAGACTATACGCCGCTTTGCAAACGTTCTAAAACGCTGAACATTTCTATTAAAGTTGTTAGCAAATATGAGCCTCCAGTAGTCGTAGTCGACAGCACGGGACTTAGGTTTATGACGAAGGCGAATGGAAGGGCTACAACATGGAAGGTGCAAGCACAGGACTTGGCATAAAGTTCACATAGCCGTGGATCCCAGAACTCGACAGATCGTTGCAACGGAAACGACCGTCAATAATCACGACGACACTTCTGTCATTCCGGAATTTTTAACTCAAATCTACGATATAATCGATTCCTTGTACGACGACGGAGCAGATGACAAAAGAGCGTATACAAGGCAACCTCCCAATACGAAATTTACGCACAATTGGGGACTTGACTACGAATTTTCTTCAACAGTGAAATAATGTATTGACGTTTAAATAAGAGAATAGCAAGTAAGGTCGCAAATATTCCATATCTTATAAAGGAACAATTATACGTGAAATTGATTACTAATGATATTCCGATCACTACCAAAGAAACAACCATTAAGAATTTGTCATTGTAAATTGAGAATCCTAGGACTTTTCTCATTGCAAAATAGTCTATGAGAACTTGTATGATAAAACTTACAAGAGTAGTGTAACCAGCAGCGATAAAACCAAACTTTGGTATGAAAATATAATTAAGAATTAGATTGCAAATCGCAGCTGTAAAACTGGCATACATAACATATTTTGGTTTTTTATAATAATAAATTGCGTTTGCAAATATGTAATACAAACTCTGAAAAAATACTCCACCAATAATAGGGGGAACCACATATATGGCAATACTGTACTCTTTAGGCGCCATAATATAAATTATTTCAGGAACAAATAAGACTATCATTAAACATGCAGCACTGTAAATCAATATCAAAGGGATAGTAATATCAGATATTCGTTTATAGTTCTTCTTTTCACAATTTTCGTATGTAAAAGGAAGCAAGGACGTATTAATTGCGCTCCATACTATTGATACAACTGTGCCAACGGCATAGGCTACATTATAAAATGCAGCTTGTGTATCATTTATCAGGTATGAAATCATCAGTTTATCTGAACTATTTAAAAGAAAATTAGATAAATAATGAGGTAACAAAGGTAGATTAAATAAAAAAGCGAATTTCCAGTAGGAGGTATTTAGTTTTCCATTTGCCTTTACGATAATGTAAACATAAAAGAACAAGTAAAAAGCAATCAAAACACATTCCGCGCCGAACAGTCGAGCGT
Organism: uncultured Planctomycetaceae bacterium; assembly: GCA_946408825.1. GTDB lineage: Bacteria > Planctomycetota > Planctomycetia > Pirellulales > Thermoguttaceae > RUG369. Next base: position 34,880 of record CAMJTU010000022.1, read on the forward strand.
ATATTTTATTGCTTGGAAATAAGAAAATGCATACCACAGCAATAATAGGCGAAAGAATGCAAGAACTTAAAGTTGCAATAGCAAGAATTTTATACTTAAACTCGAATCTTTTTCTTGATTGCCAGAAATTCATTGCCGGCTGGGTGAAAAACAGTGCAAACATTAATAGAACAAGCGGCATATCCAGTTTGATGTATTTACCCCATATGCCATATCCTCCAATGAAAACAGACCCTGTAATAATAGTAATAACATTTGATAGCATAAGCATTGAGAACATATAACCATCTCTATCTTGCTTATACTCAAGCATCCCATTATTAAAAACGCCAGCTTGGAGCGAAAACATCGCCACTACGCCTATTAACTGGAACCAAGTAAGAAACACTGCTACCTTGCCATAATCGTCAGTTGTAAGTAAATTTGTATATACTGGAGTAGTAATGTAGGCTAATCCCTTTTGTACAATACTTACGAATAAAAACACTATAGACGCCTTAGCAGGAGCCGACGTGTTTATCCACAGGTTAATTAGTTTCTTCACAGCTTGACGCTCTTATTTGGTTCGAACATAGATTAGTCGTTGTAAGAAGCTCCAAATTGTGTCTTAATATCATATTGATCGTAATGGAAAAGATAATCAAATAAATTTTTTTCGATAAGGGTAGTATCATTGTTATACTGAGGATATTTTCTAAACAGTTGTGTATTATTAATCGAAATATCTGGATTGAAGTATTTTTTAACTTCGAGATGGTTAGAGGAAGGAATTCCCAAAAAAATCTCGATCTCATTCACCGTTTTTTCATATTCATAAATAAGGTCTTCAAACCTAATAAACAAAACATCAACATTGCTTTTGCGAGACATTCCTTTTCGTATTACTCGGTAATATTCGATGAATTTATTAACATCATAACAAGGCGTCCATGTACAATTAGATTTAACTTCAAACTTACACTGATAATATAAATCTCGCGGGTCTTTATCGACGACAATTGCCTTTGGGTTTTCAAAAAAAGGAAAGCTCGCACACGGGTTATTTCCAGCAAATGGTTGATTCAAAACAATAGTGCCAACCTTGTTATAACCAAGCATGTCAAATATCCGAGATACAAGGATCTTTGCCTTGGACACGAAATCGTCTGGGTTTACTGATAAATACATAGTACGGTTTGGGTAAATAAGACGACCAAATCTCTTATTAACAAACTTGCTAATTCTCATAAATAAATGTCCGTCTACTGTATTCCTGAACCAAGACCTCATATGAGAATCACCAGCCCACGTACCTTTCCATTTAACCTGAATGATTTCGTCAAGGAACTCTTTTAAGAGTTCACCTGCCTCTTTTGAATAATCTTGTCCCCAACCTGCGTTTGCTCGAAAAGAATAATCGAATAAACGAATAAATCTTCGAATAGCAACATCACACGCCATATAACGAGATGGGTGTGACAAATGATAATTCAAATCTTGTAATCCATCAGGTCGGAAAACCAATCCGAACTCGACTTTATCCTCAACTTGAATGTCTGTATATTCTTTTAGAAGGTCTATTACTGCTCCAGAACCGGTATATCCTAATCCAATTACTCCAACAATCATAAAAACTCTCTCTTATTGAAAATAAATTAAACATAAGATACTAATTATTCTTGAATTTCAAGATTCTTATTTTTGAGAAAATACGAGAACACCAACAAAGGCAAAATTGTTGAAAGAAACCTTGTCAAAAATATTGTTGTATTATACATAATAGGCGTAAGGGTAAGATATGCAAAAAGTATTACGTAAGCATACGAAGTATATACATTTGAACATCTTGTCGATTTAGAATAAGCTTTAATTGCTCCATTTATATAAAAACATTCAATAAAAGGAGCAAACAACCATAGATAATAATATATTTGACATACGCATGGAATTATTTGAGACACTGCTTCGTTTTCTATGGTATAGTATAAGACTAATCGCTTATCACCTAAAACCCCAAACAACGTATTTCTAAACGGAATTGCAAAGTATATGTCATAAAACAGCGTTTCAATTTTATCGTAATTACTAATATTGAAAAATCCACCAAAATTGCAAACTCCAGGAAAATACGCCTGAAATAAACTTGATAGTTGCATTGCAATTGTATAATCGCTCGAATTATGTGATAAACTTGCCGTTAGAAGCAAAATATACAAAAAAACTGCAATACCACCAATACCAAACACCGTAAAAAATATTCGTTTATTTATACCACCTGATCTATATGAAATAATGGCCAAAGAAACAATTGATACTAAGGTAAATCCATCACTATTACTCATAAAAAGGAATGGGATACAAATTATAGCAATGTTAGTTAGAGCTCTAAAAGAAGAAAACCTTGATTTTCGCCTATTGACGAATTTCAGAAGATAAATAGCTATGAACAAATACGAAATCGGAATTATAATTGTAAAAAGAGTAAAAAAAGCACCATGTGCACTTTCTGCTGTCGTATTTAATCTAATGGAAGTATTTTCCAAAATATTTGAATAACCAGAAAAATAGTCAGGACGTATTACCCACATTCCCGAAATAAAGATAATAAAAAGAAAGAAAAATGAGCTTTCTCTATTATTTGAAAGCAACAATAATTCAGAGTCTTGTCTATCTTGACGTGCAAATTTTCTCAAGGCGTGAGATGCATATATAATTAATACAACAGACTCAAATAGCATTAATATGATGCCTTTATTAACATTTTCTTGATTCAAGAACTTGAACATTCCATTATATCTTCCAAGAAACATTATAAATGGAGTTAAAATGTTTCTTATTGAAAATACCCCTATTATTGCTAGTGTCGATATGTTCTTTGTAAAGTTTTTTGATATTACTGAAAAAAAGAAAAGAAATAACCCAAAGAACAATGGAAGCATCCAAAGATATTTATAATAGTCAGGTCTATTATTATCAAATGCAATAAAATATGCTACAATAGTGCCGCTCATTAAAAAAAGCGATGCTAAAATAAATGTACCTAATTTAATTTTTCCAATTTCATTCGATTTCATATAATAAAAAATCTCCAAGTTAGTAATTATTAGTATTTAACGTTGTTTTGATATTAAGTAAACTTTTGAACTCTATCCAATATTGATTCTAATTTTTTTATTCTATTAAATTTGTAGAATTTGATTTTACTATAGGTAGCAACGTTTTTCCATTCTTCTACTAAAGTTTCATTGTTTATCGCCTTAGAAAGAGCTCGCAAAATTGCCTCTTCACTGTTACCAACTTCAAGACCACAACCAGCGTCACGGATCAATTCATTAGCCCCATCGACATTTACAGACATTACTGGAATTCCGAGAATAGCCGCTTCTTGTGCTGAAGTACTAAATCCTTCTCTATAAGAGACACAAAAATATATATCTGCATTTTTTATATACTTGTAGGGATTATCTTTTTTGCCAAAAAGAATTACTCGTTCTTCCATATGGTGTTCTTTTACGAATTTTTTGACATTCTCGAATTCTGATCCTCCACCAACAAGCCAGAATTCAACATCTTGATTATTCTTCTCGTCATTAAAGTATTTTTCTAATGTTCGAACATAGCGAAGGTAAGCCTTGTCAGGATCCATCCGTGCTACGGTAACAATTACCATCTTGTGTTTTCTTTTGTAGTCAAGAGGTAGATTTGATTTTTGAATTATTACATCTTCATCAATAATATTGTAACAATAGTCACATCCGTTTTCTTGAAAACCAGCTTTAACAAGCTTATCTCTGCCAACTCTTGCTACAGTTACCATAAGAGGGTACTTTTCGTAATATTTCCGTTGCTTCATTTTCTCATCAAATGTATGCATCCAGCATGCTCTATGAGGGTTTTTACTTGAGGCAAAGCATCTTGTTGGTGCACCAATTTGAAATGAGATTTCAATATCAAATTTTTCTTTTACGAACTTCTTATATAGGAGCCAGCCAGGAATAAAATTTACAATTTTATCAAAACCTCTAAAGTAGAATCCAAAACCTTTCTTTACTTTCATCATATTTTTTACTGGTTTGGCAAAATCTTTGTCATATTTATACAATGGTAAAATATGTATTTCATACTTTTCCTTATCAATATTTTGGATAATTGATCTCAAAGCCGTCGAAACGCCATTCGAGTATTCAAAATGGCTGAGTGAAAACAGCACCTTCTTTTTCATTATACCACCTCACTTCTTCCCTTTAATTGTTCTTGGATCATCAAACATATTCTCTAGGACAGGAGTTCTTTCAACGGGAAACTGATATATAAACTCTGACAATTTTTTATTAATTGGCTCAACTTCGTCTGCCCATTCTCTTTTAAGATTGAAGATTTGTGTATTTTCTATGGATCTGGACACGTCAAGTATCTTACCTTTATCCTTATGTCGACTCTGATCTAATCCAATAAACTCTTCTATCTCTTTTACCGTTTCTTCATAATGATAAATGATATCTTCGAAATGAATCAGTTTGACATTATTCCACGAATAATTTCTAACAACTGTTTTACTCCATTCTTCTATAAAAGCTTTTGGTTCAGTTGGAAAATGTGGTCTGCCGTGGCCGATGGGCGGCCTAAACCAAACGTATTTATTTAATAAGTAAACGTCTCTTGGATCTCGCTCCGTTACGATGACCTTAAAACCATCATTAAAACATCTCCTATATTCTTCAACCTGATTTGCCCATATAAGATGATCAAATACTCTGACTGTAATTCCATCTTCATCAAACATATTAAAATATCCTGTTGTAAACTTTTTTGCAGCCTTATATACTTCTTCTTCAGTAGGCATTGAAAAAAAGACTTTTTTCTTATCATATATATATTTAGAACCATATTGAATAAAATTCCTTTTTAGAACCAAATGTGCTGCAACTTGTAAAAGAGCTTTAACAATAGAATATCGTGACTTTACAACATGATTTAGGTTCTTCTCATTTTTAGATGTACTTAAATCATTTACAAGTTCCATGTACAATTCTCTAAATCTATTTCCAAATTGCTTTTTATAAGATCCAAACCAAACCAAGTCGTATTTGTCTAAACGCTCCATTGCTGAAACAAAATTGTTAATAATCATATCAGAAGTTAAGGGAGCATTTCCATGCGTCAATAATGTACACAGATTAAATAGACCTCCAGTTACATAAAATACGACATGTTCATAGTTTCTATCTTTAAATGGAACTACTCTCGCGCAATCATATTCCCGGATTAAATCCATAATAGCGGATGATCCCGTTCCATAATAACCAGTGACAGCAATGTTTGTTTTCATCATTTCTATCTTCTATATCGCATCCATTATTTCAATGGATTGATTCTTTATTTTCCTTTTTTAATAGACTTGCGTATCTAATTTGTTGATAGATATACGAAATAAACGGCTTTAATGTAAATGGGTATGCCCATGGCATCATACCAAGTTCTTTAAAACCATACAGTCGAGCTTTATATTCACCAATTCGTCCCTTGAAGTCTCGCCTTCGAATATTGGCTGCATCTAATCTAAATAAATACAACGGTACTGATATATTTTTTCCCTTAAATCCATTTGCATACAACCGCATAAACAAGTCATAGTCCTCTGCTCTTCTATTTTCTTTTACTCCTCTATATCCACCAACCATGTCAATACATTGTTTTCTAAACAGCGTTGCAGGATGAAAAAATGGCTGTCCCCATAGAAAGTGCCATTTTTGGGGATATTCAACTCTAAAATCCATTATTTTGGTAATCACTGACGGATTCTTCTCAAATGCGGCCATTTGGCTACTAACAAAATCTATAGAACCACTTTCATTGATCAATGAGTTTAGTAACACTTCTATGCGATTTGGTTTGCTTATATCGTCGATATCCTGTATCAAATAATATTCACCGTGGCTTGCTTTAAAACACCTATTCCTTGTTTCCCCAGCCATTAAGTTTTTGTCGTTTCTTAATACGATCACTCTTTCGTCTCTTTTTGCCCACTTTTTAAGTATTTCAAAACTATGATCATTGGAACAGTCATCGCATACTATTATTTCAATATTTTTATACGTTTGACTAACTAACGAATCTAGGCATAAATCTATATATTTTTCTCCATTATAACATGCAATAACGACTGAAACGAGTATTGACTTCTCATCCATCTGAAACACTCACAATATGTTCTAGCAAGGTTAAATGAAATCTAAACCTCATATTCTTTACAAATTACTAAAGTAAGCAACTAATTCAAAAATGGTTATACTATTCATGTTAAATTTCAAACTGCTAGAAATCGTTCTCATAATTATCCTTGCATCTTCGAAATTCAAATATTATCGTTTTAAGGTTCTTTTCGTCCTGGAATCAATTCTTCGCAGACAACCTGCCTTATTCCAACCAAGATTTTGAACAAAAATCTTGACGAATTTCTAAGGGATAATCCATCTTCTCTCGTCACTTGATCGTATAACTTTTTGTTAAAATCATTGAACTCGCAGATGGGACAAAGAGTTCAATAGAAGTTCTTGCAGCAGATCAATTTACCTCATACGACAGTCCGTGGAACCGTAAATATCGAACCTTTATGATAAACCAGCAAGCAAATAGGTTGTAAAAATTGTTGATGCACATAGCTCCGACTTAACTATATACCTGACTAATGGTCTGTAATAATGCGGACAACGAAGGAATGCACGATGCGATAATACGCTAGAATTTCATCTGAGTTCTGTTACATATTACCTACAGTTATACTGGAATTTTTTCAATAACCATCGTGTGATCTGTTGCGTCCAACTCTTTCACGAATAGATAATAGCCATCGAAAACAACGGCTCCCAAAAGCGACTCGTCAAATTCAAATAATTCCTCAATAACGAAAACCGCCAAAGTGAAGTTAGGTAAATTTAGGATACATCAAACAAAAACGTAAGTTCTGCGAGAAACACGATACCCCCCAAAACTTTGTGCGAGAAGAACCCTATTATTCAAACCCACAACCACAAAAAAGATAAGGTGTAGTTCTCTCTCCAATCGAACACCTTGAATATCTCAAGGAAGAAGTCAGTCGACTCTTCCACAATTTTACGTTCACTTCGACAATAACGAAATGGAAAGGTCGTGTCGCACGATCAAGATTAAAACGAAAATCACACATTCTTTCGAACGAAATTGATCACGCAAGAATTCGCGAAAAACTAATTTCTTACCGCGACTGGAAAAAGCTTGCAACTCCGTAACTTGATATATCATTATGACTTTTAAAGGAAAATCAAACCTCGTCTTGATTTTCTAACAACAACATTTTCAGCTCGCTTTTTCAATTGCTCGTCACGATCACGTATTATTACGACCTAAATAACAACCCTAATAAATGAAATTATACATGTTGGAGATAATCATTTCTTCTCACCAATCAATTCTTCTCTATGCTTTTTTAGCAATGGAAATAGATATTTCTGATCAAAATTATTAGAAACAAACATTCTTTCTTTATCGCCAACCCTCCTAACCTCTTGCAGATTATCAATGCAGTAGTTCATCTTTTCAACTACTTTGTCTACATTCTTAGCAGGAACAAGAAGCGCCTTTGCGGCTTCGCAAGCTGTGTCTATTTGTCCAATTGATGTAGTTACAATTCCAGGAATCGCCATTGCGCCTGCTTCAATCACAACTATTCCAAAACCCTCTCTATAACTCAAAGATGCGAACACATCCATGGCGCTATAATATCTTTCAGTATCCTTGTGTGGTCCGGCAAATATAATATTTGGGTTATCTCTTGCATTGTTTAAAATTTCTCGATCGAGTGTTTCTTCATTATCGAATCTACCTACTATCATCAAATACGTATTTTCCCTATTAACAACTGAGAATGCTTCAAGGAGTTCATTGATACCTTTATCTCTTGTAATCCTACCAACATAGCCGAAAACAATTGCATCGTCAGGAATATGGTATTCATTCCTAATTTCTTTTCTCCAAATCTCCTTGTTCGAGACATCAAATTTTTCTAAATCGACGCCACAGGCGCTTCCTTCACCAATAATCGAGGCTTTACTCGCATTATATAGATGTTCTCTGAGTCCAAATTCAAGAATTGACCTACTTTCACACTCTATGGCTGTTGAGTTTATACATATTAACTTGACAAGAGCCTTTATAACAGATCGCTTTATACCTTTATTAAAACCGACATATCTAATTCCCCACTGGTAGTAGAGTCTGCATGGAACTCTGGCGATTTTTGCTGCTATGGATGAATATAGAGAAGCATTAATCGTTGCATAATGAACGATATCAAATTTATTCTCCTTGAATATCCTTATTAGTTCTCTTGTAGCTTTTATCCCAGAAGAGAGTTTTCCTCTTTCCATATGAACAGGAATATAATTCAGATATGGAGGAAGTGTTTTTGCAAACTGCTTATCTTCATCACATATTAACGTGATTTCATAACCTCCCTGCTTATATAGATAATCAGCGAATTTAACTACAAAAGCGTCAAGCGTATCTGATATTGTAGTAACAAAGCAAAGTTTTTTCATAAAGGTTACCTTATCGATCTTGCGGGATTCCCCACTACTGTCGTTCCCTCTTCCACATCTTTTACTACAACAGCTCCAAGCCCAACAACGACATTATTACCAACATTTTTTTGGTTTCTGATTATAACTCCAGCTATATGACAATCATTGCCGATAGTGACACTCCCGCAAATGTGACAAGGTGATGTGATAAGAGTTCTTTTGCCAATACTGTCGTTATGAGCCACATGAACAAGTGTGTTTAATTTAGCCCCAGAATGGATAACAGTGTCGTCAATAGCGCCCCTTATGATGATGCAATTATCACCAATATGAACATTATCCTCTATTCTTACTCCTCCATAGTGCTTCAGCATCTCTTTTTCACCTGACTCATTGACAATATATCCAAATCCATATTCACCTATGATAGTCCCGGAATGGATCATGCAGTTCTTACCAATTTTTGTCTTATTCCTAATAACAACATTGTGATGAATTTCAGTGTTTTCTCCAATAAATACGTTTCCCTCAATAATACACCCTATTCCAATTCTCACATTCTCTCCTATCTTTGCTTTTTCAGAAATATAAGAATGCTTTTTATATTTTTCTGGATCAGCAGATATACCTGTAATATCCTCACTTTCTGGAACATCCATCAAATACTCAACTATGTCAAAAAAGACAGATCTTGAGTCCTTAACCTTTATAGCTGTCCTGAAGCGATCGCTATCTTCTCCATTTTCAGGTAGGATTATGAACGCTATTGAATCTTGGCTAAACTGTTTTTCGTAATCTCTAAATCTTCTCTCTGGGGAGACAAATGTCAATGATTCTCCTTTATAATTAAAAAGGCTAGAAAAGCCTGTTATCTCATCATCACTAAGTCTAATAATCGAAAATTGGACCCCATTTTGAATGAGATAATCAATTATTTCTTTAGTTCTCATTGTTGTCTATTCCTACCTTGATGTCTCTAATAATTGCTTCTTTTAAAGTGCCACGTGATGAATCAATTGCATCTGGACTTCCTTTACGGAACAATACAACATTAATAGTTTGAAAGAATATCTGAATATCAAGTTTAAATGAAATGTTTTCAGCATACCATGTATCAAGCTTTAATCTTTCAATCCAATCAAGGTTATTTCTCCCTTTAATGGCAGATAAATTCGCCATACCAGGTCTTACGTTATGTCGTTTGTGCTGATCGGGCGTATATAGATCCAAATATTCAATCAACAGAGGTCTTGGACCGATAAAAGCCATATCACCCCTAAAAATATTATAGAACTCAGGTAGTTCATCGAGGCTTGTTTTACGTAGAAATTTCCCAAACCTTGTCTGACGTTTTTCATCTGGAAGTAATACCCCATTTTCATCTTTCTCGTTAGTCATGGTCCTGAACTTAAACATTTCAAATATCTTCTCATGATATCCAGGACGTTTTTGCGTAAAAATTACTGGCGTTCCAAGATTAATTCTTACTAAAATTGCAGTAACCAGCATAATAGGGAAAGATATAATTAGAGCGATACTTGATAGTAATATGCTCAGGATTCTTTTTATATATTTTGAGTAGAACATTATTTCTATTCCTTCACTTAATTTCTCTAATAAGCGAGAAAGCCTCAGCCGCTCTTATGTTTACCATAGCACCTCTATACTTCGCCAGCGCCTCTATCGCTCCTAATGATCGTGTTGCTGGAAACTCCGCTAATTGCGACTTAAAAATGCACATCGCTTCGATTTTCTTTCTGAGTGTCTCGCTTATATCCTCATATACTGTGGGGATAAAATCATTGGTTGTATTCGGAATATTCCACCCTGTCTCAGAAAGAGTTTCATAGGCATAAATTCGCCTTACAACATGAGCATATTTTGGCCTTAAAGCAACCATTACGGCATCAACAACCATCTGATGGTCAATCTGCATATCGCCTCGATGGGGAATATATACTTCATCTGGTTTGATCTGCTGGACGATTTTTCCAATTCTTTCGTTAAATTGATAACGAGGTATTGTCTCCAACATGACAGCTGGAAAGTCTAGGAATATAGTTTCCTTTACCCCTAGCATCGCATCCGCTTTTCGACATTCTCTTCTACCTTGTTCAACAAACTTCTCATCAAAAATTGGAGGAATTCCCTTTGTGACAACACAAACATATGCCTCATCTCCAGATGCGGTTCTCTTTGCTATTGTTCCACCAACTCCAATTATCTCATCGTCGGGATGAGGAGCGATAATCAAAACTATCATAATTGTTTTCCAGGCGTTTTGCAGGAACTCCGATATAAGTACCTTTTTCAACAATATCTCTGATAACTACCGTTCCACTCCCTATCATGCAATCATTACAGATACAAATATTGTTGATCACAGTGCGCCGGCTCCAATCCAAGAAAGTTCCCCAACCTCTACACTCCCGCAAAGACGCGCGCCGACAGCAATATGAACATAGTCGCCGTCAGCGCAACCATGTTCGATCAAACTATTCGTTTTTGCGGTACAGCCTTTCCAGTTTTTAGCAAATTCACGCGGCGAATCGGCGTATATAGTTCGTTCTAGCAACGAACCATAATTCAATAGTGTTAAAAACAGGACGCTCATTAGTTGCTACCTCCTATTCTTTCCCTACCACGAAGACATAATTTGTGGTAGCGCTTCCGCCGATATTCAGCATCATGCCGTTTCTCGCGCCTTGAACTTGATATTCTCCCGCTGTTCCCGTAACCTGCTTATAGAGGTCTAACAACATTCTCGCGCCCGACGCTCCTACAGGATGCCCACAGCCGATAAGACCACCGGAAGGATTGATAGGCTTTGAACCCGAAAAGGATATTTGACCGCTCTCCACGGCTTCATATTCCTTACCCGGCTCAGTCAATCCGAACGCGGAAATTGCCGCATATTCCGAGGAAGTAAAACAGTCGTGCGTCTCAAACACGTCGATATCGTCGACCGTCAAACCGCTTCGCCGGTACGCGTCGAGCGCCGCCTGTCTTGTCCAAGGAAGCGTATACTCGCTACCTTCGTTGTCCGCCATTTTCTTCTCAAAGAGCATCGGAGCGGTTCTGTGACCGTAACCTTTAACGACAGGTTTATTCTCTATGTCGCGTTCCTCTAAAAAACGTTCGGAACACAAGACCACGACCGCGGCGCCGTCGGTTACCTGAGAACAGTCTGACACGCCGAGGCGACCGCCTACCAGCGGGTTGGTTTCCGTGTCTCTTGTACTCGCTTGCTCGTAACTCATGAACCATCTACGGGTTTGCGCCAGAGGATTTCTTTTCGCGTTGTCGTAATTAGTCACGCTGATTCTCGCCAGCGCGTCCATGTACCGCTGTTCATCCAGCCACGGATATTTCTTCAGCGTCTCGTCGGCAAGGCGTCCGAAGAGTTTCGGAAAAGGTAGTTCAATGCCTTTTCCTTCCTTTTCGTAATAGGCCGCGCGACCGAGATAATCTCCGCCCACGCTAGACTCTACCGTCTTCATTAGTTCCCAGCCCACAACGACGCAAACGTCGTAATCGCCGGAGCGAATCTTTGTCGCCCCGGCGTCGATAGCGGCGGAGGAACTGGCGCACGCCGCCTCATAACGCGCGCTAGGCACGCCATAAAACGCCGGGTCGACTTCGGTCAAGAACGCACCTAAATGCCCTTGATCCGTATACTTTTCAGCAATGAAGTTTCCAACAAAGCACGCGACGCGATTCTCTTTATTAAGCTCTTTGACGTCGTCAAAGGTCAGACCGGCATGATTCAGCCCGTCGGTCAGGACCTCTTTTAAAAGGGCGATCATGCCCTTTCCTTCTTTTTTCCAATTGCGTTCAAAATCAGTCTGGGCGCCCCCGAGGATATAAACCTTACTCATCTAACTTATCTCCCAGACTTGAAATATGGCCTGTAATCGTATTTTGAAGGCTTAACGTCCGCCAAATAATGACCCACGTCAATTCTTTGGCAGATTTCAGGGAGTCGTTCTCGAATGAGTTGAGACACGTCGGCGACCGTAGAAAGCGCCTGATACATGGCAAGTGGAGGACACCAGTTGAACCCCGTAGCCATGACGTCGTCCGCCGCCTCTACGCTATAACCGACTTCTTCAGTCGCGTAGAGGCTGTAAACGATATACTTGAGGAGAAAAGAAAGACAAAGCTCGGCCTCTTGAGAATGATTGTTCACAAGCAGTTCAAACGCCTTTTGATAATCTCCCTCCGCTATTCGACGCTTCATTTTGTCCGCAAAGGGGAATACATAGGGGATCACGTCGCGGTATAGACCTGTGTTGACGTCAAACGTCGTCTGCCGTTTTAGCCCATTCTCATACTTCACTTGCTGATACAAACCGCCGCCGCTCTTTCTACCGAGCTTTCCTTCGGAAACCAAATCAGTTGCAAATTCTGGAAGGACAAAGGTCTCGTGGGCGTAGTCGTCTGTGTTTTCGTAGATGTTGTCTACAATTGCCTTATGGACGTCGAGCCCCACAAAGTCCGAAGTGGCCAGCGGCGCCATAGCGCGACCGGTAAAAGGACCAAGCAACGCGTCAATGTAATCGATCCCGCCGTTGTCTTTGTACTTCTCGGCATACTGAAGCGCCTCGTTGATGAACTGGAAACCTATGCGGTTGCCGAGAAACGCGGGAGAATCTTTTACTTCAACGACAGTTCGGTATAGTCTGTTTCTCAAATACTCTTTCAACTCTGCTTGTAAGTCTTTATCCGCATAGGTCGTCGGAGTTAATTCACAAAGCGGAAGAGTATAGGGCGGATTAAACATATGAATTCCGAAGAAACGACCGCGCAGTTCTTCTGGATAGCAAGAAGCAATTTCTTCGATAGAGAGACCTGAAGATCCGGTGCCGGAAACGGCATGCGGCTGAAGAACAGCGCCCACTCTTGAGGCAATTTCTTTTTTTATCCCGATATCTTCCTTACAGCTTTCAAAAACAAGGTCTGACTGGCTTACGCAATCCTCCAACATGGAGAAATCGGCCGGTATTAAATTCTTTCGAATAGCGTCCGCCTTAACGGATTTCACAATTCGCGGTATCGTCTTTTTGACCTTCTCGATATCTCTCCCAACGCAATAAACCTTCGCGTCGCCAAAAGAAGCGAATATCCCCGCTACGTTCGCGCCCATCGTTCCGGTCACGCCAATTACTGTAACCGTTTGGATTTTCATCATGTTTGTATCCCCTAGTCAAAAAACTTTATTGGTTTCGCCGGACTTCCGACTGCCGTACATCTTTCGGGGATATCTTTTACAACTACCGCGCCTGCGCCTATTATGCTGTAATCTCCTATTTTTTTTCCTTGGATAATTTGCATCCCGGTGCCTAATTCAACGGCACGACCAATATGGGTTATTCCAGATACATTAACAGAAGGATATAAGGTCGCGAAATCTTCAATAACTGCGTCGTGACCAATCGTGCAATCAAGGTTAATTATTACGTGACTACCAATAGAAATATTGACAGTAATGATTGTGTGAGCGCAGATAATGGACCCCTCGCCTATAGCGACAAGATCAGACAATTCAACTGAAGGATCAATCACCGATCCGAATTTAATATCCGGATTCACTTCCTTCATGTGATTTACAATCTTTTCTCTGACTTTCGAAGCTCCAACAGCACATACGAAATATGCGTCGGGATAATTACCGACGTCAGTCGATTTTCCAAGAACCTTATAACCATTAGTTACGGATTCTTGTATTTCATCGTTGTCGTCAATAAACCCAAGGAGGTTCCATGTGGGGTTAACTCTGTTCAGTCTCTCTACTGCCCACGCAACTTCACGCCCAAATCCGCTTGCGCCAAAGATTATTAAGTCTTTCATTTAACTTGCTCCCCATATCCCATAAATTCTTCCATTGTTACTGAGGTATTGGAGCTAATACCTTCACGTTTAAAAACCGTCTTCAACGTCTCTAAAATGATTTTCCAGTCCCCTAAAAAGGTTACATGATCGACGTATTTAACGTCCCATTCAAACTTTTCTTCCCAGCTAATCGCATTTCGACCGTGAACCTGCGCAAGGCCGGTAAAACCAGGGCGAACTTCGTGTCTTCGCGCCTGTCGGTCGTTGTACCGCGTGAGATATTGAGCCAATAAATGTCGGGGACCGACAACCGACATATCGCTTTTCAGGATGTTGAAGAGCTCTGGTAACTCATCCAAGGAAGTCGAACGGAGTTTTTTGCCGAAAGAAGTCAGCCTCACGGCGTCTTGATTTAGATTAAAAACGCCGTTTTTAGGCTGAAACGTTGTGCGGAATTTATAGAGTTTAAAAAACTTGCCGTTTAATCCTGGTCTTTCTTGGATAAAAAGGGCCGGACTTCCCAGCTTGATTCGCACAAGAAACGCAACGATTAAAAGAACAGGCGAAAGAACAATAATCGCCAATAACGCACAAAGAAAATCTTGAGGGCGTTTGACAAACCGCTCGTAGAAACCATATGGTTTGTGTTCACCCATTGTCGTCATAATTTGACCGTTAGATTTTTCGTATGCGGAGCCAAATTGACACACCGATAACAAGGGTTGCAATCGCCGTTATGCTAAAAGGAAACCAGCCGTCATAACCGTTTTCCATAACCAATTTACCGACGAAACAAGCGACGAAAAAAATCGACGCCGTAATCACAGCGTCGAGCGCTAATCTTTTATTTTCACTATCCATTTACTAAGCTCGAAAGCACCGTCGCACGATCTCGATCACCCGGCGCTGCTGATCCGGCGTCATTTTGTTGTCGCTCGGCAGGCATAGCCCTCGGGCGAAGACGTCGGCGCCGACGTCGACGCCCGAGCCGGCGATGTACGCGTTGGTAGCGCCGCGACCGGAACCCTTGACGGTAACGAAGGGGCAGTTTCGGTAGATCGGCTGGAGGTGCATTGGTTTCCAAATCGGACGGCCTTCCGCGTTGAACGCGGCGAGCGCGTCGAGGATCTCTTGCGGGCTGCTTTTGCCCGGTTCCGATTTGTACAGGTAGTCCCCGTCGCCTCGGACTTGCGGACTCAGCGCTTCCGGATCGATCAGGAGGCAGCTCAGCCAGAAGTTCGGAACGCTCTTGTCACGATCCCACGGGTTCATACTCACGGGCAGGTCGGCGAACGCTTCTTCGTAACGCTCGTAGATCGCGCGCTTCTGCGCGATATGCTCGGTTAGGTATGGGATCTGACCCCGGAGGATTCCCGCAATGATGTTGCTCATGCGGTAGTTGTAGCCCAGCTCTTCATGCTGATACCACGGCGCCGCCTCGCGACTCTGCGTCGACCATTTCCGGACCTTGTTCGCGTCTTCGACGCTGTTCGTCAGCAGGAACCCGCCGCTCGAGCCCGTGACGATCTTGTTCCCGTTCCCCGAAAGAATCCCGACGTCGCCGAAGCCGCCCGTCTGGATTCCCCGATACGTCGCGCCAAACGATTCCGCCGCGTCTTCTACGATCAGCGCGTTATGCTTGTCCGCGATCGCTCGGATCTCGTCGATCTTGCCCGGCGTCCCGTAGAGGTGCGCGACCACGATCAGCTTAACGTCGGGATACAGTTCAAACGCCTTCTCCAGCGCGACAGGGTCCATGTTCCACGTCTCGCGTTCCGTGTCGACGAAGATCGGCGTTCCCCCTTCGTAGCAGATCGGGTTGACCGTCGCGTCGAACGTCATGTCCGACGCAAAGACGCGTTTGCCCGAAAGCGTCCCCGTCCCGACCGGCGCCTGACCGTACAGCTTCTCCGCGCAGAGCCTGATCGCCAGATGCAACGCCGCCGTCCCGCAGGAGAGCCCGACCGCATGCTTGACCCCGACGATCGCCGCCGTCGCCTTCTCCGCCGCGTCGATATTCGCCCCGACCGTGCTGACCCAGTTCGTCTGAATCGCCTCGTCGACCCAACGCTGCTCGTCTCCGTGCATCGTCGGACTGCTAAGCCATACCTTGCTCTCAAATGGCGTTAGCCCCGAAAATCGGGGATCTTCCAATATGCGATTCACTACTCTGCGCTACTTTCTATAATTCTGCGCCTGTCTTCGGCTACCCAACGTCCAGCCTCAATGGAGTTTTTCTCAGTTCTTTGAGGAGTATCTTGTAGAGGTCTTCGTTTCGATGGTTGAAACGAAATTCGCTTTCCTTCAGGTGCAAATAGAAGGTCTTCGCGGATATCCCTCTGAACTTTGCGAGTCTCGCTTTCGTCAGGCCCCAAAAGCTCTCGATTTCGTCTATGTGATTGCGACCGTTCGCAGGGCCGCAGATCCGGTAAAGTCTCTTGGCGCTGAAATCAACCAGCGCGTCGAAGCGCTTGAACTCGTCTCTATGGCGCGTCGGATCCTGACCGTCCTCGGAGGTTGCGACGGAATAAAGCGCTGTCGCCGAGCAGTTCGAAAGGACCTGACCGTAAATTTTACCCTCTCGCTTGGTCAAACCGAACACGACGTCACTTCTACCGGCTCCACGCTCTCGTTCGTCGCGAACGCGCTCCTCGTCCAAACGACTCTCGTCAAACTCGACAGTTCCCTTATCGAAGCTGCTCTCCTCTTCGCAAAGACGAACGACGCGCTCTCGGAGAACTCCGAAAAAACGATTGATCGTCGGACGACTCACTCCCGTGAGCGAAGCTGTCTGCGTCGCGTCAAGGTCGAGGGCAAAACACTTCAATATCAAACGCGTCTGCCGTTCCGAAACGTGCGAATGTCTTATGTACCTGTTGCTCATCTACGGCGGCGACCTCGCCGCGGAGGGTATCGCGCCTTGGAGAGGCGAACTAATTCAAACCACGCCGGGCGCGAGATTCTAGGGCGACGCACGTTGGCGTCGCCGTCTTGTTCATCTTCTAATCAGGCGCCCGAACAACGTGAGGACTGGAGCTTCGCGCCCGGTTGACTATGTCTATTTCAAAACGTTCAGGCTCGATACCCTCAGCGGCGAGGTCGCCGGCACCGCAGGCCCAACTTACCGTCATAAAAAGCCCCAAAGGGCGTTCAATCGATGTTGCTAAGGTAACCCAAGTGGCGAGTAACAATCGGACGAAACTTGTCGCCGATTTTAAACACGATGGATCGACGTCAAAGCTTTCGAATTCCACGGATTGTCGGCATTAACGACACACAAGCGTACGTCGCTTACCACCCCAAATGGGGTCGTTGGTTTCGCGTCCTTGAAGCTCAGGCAGACGCCGAAACCCAAACGACTCAAAACAACGAATTTACCGATTATAAAGGCTCTCTAAGTCCAGTCTCGACTCCGTTATTATAACTGTGTCGTCGTAAAGTTCAACAAAAAATCACACGAAATCGAGTTTTTTTAGCTTTTTCCGCTCAAGATTTCCCTATTTTTGAAAGACAGGATAACCCATTTTACCCATAAACATCTCTGAAAAAGCCTATTTTGACAGGAAAAATCACGTAAACTTATTTTATTATAAGGATTCATGGTCTTTAAAATGTGTCTAAAAATCGCTCCTGCAGTACAGGTAAAAGCTAGTCTTATAACAATTTTTTCTTATTTAATTTTCACAACTACTTATTCTAAGTCAAGTGTCGACAGGTTCTTTTCGTCCTTGATGAGATAATTCAAGTAGGATTAAAAGAGTTCTCTAGTGTCTGAAGTCATATTAATCTAGTGTTCTTACTGATAGTTTTTTCATAAAAAATTGATTTCTTTTATCTCCATCAAGTTGACTGAATCAACAGATCGTCTCTCCTGTGGCGATCCTGTCACAGGTTATCCCTACTCACTAATTAGAAACATCGATTGAACAGGGGTTTATTGTTTTTGTAACTGAGACGATTGGAACCTGAGCGCACGGCTCTGGAGGCTGTTTGACGGGGATAAACGCGGCGTTTTTCAGACCAGATTGACGGTCGTTGGCGGCGCCGACCTCGCCGCTGAGGATATCGCGCCTAAACGTTTTGAAATAGGCATAGTCAACTGGGCGCGAAGCTCCAACCTTCCCGTTGGTCAGGCTCCCAGTTCCTTAGCAAAGAATGAACCAGACGGCGACGCCAACGAGCGCCAGCGTTAGGACGCTGGACCCCAATATCGCGCTTTACCCGCGTTCTTACTGACGCCGCGTACCGCGCGAAACTCCAGCCCTCACGTTGTTCGGGCGCCTGATTAGAAAAAGAACCAGACGGCGACGCCAACGAGCGTCGCCCTAGAATTTCGCGCCGTGTTGACGTTGCCCAAGTAACAGCGTTCAGGCGCGAAACCCTCAGCGGCGAGGTCGCCGCCGCGATACCGGGATCCAACGCCCGAGCGTTGGCGCCAACGAGCGTCGCCCTAGAATCTCGCGCCGTGTTGACGTCGCCCAAGTAACAGCGTTCAGGCGCGAAACCCTCAGCGGCGAGGTCGCCGCCGCGATACCGGGATCCAACGTCCGCACGTTGGGGAAAGCAGATACAGTGAATCGCATATTAGAGGATCCCCGATTTTCGGGGCTAACGCCATTTGAGAGCAAGGTATGGCTTAGCAGTCCGACGATGCACGGAGACGAGCAGCGTTGGGTCGACGAGGCGATTCAGACGAACTGGGTCAGCACGGTCGGGGCGAATATCGACGCGGCGGAGAAGGCGACGGCGGCGATCGTCGGGGTCAAGCATGCGGTCGGGCTCTCCTGCGGGACGGCGGCGTTGCATCTGGCGATCAGGCTCTGCGCGGAGAAGCTGTACGGTCAGGCGCCGGTCGGGACGGGGACGCTTTCGGGCAAACGCGTCTTTGCGTCGGACATGACGTTCGACGCGACGGTCAACCCGATCTGCTACGAAGGGGGAACGCCGATCTTCGTCGACACGGAACGCGAGACGTGGAACATGGACCCTGTCGCGCTGGAGAAGGCGTTTGAACTGTATCCCGACGTTAAGCTGATCGTGGTCGCGCACCTCTACGGGACGCCGGGCAAGATCGACGAGATCCGAGCGATCGCGGACAAGCATAACGCGCTGATCGTAGAAGACGCGGCGGAATCGTTTGGCGCGACGTATCGGGGAATCCAGACGGGCGGCTTCGGCGACGTCGGGATTCTTTCGGGGAACGGGAACAAGATCGTCACGGGCTCGAGCGGCGGGTTCCTGCTGACGAACAGCGTCGAAGACGCGAACAAGGTCCGGAAATGGTCGACGCAGAGTCGCGAAGCGGCGCCGTGGTATCAGCATGAAGAGCTGGGCTACAACTACCGCATGAGCAACGTCATCGCGGGAATCCTCCGGGGCCAGATCCCCTACCTGACCGAGCATATCGCGCAGAAACGCGCGATCTACGAACGTTACGAAGAAGCGTTCGCCGACCTGCCCGTGAGTATGAACCCGTGGGATCGCGACAAAAGCGTCCCGAACTTCTGGCTGAGCTGCCTCCTGATCGCCCCCGAAGCGTTAGCGCCCTCCGTCCGAGGCGAACGGGATTACCTGTACAAATCGGAGCCGGGCAAAAGCAGCCCGCAAGAGATCCTCGACGCGCTCGCCGCGTTCAACGCGGAAGGCCGTCCGATCTGGAAACCGATGCACCTCCAGCCAATCTACCGAAACAGCCCCTTCGTCACAGTCAAGGGTTCCGGTCGCGGCGCTACCAACGCGTACATCGCCGGCTCCGGCGTCGACGTCGGCGCCGACGTCTTTGCCCGCGGGCTATGCCTGCCGAGCGACAACAAGATGACGCCGGAGCAGCAACGGCGGGTGATCGAGATTGTCCGGCGATGCTTCGAGTAACGTGAGCAACATAGTCGGCATGGATTTCTTGGGGCTTCAACGCCTTTTCCCCTTATATAAATTGAGTTTAACGATGCGTCAGCAACGAAAGCAAAGATTCTATGAGAAGTATGTGAAACGGCTTCTCGATATTGTCTGCGCGTTGCTGGCGCTTATTGTCTTTAGTTGGTTGTATCTTCTCATCGCGATTCTCGTGCGAATCAAGTTGGGTTCTCCTGTTCTCTTCAAACAACCCCGTCCAGGGCTGATCGATCCGAATACTGGCAGAGAACGCGTCTTCATGATGTACAAATTCCGTACCATGACGGACGCCCGCGACGCCGACGGCAATCTGCTCCCAGACGAAGAGCGTCTGCCCAAGTTCGGTCGGATGCTGCGGGCGACGAGTTTAGACGAACTCCCCGAGGCGTTCAATATCCTCAAGGGCGACATGAGCGTCGTCGGCCCGCGTCCGCAACTAGTGCGTGATATGGTTTTCATGTCCGACGAGCAGCGCATGAGACATACCGCTAAACCTGGCCTCACCGGTCTTGCGCAGGTAAACGGAAGAAACGCGATTTCATGGAAAGAAAAGATTAATCTCGATTTGAAATACATCGAAAGTATTTCGTTTGTAGACGATCTGAAAATC
Source organism: uncultured Planctomycetaceae bacterium (assembly GCA_946408825.1). Lineage (GTDB taxonomy): Bacteria > Planctomycetota > Planctomycetia > Pirellulales > Thermoguttaceae > RUG369. The sequence continues at coordinate 55,751 of CAMJTU010000022.1, forward strand.
GTTTTTTTAACCTTTAAAAAGGTTTTTCTCCGCGCCAATATCACAGAATCCAACGACGAAATCGACGTCAATCTCGATTACGGCGATTCGCTACTAAAGGAAGGAAAGGTTACGCAGAATAAATACGACGCGCTTCAAGCATATGCTAGAAATATCATTCTTACCTATGCGAACGGATCGCGATAATGGATGAATTAACGTCGATCATCATGCCGTCCTATAACACGGCGAATTATATTTCCGATTCGATTCGTTCTGTTCTCAATCAGACTTACTCGAACTGGGAATTAATCGTCGTCGACGACTGCTCGACGGACAATTCAGTCGAGATCATTAAATCGTTTAAAGACACGCGAATTCGATTGCTTAAGAATGAAAAAAATTCCGGCGCCGCACTTTCGAGAAACTACGCGTTGAGGGAAGCAAAGGGGAAATGGATCGCGTTTTTAGACAGCGACGACGTTTGGGACGCTGAAAAATTAGAGAAGCAAATAAGGTTCATGAAGGAGCGCCGTTACTCCTTTACATATACAGATTACAGAATTTGCCTCAACGGAAAATGGGAACCGTACGTCAATACAGGGCCGTTCTGTGTAAATAAGAAAAGAATGTATGACTACTGTTATTTTTCAACGATCACCGTCGTGTATGATCGTGAAAAAATAGGACTCATACAAGTCGCTGATTTGCGAAAGAATAACGACTACGCCATGTGGCTTAACGCAATAGAAAAAAGCGACGCTTACAGGCTTCCGGAGTGTCTGTCTTTTTATATAAAACACGACGATTCAATTTCGGGAGGCAGCAAATTTAAGCTAATAAAATGGCACTATATTCTCTTTCGAAAAGGTTTGGGAAAGAGTCCGCTGACGTCGGCGATATTGACCGTCAATAATTTAATTCACGGCGTATGGAAAAAATACCGTTATAAACGCCCCGCTAAAGACGAAATATATCGGATTGAACAATTCAAGAGAGAGGAATCTATATGAGACTCTATGAAAAACTCGTCGCCAAGACGGAATCGCTGGCGCTCGTAGGTCTCGGTTACGTTGGGATGCCCATTGCGGTCGCGTTTGCCAAAAAGGGGTTGAACGTCGTTGGCTTTGATTTGAATAAAGCGAAGATCGCGCTCTATCAGTCGGGTCATGATCCGACAATGGAGGTCGGCGACGAAGTTATCAAACAGACGAGCGTCCATTTTACTTCCGATGAAACGGAGCTTCAAAAGGCAAAGTTTATTATTATCGCCGTTCCTACCCCCGTCAATACGGATCACACGCCCGATCTTACGCCGGTCATCGGCGCGTCTGAAATCGTAGGGCGAAATCTCGTCGCCAGTTCAATCGTCGTCTACGAGTCGACGGTCTATCCCGGTTGCACGGAAGACGTTTGCATCCCCATTTTAGAGAAGCAAAGCGGTCTGAAATGCGGACGCGACTTCAAAGTCGGCTACAGTCCGGAGCGCATTAATCCCGGCGATAAAGAGCATCGGTTGGAAAACATCCGCAAGATCGTCTCGGGAATCGACGCGGAGTCGCTTGCGGAGATTAAAGACGTCTACGACCTCGTTATCGAAGTGGGAACGTATCCCGTTTCCAATCTTCGGACTGCCGAGGCGGTCAAGGTGGTCGAGAACAGCCAACGCGATATTAATATTGCGTTTATGAACGAGTTGGCGATGGTTTTCGACCGAATGGACGTCGACACGAACGAAGTCGTCGACGGCATGAATACGAAGTGGAACGCGCTGGGGTTCCGACCTGGTCTTGTCGGCGGTCATTGCATCGGGGTCGACCCGTACTATTTCACATATCAAGCGGAAAAACTCGGCTATCACAGCAAAATCATTTTAAACGGTCGAATTGTCAACGACGGCATGGGCGAATTTATTGCCGATCGAGCGATCCAAAAAATGATCGAAGCGGGTCAAGCGCCGAAGAAAAGCAAGGTCGTTATTCTTGGCTTGACTTTCAAGGAAAATTGTCCCGACGTACGCAACAGTAAAGTCGACGACGTCATTAAGCAACTGAACAAATATGGTATCATGCCCGTCGTCGTCGACCCTTGGGCGAATCCCAAAGACGTAAAACGAGAGTACGGCGTCGATCTGACAAAACTCGAAGAAGTCGCCGACGCCGATTGCATTATCGTCGCTGTCGCGCATAAAGAGTTTCGCGCGTTAGGATTGGAAAGAATTAAATCGCTCTACAAAAGAGTCCCCGAAGTAGAGAAAGTTCTCATCGACGTCAAGGGGATCTTTAAAATCGATGAATTAAATGATTCTGGACTGCGTTGGTGGAGATTGTAAAAAATTAAATAAATACTAAACAAAAAAAATTAATTGGTGATATCAGGGAATTTATTATAGGTAATAGGTATGGAAAAAAAACATATCAATAATGAAGCATTAGAGCTGTTGAGTGAAATAGATGAAATACTGACCGAGAATAGAATATGGTTTTCATTGTCGTACGGATGTGTCCTTGGTGCTGTTAGAGAAAAAGGATTCATACCGTGGGATAGAGACATTGATCTAGTAATAAAGAAAAGTGATCAAGTTAAAGTGAGAGAAAAATTGAAGGAGAAATTATCTGATAAATTCTTATATATAAGCTGTTCAAAAGAAACAGTTTCTTCTTTCGACACGATAACGATAAAAGGAATTTCAGAGGTTGATATGCACATTGATTTGTATCCATTAATAGGAGGCCCTGAAAGTGAAAAGAAAAGGTATATATTTCAAAAAATAACTAGGTTTATACATAGAATAGCAGATTGTAAATACGTTAATATTAAACGATTGAAAAAAAAATGGAAGTATCCGTTTTTATATATAATAAAAATATTAGAATATTTAATTCCAGATAAAGTTATTAGAACGTGTATAGAAAGTATAACAAGTAAATATTCGTTAGACGAGTCAGAATATTTAATTCCGATGGGAAACGATGGAAAACCAGAAGAATTCATGAGAAAAGAATTATGGCTTAATGTTAAAAGAGTACAATTTGAAACGCTCTCTCTGCCAATACCGGAGAATTATCATGAATATCTAGTAAATATTTATGGTGAAGATTATATGATTCCAAAAAAATATTAGATGGAATCAAAAGATAAGCAAATAAATTTATAAAATAAAAAAATTAAAATTAAACATAAAATGCAATGTTAAAAATATGTCATATTTGTCCTTCTTTTAATAATGTAATATATTCCCAACTAGTAGAAAGAGAAATTGAAAACGGTGATGAAATAAGGGTATTTTATTACAGAGCAAAAGGTACAGAACTTCTTAATGGAGAAAAAAAATATGTAGATGGAACAACACCCTATAGAAATATTGATCGAATATCTTTTTATTATAAAGAAAATAAAATACTTAGAGTTTATTTAAATATATATAAAAAAAATCAATTTAATATAATTCATGCTCATACACTATTCTCAGCTGGTTTTATAGCTTATAAAGTCAAAAAAAGATGGGAAATACCATACATAGTAGCAGTAAGGGCAACAGATATAAATGATTTTTTTAAAAAAAGATTTTATCTGAGAAAGTTAGGTATTAATATTTTATTGAATTCGGAAGCAATAATATTCCTTTCAGAAGCACACAAAGAGAAAGCATTCGATATATATATACCGGATAAATACCAAAGTGTAATCGCAAAAAAAACTTATGTTATTCCAAATGGTATAGATAGGTTCTGGATAGATAATAAATCAATCAAACAAAAAAAATTAGAGAATAGTAAAAGAATAAGACTAATATATTATGGCGACATTAATTCGAATAAAAACGTTGCAAAATCAATAGAAGCATGTAAAATACTGATAAGAGAGGGATATGAAATAGAATTCAATATAATTGGAAAAATTTTAGAAAAAAAATATATAAAATTATTAACGAAAGAAGAATTTATAATATATAAAGAGTTTATGGAAAAAGAGAATCTGATTGAACACTTAAGAAGATCGGACGTTTTTATAATGCCATCGAAATCAGAGACTTTTGGTTTATCATATGTTGAAGCAATGTCACAAGGAGTACCTATTATATATTCAGAAGGACAAGGATTTGACAAGCAATTTGAAGAGGGAAAAGTAGGATATAAAGTGATACCAAAAAATGAATATGACATTGTAGCTAAGATTAAAATGATATTAAATAACTACGAAGAAGTTTCCAAAAACTGTTTAGCTAATATAAACAGATTCACTTGGGATAATATTTCGAAACAATATCAAGAGATATATCATAACATATTAAAATAATTTGAGATATAAAGTGAAACATAAAAAAATATGTATTATAACTCCCTATTATCCAACTCGAGACAACCCTACAATTTACACATTTGTAGATCAACTAGCATGTTCAATGGCAGATGATGGAAATGAAATATTAGTAATATGTCCACAAAGTTATTATGATGCTATAAGATATAATAATGAAAGAACTATTGAAAAGAGGACAATAAACAATAATCGGATTATAGTATATCGTCCTCTTATGATGAGTTATGGTAAAAAAAAATTACCATACTTCAACTCAATGACACTAACATATAGTTCATTTAGAAGAAGTGTAGAAAGGGTTCTTATAAGTAAAGGAAAGAACGTTGATTACTTATATGGGCATTTTTTATCACCAGCGGGGTTATGCGTTGCAGAACTTGGGAAAAAATATTTAATACCATCGTTTTGTGCATTTGGAGAAAGTAGTTTATGGTCTATTGATTACACATCAATTGAGCGAATTAAAGAAAAACTTGCACTATTAAATGGAATAATAGCAGTATCATCATATAACAGAGAAATTTTACTAGAAAATTCATTATACGATTCAGAAAAAATTGAGGTAATTCCAAATGGGTGTAATTCAAAACTATTCTTTCCGAGAGATAAAGATGAATCAAGAGATATTTTGAAACTACCTAAAGATGTTATGATCGGAATATTTGTAGGAAAATTTGACGAGAGAAAAGGATCTGAGCGTGTAGATGCCGCTACGAATGGAATTGAAAAACTAAAAATGATGTATATCGGTTCAGGAAAAAGGATTCCAAAAGGAGATAACATTTTATTCTGTGGAAAGATTGATCATGATAAACTTCCAATATATTTATCAGCAAGCGATTTCTTTATCCTTCCAACAAAAGCAGAAGGTTGTTGTAATGCGATAATAGAAGCAATGTTTTGTGGTTTGCCTATTATATCAAGTTCCGGAAAATATAACGACGATATACTAACAACAGGTAATTCGATAAGAATAGATCCGGAGAATATAAGTCAGATGAAATGCGCTGTAAAAAAATTATTGAATAATAGAACACTACGTGAGCAAATGAGTTTGAATTCGATTAGGCAAGCCAAACAATTGAGAATAGATATTAGGGCGAGAAGAATAATAAAATTTATGGAGAAATACAGTGATAAATAGTTTAGTAATTAAAGATCCAAAAGGTCTAGCACTCAAATATTTAATAATCTATAGCCTATTATACAGCAATTTAATACAGCAACGAATTATAGTTGTTCCGTATATGTTGCAAACAATTAGTTTACTGGTAGTTGTTATTGTAATATTTGATAAAAAATTATCATTATTTTGGAAATACATTTCTAAAGGATTCAAGTTTCAGATTGGTTTTTTTATTTTAATATTACCTATTGGATTAATCACATCGCCAAAATTCAGCGATCATTTAAATCAATGTTTTCAATGCTACGAGTATATAATAATAACACTAAGCATGCTCTATTATAGTATTACGAGGAATAGTTTTGATTTTATTTTGAATAGTTTAGTTTTATTATTTCTTATAATGTGTTTAATTTTTACAATATCTCCTGTTATGTATTCTGGCGTAGAAGGCAAGGCACAGTATAGTTTGGGATACAATTATAATCCCAATACATTAGCTTTAAATTTGAATCTATGTTTATGGATACTACTATTTAATGTATCACGAAATAAAATAAATTATGTTCTAGTGATTCCATTTATAGTCATGCTTTTCAGGTCAGTGATTTTAACAGGATCAAGAAAAGGTTTTATTGCTTTTCTGATTTGTATTGCATTATGGATAGCGACTGTGTATATACCACTATCAAATAAGAAAATATTTATATCAAAAATATTAAGAATGATAGTAATTATAATCACTGTAAGTTATCTATATGTAATGTTTATACCAATATATTTAAACTCAAGACTAGCATTTCGAATGAGATTCTTATCAGATGAGGCATATGGAGGTATAAGGAATGACATGTATAGAGTAGCGATAGATCTATTTAAAAGATCTCCTATAATCGGACATGGTATGCAAAGTTTTCAACATTATTATTATGGTCTATATTCTCACTCTACAATTTCAGAGGTGCTGGTATCGGGAGGATTGTTATGTGGAACAATTTACTTTCTAAGTTTACTTTATATCGCAAAAAGTTTATTTAGTCTTGAGAATTGGTCAAAACAAAACCATATTTATGGAGCGAGAATTCAAGCACGGATGGGATGTATATTACTTATATTAATGTTATTCTATGCATTTGGTATTGTTCATATATATTCTTTATCGTCATTTATTTGCTTGGCCATTATTACTTTGATGTATTCAGTTCCAAGATCATATTTTGAAGTTTCAGAAATGAATATAAGAGATTTTCATGAGTAAAATAATAGCTGCGCATAAACTATTAATGAATAACCCAAAAAAAATTTTCATAACTCTTGGTAGAAATGGTCTTTTAGGATTTATCCCAGACAAAATATATTTAAAAATAGCTTTCAAATTAGAAACAGGATACAATATAAATTTTAAGCATCCAAGAACATATAATGAGAAACTAAACTGGTTAA
>CAMJTU010000023.1 GCA_946408825.1 uncultured Planctomycetaceae bacterium
GCGAAAAACAAATGCACGACGAAGCCTCGCAAATCGACGACGCCATTGAAGAAGGGTTTGCAAAAGGAAGAGAAGAGGAGCGTCGGGAACTTCTGACCTCCTTTGTGCGAGACGGCGTTATCACTGTGGAAGAGGCGGCGAAACGCGCCGGACTGAGCGTTTCCGAATTTGAAGATTGGATGAAAGCAAACGTAAGATGACGTCAGAGCAAGACGCAAGTTCTCTTGTCGATTCCCAAGCGGACGAACGCGCGCGTCAAGAAGCGTGGTATCGCGAAAAACAAGCGCACGACGAAGCCTCGCAGCTCGACGAAGCCTTTGAAGAAGGATTTGCAATAGGATTTGCAAAAGGATTTGAAGAAGGATTTGAAGAAGGATTTGCAAGAGAAATTGCAAAAGGTATTGAGAAAGGGAGAGAAGAGGAACGGCGGAAGCTTCTGATCTCCTTTGTGCGAGACGGCGTTATCACCATGGAAGAGGCGGCGAAACGCGCTGGATTGAGCGTCGCGGAGTTTCAGAAGTTGACGGAATCTTAAGGAACGTCGCGCTTCGACTTCGTATTCGGCGCTTCCTTGAGATTTAAAGGTCGAGGTCGACGTCGCGACGTCGTTAGAAAGTCTGACGGGCAAGCGTCGCTCCTTTCCGGGGGGCGGCGCTTGTTCTTTTCGGGCGCCGCCGCAAACCAAGACGCGAGCGTCGAACCGAAGATGATCGCCGATAAGCCGCAGGGGCGAAAGTCGCGTTTACTTCCACGGTTTCCCCCAGTTTTTGCCGCAGGTTGGACAGTCGAAGTCAGGATCGTCGAAAAGGCCGAAATCATCAAAGATAATATCCGGATCGACCCTTTTTCCACAGAAATCGGCGAAGGCGCGGATAATCTCGGGGGCGCTGCATGGAATACAAGTCATTTCGTTTTCCGTCCTTCGAATATACTTGCGAAATAAGGTCTTGTCGCGTAATTCTTTATCTGTTGGCAGACGCTCGTATCGACGAAAGAGGAGCCACCCGTCAATCGACGTGGAAAAAACGCCGTAATCTAAGAGGAACGCCGTCATACAGATAAACGAGACGCTTTGCATGAGAAGCAGGTCGTAGTCTTTGTCGTCTGGCGAGAAGATCTTCGCCATAAGGGCAGCCGGGTCGCATTGCGTGAGACGCAGTTCGTCTTCGTCAGGCGTGTAGAGCGAAGCATAATCCTTCACGTAATCGCAAACGCACCCAGCCAGAAGTCTCGCCGTCACGTCGTCGCAACCGACGAATTGTTGAAATTCATGCGGACAAAGGACAAACGAATTGCTTGGTTTATCACCCATTTCAGCTCCTTTCACTCGGCGAAGTCGAATTTCAGCTTCGACGCCGCGTCCATAATCTCGACCGTCCAGACGGAGACGTCGACAACCGAAAGAATCAGATCGAGGATATAGCGCGGCGCTTTATGTTCTCGCGCCCAATCGTTCGCGTCGTCCGCAAATCGGCGTCTAATCGCATGCATACTCTGATCCGGGGACTTTTGTCAGGCGAAGATAGACAAAGGAAGACCTGCCGTCGGCGCGGACCGCCGCCGTTTTTGACCCCAAAACGGACAAAAACAGAGGCTTCAAGAGTATTTTAAGGAAGCGTCGCAAGCGAGCGAAACGCGTTAGACGCGGAAAACCGCCGAAAACCAATAAAAAAGGCTTTGACGAACCCCCCGTCAAAACCCTATAAGCACGCCCGAAGAGACTCGAACTCCCAACCCTCGGTTCCGAAGACCGATGCTCTATCCATTGAGCTACGGGCGCGACCGTCGGAGCTGACGTCCGACGCTTTGACGTTAAGTTTAGCGTCGTCCGTTAAAATAGCAATAGGGAATCGGAAATTTTATCAAACGTCGATCTTCCCGTCTCCGAGACGCGCTATTCGGCGACGGTCGGCGGATCGGGATAATTGCGCCTCGCGTCGATTCGTTTGACGAGCGCGTCGACGTCGATCTTCTCCACGTCGCCCTCCCCGCGCGCCGCCCACGCCGACGCAATCCCCGCCGCCGATCCGAGTTGGATCATCGTCCGCTGCAATCGGCAGCTCGACGCCGCGATCTTACTCAGCCCCGCGCCCCGGCACGCGACCAGAAGATTCGTTATCTCAGAATCGGGAATCAAACACCGATACGGAACCCCGTACGCCGTCTTGACGTTCGTGAGAACGCCCCCTTCCCCGTGGATATCGCAAGGATGATCCGCGACCGCGATCATGTCTTTATGCGGCTGACCTTCCCAGCCCGCCGCAAGATCCGATTCGCGCAGAACATACTTCGCCCTCACGCGACGCCCTTCCCGAATCCCCAACATCGGCGCGATCTCGGTCAGTTCGTAATTTTCAAAGCCAGGCTGAGATTGGAGCCACGACCAATGCGCGTGAACGATCGCCTCCGTCCTCTTCAAACACTCGTCGTACCCGAGTTCGATCAGCGCCTTGCCCGGCAGCGACGTCAGCATATTGACGCAACGCGGTCCGTCGAGCCAGCCCGAAACGTACGCGCATTGCGGGAAAGGCGCCTCGGACGGTTCGGCGCGTTTCGGCGTCTCGCGAGGTTCGATCAAATAGCATCGCGCGATCGCGTTAAGTTGTAGCCCGCCGCGCTCCGGCGCGCCGAGTTCGTCAAATTCCGACCGCGAATCGACTCCCAGCATCGTCGGGATTCCTAACGCCCGGCACAGCCAAACGTCCCCCGTCGAATCGACAAAGACTCGCGCTCTGACGCGAACGACGTCTCCCGATTTCGTCTCGCACAACACGGACGCGACCCGCTTCCCCGACGCGTCGAGTTCCGCCTGAAAGAACGTCGTCTCGTCGAGAATCGTTACGCGCCCCGTCTCGCCAAGCAGCGCCCGCGCCGCCTCGTCAAACGCCGACGGCAAATACGCGACGCTTCGATACCCGCCCTCCGGCGGACGCGCCCGCGAAAGCGAGTTCTCATACGGCTCGTCGGGATCCACGATCTTCAACCCCATCGGCGCCTTAATCTCGTCGTGCGGATACTCTTTCGCGACCCCCGCGCCCCCGAGCGCCTTCATCCGCTCGAACAATTCGCGCGCGACCGCGTCGCCGGGTCCTCCTTCCCAGTTCGAGACGAACGCGTTCGCGCCCGTGCCCCCGAGGCGTTTCTGACGTTCGATCAGCGCGACCGTCGCGTCTTCCCGCGCCGCCATGATCGCGGCGGCGCAGCCCGCGCTCCCGCCCCCGACGACGCAGACGTCCGCCTCATACTCACGCGACGGTTCGCCCGTCCAACGCGGACGTTCCAACACGTTCCACGAATCGACCCGTCGCGGCGCCTCGCTCGACAGGTCGACGCCGTACCGCGACGAAGATTCCTTCAAGAATTGATCGATCTCTTCGTCGGAAAGCGCAGCGTCGTAAAGGTAAACCTCATGAATCAGCCCGCGCCACGCGAAACGACGCCCCGGAATCTCGAGCCCGCCGACCTGCAACGTTCGCCCCCATACCGGAAACGCGACCTTCCCGACCGACTCCGCCGACGCCCCGTCGACCGTAAGCCGCGCGCGGCTCAGCCCGGCGTCGTCCGTCCGAAAGACGACGGCGACGACGTGCGTTTGCTTCTCAGCCGCGGGAATCGTCGCCTTGAGTTCGCCGCCGACGCGATCGCGGACGATGAAACGAATCTGAGAATATTCGTCGTAATCGAGCTGAACGAGCGGCGTCGCGTCGTCGCGCGACGACAGAACGCCGATCGACGTCGGCGCGTCCGCCCGAACGACCGCGAAGATCGTCCAATCCTTCGTCGTCGCGACCGCGTCGCCGCCGGAAAACTCAAGTCGCGCGTCGTCAAACGCCGCCCCGCCGTCCGGCTCAGAATACCGCGCCGCGCCATACGCCGCCCGCGCCTCCCCGCCAAGCGTCCCGCCGTTCTTCCACGCGACGATCCTGTCGCCTTCGTAAACAAAAGCGTCCGACGCCGCTTCAAAAGAAACGAGCGGCTCCGACGCCGTCAGCGGCAAGGCGTATGTCAAGACGACGATCAAAAGCATAGACGCGAACAACCGTTTCATGGGAATTGTCTTCCTCGTCGGAGTTTAGGGGACCGTAATGGATTTGTCGGCTCAAGAGAACGAACGACTAAAACAGTCGCTATTCGGCGAACTCGCCCCAGTCCTTCCACGCGACATAGTCGGTTCCGTTGACGTTTAAACTGACGTCGCCCAGATAAAACACAGCCGCTTTTGTCGCGTCGTTCCCACGAAGTTCGGCGTATTTCCTGACGTTGGCCGACAATTTCGATTCCGGCGCGTTTTGACTCTTGATTTCGACGGCAAAGGCGCGTTTCCAGTCCGCGATCAGATCGACCTCAAAGCCTTTATAGTCGCGAAAAAAAGTCAAATTCGGTTTCTTACCTTGGTTGAGCCGACGCTTGAGCAATTCGGAAACGGCAAACGTCTCGACGACGGCGCCCTTGTGAGGACTCAATAACAGTTCTTCCTTGGAATCGATACGAAGAAGCCGACACAGCAACCCGGCGTCGACGAAATATAGCTTTGGCGTTTTAACAAGGCTTTTTCCGAGGTTGTTCGTATCAGGCGCTAGAAAATGAACGATAAACGAGTTTTCCAAAATCGACGTCCACTTTTTAACCGTAGGCGCGGAGACGCCAAGCTCTCTCGAAACGGACTCAAATGAGAACAGCTGACCGCTGTAAACGGCGCATATCTGTATGAATTTCTTGAACGTCGAGACGTTGTCCGCTTGAATCTGCTCCCTAACGTCCATGTCTAAATAAGCGTCGATATAACTTTCATACCAATCGTAAGGTAGAAAGTTTCTTGCGGGATCGTGAAGCGGTGGATATAACCCTTTGAAAATCACGTCGTATGGATTGTCCGGAAGGATATTGGAGTCGCGAAGTTCTTGAACAGAAAATGGAAGCAGTCTCAAAAACGCCGCTCGACCCGCCAAGCTGTCGGTCATATTCTGCCTTAATCGTAACTGGCTAGAACCGGTAACGACAAACATTCCGGGTGAAAGCTCGGCGGAATCGACGCGCATTTTCAGCGCGTCGAAGATATCGGGAACTTTTTGCGCTTCGTCGATTATCGCGCCTTCCGGGAAGGCGGCGACGAAATCAGCGGGGTTGGCCGTCGCGAGTTCACGCGTCGTTCTGTCGTCAAAGGAAACGTATCGCTTCTGAGGGAACGTCGCCTTCGTTAACGTCGATTTCCCGCTCTGTCTCGGTCCGAAAACGCCGACGATAGGGAACTGAGACGCAAGACGAAGAAGAGTCGTTTCCGCCGCTCTATTGATCATAAGACGCTCCTTATAGGGAACCTTCCAAGTTCGAAAAATCGCTTTCTAAAGCGTCGTTTGGTTAAAATCTAAAGTCTAACATGGTGAAAATCTAAAGTCAAGAGTGGTAAAAATCCAAAGTCTAATATGGTGAAAATCCAAAGTCTCATTTTGCCGAAGAAACACAAAAAGTTATATATAGACGAGTTAAGACATTTTAACGAGAACCTGGCGTCGACGACAGCTGGGCGGAAATTTCCGAAAACGAATTCGCGTTCTCTGCTTGATAAAAAACAACGGGCGCCGCGAACCTTGACGATTCGCGACGCCCTTGTTTTTTAGCTCGAGCTACGCGGCGCCGCAGAGATTACTGCGCCTCATGCGTTCAATTTCATTCCTGCTCGGGAAGCTGGAAGAGCGGGCCGGAGTCGCCGCCCATGCCGCCGCGAAGGTTTTCGGGCTTGACCGTCGGCTGAGAAGCGGCCTTTTCCTCTTCTTCGACGACCGGCTGTTCTTCGCCGGCCTCGGCGCGACGACGAGAGAGCGCGATCTTGCGCTCGCCGACTTCGACGCGAAGCACCATGACTTCGATCTCTTCGCCGACCTTGACGACGTCTTCCGGATTCTCGACCTTATGATCGGCGAGTTCGGAGATGTGAAGGAGACCTTCGAGGTCTTCTTCGAGGGAGACGAAAACGCCAAAGTTCGTGATCTTCGTGACCTTGCCCTTGACGATCTGACCGGGACGGTACTTTTCAGGAATACGGGTCGCCCACGGATCTTCGGACAGTTGCTTGAGGCCGAGCGCGATGCGGCGATTCTTCTTATCGACCGCCGTAACGACGCATTCGATTTCCTCGTTCTTGCGGACGACTTCGTTCGGATGCGTGATCTTGCGGACCCAGCTCATGTCGCTGATGTGAAGGAGCCCGTCGACGCCCTCTTCGAGCTCGACGAACGCGCCGTAGGTCGTGAGGTTGCGGACGACGCCCTTGACGTGCGCGCCGACCGGGAAGCGCTCGTCGACCGTCTCCCAAGGATTGTCCATCGTCTGCTTGAGACCAAGCGAGATCTCCTGACGGTCCTTGTTGATTCCCAAGACGACGACGTCGATTTCGTCGCCGTTCGAAAGGATTTCGTTCGGATGGTTGATGCGCTTCGTCCAGCTCATCTCGCTGATGTGAACGAGACCTTCGACGCCCTCTTCAAGCTTGACAAACGCGCCGTAGGAAAGAACGTTGACGACGACGCCGTGAACGCGCGAACCGACCGGATACTTCTCTTCGACGTGAGACCACGGAGAAGGCGTCATCTGCTTCAGACCGAGCGAAATCTTCTCGCGCTCGTAGTCGATGTTCAGAACGACGACGTCAAGCTGCTGATCGATCTTGACGACTTCGCGAGGATCGTTGACGCGGCCCCAGCTCATGTCCGTGATGTGAAGAAGACCGTCGATGCCGCCGAGGTCGATGAACGCGCCGAAATCGGCGATGTTCTTGACCGTTCCGGTGCGGACCTGACCGACTTCGAGTTCGCGGAGAATCGCCGCCTTCTGCTCGCGACGTTCCTGCTCGATGAGGTTGCGACGGCTCACGACGATGTTGCGACGCTGCGTGTCGATCTTGAGGATGACGCACTTGATCGATTTGTCGATGAACTCGCTGATGTCGGCGGGACGACGAACGTCGACCTGACTCGCCGGAAGGAAAACGGAAACGCCGTCGATGTCGACGAGAAGTCCGCCCTTGATCTTCTTGGAAACCTTGCCCTCGACAACGTCGCCTTCTTTGACGTTCTCGATCATGCGGTTCCAGTTCTCGATCTTCGCAGCCTTGCGCTTGCTAAGAACGATCATGCCGCGCGAAGCGACTTCTTCCGACGTCATCGTGTCTTCCGTCTCTTCGACGAGAACCTTGACGATATCGCCGGGTTTCGGGGCTTCTTCGCCCTCTTCCCATTCGGAAAGAGGAACCGGACCTTCGCTCTTCGAGCCGACGTCGATGATGACATAGTCGTTTTCAACGCGAACGACGCGACCTTCGACGATCTTGTCGCGCTGAGGATCGGCGTCCTCGCCGATGTATTCGTTCAACTGGAGATCGTCGATATTGAACTCGCTATCGTTAAAATCGTCGCCGTTATTGTCCAGACCGCGGATGAGAATACGATTAACCACAACTAAATTCCTATAGTGGGCGTCTTTACCCGGCTTGCGAACCGCGTCTCAAAAGACGCGCGCGACGCCCGTCGCGACGCCGCAAGCCCCAAATAAAAAACGGGGTGAATAAAATACGCCGCGCCCGCGTCGTCGCGGAACGCGCGCCTAAAAACGGAGAACGCTCGACGCGTCGGCGCCCGCCTCGCGCCTCGTCGTTCCCCACGCCAAAATATGTCGCAGCAGACCGAGATTCCTTTCCGGAAACTCAATCGCTTAGTACGCACGTTAGCTGTTTAATTCTACAGAAATTGAAGCCCCTTTCAAGACGAGGCGCCGTCAAAAACGTCAAAAATTTTCGGTTTTATACAAAAGCCCGTCCCCCTCGCGCCGTTCAACCGCCGCCGTCGAGGAAAAAATGCGCTTGACGCGCGCCCCGTCCATTTGTTATCCTTCGACGGGTCGCGTCATGGAGGACCGAACCGTCGATTCAGAAATCATATCCCGCTAGAGCGGTCGTTATATACAGGAAGTCGTCATAATGCGCTCTTTATCGGTCGTTAGCCGGCTAAGTCTCGCCGTCGCGCTAAGTCTGTGCGCGACGTTTCTTCTCGCCGTTCGCCCCGCGAACGCCGCCGACGAAGGCGAGCCGCGTCCCGTTTACGACGTCGCGTCGTCGCTGCAAAACGGTCTTTTCCCGTTCGCCGGGCTGGATCATGGCGACGACGAAGAGGAAGATTACGTCGTTTACTACGTCCCGGAAGTCGACGAAGAAGCGTTTTCTCAACCGTCGCGTCCCGTTTCCGGGTTTCTCGCGGCGTGTCTCGGCGACGACGTCGTCTTTCGCGGTCAAAGCGCGAATTCGATCATTCCTCCGGCGGAATCTCCGACTTCGACCTCCACGATCGGCGCCTCGACGATCTCTAGCGCGACTTCCGGCGTCGTCGCGCCTCCCGTCGTCGGAAACGACGAGCCGTTCGACCCCAAACCGATCACGCCCTCTAACGGCGAGCCGACGACGTTCCAGAAGATTTTCAAATACCGTCAGGAACTCTCGGGATACTATATGTTCGTCCCGAGCGGAAAAAAGCGCGGGCTGGGAACTCACGAACTCAACGCGAGACTCCTCTTCGCGATACCGTGTAAGACGATGCAGAGCGTCAACAATATGAACAACGGATATTTCCTGCTGACGCCGCACTTCACCTACGACTACCTGTATCTCTCGAAGGATTACAAAAAAGGGCACGAGAACTTTTTCGACACGGGACTCACGACGACGTTCCTCGCGAACTACAACGATATCGAAGCGCACGTCGATTTTTCAATCGGCCTCGGCGCGTCCTTTCACAGAGTTACGAGCAAGGCGATCTATTTCAAGGGCCGCGCCGAAATCGGGCTTCCGATCGACAACGAGAAACAGGTCAAGCTCTTCGGCGGCGTCGCCTATCTCGACGCGATTAAATATAAGCTGATCCCGATCGTCGGAATCGACTACACGCCGAACCCGCAGAACCATCTGCGCATGGCGTTCCCGAATCCCCGCTGGGACCATTATCTCACGAAAGTCAACGAAACAGACTGGTGGCTCTTCGTCCACGGCGATCTCACGAGTCAGCGCTGGCTCGTTCACGACGACGTCATGCTCGTTCGAAACAAGCATACGTTCAACATGGACTACAGCGACTACAAGGTCGGCGTCGGCGTCTCCTTCGACTGCCCGACGCGACTTCGCGGCTCCTTTGAAGTCGGCGGCGCGTTCGGACGCGAGATGAAGACGAAGAACGGAAAACTCTACGATCCAAGAAACGCCGTCTATCTCAAGGTCGGTCTTCTCTACTGACGACCGTCCGCCTCGCGCGGCGTGAAAGTTCGAGGCTTGCGAAACGGAGACGCAAACGAAGATGAGCGACTTGTATTACGTCGCGCCGGAAAACGCGAGCGCGCTGCGACAGGGGCGAGGCGTCCTCACCGGCGCGGAAGCGCGGCATCTGGCGAAGGTCATGCGCGGCAAACCGGGCGACGAAGTCGCGCTCTTCGACGGCTCCGGCTGCGAATTTCGCGGCAGAATTCTCACGGTCGCGCGCGACGTCGTGGAACTTGAAATTCTCGAATCGCGCGAAGACGATCGCGAGCCCGACGTCGCGGCGACCGTTCTCCTCGCGCTCCCGAAAGGCGACCGCCAAAAGTGGGCGATCGAAAAACTCTGCGAACTCGGAGTTCGGCGCGTCGTCCCCCTCGAAAGTCGCCGCTCCGACGTCAAGGTCGACGAAGGCGTCCGCGAACGGCTCGAGCGTCACGCGCTGGAAGCGTCGAAACAGTGCGGACGGCTGCGTCTCATGTCGATCACGCCGGCGCTCGCCGTCTCGGAACTGTCGGCGCTTGCGGAGCTTCTCGACGCGCGTCTCAAAGACGAGAACGCGCTTTCGCCCCAGGCGCGAGTTCTGCAGGAGCGTTTCGACGGATTCGGACTCTTCGACGAATTCCGGCCCGGCGACGAAGTCGTTCGAGTCGTCGCGCACCCGCGTTCCGACGGAGACTTCGGGCAGACGGGATTTCAAGAACTGGTTCGTTCGCGTTTAGCTCGCGCGCCGCGCGGCGTTCTTGCGGCGATCGGGCCCGCGGGCGGTTTTTCCGCCGAAGAGGTTCAGTCGGCGGCGGCGTGCGGCTGGATTCCTCTCGACCTCGGGCGGCAGGTATACCGCGTCGAAACCGCGGCGCTCGTAACCGCCGCGCTCTTTCTTCATCTAACTTGAACACGACGCCGCGTCTTGACGCCGCGCTTCTTTTTCGCCACAATGACGTCCGCCGTCCGGGCGCGCGCAAACGCGCCTCCTTTTTCCATTCGGACGAATCAAAAACGTCATGAAACAGCCGAATCACGTCGCCGCGAACGAATCGCTGGAGCTCAATTTAACGTCGATGATCGACGTTATCTTCCTGTTGCTCATCTTCTTCGTCTGCACCGCCGATTTCAAGAAGCCGGAGAAAACGCTGCCGACGAACCTGAACCTTCCCGGCGCGGTCGCAAACGAAAAGATTCCTCAGCAGGAACGCGACCTCGGCAAGATTGTCGTGCGCGTCCTCGTCATGCCGAGCCGCAACGTCATGTATTCCGTCGACGGCAAACGCGTCGCGTCGATCGCCGAGGTCGAGGCGCTTCTCGACTCCCTGAGCGAAATCGATTCCAACACGCCCGTCGTCGTCGCGCCCGAACGCGACGTTCCCCTCGAACGCGTCCTCGACGTCTACGACTGCGCGCGCCGCGTCGGGCTCGGTAAAATCAAATTCGCCGCGTCCCCCGAATCGCTCGCGCTTTAACCTTCCTCCAACCGTCCCCCTATGCGGAGCGTCGCCATGCAAGGCGTTTTCCATCGATTTCGAGCCTCCGTTCTCGTCGCGACAGTCCTCGTCGCCGTCGCCGCGTCCGATCTCCGCGCAGACGCGCCGAGCGCCGCGTGGACGCCCGTCGCAAACGACCCCTTCACGTTCGCGCTCGACCTTTCGGAAACGCTTCTCAATCGCGGCGTCCCCGCGCTCGCCGACGTCGAACTCGCCAACGTCGAAACTCTCGCGACCGCCGCGCCGAAAGACGTTCGCTGTCGCTTCGGCGTCCTCGCGCTCCGCGCCGCGCTCGAATCGGCGAACCTCGAAACGCCGTCGGGACGCGACGAGACGATCCGTCGCGTCGGCAGGATTCGCGACCTCGTCGAAGGCGCCGATTTCAGAAAAGACAATTTCGAATTCTTCGCCGCGGCGGAGACCCTTTCCGACCTCGAAAAACGCTACGCGCTCGCGCTCGCCAGAACGTTCTACGCGCTCGGCGCGCTTGAATTCGAATTCGGCGACAATCGCGACTCCGCGCCGAATTCCGCCGCGCTCGATTCCGCGCTCGAACTCACCAAATACCTGGCGCGAACGCTCTCCGTCAAAGACGCGCGTCCCTTCCTCTACTGGCACGCCAAATCGACGCTCGCGAACCTCGCCGACGACCAGCGCGTCGCCCATGCGGAAAGATTCGCCGCCGCGCTCGAGAAGAATTCGCGCGCCGACCGAGACGCGTACTGGTTTTTCGCGTCGGCGCTCCTCGTCGAGACCGCGAGGGCGAAGGGCGACCTTGAACTCGCGTCCCGCCGCCTCGCCGCGATTCTCGCCGCGCTTAAATCGCGCGCCGACGATCCCGAGGCGCCCCGAGAAATCGCTGCGGCGCTCGTCGCGCTCGAACTCAAACTCCTTCAGGCGGAGGGCAAGGAGACGGACGCGCTCCGTCAGGCGACGCAGAACGTCGATCTTCTCGACGCGCCCTTCCCCGAAAACGCCAAGCGCCTCGACGAGACCTTCGACGACCCCTTCGACGAACTCAACCTCGCGCGCGCCGAACTCTACTGGCGCGTCGCCCCCAAAACGCCGACGCGTCAAGACGTCGAACGCCTCGCGGACTCCGACGACGCGGCGCCGCGACTCGACCGCGAAACGCTCGTCGCCGAAGCGCGGCGCGTCTCGCGTCTCGTCGGAGCCAACGCGTTCCGCGCGCGTTGTCGGCGGCTCGCCCAAGCGGCGGGCGAAACCTCGGGAGACTGGCGGACGCTCGAAATCGCCGCGCAGGAAGCGTTCCACGCCCGGCGATGGCGCGACGCGCTCGACGCGTACGACCGCGCCGCAAAGGCCGCCCGCGAAGCCGGCGACGTCGACGAATACTATCGCCTCGCCGTCTCCGCCGCCGCGCTCGTCGACAAAATCGTTCGCGAAAAGCAGTTCGCCGATCCCGACGACGAAACGCGGCTCCGGCGCGACGCGGCGCGACGCTTCGAATCGTTCGCTCGCGAAAAGCCAAACGCGGAAGGTTCCGACGCGTTCATGCTGCTCGCGCTCGAATATCGCGAATCGCTCGGCGAAGACGACCCCTTTGCCCGATTCGAATACCTCAAGCTCTTCCCGAACGCGGCCAATCGCGCCGAGTTCGCGCTCGACCTCGCCCGACGCTCCTTCGCGGACGGCGCGTTCGACGACGCCCGGCGCGCGCTCGATTACGTAACCGCGGACGACCCGCGGTTCCCCGACGCGCTCGCGCTCGAACGCGCGATCTCCGACGCGCAGATTGACGCCGCCCGCGCCGACGCAAACGCCGACCCTAACGCGGTCGTCGCCCTCGCGCTTACGCGAATCTACGACCGGCTCTCCGGCGCCACGCCTTCCTCCGGCGCCGCGCCGACGCTCGCCGAACTTGCCCGGCGCCTCGACGCGACGCGGTTCGACAGCCTTGCCCCGAGCGATTCCGCAACTCTCGCCGCGTTCTTCGACCTCGCGTCGAATTCCGACGTCGCGCGCGCCCCTGATTTCGTCCCTTCGCTGACGAAGTTGCTTGCGGCTTGGCGCGGCGCGGTCGATCCCGGCGACGCCGACGCGCTCGCGAAGGTCGACGCGGCGCGTCTCTCTCTCGCGCTCGCCAACGACGCGCAGGACGCGGTCGTCGCCGTTCTCAGCGACGCGACCTCCGACGCCGACCTCGACCTCGCGACGCTCGAACGAACCCTCGCGCTCGCGCAGAACGCAAAGCCCGAAGCGCGCAAGAAACTCGCCCAGTTCGTCCTCGACGCGCTCCCCTCCTCGACCGACGCCAATCCCCGCGCCGACGTTCTCCGCGCCGACGCGCTCAGACTCCTGAACCGCGCCCAAGAATCGCTCAACCTCTTCGCGCGGCTCCGCAAGAACGACCCGAAAAACGTCGCCGTCGCGCGCGGCGTCGCGAGAATTCTCACGGCGCAAAAGGACGAGAAAACGCTGAGGCGCGCGCTCGTCGCCTGGAGCGACGTCGCCGAGCTTCTGCCGGAAGCGTCCAAAGAATGGTGGGACGCCAAAGAGGAAACCGTAAAAATATACTGCCGTCTCGGCGACCCCGAACAGGCGGAAAAGATCGTCAAAACGCTCTGGCTCGCGCGCGACGACGCGTCCGACCCCGGTCGTCGCCGCCGCTGCGAAAAAGCGATAGAAGACGCGCGCGCGTCAAAGGCGCGTAGAAGTTAATCGCGACGCGACGCCCTCGCGTCGTTCGTCTTTTCAAAGCGTTAAGACACGCTATAATAATGGGACGGCGATTCGCGTCGCCGTCGTCGAAAACAGTGAGCCGCGCGCACGCGCGAGTTCGTTTTTTTACAGGATATGTCGCAATGCTTGACCGTAAATTCATCCTTGAAAACGTTGACGCCGTCAAACTCAACTGCCGGAATCGGAACGTCGTCGCCGACGTCGATCGCTTCGTCGAGTTAGAGCTATTACGCCGCGAAAAGCAGCGCGAAGTCGAAGCCTGCAACCAGGAGGCGAACGCCGTCTCTAAATCGATCGGCAAGTGCGCGACTCCGGAGGAACGCGAAGCCAAGAAAGAAGAGGGACGTCTCGTCCGCGAAAAACTCGCCGCGCTCCAGCAGGTCGTTCGGGAAACGGAAGCCGAACTCGACCGAATCCAGCGCTCTATTCCGAACATGGCGCACCCCGACTGCCCGATCGGGAAAGACGACGGGTCTAACACGGTCGTTTGTTATGGCAAGACGCCGAAACCGCAATGGTCGGAAGGATTTAAGCCGCTCGACCACGTTGAACTCGGCGAGAAGTTCGACCTGATCGATTTTGAAAGCGGCGCGCGCGTCGCGGGCGCGGGCTTCTATTTCCTCAAGAACGAAGCCGTGCTGCTTGAGCTCGCGCTCGAACAGTTCGCGATCAATAAGCTCGTAAAGAAAGGTTTTACGCCGACGATCACGCCCGACTTGGCGAAGAATTCGGTGCTTCAGGGAACGGGATATATCCCGCGCGGAAACGAGACTCAAATCTATTCGATCGAAAATACGGATCTGAGCCTGATCGCGACGGCGGAAATCACGCTCGGCGGCGTCCTTGCGAACGAGACGATCGACGCGGACCGTCTTCCCCTCAAACTCTGCGGCGTAAGCCACTGCTTCCGCACCGAGGCGGGCGCGGCGGGTCGCGCTTCCCGAGGGCTGTACCGCGTCCACCAGTTCTCGAAGGTCGAAATGTTCGTCTTCTGCCGTCCGGAAGAAAGCGAAGCGTTTCATCAGGAACTGCTCGCGATCGAACGTGAAATCTTCGACGACCTCGAGGTTCCCTATCAGGTCGTCGACACCGCCACGGGCGACCTCGGCGGGCCTGCGTACCGCAAATACGACATCGAAGCGTGGATGCCGGGGCGCGACGCGTACGGCGAGGTCACGAGCACGTCGAACTGCACCGACTACCAGGCGCGACGCTTGAACGCGCGATTCAAGGTCAAGGGCGAAAAGGGAACGCAGTACCTCCACACGCTCAACGGCACCGCGGTCGCGATCAGCCGCGCGCTCCTTTCCGTGCTCGAGCTGGGACAGCGTGAAGACGGGACGATCGTCATGCCGGAAGCGCTGCGACCGTATCTGCCCTTCGAACGCATCGTTCCTAAAAACTGACGGTTCGATCCAACGCCTTAGAACGGAGACTGAAAAGTGTTCGACGCGCCCCTTCTCTTCGGATTATTGACCTTTCCGCAGATGTGGCTCGCGATTCCGCTCGCGCTCGCCTTTTCCTTCTGCTACGCGGCGTCGCGCAACGAGGAGCCGAAAAAGCTCGTTCGTCACGCGCTCCGCGTCGCGTTCTGGCTTTTCTTCTTCCTCGCGCTCGTCGCGACGATCCTATACTTCGTCGTGTAAACGGTCAAACCGCCGTCCGACAGCGCTTTTGGGTCTTGCGACCGACGAATCGACGAACGTCCTTTTTGTCGGTCGTTTTTTATAACGACGTCGCCCCGGCTCGGGGCAAAGAATTCATACGGAGAACGCAATGTCTGCGTCGAATCGTTCTGTGGGTCGGGCGTTACGCGCTACGTTTCAGTTTTGCGGCGCGATCCCTCTCGGAATCGCTCTTATGACGCTCCTCGCGATCGTCATGGGGTGGGCGACGTTCCTCGAACGCGAAATGGGAACGCCCGCCGCGCAGTATCTCGTTTACGCGTCCCCATGGTTTTACGCGCTTATCGCAATCCTAGCGTTCAATCTGACCTGCTCCGCGCTCGCGAGGATTCCGAAACTCGTCCTGCGCGTCGACGGGAAACTGCGCGTCAACCGCGCGCTCGCGCCCTTCTTCATCGCGCACGTCGGCGTCGTTCTACTGATCGTCGGGTGTCTTGTCACCGCGACGCGAAGTTCGCGCGCCCGCGCCGCGATCGCGGAAGGAACCTCGACGGAAAAGGCGATCGACGTCGACTCAAGACTCCTGCGCGTTCAGCTCGTCGATTTTGACGCGGCGGCGCCGAAAGAAGGCGACGCCCCCGCGCCGAACGCGACCGACGTCGAAATCCCCTTCTCCGGCGGCCCTCTCAACTGGCGCGACCAAACGTCCGCAGAACTTTGGCGCGCCGACGTCTCCGACCCGATTCTCGCGACGAAGCCCGAAACCAAATTCTTCAACCGCCTCGGAAAGAAAGCGTCCGCCGTTAGCCAGCGCTGCGCCTATTTCGCGTCGAAATTCGCGCGCCGCGCAAAGCCCGGCGTCCTCTACGACGCCGACGGACTCAAAATCGAAGCGCTCGAATACGCGACCTGCGCCGACTACGCGCCCGTCCCCGACCTGACCGCGTCGCTCCTCGTTCGCGACCGCGAGGGTAAGGACGTCGCTAAGAATCTAACGCTCGCGTTCCCCTTCGAAGCCGCCATGATCGGAGGCGATCCGCTCGCCACGACGCGAAAATCGCAGCGCGCGACGCTTGACGACGGAATCCGCGTCGTCTATGTGCTCGCCGAAGGAAGCGCCGAAGCGGCGGCGTTTGCCCGCGCCGTCCCCGAAAACGGCGAGACGGATCGCGTCGTCCTCATGCTCGACGGCGAACGGTTCGACCTTGCCCTCGACGACCTTGCGAAACTCGCCCAGTACGGCGACCTTGAAAACCAAGAGCAGACGCTCGCCGTCCAGCGCGAAGAAATCTCCCGACGTCTGAGTCAGGAACGCGAATACGTCGAAAACGCGGAGATTCCCGAAGAGCCCGAGAAACCGGCGCCCGTCGAATCGCAACCGCAAGAAGCGTCTGAAAATCCTGCGGAAGAACCGACGCCCGCGCCGGAAGAAACGACGCCGGAAGAAACGACGCCGGAAGAAACGACGCCGGAAGAAGCGCAACCCGACGCGCAAGCCGTCGAAGAAAACCAGCCGAACGACCCCGCCCCGACCGTCGAAGAGCCTTCCGAAGCCCCCCAGCCCGCCGCGGAGGAATCGCCGAGCGAACCTGAGCCTCAGCCCGCGCAGGAAGAGAGCGGGCCCGACGCCGCGGTCAGCCGCGTTTCGGCTCGATACGCGCAAGACGCCGATTCCGCCGACGCCGCGACGAAAGCGGCGCGGCTCAAGCCGCTTCAGGCGACGACGAACGAAACGCTCGAGGAGAGCGATCGGAAACTCCGCGAACTCAGCGACAAACTCGCGAACGCCGCCGACGCCGCGACCGATCCCGACGGACGTCCCGGCGAAGGGTTCGACGATTATCAAGCGACGCTCCGCGAATTCACGCGGCTCCGAACGCTCAACTACCTCACGGCGACGTGGGCGCGACTTGAACGCGTCGCCGCGTCGTCGCAGGAGCTGATCGAAACGCTCGAAAAGTCGCTCGACGAAACTTCGCGACGCGAGACGGAGGTCAAGGAACTCGCGCAGCGGGTCAAACTCGGCGATTCAAAATGGCGCGTCCTCGCGTTCAATATGACGCCGACCCAGGTTCAAGGCGTCGAGGAACTCCAAGGCGTCACCGCTGTGTTGACGCTTGAATCTCCCCAAGGCGACGCGGTCGAAACGACGCTCTTCTCAGAACTCCCCGAACGCAACCGCTACCCCGAATCAAGACGCGTCTACGGCGCCCTCTGGACCGTTCCGAAGACGGACGAAGACAACGTTTACGGGCGAAAATGGGCGAAAAACGTCGACAAGCCGCGTCTTGAACTCATGCAGGGAAGCGACGGAACAATTCAATATCGCTACGGCGCGTCCGGATTCTACGCCGCGGGCGCCCTTGATACAACGGCGCTCGACGACGTCGCGGGGACGTTAAAAGCCGCGACCGTCGCGCTCGATTCTCGCGAAACCGCGGCGACAGACGATCGGCTCGTTTCCTTTACGCTCGACTCGTTCGCGCTCCAGGACGAAATCGGCGCGCGGCTCCTCCCGACTCTTTTCTCGAAAGACAACGCGAGCGAATTCTACGGGAAGCTCAAACTGCGCGTCACGCTCGACGACGTTTCGGAAATTTTCTGGCTCCGAACGATTCCGCTCGAAAGCGTCGATCAAACGCAGATCCGATATTTTACCAAGACGGTCGCGTCCAAGACGCGGCGCGCCCAAATCAGCCTGACCGACCGTGAAATCGATCTCGGAGTCGCCCTTTACGTCAAGAAATTCACGCCGACCTACGAGCCGGGCTCCTCGACGCCCGCGTCCTTCGCGAGCCTTATTAGACTTCTTCCGAAAGAAACGACGCCCGAGGAACGCGCCGAGGCCGTCGCGACCGACGCGGAAAAGGACGTTCTGATTCAGATGAACCGCCCCGGCGTGCTGAAGGCCCCCGGTTCCTCAAAGGTCTACTGGGCCTACCAAGATTCCTTCAGAGGACCTTACAAGCCCGGCGACAAAGAGTTTGACGACGTCGTCAAAGGCAAACTGCTCCCCGGCGAAGACGCGCCGCGCGAATGCCTGTATTACACGATCGTCGCGCTCAACGACGACCCGGGACGCGGTCTGAAATATCTCGCGTGTCTCTTCGTCGTGTGGGGAACCGCGCTTCTCGTCTACCGCGGACGCGGCGCCAAACCGTCGAGCGGCGACTCGAAAGACGCGGAAACGTCGGAGAAAGGCGCGACGGCGCCCGTGAACTCGGGCAAAGTCTCGACGACGCTCCTGCTGGCGCTCTGCTGCGTCGCGGCGTTCTTCGCGGGGATCGCGCGTCCCGCCCTTCGCGGCGACGAAGTCGATCCAGACGCACAAGAACACGTCGTCGCCGCGCAAAAAACCTATGCTCGCGAGCATATCGACTGGTCCGCATGGCGGTCGCTTCCCCTTTTCGACGGCGGACGCCGGACGCCGCTGAACACGGTCGCGCGGATTCTCGTTTACGAGATCACGGGCGCGAAAACGCCCGTCGTCGTCGCGCCGCCGAGCTCGCTGGAACGCCTTGAAAGCGACAAGCCGCAGAATTTCCCCGAATTTGAAGAATTTCTCCGCGACCTCGGCGCCCCTTCCGGCAAGGACGAGGCCGCCAGCCGCGAGGAACAGAAAGCGTGGTACGACGACGTCGCGGCCAAGACGGTCGCGCGGCAACATGAAGTCGCCGAGCAAATTCGCTTGGCGTTTCCTAACGGCAAACGCAAATTCACGCCGGCGGAGCTCCTCTTCTCGTGGCTCGCCGAACCGGAGCTTTGGGAGTCGCTTCCCTTTATTCTCGACGAAAAGGACGTCGTCGCGCGCCAGGTTCTCAAGATTAAGGAGGATGAAATCGCGCAGCGTCGCGGGCGGCTCGCGCCCCAGGATTTCGACGCGCTGGAGCACGGTTCAAGCAAGACGCTCGTCGAAGCGTACCGCGCGCGTCCCGACGCCGACCCCGACGTTCTCAAAGCGCTCGACAAAGTCGAAGATCGGCTCGCAAATTGGCGTTCTCTCGTCTTTACGCCGACGCAAGGCGCTTCGTCGCGCCCCCGCGCTTACGTCAATAAGATTCTCTACGGCGCCATGCCCGCGATGGGCGCCGCGCCGCACGGCGTCCAAGCCAGCCCCATGACGAAACTCGACGACGCCGCCAAGCGTCTCGAACGTCTGCTGACTCACGAAAAACGCGCGCTTCGTAAAACGTCGCCCCTCTACGACAAAGAACACATGCTGCGCCAGCGCGCGAAGCTCGCCAACGATCCGTCGGGACGCGACACGCTCGCGCTCGCGCGGCAGGTCGCGCTCCTTGGCGAAATCTACCGTCGCTATCCGCTGTCGTCGTCCGGCGTTCTCTTTGAAAAACTCGTCGACTCGACAAGTCGCGTCCTCGAAGAGCTCCGCGAACACCGCGACGCGATCATGGCGGAGCAGACGTTCTCCCTCGAATACCGTCAAGCGCTCGAAGAAGCGGTCTCCGCGCTTGACGAAATCGTCGGAGCCCTCGAACAGGCGGCGCTCGCGCTCACGACGGAAGAACCGAAATCGCTCCGCGTCGCGCCCGTCGTGCGCGAGCGCGTCTTCCGAACCTCGGAATCGCAAGACGCCCCGTGGGTCTCGCTCCAAACGCTCTTGTGGTCGCCCGACCCGCTGTATGCGCGATTCGTCGATCCGGAGGAGCGCGACTCCCTCGTAAGCCGCGACTCGCTCCCGACGGATCAAGAGCCCGTCTCGCCCTTCGACGACGTCTTTTCGGCGCTCCGCAAAACGCGCGCGAATCAAGAGACGTCGCGTCCTGAAGTCGACGCGTTCCTCGAGGCGGTCGAAGCGTATCGCGATCGAAACGCCGACGATCGCGGCGGACGCGTGACGGAAGCCCTCGAGACGTTCGCCGTCGAGATGAGAAAGCTCGCCGAACGCGGCGCCGCGACTCGCGAGACGCTCGCGAGAGAAACCGTCGACGACGACGACGCGATCGTCGCCTACTTCGCGAAAACGCGCTATCCCGACGAGGGCGCGCTCGACGCGGAAATCTTCTATTACGACCTCGACGCGTTCTACTGGAACTGGATCGCGTGCGCGTGCGCGGTCGCCGCGTTTATACTCTCGTATCTGCGGCAGGGCGTTCGCCGGATTCTCGGGAAGAAGACGGACGACGGAGAGCGTTTCTTCTTCACGCTCGGGCTCCTCTTCCTGACGGCGGGCTGCGTCGTCGCGTTTATCGGCGGCGCGACGCGCGCGTATATCACGGGCTGGGCGCCGGTCGCGAATATGTTTGAAACGGTCGTGCTCTTGGCGTTTCTGATCGCGACGATCGCGATATTCTACACGCTCGCGCCGATCTGGCGCCGCCCCTATCTCGACGCGTGGCGCGCGACGGCGTTTGTCTGCCGCGACGCGGCCCCGGAGATTCGCAAGGTCTCGCGCGTCATGTCGCCAATCCGCGTTATTTTGACGCTCGCGTTGATTTACGGCGGCGTCGCGCTGCGTCTCAAGAGCCTCGACGTCTCTAGCGGCGCGTTTGACGCGCTTCGACGGCTCGTCGTCGACTCCGTAACGATGCAAGGCTTCCTCGACGCCGCCGCGGTTCTCGCGACGTTCCTCTTCGTCGTTTGGTTCGCGCCCCGATTCGTCGCGACGCTTCTCGCCCTCCTCTTCTTCCCGAAGACGTTCACGCGCCGCGACGATATTGCGCCGGCGCCGGGACGAACACGCCGTCAGGCGCTCGTCGCGGAAGTTGTGGAACGGCGCGCGTTCCTAACCGCAAGCGCGACGATCGCCGCGCTCGTCGCCGCCGCCGCGTACTTCAACTCGGTCGAGTTCAATCCGAACATCAAGCCCCTCGTCGCCGTTCTGCGCAGCAATTTCTGGCTTACGATCCACGTCCTCGCGATCATCGTGAGTTACGCGCTCGGCGCGATCGCTTGGGTCGTCTCGCTCGTTTCCCTCGCGCATTACGCTTTCGGACGCTACCAGACGCAAACGACGAGCCGCGCGATCGATCCGCAATACTGCGAACGCGTCGCCCCCGTAATCGCGACGATGCTCCGCAGTTCCGCGCTCTTCCTGACGGCGGGAATCATTCTCGGCGCGCGCTGGGCGGACTTCAGCTGGGGCCGATTCTGGAGCTGGGACCCGAAAGAGGTTTGGGCGCTCGTGACGCTCCTCGTCTACCTCGTCGTCCTGCATATATGCCGCCTGAGCGGACGCAGTCGTTTCGCGCTGTCCTTTGGCGCGACAATCGGAGCGCTCGCGATCATTATGACGTGGTACGGCCTCAGTTTCGTCATGGGCGGCGGCGGTCGTCACGCCTATACCGGCGGCGAATCGAACAAGGTCGCCGTGCTGTATATTCTCTTCGCGGCAAACATTCTCTGGGCGCTCGTAGCGCTCGCGCGTTACTGGGTAGAGAAGGCGCGGCGCAGAAACAAAGAACGAGCCGCGCGCAAAGCGTCTTGAACGGCGCCTTTCGCTCAATTTAAAGAATCGCCAAAACGTCCGTCGTCGCGCGCTCTCCGATAGAGACCTCGCGGCGGCGGGCGTTCTTTATTTTGACAAAGGCTCGTTACAGAACGCGACGTCGACGAGGAACGGCATAGAACGCTTTTCAACCGCGGAAGATAAAGAGCGGCGCGCCTTGTTCGCGTCAGGAAAACGCCAGTCGAACGGGCCGCGTCGCGGGACGCGCTTCAGAGACGATCATTTTTGCGCCGGCGAAGAACTCGTCCGCGGGTCGCGCAATTTCGCGAAACCGCGCCGTCGGCGCTTCGTACGTGTTCCAGCGCGGCGAAATTAACCGCGCTTCGGTCAGATATGTTTTTACGGGAACGACGAAGAACGCGTAACGTTCTCCGTAACAACGAAAAAGCCTGTTCTCCGGCAACGGAAGTTTCGAACCGACGACGCGATACGCGAAGACAAACGCGGAATGGTCGCGGTATTGCCGTCCGCCGGCGTTGAGAATCTCTTCCCAGCGCAGCAGCCCGAGGACGTCGTCCTGGGTCGTCCAGTTCTTCCAATACCGACGCGACCGGACGCCGCTTGGAAAGAGCCGCCCTTTGACGTCGACAATCCACGCGGAACCGTCGACGCTCTGAACGATGTTGTCAAAGTTTTTGAGCGTCGAGCCGTTGGGAAGGAGAAACCGCCGCTCTTGGCGATTTGACAGACAGGGGCGCCGTATCAAACGCAAATAGCGTTCAAACGCGACCTCATACCGATTCTTCCACATCGTCGTCGATCCTTAAAAAGGACGCCGTTCAGGAGTCTTCAAGGACTCGTTTGACCGTCGCGAGAAGGTCGTCCATAAGAAAGGGGCGCGTCATATACGCGTCGACGCCAAGGTCTTCGGCATACTGCCGTCCGCGCTCGCTATCGACGCTCGTGAGGACGATAATCCGCGTCGGATATTCTTCGTGCGTGCGCAGCGCTTCGATAACGAGAAAACCGCTTCGACGCGCCGCGACCAGATCGGTAATGATAAGGTCCGGACGCGCGCTTTCCGCCATGCTAAGACCGAGACCGCCGTTCGTGGCGGCGA
This sequence comes from uncultured Planctomycetaceae bacterium, assembly GCA_946408825.1. GTDB lineage: Bacteria > Planctomycetota > Planctomycetia > Pirellulales > Thermoguttaceae > RUG369. The sequence continues at coordinate 22,628 of CAMJTU010000023.1, forward strand.
TCACGTCGTACCCGGCGCGCGACAACGCGGCGACGAGCGCGGCGCGCGCGTTCATATCGGAATCAATAACGAGAATCGTTCGACGAGGTTCTTCTGGGACGCTTTCCATAGTGCAAACTGCGTTAGGGAGTCAAAAACTCGGCGCGGAACGTCCGACGCGTCGCGAAAACTTGACGCGTCAGACCGTCGCGCGCCGTCGTAAAAGGGAAACGACAAATCAACGCGCGGGAAGTTTGTCAAACGGCTCGGGATCGCCGCGAAGAATCTTCGCGTCGATGATCTTGTCGGGCGCGACGTCCGACTCCTGCTCCGGATCGATCCGCTGAATTTCCGAAAGGACGTCCATTCCGTCGACGATGCGACCGAAAACGGTATGCTTCTTATTCAAGAAGGACGTCGGAACGAAATCCAGGAAGAACTGAGAGCCGCCCGTATTCGGTCCGGCGTGCGCCATCGCGATCGAGCCGCGGAAGTGATTGCGCGCTTCGTCGCCGTAGCATTCGCACTTAATGCAGTATCCCGGCCCGCCGGAACCGGTTCCCGTCGGGTCGCCCCCTTGAGCCATGAAGAAGGGCAGCACGCGGTGGAACGGAACGTCCGTATAGAATCCGGACTTGACGAGCGAGAGGAAGTTGTTCGTCGCGATCGGCGCTTCGTTCTTGAAGAGTTCGAGGGTAATGTCGCCCTTCGACGTGCGGAGCAGCACGCGAGGAAGATTGTCGGCTTTCGCTTCCGCCTGACGAATCTCCTGTTCCTTGGCCCACAGCGATTCATATTCGGGCAGAACGCGCTCAAGGTTGTACTGGAGGTGCATCTTATCGTCGGGGTCGCATTTGGAAATAACGCCCTTGTCTTTGGCGATCTTGTACCACGCTTTAGCGTCGTCGAGATTCATCGTGCAGAACGCGGCGAACGCGGCGAAACCGTAAAGCATGTCGCTATTCTCGCCGGGAAGCGGATACTCAAAAAGCGCCTTCGCAATGACGTAGGCGACTTCATAATTTTCACGGTCCACGACGAGCCAGTGAAGCATCGAGCAGAGAAACGCGCGAAGTTCGACGTTCTGTCCGTCGATCGAACGGTACGCCGTAATCGCGAGGGGCACGAGTTCCTTCTGACGCTTCTGGGTATCCTCGATAAGGGGCGTGAACTCGGCGATGATTTTATCCTTCTGCTCCGCCGACGCCGTCTGATACGAATCCTTTAGACTGCGGAGCTTCTTGAGCGCCGTCTTATACTGAACCATTTCGTCGGCGAATCTCTTGTACTCAGGCGTGTCGTCGCGGTTGACGACTTCCGGCGTGAACGCAGAGGAGGACGCCGCGTCCTGCGCGGAAACGCTAGAAAATGCAAACGACGCGCAAAGAAGCGCGACGAAAACGACTATTTTTTTCATGGCAAGTCCGTTGCTTGATACGCCGCGCGCAGTCGGAAGTTTTTCCGTCGCTCCCGGGCTAGACGTCTGGCGTGTGTTGAAAATTCGGATAAAATAGGGCGGAAATGCGTTTTCAAGCGTTCGTTCGCTCCGACGAAGATTTGAACTTTGTAAGCCGAACGTCGCGCGCACGCCCCGACGCGTCATTATAGCGAGCGTAAGAGTTCCTTTCAAGGCGACTTTTCCCCGACGACCACTTATTCGTAAAAGAATGTCCAAGAAGAAATCCCCCCCGCAGTTTAACCCGGCAGCCCTCGACGAACTAGCGTCCGGCGTCGACGAGAAGACCGTCGCGCCCTACCTTTCCAGCGCCGAAATATACCGGCGACTCGGCAAACCGGGCCAACGGAAGGAACGCGTTTTTTACGACGCGCAGGGCGGTCCCGACGCGGATCTCTGGAACAAGGGCTCGAAAAACTTTAAAGAACGGCGGCGCGCCGCGATGAACAAAAAGGGCGAAGAACGCTGGGTCGAGGCGACCGTCGAATTGGCGCCGCGCGAGCGCTCGAAGCGCAATAAGAACGTCGGCAGCGAACCGGGAGAACGCGACGCCGTCGGTCTGCGAATCATCGGCGGCGCCTTGCGCGGAACGAAGCTTGAGTATGGCGGCGACCGTCGCGTCCGCCCGATGAAGGATCGCGTTCGCGAGGCGATCTTCAATCTTCTGGGCGAAACCCCTAAAGGAAAGCGCGCGATCGATTTATTTACGGGGACCGGCGCGCTGGCGTTCGAGGCGCTCAGTCGCGGCGCGGTCGCGGCGACGATGATTGAGGTCCATTTTCCGACCGCCCGCGTGACGCGGCGCAATATCGCGACGCTTGAGAAGAAATCCCCGGGCCTTTCGTCGAAGATAGAACTGCTCACGACCGACGTCTACTTCTGGGCGCGGCGACTTGCGGCGACGGACTCCGACCAACCGACGTCGCCCGTCGAAACGTCTTCGCGCGCGGCGCTCCCGCGCGACGTTCCGTGGCTTGTCTTCTGTTCGCCCCCTTACGACTTCTGGGTCGACCGCAAAGACGAGACGCTCAATCTTCTCCGCGTCCTGCGCGACCGCGCGCCGCAAGGCTCCGCCTTCGCGATCGAAGCGGACGATCGCTTCGATTTCGACGAGCTCAAGACGCTCGACGTCGAACTGCCCCCCAAGAAAAGGCGGTCCTATCCGCCCGCGGAAGTCGCGATCTTCTTCGTCTGATATTGGAACGGAACGCAAAAGTTCGGGTTTTTAGCGCCATTTGACAATTTTTCGGGTTTTACGCGACGAAAAAATACGCTAAGCTCCAAACGCGTTTCCGACTTGCGACGGCGTGACGTCGGGTCGCGGACGCGTTTCCCCCCGTTGAACAGGAACGAAAAGATCGTATGAAAACCTCGAGTAAAATGCTGACCGTCGTTATGACGGCGATTATCGCAATCATGGCCTCGTCCGCCGCGAACGCGCAGATCGGACGACTCGGAACAGGAAACGGACTAGGAACGAGACTCGGCGGACGAGCCGCTCAGCCTCAGCCCGAGGATCTCGCCCCCGCCGCGACGCCCGCGACTCCCGCGTCCGCAGCCGCGACTCCCGGCGTTACGCGCCCGGTTCAGAATCCTACGTCGACGACAGGCGCGACTGCCGCGACCGCTCCGACCGCGACCGCAGCCTCCGGCGCCCAGCAGGAAAAGGCGCCGATCACGAAATCGGACGGCTCCGAATTCGTCATTCCCGCCGACGCGACGCCCGAACAGCTCACGGCGCAGGCCGCGTCTCTCCTCGCGACCGACATCGCCTTCGAATCGGAAAAGGAATATAACGCGTGGGTTCAGAAGATGCTTCAAACGGTCGGCAAGATCGCGGACCGCATTCTGACGCTCAAACCGGACGACAAATATTTCGTCGAAGCGATCTCCCTCAAGGGACAGGTCCTCTGCTATCAGGCGTCTCTTGACTCCTCCGTTTTGCCAAAGCTCAAGCAGTATGCGGACGCGCTTGCAAAAAACACTCGCGTTCAGGGTCTTGAAGACGGTCGCAACGCGACGCTCGCGTTCACCGGCGTCTACCTCCAGGCGGTCGTCGCCGACGTCGCCGAACGTCAGGGAACCGCTCGCGAACTCACCGCCGCGATGTCGCAGGTCGACGCGTTCGTTAAGGAACATCCTGAAACGTCGGACATGTGCGTCGATCTCGTTTTCCCCGTCGCGCTCGTCGCCGCGAACCTAAAGGATCCGACGCTTGTCGATAAGATTTGGAATCCGATCCGCAAAACGTTAACCGACGCCGGAACGCCGGAAGCGCAGAACGCGCTCCTTATGCTCAATGGAACGATTCGCTTCTCGCAGCTCCAGGGCGCGACCTTCGAATGGAAAGGTTGCGATCTCGACGGCAAGCCGTTCGACGAAACCAAGGTCAAGGGACGCGTCGTCCTCGTCGATTTCTGGGCGTCGTGGGCGGAACAGAGTTTAGAGACGCACAAGCAACTCCTAGAACTCTACAACAAGTACCACTCGCAGGGCTTTGAGATTGTCAGCTACTGTCTTGACCCTCAACTTGAGGACACGCAGAAATACCTGAAAACGAACAAACTTCCGTGGATTATTCTTTCCGATCGCGCGACGGTCGACGCGAAGGCGACCTCGCTCGCAGGCTACTACGGAATCACCGAAATTCCTACGATGATTCTCGTCGGCGGCGACGGCAAGGTCGCTTCGACCGACATTAGCATGGAATCGCTCGTGGCGACGCTCCAAAGCGTCTTTACCAAAAACGCCGCCGGCGCGACCGGCGCGACTGGCGCGACCGGCGCCCCCGCGACAAGAGCGACGACCCCGGCGACGATTCCGGGAACCGCGTCGAAACCGACCGTCGAGACCGTCACTTCCGGAACGGTCCCCGGACCGACGACGCGACGAACGACGACCCCCGGAATTCTGCCGAGACGCTGACCCGTCAAGGGCGATTTTACTTCGCGTCTGTCAGGCGCAAACTTCAAGCGCCGCTCGTTGGCGGCGCTTCTGAATCGGTTATACTTGAAGCGGACGCTTGACCGACGAGACGGCAGGCGCTTCCCGACTCCGAATGCGACGGGGCTGGTTCAGTCATATATGAACTTTTGACATGTTAAATTAAGGAGATCTTTGTGGCCTCTTACAACTCGATCGTGTTGGTCAAACAGGTTCCCGACACTTCCCGAATCTCGGGCGACGCGATGAACGCCGACGGGACGATCAAGCGTTCCGCGCTTCCGGCGATTTTCAATCCAGAAGACCTTTGCGCGCTGGAAGCCGCGTTAGAAGTCAAGGATCGGTTCGGCGGAACCGTGACGGTCGTTTCCATGGGCCCCCCGAAGGCGGCGGACGTTCTCCGCGAATGTCTCTATCGCGGCGCGGATCGCGCGATCCTTGTTACCGACAGGGGCGCGGCGGGAAGCGACACGCTCGCGACGAGCTACATTCTTTCCCAGGCGATCAAGACGGTCGGCGCGTTCGACTTCGTCTTCTGCGGTCGTCAGGCGATCGACGGCGACACGGCGCAGACCGGCCCTCAATGCGCGGAAAAGCTTGGAATCCCCCAAGTCGCGTATCTCCTTGAAATCGTCGACGTCAAAGACGGAAAAGCGACCCTCAAACGTTCGATCGGCGACGGCTGGGAAGTCGTTCGCACGACGCTCCCGGCGCTCGTCACGGTCGTCCGCGAAGCCAACGAGCCGCGTCCTTGCGCCGCGATTCGCGTTATGCGCAACAAGCACAAACGCGTCCCCGCGGAAGTTCAAGACCCCGCGTCCCTCGCGCCCGAGGATCGACTCGAACAGTGGTCGCTCGCCGATATTAACGCCGATCTGGACCGTTGCGGATTCGCCGGATCGCCGACGAAAGTGCACAAAGTGACCTCGATCGTTCTGAAAACGGAAGGTCATACGTCGATTGAAGCGACGGAAGAGGGCGTTCGCGCGCTCGTCGCCGAACTCGTTAAAGACCGGGCGCTCGCGTGACCCTTATCCTGCGACGTTCATTCCGTTTTTTGAAGAATATAGAGACTCAGGAAGATATTGAATGACTAAAAAGAATCCCCAAGGCGAGGTTTGGATTTTCGCGGAACAGCAGGACGGTAAACTCAACGACGTCGCGCTCGAGCTTTGCGGCAAGGCGCGCGCGCTCGCCGACGTCCTCGGCGTCAAGGTCGGCGCGGTTCTGCCCGGCTATCAGGTCGCAGGACTCGCCCCGGCGCTCTTCGCGCACGGCGTCGACCGCGTCTATCTCGTCGACGACCCGAATCTTCGACGCTTCACGAGCGCCCCTTACGCGTTCGTTATGGAGAAGCTCATCGACAAATACGCGCCGCAGATCGTCCTTTACGGCGCGACGCCCCTCGGGCGCGACTTCGGACCGCGCGTCGCGTCCGCGATTCGCGCCGGACTGACCGCGGACTGCGTCGAACTTGAAATCGGCGACGTCGTCGACGCCAAGACGAAGGAAGAGTACAAGAATCTCCTCTATCAAATCCGACCGGCGTTCGGCGGCAATATCGTCGCGACGATCGTGAACCCGGAACGTTGGCCCCAGATGGCGACGGTGCGCGAGGGCGTCTTCCCGAAGCAGGAGCCGGACGCGTCGCGCTCGGGCGAGCTCGTCGAGGAAAAGATCGCGCTCGATCCGAGTCTGCTCTGCGTCGAGGTCCTCGAGCGCATGGTCGAAGAGAAAACGGTCGACCTTAAAGGCGCGCGAATCGTCGTTTCCGGCGGCGCGGGCGTCGGCAGTAAAGAAAACTTCCAGTTGATCCGCGACCTTGCGGACGCGCTCGGCGGCGCGGTCGGCGCGAGTCGCGCCGCCGTGAACTGCGGATATATCGGCGCGGAACATCTGGTCGGTCAGACCGGCGTCACGGTGCGTCCGGCTCTTTACGTCGCGGTCGGAATCAGCGGCGCGATCCAGCATATCGCGGGCATGCAGGATTCCGCGAAGATCATCGCGATCAACAGCGACCCCAACGCGCCGATCTTCTCCATCGCGCGCTACGGAATCGTCGGCGACCTGAATCAGATCGTGCCGTGGTTCATTAAAGCGGTCAAAGAACGGCCGACCGAATGATCCAACGCGTCGTCTTGGCGACGCGACATTCCTGTTCAACGTTTTAACAGGGACGTTTCTCCCCGACCGCGGGGGAAACGTCCTTTTCTTTTTTGCCGGACGCGACGCGGCGTCAAAAACCCGCTAAAGAATTTGACGCGGCTCGCGTCTCCTGTTAGAATACGTTCGTACTAAACATAGCGCGTCGGACGTCAGACGTTCGATCGACGCGAATCTCACGTTGAAAAGAGCAGTCCAATGAAACGTTTCTTAACCCTTATTCTCCTTTCCGCGCTGACGCTCTTCGTCGGAATCGCGCAAGCGCAGAATCTCGACGCGAACGGCGCCTTGCCGCGCGCTCTCCCTGAAGAAGTCGGCCTCGACTCCGGCGTTCTCGCTCAGACGATAACGCAGCTCGACGAAAAGTTCAACCGCGTCGACTCCGTTATGATTCTTCGCGACGGCAAGGTCGTCGCCGAAGCGTGGCGTCCGCCTTTCGCGCCCGACCAGCCTCACGCGCTCTACTCGTTAAGCAAAAGCTTCTGCTCGACCGCCGTCGGCTTCGCGGTCGCCGAAGGGAAACTCAAACTCGACCAGAAGCTCGTCGATTTCTTTCCCGACGAACTCCCGGACGATCCCGATCCGCGCCTCAAAGACGTTACGGTCCAGAACCTTCTCACGATGTCCTGCGGAAACGACTCCGACCCTTGGCCCGCCGAAATGATGGGAACCGACTACGGGCTCGCGCCAATCTACTCCGACGCGCAGCCGACGTGGGCGAAGCAGTTCCTTTCCCGTAAAATCGTTTTTGAACCGGGAACGAAATTCGTCTACAACACGAACGGGACGTACATGTGCTCCGCGATCGTTCAGAAGGCGGTCGGCGAAAAGGTCGTCGATTATCTCAAGCCGCGCCTCTTCGACCCGCTCCACATCGACGCGCCGTACTGGGAAGAATCCCCGCAAGGCGTGAACAAAGGCGGAACGGGACTCTTCCTCAAGACGGAAGATATCGCGAAATTCGGACAGCTCTATCTCCAGAAGGGAAAATGGAACGGGGAACAGATTCTGTCCGAAGAATGGGTTGAAGACGCGACGTCGAAACACGTTTCGAACGGCGACAATCCGGATAGCGACTGGGCGCAGGGCTACGGCTACCAGTTCTGGCGATGCCGATACAACGTCTATCGCGGCGACGGAATGTACTCGCAGTTCTGCGTCGTCATGCCCGATCAGAATATCGTCGTCGCGATCAACTCCGACTGCAACGACTATCAAGGAATCCTCAACGTCCTCTTCGATAATCTCATTCCCGGAGCGAAGGACGCGCCCCTCCCCGCCAATCCGGACGCGGTCGCCAAACTCCGCGACGTCGAGAAATCGCTCAAGCCGAAAGAAGGTTCCTCGGGCAGCGACGTTCTGTCCCTCGTAATCCACAGCGAAGCGCTCAAACGCGACGTCAACTATCGCGTCTACTATCCGAACGGATATCGAACGACCTCGACGTATTACCCGGCGCTCTATCTTCTTCATGGTCTTCACGGCTCGGAAAAGGACTGGAGCGATCCGAAACACGGCGATATGCGACGCATTTGCGACGAATACTTCACAGATCATCCGGAACAGAAACGCCTCGTGATCATGCCCGACGGCGGCGACCTGTGGTATCGCGACTCCGCCGACGACTCCTCGAAATACGAAACGTTCTTCTTCGACGAGTTGATCCCCGACGTCGAGCGACGGTTCCGCGTCAAGCGCGACGCCGCCGACCGCGCGATCGCCGGACTCTCGATGGGCGGTTACGGCTCGCTCCTCTATGCGACGCGCCGTCCTGAGATGTTCTCCGCCTGCTACGCGATGAGCGCCGCGATTCGTACCAAAGACGAAATCGCCAAGCATTCTTTCGACGAATTCCTCGTTCGGTATCGCAGTCGCGCCGATCAAAAAGAAAGCGATTCAGAACGCTTTGACGATTATTTCTACGCCAACGACCCGCACACGCTCGTGACGAAGCTCCCCGACGACGCGAAGAAATCGCTCCGATTCCTGCTCGACTGCGGCGACGACGACAGTCTCCTGGTCGGGAATTACGCCTTCTTCAACGAAGCGCGTCGATCAGGCGTCTCCTGCGAACTCCGCGTCCGCGACGGCGGGCACACGTGGAAATACTGGCGCGAAGCGCTCCATGACGCGCTTGAGTTCCTCGCGAAATAGCGGCGTCGTCTCCATTCGTCGATAAAAAATCCGCCGCGACCCAACGCCTCAGGTCGCGACGGACTTTTTTTGTCTGAATTTTAGAACGCGTCAACGTTCCTTCGGCAGGAACGGATAGACGACGATCCCAAAATCTCGCGAAAACGTTCCGCCGTCTCCAAACTCCATTTGGAGCGACGCCTTCCAGACGACTTCGTTATGCTCCGCGCAGAACGAAGGCGCGGCTCCAATCGGAATCGACGCCGTAAAGCGTTCTAGTCGCGATTCGTGAGCCGGGACGTCGACTCCGTACTTCGTAAATATCGTCGAACTATACGCCTCGTGACGATGGATAATCGAGTTTGTGCCTTGGACGTAGCGCGCGATCTCCTCGCATTTTAGAAAGACGTCGAGACGTTTCACACATATCCGTCCGTGAAGGAAAAGACAAAACTTCACTTTACGCCCCGGTAAAACCGGGAGCGTTGAAATTTCAAGTTCCGTCGCGCCTACAACTCGCTCGATCTGAAGACGGGTCCATACGCGACACGCAAAGACGAACCCGAGGCCGCCAAAGATCGCGAGAAAGAGCCACGACGCCCAGACGTCCCCCTGAGTTTTCGCCGTCAGAAGCGTCCAGACGAAGATCGCCGCCGACGCGACGTTCCAGAGGATTGCGCCGAACGACGCCATGCCGAACGAGAAAGTCGAACGCGCGTCGGGAGCGAGACGAAGCGCAAGCTCGCTGCCGGGGGACGAGCCCGCGGGCGGCGCGTTCGGAAGCGTCGGATAGCGCGTCGTCTGACGACGTACGCTCGCTCGCGCCTCTTGAGAAAAAACGCGTTCGTAAATTCGCGAAGAAAGAAGCGCGCCCCCCGAAAGCATGAGCGTCGTGGGAATTAGCAGAAAGACCCAGCCCCAAACGTTTGACTTCTTAACGAGAGTAGCCTTCGTCGGATCGTCGACGCGAACCCAACAGGTCGTCTTTCGACCGGGATAAAAGGGGCGTATCGCTTCCAACGCGCCGTCGCGATCATACGTAAAACCTTTGTCGTCGGTGAGCGTGAGACGATCGTAGGTCGTCGTCGTAAAGGATTCTCCGTTTAGCTCGTAACGAATCGTGACCTCGGGGCGAAACCGCGTCAGCGGATCGGCGGGAAAGGGCCGAATCGCGGCGCTTTCGACGTCGCACGGCGTCTCGACGAGAAATTTCGCGTCCTTTCGCATTTCGACGCCCCAGGTCGAAAGGTGAATAACGAGAATCAGCGCGCCGAGCGTAAAGATCAGCGAGAAGGCGAACAACTCCGAAAGACGCCACTGCGTCAGGAATACGAATCGACGCAGCGCCGCCGCCGATCCGGATTTCGATTGCTCGGTCATCGTTCGTCCTTCCCTGTTTGCCTAGTTACAGTCTCGTTCCGCCTGTTCCGACGTTTCAACGGCGCGACTATTCGCGTTCATTCTGCAACGCCGCGGCCTCGTCGGGCGCGTAGCCGCTGTCGCTTTTGCGAACTTCTGCGCGCACAAAACCGAGTCGTTCAAGCGCTTTGAAAACTTCGTCGAGCGTTTTCTGGCCGAAGTTCGGGATGTTCAACAGCGTTTGACGGCGGCATTTTAGAAGATCGGCGACCGTCGAAATCCCCTGCTCGTCGAGACAGTTCGTCGTGCGAACCGAAAGACCGATCTCCGCAAGACTTAACGACAGTTTCTCCGACATCTCCCGACGACGAACCTCTTCCGGATCGAGCGGCACGCGAGTTCCCATGTTTCTCCTCCCATAATTATTTCGTTTTTCTTTTCCAATCCACTTTATTCGCGACGATCCTCGTTGCAGGTCGTCGCCACGCCAATAACGTTTTCAACGGAAAACTCGCCGACGTCTGGAAAACGACTGTCGCGCGACGCCGGAGAATTGTCGCCGAGGACGAAATATCGTCCGGGCGGCGTCGTCCATTCGCGCTCTCCTAGCGACGAATAATGGACGTCTCGGAATATTCGCATAGAAGACGCGCGCGACGCGTCCCCAAGGATTGCAAAGGGCGTCGAAATCGCCGCCGTCGCGGTCGAAGCCGCGTCGCCAAGGTCGAGCCGCGCGAGTTCACGTTCGCCGACCGCGACAATCAGTTCGCCGTCGACCGCGGAAAGGGAGACGTCGAGCGTTCCGCGCCATGCGACGCGCGGCGTCGGCGCCGTCGACTCCTTGGCGTCGGCAAAATCGTCGGGGGTCAACAATTCGAAAGGTCGTCCCGACGACGCGCGTCCGTCGCGGAGCGCCGTCGATCGGGCGGAAACCGTCCTTTTCGTCGGCGAATATTCAACGAACCACGCGCGATCGGGGCGGCGGACAAGCGCGACAAGGCGTTCGCCCTCGGCTCCGTCGGCGTTCCACCGAAAACGGGTCTCAAAATCGCGCGCAAGTTCCACGGACGACGACGCGCCGCCGTTAAAAGAGGGCGTCGGCGATTCGTTCGAGATCGCCGAAGGCGTCGTCTCCACGCGTTCTGTTCCGTCCTTCGCCGCGCGCGAAACGACGACATACGTCGCGTAGACGCGATCGGCGCCGCGCGTTACGACCGTCGGTCGCATTTCCGTCGCGACGCTCCGAATCTCTTCGAGCGATCGCCGCGCAAGTTTCCCGTCGATCCAGACGTCGCCGTTGCGTATCGCGACGCGCTCGCCTGGCAGCCCTACGATTCTCTTGAGCGAACAGACTCCCGAGGAATCGCGAAAAATCGCGACGCGCCAGCGTTCGAGGAGCCGCGAGGACGAACCGACGGGCGTCAAACACACAAGGTCGCCCTCGCGAAAGACGGCGGAGTCCGCGGGCGCGCGGTCATACCCGCAGTTCCGACACGTCATGACGCGAACCTGTTCGCGAAACGCCTGAATCTCGGGGGACGCTTCCGTCGAACGCGTCAAACTCTTCGACGAAGCGACGTCGATCGTCATGACGACGCGCTCCCCGCACTCGGGGCACGTCAGTTCAAATCGAGGGCCAAACCACGACGGCTCCATCGAACGGCTTTGAAGGCGGAAAACCGTCGGAATCGCGACGCGGTCGGCACGCTGAGCGCGAAACGCTAAGACGAGAGCCGTCGCCGCGAAAACGAGGATAAAACTCGCAAACGCAAGGCGTCGAACGCGAAAAACGCGGTCGTCGGTCGTTTTATCGGCGTCGCGTGACGTCGGCGGAGCGTCTGCGCTTTTATGCATCGCGTTAGGTCAAGCGTCGCGAAGGACGTCGAGAATCTTGTCGATATCGTTGTCGACGACGACGGGAGCGTTCGCGTATCGGGCCGTTTTGATCCCGTGAACGCCGAGGTAGTCGCCGAAGAACTTCTGATCGTCGCCATGATAGGCGACCGTCGCGTTCGGGTCTTTGAGCTGGTACCCCGTGAGGATGCAGACGACGCGTTCGTCGCGGCCGACGACGCCCTCTTCGACCAGTTTCTTCGCGCCGGCGACGCTCGCGGCGGACGCGGGCTCGCATCCAAAGCCGTTCGCGCCGATCTGCGCCTTCGCGTCAATGATTTCCTGATCCGTAACCTTGCGAACGACGCCGTTGCAGAAGTCGAGCGCGCGGAGACATTTCGTCAGGTTGACGGGACGGTTGATCTCGATCGCGCTGGCAATCGTGTCGGCGCGGCGGTTCTCGGCGTCCATCTGCGCGTAAAACGCGTCGATCTTCGCGTGGTCGACGCGTCCCCCGTTCCAGCGCAATCCTTCGCCGTTGTAAAGGCGGTCGAGCGAATCGGCGCCCGCCGCGTTAATGACGGCGAGTCGCGGAACGCGGTCGATCAGCCCGAGCTTCTTAAGCTCAATAAACGCCTTGCCGAAGGAGCTCGAGTTGCCGAGGTTGCCCCCGGGGACGACGATCCAGTCGGGAACCTCCCAGCGCAGCGCCTCGAGAACGCGGAACATAATCGTTTTTTGGCCTTCGAGTCGGAACGGGTTGAGGCTGTTGAGAAGGTAGATTCCCATCTTGCGGGAAACCTCTTGAACGCGCGCCATCGCGTCGTCGAAATCGCCGCGAATCTGAATCGTCCGCGCCCCGTAGTCCAACGCCTGCGACAGCTTGCCGTACGCGATCTTTCCGGAACCGACAAAGACGACCGACTTCATCAGTTTCGTCACGCCGCAGTAGAGGGCGAGGGACGCGCTCGTGTTTCCCGTCGACGCGCACGCCGCCTGCTTCGCTCCGACGAGGCGCCCGTGCGTCGCGCCCGCCGCCATTCCGTTGTCCTTGAAGGATCCCGAAGGGTTCAAACCTTCGTACTGAAGGAAAAGCGACCCGGAATCCTTCCCGACGAAGGACGCGACCGCGTCGTTGCGCTGGAGAATCGTCTGGCCCTCGCCGACCGTCGCGCATTTTTCAAGGGGCGCGAAGGGCAGCAGCTCGTGAAATCGCCAAACGCCGCTGAATCGCCACGGATTAGATCGTTCCGCCCAGTAGCGTTCAAAATACGCGAGAGACTTCGGAACGGCAAGTTTGTCCCACTCGTAATCGACGTCGAGAAGACTGCCGCAGTGAGGACATCGATGGAGAACCTCGTCGATTCCAAAGGTTCCGCCGCAATCCGGGTTGACACAGCGCTGAAAAGCGAACATACGTTCTTACTCCTAAACCCCAAAACATTCTTCTAGAATCATACAAACCGACGTTCGCGCCTGATTTGATCTTTAGATATTCTATACCAATTCCGCGAAGGTTTAACCCCGAACGACCGCAAAACAATGAAATCGTCCGACTCCGCGCAAAAATACGCGCTCTGTGAAAACCGCCTTTGACGTCTTATAAAAATAACGTTACCATTTCGGGAACGTCAATCCGCCGCCCTTAGAACGCGGTTCGGCGATTTACCGATCTCGCGTCGCAAGTCGGCGCTTCAGAAACGACACGCACAGCATGAACAATCACAAGTCGCAATTCGTCCGTCTATTCCTTTTCCTCGCGATCGTAGCCGTCGGCTTCAGCGCCGATCTGGCGACAAAACATTGGATTTTCGGCAAGCTCGGACTCCCCGGCCGCCAAGACGTCTGGTGGATCGTCGACGACGTTTTCGGATTCCAAACGTCGCTCAATCAGGGGGCGCTCTTCGGAATAGGGCAGGGACAGATTCCGCTCTTTGTCGGACTTTCCTTCGTCGCGCTCTTCGGCGTCTGCTGGTGGGTGTGGTCCGACGTCTCTAACAGCCGTTACCTCGCCGTCACGCTCGGGCTCATCGCCGCCGGAATACTCGGAAACCTCTGGGATCGTTGCGGACTTCACGGGCTGAAGTGGACGCCTTTCGATATCGAAGTGTGGAATCAGTCTCCCGAATCGCTCGGTCAGCCCGTCTACGCAGTTCGCGACTGGATTCTCGTCATGCTCGGCGACTACCCGTGGCCGAACTTCAATATCGCGGACTCGTGCCTTGTCTGCGGCGCGATTCTTATCGGGCTTTACGCCCTCTTTGCGCCAAACCCTGCCAAAGTTCTCGTCGAAAAGGCGGAAGCGGAGGCTTCAAAAACGTCCGACGAAGAGGAAAACAATCCAAGCTGACGCGCCCCTTCGTCAACATAAACGTCGTAAGCCGCTCTAGAATCTCTGGAGCGGCTCCTTTTATTTCGTCGTCGCGGCGCCAATCGCGAGGATAGACAAAAAAGCGCCCGGCGTCAAATTTCCGGGCGCTTTTTCATTTCTCGCATACGTCTGTCCGAAAAACAAGAATCGTAACGTCTTGTAAATCAAAACCCAAGTTCCTGATCGACAAGAACGACCTCATACTTCGCCATAAGGGGCGCGGCTTCGAAGACGGTCGTGACGCGGCAGATTTTGGCGACGTCGAAGTTGGGCGCGCTAGGCGCGAGGCGCCGCGCGTTGAGGGGCGCGGCGACGTTTCGCGCGCGGTCAAGCGCGTCCGCGAACGTCGGGACGATCTTATTGCGCCCGACGACAAAATAGACTCTTTCATGCCCAAAGCACGTTTCCGCGACGCGGTTTCCGTTCCCGTCGATATTGACGATCTCGCCCGTCTCCGCCAGCGCGTTGGCGGACGCCAAGTAGACGCTCGCGTCGCGCGCGCTTTTGAGGACGGCGCGCGCGTTCGAGCCCTCGGGAACGCGCCAATGCCATCGAACGTCGTTCTTGACGGCAAGCCGCTCGTAGAGTCCAAGTTCGTCAAGCGTCTTAGAGCCGCCGAACGCGACCGTCGTTTCCGTAATCGCGCCGACAAGGTATTCGACCGCCTCGTCGCCCGTCGCGAAAACGCTTACGGCGTACCCCTTCTTTTCGAGATTTGACTTGAGCGTTTCAAACATTGGCGTTTTTCTCCAAAACAATTGTCGGTCGTCAGTTCCGATATTTTTCTCTGAGATTTCGAACGTGTTCTTTTTTAACGTCGTTAGAGACGCGTGTCAACGGCTCGAGCTTGAGATAGACGTTTTCGCATTGCGTCGGCGTGAGAACGTCGGGCGCCGTCTTCCAGAGGGCTTTGAGGTCGCGGTAGAGTCGATCGCGTTTGACGACGAGCGCGTTGGGACTTGAAATCGCGATCTTTTTAAGCTCGCAACGTTCGGAAAAGACGACGACGGAAAACGTCGGAACGTTCACGGTCAAATAATCGACGAGCGCCCGACAATGCGTCGCGTTTTGTTTGAGCGGGTTGTAGAACCTATGCTTTTCTCGCGGCGTCGCCTGCGTCCAGTAGGAGTCGCTTTCATTCCCGAAGATCCAGCCGGAATAATTCTTGCTCTCAAGGACGAATATTCCCTTTCGCGTTACGTAAAGAACGTCGATTTCCGTCGTCGCCGAGCCCGTCGGAACGTAGACGTTGCGCAGAATCCGACCGGAATGTCCGTGACGATCGAGCTTCCTCAAAACCTTGACGGTCAGTCGCTCTCCGTTCCACCCGACAAATTCCGGCGACGTCGGAAGGTTGAAAAGAACGCGGAAAAACTCTTTTAATACGACATGCATAGGGCGTTACGCGCTTTCTCTGAAACGATCTCTTACATTATCGCGCCGTCAAAAACAGGATCGCAAAACCGAATCACTCGGCGTCGGAAACGTCCGGGAACGCCTTTTCGAGGAGTTCCTTCAAATGTTCGCCACGCGCTTTCGTGTCGATAACCTTCCCGTCCTTATCGACGAGGATCATTATCGGAATCGCGTCGATCCCGTAATATTCAGTGGGAATCGCGTAATCTTTGCCGTCCTTTTCATTAGCCTGCTCCGAAAGCTCGCGGGAGCCGGTTCGCCATGGGAGCTTGCATTTCTTTTCAAATTTCTCGAGGTCGTCGAAATCGTCGTCGAGACTGTAGCCGACCACGTCGAAGCCCGCGTCATGGTACTTTTCGTAAAGAGCGAGGACGTTCGGAATCTCGTCGACGCACGGTCCGCACCACGTCGCCCAGAAGTCGACGAGAACGACCTTGCCGCGATAGGATTTCCAGTCGATTTCCGAGCCGTCGTCGTAGACGCCTTCGAAGATCATTTCGTTTCCGACGAGATTGAAGAAACGCATCCGAGGTTCAAGCTCTTTGGCAAACTTTTTCCGAACGTCGTCGTCCGACGCTTGGAACGCTTGGATCGTCCTTTCCAAAAACGCCTTCCCTTCGTTCTCGTCGTGGTAATAAACTTCT
Source organism: uncultured Planctomycetaceae bacterium (assembly GCA_946408825.1). GTDB lineage: Bacteria > Planctomycetota > Planctomycetia > Pirellulales > Thermoguttaceae > RUG369. The sequence continues at coordinate 38,925 of CAMJTU010000023.1, forward strand.
AAGGCAAACTCGCCCGCTCGCCGCGCGATAAAGTCGTCTTCCGCAACGGCTGTTTCCAGTTCCTTTATAGCGCCCTTGAACTCTTCAAGCCCCTTTTCGCCGGATTGTTCGAGCGTCATGGAGCAGATAAGATAGCGGAGCCAACTGACGCGAAATGGAACGACGACGTCCTTGCTCCGCTCGGTCTTGAGAATCTCCTTGATTTCGTCAATGTTTCCATTGCGAAAGACCCTCGTCGTGTAAGAGCGGAAACACCTCGTCGAGAGGTCGGGATCGACGTCGGCGGCGGAAGCGATGATTCTCTCAAGCTTAAAGCATGCTTCCCTATACCCCTTCGGCGGGGTCGCCGCTATAGCGCCGGCCCTATACTGCACGGCGCAATACTCCGATTTTGCCTCCTCAAGCGCCTTGTAACGTTCGACGTAAAACGCGCTGCTCTCGCCTTCCGGAATATCAAGAAGAGATCGGTCAAAGGGAATCTTTTCCAGATCGACGGGCTCTGCGTCTTGGGCGGACGCGACAGGAACGGCGGACGCCGCGACGAAGAAAACGACCGCGACAAGCAATCCAAACATAAATTTAGCGGCGCGCATAATCTATCGCTTCTTTCAGTTATAGGAAGGGCGCGAACGCCCAAAGGGTCGAGTTCGCGCAACGGCGACTCGACGTAAACGCTGGAGGTAATTGTACGCGATTTCCAAAGTCGGTTCAACTAGGAACGAAAAAAGCGGCGCCTCAGTTTGATTTCTGAAGCGCCGCGCGGAGCAAAATGTTCCTACAACCAAGCCGGCGATCACTTGACGTCCGGGAACGCCTTTTCGAGGAGTTCTTGGAGATGAGCGCCGCGCGCTTCCGTATCGATAACCTTTCCGTCCTTGTCGACGAGGATCATCGTCGGAATCGCATGGATCCCGTAGTATTCGCACAGATTCGTATAATTCTTGCCGTCCTTTTCGTTCGCTTGCATCGAGAGTTTACGAACGCCGGTCCGCCACGGGAGCTTGCGTTCCTTTTCGAACTTCTCGAGCGCTTCGAGATCGTTGTCGAGGCTATAGCCGACGACGTCGAAGCCCGCGTCGTGATACTTTTCATACAGTTTGAGGACGTTCGGGACCTCGGCGACGCACGGTCCGCACCACGTCGCCCAGAAATCGACGAGAACGACCTTGCCGCGATAGGATTTCCAGTCGATTTCCGTACCGTCGTCGTAGACGCCTTCGAAGATCATTTCGTTTCCGACAAGGTTGAAGAAGCGCAGCTGCGGTTCAAGCTCTTTGGCAAGCGCTTTGCGCGCGTCGGAGTCGGACGCGTTGAACGCTTCAATCGTTCTCTCAAAAAACGCCTTGGCCTCGTCGTTGCTGTACTGGGAGATAATCGAAGCGAATTCTTCGGCGCGCGCCGCGACAAAGTCGTCTTCCGCGACGAGAGCGTCGAGATTCTTAATCGCCGCCTTCAGTTCGTCGACGCCCTTTTCGCCCGCTTTGTCGACCGAAACGCAGCTCACGAGATAGCGAAGCCATCCGAGACGCTCGGCGACGGATTTATCCTTGTCCTTGCCCTGTTCCGCCGCGAGGAGCGCGTTCAGTTCGTCGAGGTTCCCTTCGCGAGCGATTCCCATCGTATAATTGCGGAAGTACGGGCCTGAGACGGCGTAATCGAGATCGTCGGCAAGCGCGATTTTCTTCACGAGCTTAGCGTACGCTTCCTGAACCTTCGGCTGGAGCGCTCTCACGGCCTCGGGAATCTCTTGATTCTCGCCGATATTGGCGTTGACAAACTCCGCGAACGCCTTGCCGATCGCCTCGGCGCGTTCCGAGTAGAAAGAGCCGGATTCGCCTTCCGGAATATCCAGGAGGGCTTCGTCAAAAGTTACGTCTTTCTGAGCGGCGGGCTCGGCGTCTTGGGCGGACGCGACGGAAACGACGGACGGCGCGGCGGAAAGACCGACCGCTAAAACAAGCCCAAGGGTAAGTGTGACAAGGCGCATAATATCGTTGCTTTCTTTTGAAAGAGGATAAAACAAACATTCGTGGGAGACGGATGGCGGCGAAACGTTCGCAACGTCCGAACGCCAAACAATATTTTACCCGATCTCCGACTTAAATACAATCGTCCGGCAAAAAAAACAGGCCGCCGATCGGCGAAAAGACGCCGACCGACGACCATGGACTACAGGAGAATCGACGCTCCGTCACTTCCATTCGAGGAAATCAAAGATTTCGCGGATGCGATCGTCTCTTGAACCGAGCGTCCCCGGATTGTGAACGCCGCCGTTGGTCACGACGATGCGACTGCGAACGCCGCAGACCGCGATCTTTTCAAACATAAGCGCGCTCTGGCTCAGCGGCACGAGCGGATCGACAGTCCCCTGAAGAAGGATCGTCGGCGCGTAGTTTTCGTCGACGTAGGTAATCGGCGAATAGAATACCGCCTTTTCCATAAGGGCGGCGTGATTCGGATCGTCCGGTTTGGCGGCGTCGCGCTTGAAGCCGCACGCGTCGTAAATGCAGTCGATCGCCTGATTCGGATAGCGAGTGAAGACGTCTTTGAAATCGGAAGGGCCGAAGAAGTCGACGACGACTTGAACCTGTCCGGAGACGTCGAGGTTGTCGCCGACGTTAAAGGGCGACTTTTCGTCTGAAATACCAAGGCTCAACGAGAGATTGCCGCCGCTCGAGCATCCGCAGACGGCGAAGCGGTCGGGGTCGTAGCCGTATTCCGACGCGTGTTTGCGCAGGAACCGGACGGCGGCGCGCACGTCTTCCATCGGCGCGGGGAACTGCGCCTCGTTAATCGGGCGGTGCGAGACGCTCGCGATGGCAAAGCCGCGCTCCCGGGCGCCAAGATCCGTCCAGACGCCGCCGTTGCCTGGCTCGCCGGAGTACCAGCATCCGCTGTCGAGATAGATGAGGAGCGGACGTCCTTTGACGATCTGACCGTCTTTGACGGGCATGAAGAGGTTCAGCGTGATTTTACGGTCGCCGACCTGCTTGTAGACGATATCGGAAATCGCCTGATATTCGGGCTCGTCCGCGTTCACGCGCGACGGCGCGGCGATCGTGAAGGTCGTCGCGGCGAGGAGCGCAAGAGTCGCCTGGCAGAAGAAACGACGTGAAAATTTCGAAAGTTTCATGACAAATCCCTGTTAAAAGTAGGACGAAGACAAAAGGTCAGGCATCCGGAGAATCGGCGTTCTCCTCGGGAGCCGCGTCCTTTTCTTCCGGCTTAGGTTCTTCGTCGGCGGGCTTCTCGGCGGATTCGTCCTCGTCGACTTCCGCGAGGACTTCCGAGGTCTCGCGCCACGGCTTGTTTTCCTTATAGGATTCAAGTTCCTTCTTGAGGTCTTCAAGGTTGTCGTCGTTATCCGCCGTAGCGAGATCGACGCCCTTCTGAGACCAGCTTCGTGCGCTTTCGAAATCGCCGTTCTCCGCGTAAGCGGCGGCGAGCGTGCTGAGAATATGCGGCAGCTTATAATACGTGCCTTCGGCGGCTTTCTTGCCGTACTCAAGCGCAAGCGCCGCGTCTCGATACTGTTCGTCCGGGCACGTTCCGAGGAGCCACGAATAGTTGTTGAGAACGCCGGTATCTTCGGGGTCGATTTCTAAAAGTTCGGCATAGAGGCGCTTCGCTTCGCCCCAATGTCCAAAGAGAAGCTCCATGTCGGCGAGAGAACGAAGAACGGACGCGTTTTTCGGATCCTTTTCGAGTTCTTTTTTGAGAATTTCCGACGCGCGTCGGTAGCGTCCCTGTTTAGAGATAACGTACGCGATTTGCGTCGTCGCTTCGAGTTTTTCCTCGGCCGTCTTCGACTTTCTCTTCAACAGTTCAAAGGCGCGAACCGCTTCGTCATACTTCTCCAACTGGACGAACGCCAAGCCCTTGAGACGAATCGCGGCAAGCATCGAGCCGTCGCGCCGCAACGCTTGATTCGCGTCGGCAATCGCCGCGTCGAAATCTTTCTTATCGGCGTAGACCATCCCGCGAAGGAGGTAGATTCCCGGTCCGTCGAATTTCTCGGCGAGTTTCGTAAAGAGCGCGATCGACGCGTCGTAATCGCCGAGCATCGCGTAGAATTGCCCCTTGTCAATCTGGGCGGAAACGTCGTCGCCGTCGTTTTGCGACGCTTTCTCATAGACTTCGCGCGCTTCGTCTTTCCGGTGAAGTCGCACAAGAATGCGCGCTTTCTGCTTCGCTAGTTCGACGTCGAAAGGCGCGGAGAGATTCGGGAGCGCGAGCCCCTTGTCGACGGCGGCAAGCGCGTCTTCGTCGCGTCCGACGCGCGCGAGATACTCCGCGTAGAGCGAATGGAAGCGCGGCTCCTCTTCAGGGCAGATTTCGAGCGCCTTTTCCATATCCGCGACCGACGCTTTCGCGTCGGATTGCAATTCGGCGCGGTACATATACGCCAGCGGCTTGATTTGGTCTTCGCCGGATTCGTCTTCGCCGTTAATCGCCGCCTCAAACGCGGCCTTCGCTTCGTCATTCTTGTCGGAGAGCATATAGAGACGACCGAGCCCGAGCTGCGCGGCGGCGATATCGGGATTTTCCTTGGTCGCGACGGTCAGATCGCCGATCGCGTTGTCGCGTAACGCTTCCCACCCGGGGGGCAACTGCGCGACGTTGACGGCGGGGTCGAGGAAGAGCTGCGCAATCGCCAAACCGCGGTCCAGCTGCGCGGAAATGCGGAGTTGTCGCGCAAATTCGAGATTATCTTCGTCGAGTCCGAGCTTTTCCGCCTTGTTGCAAAGCGAAACGACCTTTGTAAGATCGAGAAGCGTTTTGGCGGTCAGTTTGATTTCCGTCGCGAGGTTGAGGAGTTCCTCGGGCGAATTGCTCTGCGCGGCGGCACCTAAATCCTGCTCGACGGCCTGTTCCAACGCGTCGCCGTCGGCGGAGTCTTCCGCCGGCTCCGATTCGTCAAACTCGATTTCGTCGTCGCCCGTCTTTTCCTGCTGTTCCGCCGCGTTCTGATCGGCGGCGGGCGCGTCTTCCTGCGCGGCGACGAAGCCGGCGCCGGTCCCCGTCAACAAAATCGTAGAGACGGCGACCGTCCATAAACTCTTCCATATACGGCTCATATATTTCTCCATACCGCAAATCGCGTCAGACGTTAGACGGGGAATCGCTCCGGCGTCGTCCGTCTTAAAGGCGCTGTTGTTTCTCACAAAGTCAAGACGATCAAAGTCGTCGAAGGGAAACGAACTCTACGGAACGTTTCCGCGTTTTTTATCTTCGTGACGATTATAACGTTTTTTAATCGTTAAAACAAGATATTAACCGCCTAATATCGCGTCCTCTTAAGGTTGCCGCAGGAACTCCTCGCTTGCGCGAAAAATCAAAAAAACCACGCGCTTGCAACGAGAGGGGAAGGCGCGTATAATAAAATGAAGAAGTTCGGGCAAAAGCGGGGCGCAAAGGCCGTCTCGCTCTACGTCGTCGTCGATAGAAAGACGTCGCGTCTTCAGATTCCGCGCCGCTTGACGACGCGCGCGATCGTGTCGCGGCGTTTACGATATTATTTCGAGGTTGAAAAATGATTATCGGTCCGGTTTTCGCGAGAGAGGCGACCATTGCGCCGCGACGCGACAAATCGTATCTCGGTCGCGGAGTTTACGGCGGTTTCCTATTGCTGACAATCTCAGCCGCGTGGCTCGTGACGAGCGGCGCGCAGCAGATCGTCGACGTCGGCGACTTCGCAAGGTTCGGCGCGTCCCTCTTTACGCTTCTGGCGCCGCTGCAGTTGATCGTCGCGCTCTTCTTCGGAGCGCTCTTTTCCGCCGCCGCCGTAGGGCAGGAAAAAGACCGCAAGACGTTAATTCTCTTGCTTCTGACGCGTCTTTCGAATAGCGAATTGGTCCTCGGCAAGCTTTGCGCGGCGCTGCTTCAACTTTTCATTTTCCTAGTCGTTTCGGCGCCGATTCTTCTCATAACGGCGACGCTTGGCGGAGTCTCCTTCGCGCAAATAACGCGCGTCTTTCTCGTCACGCTCTTCGCGACGTTCGCGGGAGGTTCGCTCGGTTCATGCATGGCGCTCTGGCGCGATAAAACGTTCCAGGCGCTCTCGGCGACGATCCTCGCGCTCGCGATATGGCTCGGGTTCTGGGAAGCGGTCGGCTATGGCGCGCTCGGAAAAGAATGGTTCGGGATATCGACGGCGACGCTCGCGAACGTCATGAGTCCGTGGCGCGCAATCATCGTGGCGGCGCGTCCCGACGATTTCGGGTTCGTCGCGACGCTGGGCGAACAACTGCGCCTTAGCCTCGCGCCGGTCGCGCCGTTCCTTGGCGTCTGCGCCGCGTTCATCGCGCTCGTCAACGGTTTTGCCATCGCGATGTGCCGCGTCTGGAATCCGTCGCGCGAAACGATTAAAAACGCGACGATGGAACAAGACACGTGGCGCCAGGAGGCGATTCAAGCGCGACTTGACCGCGAAGCGGCGGAACGCCGGTCTCAGATCGACGGAAAACGCGACGACAACCCTTACGACAACCTGACCGACAACCTCTTCGCCGTCGAGGAAACGCTTCACGACGTCGAAACGCGCGAAGGTTCCGCCGGCGTCGCGGTCGCCGCGCGCGAGGTCCTCGCGCAAAAGTCGGGGCTCACGACCGAGGAGTCGATCAAGACGGGAGTCGCGCCCGAGGGCAAATACGCGGTCGACGCGGCGGTTTCGTCGGTCGGAAAGGCGCGTCCGGTATGGAACAACCCGATTCTGTGGCGCGAGATTCGAACGCGCGCTTACGGACGCAAAACGTTCCTCATCGGACTCGTTTACTTCATGCTCTTCCTGCTCTCCGTCTACTCGATCCATACGACGTTCGCGACCGTCGCCACCCCGACGTTCATGCAGCTCGCGACCCCGGTCCTTCCCCTTATTCTGCTGTCGATGTTCCTGCTGAACTCGCAGGCGATTTCGTCGATGACGTCGGAACGCGACCTCGGCGCGTTTCCGCTCCTTCTCGTGAGCGACCTCTCGCCCAAAGAATTTGTCTTCGGCAAGCTCGTCGGCGCGTTCTATAACATGAAGGAAGCGACGATCTTCCCGTTGCTCCTAAGCCTCTATCTCGGGTGGAAGGGCGCGATGGACATGTCGGACGCGTGGCGTCTCTTCATCGGAATCGTCGTTCTCTATTTCTTCGTCGCGATGATCGGCGTGCATATCGGTCTGCAATACGACAACACGCGAAGCGCGGTCGCGACGTCGCTCGGGGTCGTCTTCTTCCTGTTCGTCGGGGTCGGCGTCTGCATTTGGACGATGCTCGCCTTCAGCGGCTCCTTTGAAGCGCAGCTTCAGCCGTTCCTCGCGTTCATGATAGGCGGCGGGGTCGGGCTTTACGTCGCGCTCGGGGCGAGGAACCCGTCGAAAGCGCTCGCGCTCGCATCTTTCGCGCTGCCTCCCGCGACGTTCTACGCCGCGACGAGCTTCATGCTCGGCAAGCCGATGCTGGTTTTCGTCTCCGTCGTCTCCGCCTACTTCTTCGCGACGCTGGCGATGCTCATTCCCGCGATCGACGAGTTCGACGTCGCGACCGGACGCGCGACCGCCGACTAACTTGCGTCCGCAAAACGTAGCGCCCTATAACGCAAAAAACCGCGAAGCGTTAAGCTTCGCGGTTTTTTCTTTGAGACGTCGACGACCGAACGGTCATATCTCGGCGACGAACTCCGATTTGCGATTCGTCGCGACGTTGACCAGATCAAGCTTGTAGACGGTCTTCTTGGACTTCTCGCCCTCGTCGTCCTCGTCCTCTTGTTTTTCGACGTAGCCCGCCATGAAGTAGTCGACTTCTTCGCCGAGTTCGGAGACGAATTTCTCGCGCTCTTTCGGGATAAAAACGTTGTTGGGCGAAACGCCGCTTTCTTTGAGCGCCGCTTGAACGACGTTCTTCTCGAGAAGTCTAAAATTGCCTTCCTCCAGAAGCTCTCGCGTCGCCGACGAAAGATTCGCCGCGTTCGGACCGCCCGTCACTCCGATGAAGCAAACGACAAGTTTCTTATCGGAATGAAGCGACGCTTCATGTTCGAGTTCTTTAAGCGCGTCCTTCGTAGCCTTGTCCGCCGCGCGACGATCCGCCTCCGGATTCGAGGAATGAAACATATTGGCGACGGCGCATCCGCCGACGAAGGGCGTCCCCGCAAGAAGCGCGCACGACGCTAAAAAGCGACGTCGCGACGCGACAGCCTGCTCGATCTCGTCCCTATTCAATCCACGTGTCGGCTGTAACCGCTCTCGCATTACGGAGTCTCCTTAATTCCGGCGCCAAAGGCATGTTAATCTCGCGCGCGAACGCTCGTAAATCTTCTATCGGCGCCGCTTCGTTAAATCGTCCTGAACAACGGGAAGGTTGAAGTTGCGCGCCGGGCGCGGCGACGACGAAAAAAGCGAGTTAAAGCGCGTCGTAAATCCGTTTTCGGCGGGTTGACGGGGCGCGTTTAGAACGTTACAATCGCGGCGCGACGCGCGCGCGTTGACAATAGTTTTTTTGACGCCGCGGCGCAAGAGCGAACGCTAAATTTTTCAGCCGTCGCGCCCAAACGCCTCTCAAGGCGGGGCGCGTCTTCCGCGGGAGTCGACATTGAACCGTCTGATCAAACTCTTATTCGTCGAGAAAACGGTTCGTCAGTTTTGGGGGCCGGCGGCTTTTCTTCTGCTTCTTTTTCTGGGAACGGGCGTCGTCTGCTTTTATTTCAAGAACGATATCGTCAACCAGCAGGAATACGTCGTTAAACGCGAGAACATACGCGTCGACGCTCCCCCTTCGTGGATTACGGGCGAATTCATAACGGAAACGCTTCAACTCCTTCCCGCCGAATATCGGGACGAAGCGCTGATCGTAAACCAAGGACGCGACACGGACGACGAGACGTCGGCGCCTGACGAGCCGAAGCTGCGTCTCAACGCCAACGATCCGCGTCTCGTCGAAAATCTGCGCGTCGCGGCGCTCAAACATCCGCTCGTCGAAAGCGTTCGCAAAATCGTCGTGCGATATCCTGCGACCGTCACGCTCTATCTCGATTTTCGCGTTCCGATCGCGATCGTCGACCCTTCGCCGGAGTTCCGAGAAGAATTCCGAGACGACGTCAGAAAGTTCTTTCCCGAAGACGTCAAGCGGGACGACGAGCTTAACGAATCCTCCGCGTCCTCGACGACGGACGACGCCGACGGTAAAGAGGTCGACGTCGTCCAATATTCGCGTTATCTCGTCGATCGACTGGGCAAGCCGTTGCCGACCAAGTATTTTGAAGATCATCCCGACGCGTTTCACAACCTTCCGCGCGTCGCGGGGATAACGACGACGACCGCCGGCGCCAACGCCGATCCGCTCCTTGAAGAGGCGGGCGCGTTCGCGCGCTTTCTTGACGAGACAAACGTGACGGAAGATTGGCAGATCGTGCGGCTTGGCGTCTTACGCGAACGCGATTCGCGGCATGGGACGTGGTTCTTTAAAACGACGGGGGGTTCGATCGTCAAATGGGGCCGATTCTCGCGAAAGAAAAGAACGGACGCCGCGCCGAGCTACGCGCCGGACTCGCGATCGGTCGATTCGCGGGACGCCTGGGCCGATCTTTACAATTTTCAGTTTCAGAAATTTGACGAGTTACGTCGGCGCATTCTCGACAACGCCGCGCTCGTCGCGATGCGCGCGCGCTCAGACGACCCGGAAACGCGCAAAAACGCGGAGAAGAGTCGTCTCAAAGTCTACGACGTTTCCGACGTCCTGCGCGACGAAGAAGAAGGAAGCGAGACGCCCGGCGTCGAAGCGCCGTCAAGCGTTCCCGCGTCCGAGACTATCGCGAACTAGATTCCAGCGACGCGATAAGCGCGGCGACGTCGGCGGCAAAACGAGGGTCGTCGATTCGTTCGGCGGCGCGACGAAACTCCCCTTTCGCCGCGTCGCGGTCGCCGACGCGCAGCATGAGCTTGCCGAGTTCGACGCGCGGCGCCGGATCGTCCGGACGCGCGTCGCGCGCCTCGCGAAATACGGAAAGCGCCTCGTCGTAGTCGTGAAGCGACACGTAGGCGCGGCCAAGCTCGACGCGCGCGTCGTTTAGATTCGGATCGAGCTCTAACGCGGAGCTAAACCGCTCCCGCGCCGCGGAATAATCCCCAAGAAGACAAAGCGTCCTGCCAAGACATAAATCGATCCCGGGATCCGCGCCCCCTGCGAGCGCCGCGAGCCGATACGCGCGCGCGGCCTCTTCCCAATATCCCTCTCGTTCGTACAGCCACGCCTGAGCGCAAAGGCGCGCTTGTCGCGCGCTGGCGACGTCGCGCCAACTCGCGGCGGTCCTCGCGTCAGAGGCGGTCGACGAAGGCGCGGACGGCGTCTCAGGCTCCGCCGTCGGCGTCTCACGGTCGTCGGAGAAAAGTTCGAGAAACGCGGGAACGCCGGTCTGCGCGGTCGTTCGGGCGTTCCAATCGCTCAGACGTTCCGCGAGCGCGAACTGCTCCTCTTCCGGCGAGAGTTTGACGGAATCCTCGGGCTTGTCGATCGCGCCGTCGGGCGGACGCGCGGCAAAACCGAAGAACCGCTGTCCGCGGGAGTCGATCGGCTCGTCTGCGCCGCGCCCTTCGTCCCGATACTTTAGTATTTCGCGACCGTCGGTTGAAAGCGTGAGACTTAGGATCACCGCGCCCAAATCGACAGGCGCGCCCTCGGCGTCAGACGATTCGTTCTCGTCTGTCTCTTGTCCCGCAAGCAGGGGAAAAAGCTCGGCGTCGTCGGCTTTGCGCGACGCGATTTCACGATTCTGATCCGGGGACGAAACATGAGCGAAAGCGCGAATCTGCCGTTCGACCAACTCTTCAGAAAGCGCGCCGGAACAGAGAAACGCAAGTCTTCGCGCGACCTGAATTTCACGCGGCGACAGAAGCGGAAACCGCGAGTTCGGATCGATCGGCGCGAGCAGCCCGCGCCGGAGCCACCGTCGCACCGCTTCAACCGACGCGCCGACGACCTCCGCGACGGCGGCGGGAGTCGCGCCGTCGCGCCGCGGAAGGGGAGCCCCGTCGTCGACCGCGCCTACGCTCGCGACGAACTCGGACTCTGAAACGATCTGGAGCGTCCCGCGCTCAAAGGCAAGGTCGGAACGTTCGTCAAACTCTTCCGCGAGGGATCGACGCGTCTGGGCAAGATCGGCGCCCTCGCCCAGAACGACCAGATTCACCGCGGAACTCAGCGTTTCCGCGGCGCGCCAGCCGGCGGAACGAGCCAGACGAATCGCGTCCCGACGCGTTCCGCCCGCAAGTTTCCCGTAAAAATAAACGACTCGTTCCGGCTCGTCGATCATAAGTTTGCTCGTCAATAAATACGTCGCGCCGCCCTTCCCCGATTCAATCTCGCCCCGTCTTGAGGTCAAGTTTAGCGTCGGCGGCGCCAAGGAGTATTTTACCATCGAACCGTTTCTTAGAACAGGCGCCGCCTTTTACCCGTATATTTGAGGCGGCTCAGAAAGAACGTCGACGGCAAACGGGAATTGTTTCCGTCCCTAAGACAAGGCGCAAGCGCCGCGACGCGGCAAGATAGAAATCCTCTTTTTAAACGGCTGGAACGCGCGAGTTCCTTCGTTAAAAAGGACGCTCTCGAACGGCGCGATATTGTATTTTAAAACAAGCTAGGTTATAATTATGCGAAGGTCGGCGTTCTCGAGTCTCGCGGCGTAAAAGCGCGTCGCCGCGACGAGATTTGAAAACGTCGAACAATTCTATCCGAATCGCAACAAAAGGATCGCGTTATGACGTCAGACAATCGTTTTCTTAATCGTCGTTCATTTTTCCAAACCGCCGCGACCGGCGTCGTCGGCGCGGCGCTGGGCGCGTCGCTGACAGCGGAGCCCGCGAAAGCGCAATGGGAAGTAGGTCCCGCGACGGAAAGCGGCGCGCGGCGCGGCAATTTAATCGGAGTTTCGAGCTATTCCTTCTGGCATTTCGACGAAGACGTTTCCGCGCCGATGGATCAGTGTCTCCAGAAGGCGGCGGAGATGGGTTTCGACGCGTTTGAAGTTTTGGAACAGCAACTCGATCGTACCGACCTTCCCTATCTGCGCTCGCTCCGTCGCGACGCGTTCAAGGCGGGAATCTCGATCTGCAGCATGTCGACGCACCAGACCTTCGTCCGCGTCGATCCCGAAGAACGCGAAGCGAACGTCAAGAAGACGATGCGAAGCGTCGACGTCGCGAACGAGATGGGAATTCCGACGCTCCGCGTGAACACGGGACGCTGGGACTCTTGGGGCTCCTTCGACGCGCTGATGGAGCATCGCGGAATCGAGAACCCGCTGCCGGGTCATTCCGACGAAGAGGCGTTCAAATGGTGCGTCGACGCGTTTGAAAAGCTGATTCCTTACGCGGAAGAAAAGGGCGTCATGCTGTGCCTCGAGAACCACTGGGGACTGGCGCGAACCGCGAAAGGACTGCTGAAGATTCTCGACGCGATCGACTCGCCGTGGTTCGGGTGCATGCTCGACACGGGCAACTTCCTCGACGACACGGAAGAACAGCTCGAAGCGGTGTTGCCGCGCGCGACGATGGTGCAGGCGAAGACGTACTACGGGGGCGGCGTGTGGTACGAACTGCCCCTTGACTATAAAAAGATTGGCGATCTTTTCCGTAAATATAAGTATCGCGGCTACATCTCGCTGGAATTCGAAGGCAAGGAAGAAGCCGCGACAGCCGTTCCAAAGAGTTTGGCGCTTCTCCGTAAGAACTTCTACTTTTGATCTCGATTAAACCTTTTTCAAGGAGTCTAATAGACGATGACAAAGTTCCGTATTTCCCTTCTCGCCGCGCTGGCGGCGGTCTGCGTGTTTTCTCTTCCCCATTCGTCGTTCGGACAAGACGACGGCGCTCAAGACCTTAAGGTCTCGTCGCAAACGTTGGACGACGGCGAAGTCAGAACGGAAGAGCAGGGCAAAACGACGTATGAGAAAACCCTCGACGGCGACGTTCGCGTGACGGTCGTTAAGGTCGGGCGCGAACCGGCGGTCGCGACGATTGTCGTTCCCGGAAAAGACCCCGTCGAATTCGACGCTTACGAGCCGCTCGAGACGGCGCCGGAAGAAGCGCGGGAATACCTCGCGAGCGTCTGGGACCGTCTCGGCGAGACGCCCAAGAAAATCGTCAACATTGAGATCGACACGAGCGAAGCGCCCGACGCCGCCGAATGGGCGCGCCGCGCTCAGACGAGAGTTCAATACTGGTATCCCCGCGTCGTCGAGATGCTCGACGGACAGGAAGGGCTGGAGCGCATCCCGGACGACTTCAAGATTCGTCTCGTCTTCAAGCCGATCGACGGCGTCGCGTATGCGGCGGGGCGCGAAATTACGGTCTCGAGCAATTATATCAAAAGAAATCCGCGCGACTTCGGGCTCGTGATTCATGAAACGACGCACGTCGCTCAGGCGTACGGACGCGTCCGCGAAACGTGGGCGATGGAAGGGATGACCGACTGGATTCGCTATTTCGTCACCGAGCCGCGCTCGAGAAATCATTGGGGCGTCGACCCTGAACGTTCCAAGTACACGGACAGCTACGGCGTGACCGCCGCCTTCTACAACTGGATCGTCGAGAACAAAGATCCGCAGTTCATCCACAAGATTCACAAGGCGTTCCGCTGGGGCGGCTCGATCGAACTCCTCGCCCGCGAGGAATACCATCAGTCGCTTCAAGAACTCTGGGACGAATACGTCGCCGACATAACGAAGGAGAAATGACGCTCGTCCTTGTCCTCCGCAAACGCGGACGTTTCTAGCCAATCAAACGCGACGGAATCGCCGGAAGTCTAACGGCGGTTCCGTCGCTGTTATTGCTTTGCCCAGCGCGTTTGTTTTTGGCGCAATAGCGGCATGCTTCTGATAGGAGCCCGATAGCGTCCGTCGCTCGACCGTCGCCCTTCCGTTGATTTTTAATTTTTAATACGCGCCATGTTTGAAATCGCCTGTTTATTAGCCGTCTTTACCGTTCCGATCGCAATTCTGATCGCGCTTTCTTCTCTGGAAGACGCTCGCTGCGAAACGGCGACGACGGTTCTGCTCGCGACGCACGCGCCGGTTCTTCTCTGCTTCATGATCTTCCCATTTCCAACCTTCCATGGGAAGATTGCGACCAGCCTCGCGACGGCGGCGATGGGAGCGACGTTAGTCCTAACGCCAGTTCTTGCGATCTTTAGCGCGACACGCGTCAAACGTTTTAAGAAGTTGGCGGGACACGTCGTGTTTTTGACGACCGTCGACGTCGCCGTATGTTTTCTCTCGTGGATTTCGATAGGAGAAGCGTTTAATAACGAAGCGTTTGGCGACGCGGCGATGATCTTATCCTTTTTCGACGGATTTACCGTTCTCTCAATCGTCGCGGCGACCGCTATTAGCCCGTTCGTCGCGCTCGCTCGCCTAGAGGACGCGGTTTGCGAAAAAACAACGACGGCGCTTTTGTCCGCAAACGCTCTTTTTCTCCTGTGGCTCTTCGGTTCTCTCGTCGGGCTGGAACCGCCGTTTTCACCGTCGTTAGAATTGTTTGACGCCGGCGCTATTTATGAATTCTTTACGGCCCCTATCCTCGTCGTCTTCAGCGCGATTCGGTTAAGACGTTTTAAAAAGCTTGCGCCCGTCGTCTTCGCCCTTATCGTCATTAACGCCGTATTCTGGTTCCCCGTCATGAACGTCCTACTATACGCGACTTGAGATCGACAAACTCAAGACTTCGAGACGATTGAACGCCGCGCGGAGTCTAGGTAGTATAGAAAGAAAGGTCGTCCGCTCGCCCTCGGAGAACCCGCCATGTATGATCTATTGATTTTGGCGACGTCCTATTTCATTCTAATTGGGCTCGCCGTCGCTCTTCTCCATCTTAAAGATTCCCTCTGCGAAAAACTCATAACGATTCTCCTGCTGGGCAATCTCGTGACGTTCTTTGTTTTCTGGACGCTAGGACTCGTCTTACCGTTTCCTTCCTTTGGCGTTTTCATTATTGAGCCAATTCTGGCGCCGTTTCTCGCCATTCTTAGCGCGACTCATTTGAAACGTTTTAAAACGAAACGGCTTATCGTCTCGCTGATGATTTTAAACTTCGCGTTAGGTCTGTTTTCAGCGTTTGCCCTGTACGGACTGCTCGGACTCAGCGCTTAAACGCTAACCGCGCCGTTTGTTCCCGTTATGAACGTCCTACTATACGCGACCTGAGATCGACAAACTCAAGACTTCGAAACGATGGAAAACCGCGCGGAGTCTAGGTAGAATAGAAAGAAAGGTCGTCCGCTCGCCCTCGGAGAACCCGCTATGTACAATCCCTTTTTGACCAACGCGATACTCTTTGTTATTATTCTCATTGGAATCGTCCCCGCCCTCCGTCGTCTCAACAATTCCTCTTGCGAGAAGCTCATGACGGTTCTCCTTTTCGTCAATCTCGCGGCGTTCCTTATTTCCTGGGCGCTGAACTTCTGTTATAGCGGGTCTCTTTTCATTGATTTTGTCGACATTTTCTTACACGAGCCGGTTCTGGCGCCGACCCTCGCCGTTCTCAGCGCGATCCATCTGAAACGTTTTAAATTTAAATGGCTTGTCGTCTTGCTAATGATTTTAAACCTCGCGGTCGCCCTGTTTTCAGCGTATCTCATCTGGGAAGTGTTCTATTAGCGCTCCTAAAAATGAATCGCGCCGATTGTTCCTTCATAGAAATTCAACTTTAAAAAGCATATATTATTTAGCGCTTCCTCGCCCATTTTTCGGCGCCGCGAATCGACGCCGACGGAGACTAAGACAATGTTAAATCTCAACCGCCGTCGTTTTCTCGCCGCGGGCGCGGCGAGCGTTTTCGCGCTTTCGTCGTCCGCGTTTTCAACACCCGCCGTTTTCGCAGAACGTCCGAAAGACAAACTCCGAATAGGACTCGTCGGCTGCGGCGGCTGCGGCGCCTTTTTGACGACCTTCTTCCCCAACATTCCAAACGCCGAAATCGTCGCGCTTTGCGATCCCGATTCCGTTCGCCTCGCCGACCTTTGCAAGAAGCTTCCGGACGCGAAAAATTGCGGCGCGGACATGCGAACCGTCTTCGACGATTCCGACGTCGACGCCGTGATTATCGCGACTTGCAACCATTGGCACGTCCTCGCGGCGATTTGGGCGATGCAGGCCGGAAAAGACGTTTACCTCGAAAAGCCGATTTGCCTGAACTTCAGGGAGGGCGAACAGCTCGTCAAAGCGGCGAAGAAGTACGGAAAGATCGTTCAAATCGGAACGCAAATGCGAACCGACGCGAAGCATCACCCCGAGGCGAAGGCGTTCCTGCATGAAAAGAAAGAACTCGGCGAAATCAAATCCGTTTGCGTCGGTCGATTCTTTGCCCGAAAGGGAATCGGCAAACGTTCGACGCCCCTCGTTCCGCCCGCGACCGTCGATTACAACCTTTGGCTCGGTCCGTCGCCAGACGTTCCGCTCTATCGGGACAACCTGCAATACGATTGGCACTGGAGCTGGAACACCGGCAACGGCGAAGTCGGCAACTGGGGCGCGCACCTCCTTGACGACTGCCGCAACGACGTCCTGTGCGACGTAATCGGCGCCCCGAAACGCGTTCTGGCGGGCGGCGCACGAATCGGCTACGACGACGCCGGCGACACGCCGAACGAGTTCTTCGCCTACTTCGATACCGGCAAGATTCCCGTCGTTTTCCACATATCGAACCTGCCCGACAAAAACGACCCGAAGTCGGCGGGCGCCTGCGCTGGACCGTCGAGCGGATACGTCGTCTACTGCGAGGGAGGCAGATACGAGAAACATTGGGGCGGCGCGGTCGCTTTCGACGCGGCCGGGAAGAAGATGCGCGAATTCGAAGCGACGTCGGAACACGCCGGGCCCGGTCCGCACCTGACGAACTTCGTCGACGCCGTTCTCAACGACGACGCGTCGCGGCTGACGGCGCCCCTCAAAGTCGGACTCGAAACGTCGACTTGGTATAACGGCGCGAATACGGCGTATCGACTCGGCGAACCGTACTCGAAGAAGGCCGTTCTCGATCTATGTGGAAACGACGAAACGCTCGCCGACGCGATCGGAGAACTCGAAACGCATTTGGCGGCGCAGGGACTCAAAATGAACGCCGACACGTTCCGCGCAAGCCGCTTCCTAGAGTACGACGGAACGACGGGCATAAAAGGCGAGTACGCCGACGCCGCCGAAAAGCTCTTAACGATCGACTATCGCGCTCCGTTCGTCGTCCCGAAAATCGAATAAAACAAGGGTTAAACGTTTACATTTCAGAACGTTATCCGTCATATTTTATCGTCTTCATCCCAACCAAGCGAGTCGTTTACGATAGGTCTCGTTTCGACGACCGTCGCCGCGTCCGCTTAGAAAGCGAGAGCAACGTTGAAAAATTCATTTTCTCGTCGGAATTTTCTCGGCGCGTTAACTGCGGGAACGTTCGGCGTCGCCGCTTCCGAACTCTTTTCGACAACCGACTCGGAACCCGCGTTCGGCGCCGACGCGCCGAATCCCGAACGCGAAATCATCGGCGATCCGCGCGTTCGCGGTCCCTTCCCGATCTTGTCGACCCCGTTCTTTGAATCGGGCGAGGTCGATTACGAAACGCTCGCCGACGAAGCGAAGTTCGTCGACTGGTGCGAATCTTCCGGCATGATTTGGCCGCAAGCCGGCGACGCCGTCGATCTCTTGACCAAAGAAGAGAAAATGCGAGGCATGGAAGTTCTGGCGGAGACGGCGCGCGGTCGCAAGACCGCCCTCTGCTTGGGCGTTCAGGGGAAAAATATCGACGATATGCTCGATTACGCCCGTAAGGCCGAGGAAGTCGAACCGACCGCGATCATCTCCCGACCTCCGGACGACGGCAAGACGGAGGACGACCTGCGCGAATATTGGCGCGCTCTGATGAAGGTCGTCAATCGTCCCGTCATTATCCAAACCTCATGCGGAACAAAATATAAGGGGCCTGCTCCGTCGGTTGAACTGCTGATCGAACTGGGAAAGGAGTCGCCTTATTTCGGGTACGTCAAGGAAGAATCGTCGCCGATTGAGGCGCGAATGCGTCGACTGATCGCGGCGAAGCCGGCGATCAAACGCGTTTTCTCGGCGATGGGCGGATTCGCATGGCTGCATCAGCTTCGAATCGGAACGGAGGGGCTTGTCACGGAACGCGCGCCGTATGCGGACGTCCTTGCGGCTGTTTGGCGCAATTACGAATCCGGCAACCTCGTCGTTGCCGCCGACGCGTTTAGCAAGTTGATGCTGATGCTCAACTTGCGCGAAACGATACCAGGAAACGATCTGCGCGGGTTCAGCCTGTACATTTGGCAAAAGCGAGGCGTCTTCAAGAATCGCCTGTCTCGCGAATACGGGCCGAACAACTCCGTTCCGGAGAAACCGGTCGTTTCCGAGTTTAAACTTAGCGACGAGCAAATCGCCGAACTCGATTTGCGTTTCGAAGCGATGAAACCGTATCTGAAAGAAGGAAACTGGAAGTAGCCGACACAGCGGCGCGGGACGCGCGAGTTTTTTTCAATCGCATTGCTTTCTTTTAACGAATCGCCTGCCGGAACTACCCGACAGGCGATTCGCGTATTTGAGAGCGCCTGCGACCGAACATGTCGTTTTGGCGCTTTTGAGGGCGTTGTGAAACGCTCCAAATCTGCCAAATGAAATACTCCAAATCTGTCAAGTAAAACGCTCCAAATGTGTCAAATGAAATACTCCAAATGTGTCAAATGAACGATTGCAAATAGGCGAAGCGCATGTTATAATACGGTCGGCGCCGTTAGGAGAAAGAGAGCGTTTATTATGGACTATATGCGGAGGATCGCGGACGATCGGCTTGCGTTGAAATTGGAGTCTTTTGGAGCCACGTTGATTCTTGGTCCAAAGGGCTGCGGAAAAACAACGACGGGAAAACGTTTTGCTAAGAGCGTTGTGGAGTTTCAAGATGAAGATCAGCGCGATAATCTTCTGATGATCGCAAATACAAAGCCCTCGGATCTTCTCAAGGGAAAGAAGCCGATATTGTTTGACGAATGGCAGGACGCTCCTAAAATATGGGGCGCTATCAGGAAAGACGTGGACGATACGGGAGAGGTCGGTCAATATATTTTGACGGGATCCAGCGCGGCGTCCGTTGATACGCCTCATACCGGAGCGCTGAGAATATCCCGCATGAAGATGTACCCCATGAGTCTTTTTGAAAGCGGGGAGTCGAACGGAGAGGTCTCTCTGACGGGACTCTTTAACGATCCGGATTCTTTCGACGGTTGTCGTTCCGATTTGTCTATTGACGGGATAAAATTTGCTATCTGCAGAGGCGGTTGGCCCGGCAGTCTGAACAGAAAAACGGAAAGAGCGCGACTAGCGGTCGCCAAAGACCTGTTTACGCAGACATGCGAGGTCGATATCTCAAAGATCGACAATGTAAAACGTAATCCGGTCTGGGCAAATACGATCTTGCGATCCTATTCCAGAAATCTGTGCTCGTTGGCGGAAACGAAAACAATCCTTGCGGACGTCACGGCAACCTGCGAAATGTCCAGACAGACGTACGGCGACTATATTTCTGGATTTGAAAAACTGATGATGATCGAGGATATAGAAGCGTGGAACCCCGCGATACGCTCGAAGACGTCAATTCGCTCGTCAAAAAAGCGCAATTTCGTAGATCCGTCCATTGCGGCGGCCGCATTGGGAGTCTCGCCGGAATATTTTTCAAAAGACTATAAGACACTCGGGTTCCTTTTTGAATGTCTCTGCATACGAGATCTGAAGATATATTCTTCAGCAAACGGAGGAAGAATATCCTATTATCGCGATAGATTTAATCTTGAGGCGGACGCCGTCCTTCATTTAGAAGACGGGAGATACGCGCTGATCGAGTTTAAGCTCGGTCAATCGGGAGTGGAAGAAGGCGCGCGTCATCTTTGCGAAATTGAAGGGCTGATAAAAGAACACAACAAAAAAGAAGAACAGGTTCCTCTGAAACTTCCCGATCTTAAGATCGTCATTACAGGCGCGCAGTATGGATATGCGCGCCCGGACGGCGTTTATGTAATCCCTATTGGGTGTTTGAGGGATTGACGCAAACGGAAAGCGATTCTTCTGAAAGCGACGAGTTTCCTTTTGAATTTCGACGAATACGTCGTATTCTGAACGTACCTTGACAGCGGGCCAAAGAACGCGCGAAGACGTCGTGAAAAGGTCTCGTTCCGGCGAGGCGTTTCCTTTTGAAAACGAAAACTGTTGAAAAAAGTCCAATATGTCCACTTTTGAAAAAACAAATTCCATAAAAAAACTCCACCTGTCCACTTCCAAAAACATTTTCTGAAAAATATCATTATTTGGAGTCTACTTTCCTTGACTGGTACAACTATTTTTCTTAACTGGTACATTTGTGCGATTTTCCGTGTATAATAATTATTGAATTGTGTGAATTTGACGTTGTCTAGAATAATGAAATGTGTGTTTTACGAAAAAGAAATCTTGCTGAATAGCGCTCAGACGCGCGGTAGCGTCCACAGATGAAAAAAAAGGGACCCTCGCTCCTTCCGTCAGGCATTGTGAAGCAACTTCCAAAAGCCGCTGCGCTGAAAGGGAGAAAAGCGACGGTCCAACAAAATCTTGTTCTGAACCGCGAGGAGATTCAAGCGTTTTTTTCGTCGACGCGATAATCGCTTATGTTAAAATGCTGCGAATAACGTCAGTCGCAATCGACGCAAATCAAATGTTTACCGCAGTGAAGGCACTTAAACAGGTATCCTGACGTCCAACCGTCGGATAAACCCTCTTTTACCTCTTTGAATTCGTAACCGAAGTCGTCTTCATTGTAGGTTTCCTCGACCTCTTTCTCGACGCCCATTTGAACCAAATCGTCCCAGTTGACATATCCTACAAACGCGCAGTAGTCGTCGCAATGGGCGCGCCAGTATTCCTGTTGCCAACCGCAGTAACCGGGAGTTCGATGGATCAATTCGTCCAGTTTCTGAGGATCGGAAACTTCGTCGACGTTCGTTCCATCTTGAAATTCCCCGTCGAATTTCTCGGCGGCCGAACCGTTGGCGACGCATTCCGGACAAAAGCGTCCGACGTCTTCCACGCTGTAAAACGGCCCCGTATACCAGACGTCGGTCATTTTGCCGCAACACTCGCACTCGCAGGGTTCTCCTCGTTCAAAGATTTTAGTTTTGAAGGGATCGGGATGGTATTTGAATTCAGGGATCATACGCGTCTCCTCTCTGATCGGTCCGTCGTCAATAAACGACGTGGTTGTTAATGCGCCGCAACGAGTCGCAACGCCTCGTTGCGGCGACTATTCTTGTTCGCGTCAAGCTTCTTTCGGAGTCTTGGGAACAACGACCGTGTTGCCGCCGCCGCGAAGCGAGAGATCGAACGGTTTGGCGTCCTTCCAGAGCCCGCCGGTGAAATCGGGGAATTCGATCGGCTGCGATCCGTGGGTGACGGACCATAGGCTTAGCGGGGTAATCGCGCTCCACGTCGCGCCTTCGTAGACGGAAATATTGAGGGGCAGCCCGTTGTGGAGCGAATCGATAAGCTGGTAGTCGCACATAAAGTCCATTCCGCCGTGACCGCCGAATTTGACCGCGTTTTCCGCGAGGAATTTCGTAAGTTCGGGCGTGTACTTCTCTTTGATTTCTTCCATCTGCTCGTCGGAGACGGGAGAACTGTGGTCGAGGTAAATTCTGCTCGGCTCCGGATACTTCTGGACAAAACCGTTCGTACCGCTGAGCATATGGATTCGGGAGTACGGGCGCGGAGAGGTGCGGTCATACTGAACTTGAATGACCTTCCCGTTTTGCGTCTTCACAAGCGACGTGTTCATATTGCCGGTAAACTCAATTCCGACAAACTGCTTATGGTATTCGCGTCCCTGTTCGAGGAGTTCTTCGAATCCCTGTTTGGTCGAAAAGTCGTCGGTCTCGACGGAGGTAAGGAAGAGCGGACGGTCCCCCGCGTTAATGCGCATCGCTTGGCAGACCGGCCCGAACCCGTGCGTAGGATAGCGGTTTCCTTTATTGCAGGCGCCCGTCGCAAAGCGATAATATCCGCCTTTCTTGCTAAGAGGCGGCATAGGTTCTTCGAAAATCGTCTTTGCCGGGAAGTAGTGGATATACGCGCCCTCGCCGTAGACAAGCTCGCCGAAGACGCCCTGAAGCGCCATGTTGATAGTGAGCGCCTCGAAGAAGTCAAAACAGCAGTTCTCGAGAATCGCGCAATATTTTCTCGTCCGTTCCGACGTTTCCACGAGCTTCCAGCAGTCCGCGAGCGTATAGCCGAGGGGAACCTCGCACGCCGCGTGTTTGCCCGACTCCATGACGGCGGCCGCCATCTCTGCGTGAAGATACTGCGGGGTCGTAACATAGATCAGGTCGAGGTCGTCGCGTTCAAGGAGTTCGCGCCAACTGTTCTCGTCCTCGTAATACTCGTCGGGAGCGGGATAGTCGAAGCCGTTCAAAATCTGTCGCGACAGTTCGATGGGATATTCGTAGCAATCGGCGATCGCTTTAATCTCGACGCCTTCAAATTGCGCCAGCCGCGTCATCGAGGCGCGCCCGCGGTTTCCCATCCCGATATATCCGACCCGAATGTTGGAAATCGGCGGAGCGGCGTAGCTCTTCATGTCAAAGGTCGATCGACGGCCCTTCATAATGAGCTTCGTTTCTTCGACGTCGTCGCGAAGATTCTGCTCGATCCCATAAACGTTTGCCGCCGCAAGAAGAGGCGTCGCGGCAAGACTCTTCAAAAAATTTCGTCTCGCGTTGTTCATCTTAAAGTCCTCTGAAAAGTATGCCATGCGCTATTCGCCAAGCGTCTGTCGCGCGCAATCGGCGAAAGACCGTCGGCAAAATCGCCGCTTTCATGATACCGTCCCGTCAAAGAGAAAGCAAGCAAATCGCTCGCCTTTTCTGAATGAACTGCGAATCCCTCGCCGAATAAAAACAGCGCGCCCGCTACGCCCGTATTCAGAAAGAATTAAGTTTTTCAACAGGCCGGAAGACGCCCGGGATTCTTCATCGCGGCGTCAAGAAATAAAAAAAACCTCCTGTCGAGTGACAGGAGGTTTAAAAATAACCCGGCGATACCTACTTTCGCGGTTTCACAACTATCATCGGCTCCAAG
>CAMJTU010000024.1 GCA_946408825.1 uncultured Planctomycetaceae bacterium
ATTTCGGACGATTCACGTTTTTTGAGATTTTCTTCCAAATCATCACGATTGAAATATTCATGAATCTCTGAATCTCTCAACGTTTCCCTGAGCGTTTTCCCGTCAAGCCTTAAATCTTCAATCGACGCACGATAAAACAGATCAGGCGAGAAAATCGCCTTTTCGGTCAGTTTCCCGTCCTTGTACGCTTCATACCGTTTCACGCCGAGCCAGTCGCGTTTGAAAGAATCAGGCTGTTGTTTGAAATACTCAGGAAAAGATAAATTTGAATCGACCTGACGATACGCGGGTTTCCCCGTTTCTCTCTCATAATCTTTCTGCGCTTGATAATAGTATTTCAGGCGCGTCGAAGGAGATAAATCTTCGAAGCGACGTTTCCAGCCTTTCTCTTTGGCTTTCTGATTGTAAGCGTCTTTTGCGAGCTGATCGAAATCAGCGTTCGCCGCTGGTCGCTCGTTGTCAATATCAACGACGTTTCCATCTTCGTCTTTCAATTCAACGTAGGGAACGAGCGTGCAACGGCAGTTCGGATGAATCGGCGGTCGTCTTGCCGAAGCCATATCTTCCCCGCGCCATACATGTCCGTCATAAGACGCGCAATGCGGACACGTCTTGCCGTCCAGAGTCCCGACGAACTTGATTCCGTCAATGACGTCTGAATTTGCCTTGATCGTTTCGACGCGGGCGTTATTGCAAACGCCGTTGATCACAGTCCGCGCCAGTCTGACCGCGCCGACACGGGTTGTCGCCAGAATCCCGTCGTTGTAGTCGTTCTCTTTCGTTCCCCGTATCTGTTTGGCAATATCAGAAACGGTCAACTGTTCGACCGTCGCTTTCTGAACGGCGCGGGAGATTCGTTCAAGATCGTCTCTCTGCCAGCCGCTGAACCATTCTCCAATCGCCGCCCCGTCAATTCCCTGTCCGTCGATGATCGCCTTGAGCTGATCCTCGTTCAACGTCTTACCAAGACCTTGATAAATTTCCGCTTTAGCTTATGATAACGCACGGACGACGTTTCTCGTTACCCTAAAACGGAAGACGCGTCTTTTTGCTATTTTGGGGAGGTGCAACAACCGCCTCAATTTGTAAGGAATATACGAACACTTGTCGCCTGTAATTGGATCCAATAATGGAGTATTCTAGAGGCGCATAAGACGTTTTCTTCTCGGGTGGTTTGAAATGGCGAGTCCGCTTATTATCAGCGTATCGGGTCTTCGCGGTGAAATTGGCGCCACTTTAACGCCAGACGTCGCGATTCGCTATGCATTGACTTATTCTTTGTCTGTCGAATCTGACGCTCCTTTTGTTGTCGCTCATGACGGTCGTCGCTCTGGGTCTATGTTTGCCGACGCAATATGCGCGTCGCTGAACGCTGTTGGGCGCGACGTTTTTTATGCTGGCGTTGCCGCGACCCCGACTGTGGGCGTTCTTGTGAGAACGTTGGGCGCCTCTGGTGGAATTCAGATATCGGCAAGTCATAATCCAAGGCAGTTCAATGGGCTAAAGCTTTTCTCTTCCGAAGGGCGCGTTATTCCGAAATCTGAGGGGGAAAAGGTATTAATTGCCTATCGCAAGGTTGAAAAGATTTCTGATTGGAACCCTGGTTGGGTTAACGTAGAATTGCTTGGCGAACGTAAGCAAGTTGAAGATTCGACAATCGCCCACATGGAAGCCGTTTTAAAAACGGTCGACGCAGACCTTGTTCGCTCGAAGAGGTTTCGTGTCCTCATCGATTCTAATAACGCTTCAGGGAGCGTTTTAGGAAGGAGATTACTAGAAAACCTGGGTTGCGAAGTCGTTGTTTGCGGCGGAACTCCAAACGGCGATTTTCTCCACACGCCTGAACCTACGATTGATAATCTTCAAGGCGTCTTACAGAAAGTCGTTGAAGCGGGCGCCGTCGTTGGATTCTGTCAAGATCCAGACGCGGACCGCCTCGCGCTCATAGACGAAAACGGTTTCTATATTGGCGAGGAATATACAACGGCAATATGTTGTAAGAATCGTCTTCAGAAAGCTAAAATCAACGGAGAGAGCGAGCCATTCCATTTGGTGATTAACTGTGCTTCAAGCCGGATGTCAATAGATATTGCAGAACAATTTGGCGGTTCTTGCTTCCGTTCTCCTGTCGGCGAGGCGAACGTTGTTGACCTTATGAAAGCGAAAAATGCTGTTTTTGGCGGCGAGGGTAACGGCGGTCCCATCGATCCTGCTGTCGGATATGTTCGTGATTCCTTTGTCGGCATGGCGCAAACGCTCGAAATGATGGCGCGTAATGGGCAGAAACTTTCTGAGATAGCGCACGATATTCAGGGATATTCGATTGTAAAACGCAAAGTTGATCTTCCAAACGGCGGTTTCCAAAAGGTCGTCGACCTTCTATCGAGGGAATTTGCTAACGAAAGGCTGAACTTGGACGACGGCGTGCGCGTCGATTGGGACGACGCATGGGTTTTGGCACGACCGAGTAATACGGAACCGATTGCTCGAATTATTGCTGAAGCGCCTACGGACGACCGTGCGAACGCTCTTTGCGATCGCGTTGCCGAACTCATGTCTACTACGGAGTGAAGACGACAGCGGACGCTTTTACTACTATGAGATAGCAACAGAATAACCGAAATATGTTTTACCTAAATAGACTGCGCCTAGAAAGAATTTCTTAGAGCGATAAGGTGGCGTTATGAGAATACTAATAGGAAGCGATCATCATGGAATTGAGACGCGTTTGAACCTTGGGCGAATCATAGTTTCACTTGGGCACGAGGTTGTCGACGTTGGTCCTACCCCAGATAACGCGGCGCCTGTAGACTATCCCGAAATAGCCGCAACAGTTGCTCGCGCGGTATCTGAGGGCGACGCTGATCGAGGCGTTTTAATTTGTGGGACGGGCATAGGTATGAGCATTGTCGCTAATAAATTTGTCGGCGTTCGCGCCGCGCCTGTCACAGACGTTTCTTCTGCTGAATTAAGTCGTAAACACAACGATTTGAACGTATTGTGCCTTTCAGCTGAAATGTTGACAGAAAGGATGATTAGCGAAGTTGTTCAGACTTGGTTGAAGTCTGATTTTTCTGGGATTTCACGACATGTTCGGAGACTTGAACGCGTCGCTCAGATCGAACGTGATCAGATCGAAAAAAATCGGGCTTCCTAAACTTGTCAAAATGGACTATAAATCCGTCGTTTGAACGTACTATTTCAGCAACGCAAGGAGGCGTTACCATGGTTCAAAAACGATTATATCGTTCGTCTGAGACGGCTCAGCGGCGAATAGCTAGAACAGTCGTTTCTTCTATTCTCCGTGAGAATGGGAGAAACAGAAGAGGCAAGGGGAGTCGTGGTTTTTTAGTAAGCGTCGCGTCGATAATTGTCGTGTTGCTTGCCTGTTTGTGGACTCAGATAGCGCCTAAGTCGGACTCCCCCCAAAGTTCTAATGTCGTCGCTTCCACGAGCGAGTTGGGAGTCTCTTCGTCCGTCGCCGGCGTTCCTATTCGTGAAGATCTTCCTGGTAGCGAAGGCGTTCTAGTAGAACGTTGTGTCGATGGCGACACGCTTATCGTAAATACGGCTTCAGGAACAGAACGCGTTAGACTTATAGGCGCTAACACGCCCGAAACTGTCAAAGCGAATACGCCGATAGAGCCTTTCGGACCTGAGGCTTCGGCTTACACCAAACAGCGCGTGTCAGAAGCCAATAACATCGCCTACCTTGTTTCTGACGGTCAGAAGTTTGATAAATATGACCGAAGACTGGCTTTCGTTTATCTCGGGAACGACGCCGTTTCTTTGAATGAAGATCTTGTGCGTCAAGGTTTGGCGAGGGCGACGTTACAGTATGATTTTTCGCGGGAAATGAAGGATCGTCTCGCGAACGCTCAGGCGGTCGCTCAGGAAGAAAAAAGAGGAATTTTCAGTTTATCAGAATGAAAATAGCTCGTCCCCCTCATGCTTTTTTGAGGGGGAACTTCTTTTTAGCGATAGTCGATTCTTTTTCTAACGTTTTGGCGCTGATTTCTGTCTTAACTTGGCAATTTAAGAGCGGTTCGTACGTCTATTCAGATCCCTTAAAATTCGACCGCTTTTGTCTGGTTGGGTACTATTGATAAGTATAGTGTCTATATCGTCGTGGTTATCGCATCGACAATTGTTTTTAGCACGTCGTCGATTCGTTGTCTGTCTTTTGAGAACTCAGTCTCTTTATGAATGTTTTAAGACAAATATGAACCTGAGTTCGGACTCGACAATACGCGATTTAAGATAATTAAAAGACGTCCTTAGGACTATAGAAGAGAGCGTGTGAGATTTAAAACATGAATTCTAAGTTATCATCGCGTCCGCCTCTGGATTTTAAGCGTCGGCAAAGACGGACGCGAAGCGACGTTATTCAAAGTAGACTGAATTATGGAGCTACATAACGATAGTAATAACGATCATTTGGAGCACAATCGCCGTCCGTCGTGAAACCCGACCATTCGCCAAGAACGTCAACGCCATCCGCCCATTTGAATCGGAAAATTGGTTTCTTTGGGTTCAAAGGGAGAACGGAGAAGGGGACTTTCATTTCGAGCTCAGCTCCGTTAATCTTATACTCGACTGGCGTTGTCTGAACGGACGTGTCGACTTTGTTTTGCCCATTGTGATTTACGGTTGCAACGAGTTCAAAGCGCTCTTTCTTAGGGTTTGCGTAGATAATGAAGTCGTTGCCATTTGCGCCTGTTTTTACATCCTCGTCTACGTCAAGAAGAAGCGTTATCCAGTTACTTGAGTTAAAATCGCCTTGGATAGCGTCTTCAGTCCTTAAGTAAAAATAAAGATATTTGCTGTCAAAAGAAACACGTGCTTCGACAAGGTCGTTACGGCCCGTGTTATTAATGTACCGCTGGTTTGCGCCCCAACTCCGACTGTCACGATGGACAGGGTCGGAGATCGTGTCGTAGAATCTAGGCTTAACTTCTATCCAATCATTAAATATTCCATCGATTACAATATCGTTCGGCTTAGCGATTTCAGGTTGGGAAACGCCTTTGAATCGACGGATATTTGAAATAAGCTGATAGTAATAGTTGTCGCCATGTCCTCCCTTCATCGGTTCGCAATCGCGGCTAAACTCTTCATTGAATTGATCGACAAAAGAAACTGGAGTGGCGGCGTGAAAGGGCGCGTTAATATCGAAACGACCTGCAATCCATTCGTTCCATCCGGTAACGAAGATAATTTCAGGATCAACCTTAAGCGCACGGTCCCATTGTTCCTGGAAATTTCGACCGGCATAATCGCATTTTTCTGGCGCGGGTTCTTCTCCGTTATGGAAACTTCGTCCATATGCCCTGGGATTGCTTAGCACGGAGAGTTTACCGTCGACTGCATTTTGTGCGACGCCGACGCACATTTCCTCAATTTCTCCCTTATCATTAAGAAATTCGTGTTGTGGATAGGCTTCGAGCCAACTCCACTGATTCGGCTTTGTTTGCCCCATAAAATAGTCGGGCTGAGAAGGTCGGAAGGTAAAAAAATTGAGAATCTTTTCGAGTTCTTCATCATGAGCCCCGACGCTCATTAAAAAGACGCAATTGGCAGGCTTTCCGTTGTTGGACGCGCTTATCCAGTGGACGCCTTTCGTTGGCAACGTCTTGTCTGCGACTTGACCATACTCGCCTTCAACTGGCTTTGCCCACCAACCGACATTGTCGCCCCCAGCTTTTGATAATTCGACAGTGTACGTTCCCGACGCAAATGGTTCTTCAAATTTAAACGAATAGACAAGGTTGTCGTGAATTGGGACGTTTTGACGAAAATCAAGCTCCTTGCCTGTTTGATCAAGTAGCCTGAAATTCACGGAACAACCTTCAGTATTCCAAGTGGGCGAGCTAAGTTGAATGCTCTTGAGAGGCGAATCGACAGAAAAAGTTTGCGCTAAAACTGTTTTGCCTTCAATTTTAACAGGCGTGCAACCGTTAGAATTTAAAGATGTTGTCTGAATAAGATAATCTGGATCGGCAAGAATAAGCGGCTTGCCTTTCCATTCGAACCAGACGTCAGGATAAAAGTTCTGAGAATAGACTTCGCGCCAAAGTTCTCTGACCACCTTATTTGGCGTCCAAAATGGACAGAGAAACGCAACCTTCGGAACCTTATTGCCTGCCTTTTGCATTTCGGAAAAAACCTTGAACAAAGGGCGATAAGATTCAGGGTAAGTCAGCTGATTGGTTACGTCAAAACAGATAACGTCGATTCCGGCGTCGCCCAACATTTGAGCGTGTTTACGTAAAACAGATTCGTCTTCGCCCACATAATAGCCGAAAATAGATTCTCCCCAGTGGTGAGGAACGTACATCTTTCCCCAATACGGAGAATTGGGATCGTCTTTCGCTTCAGGATGCTTATCGATGATTTCTGAGATATTATAGGGACCGTCTTCTCCATGTCGCCCAAGCCAAAGAAAATAGAAGCAAGCGACGTATTTATCTGATCTTACGGCGCCAACGTCGTCATAAGTTGGAAGTGAACGTCCTAGGTCGTCTGTTGCAATCCATTGATCGCTTCGAACAGGATTCCATGAAGCGCTGGGATTAACTTCGGGCTTCTTTTCCGCTCCATAAATCGGAAAAAAAAGACCCGTGAACAGTGAGATTGAAACCAAAAACACGACGCTGTAATTACGGGATAATTGGCAATGGGGAGTAACAGAACGCGTCATGGACAGAATCTCCGTTTTGATTTGAGTGAAGTTTAAAGCGGCGTTGAAACTCGCTCGCCACAATTATATAATAGCCCAAGCTCGCAAGAAAGTCGACCCTGCGAGTTATTCTTATCGCCTATGCCAGATGAGGGAATCTTATGACGTCGAAAAAATTCCGTTTCGAATATGCGATTTTGGAACGACCGCTTGTCTTAGTTTTGACGTTGATTCTATGTAGCGACGTCGGTTTTCTGAATCATTCTTCGACGCGAGCCCAAGATTCATTGGCGCCTATCCAGATCGAATACTCTGAGATTGATGGAACGCCTTATTATGAGGACGCAGTCCTTGAAGACGCAGACGACTACCAGAAAGCGCAATGCCGTCTCCAGATCGTTTATCCTTCAAACTCGTCCGAGCCTTTCGCGACTCTCGTATGGTTCCATGGCGGAGGTTTGACAGGAGGACAGAAATATATTCCCTCTGCGTTTAAACGTCTTCAAGCTTTTAAAGATGGAAAGTTAGCGATTGTTGCTGTTGGTTATCGACTTTCGCCAAAAGTTCCCTTTCCGGTTTTCATTGAAGACGCCGCGGCGTCGACGGCGTGGGTTTTACGCCATAT
Source organism: uncultured Planctomycetaceae bacterium (assembly GCA_946408825.1). GTDB lineage: Bacteria > Planctomycetota > Planctomycetia > Pirellulales > Thermoguttaceae > RUG369. The sequence goes on from CAMJTU010000024.1 coordinate 7,305, forward strand.
CGCAGATTACGGGGGAGATCCTAATAAAGTGTTTGTATCTGGCGGAAGCGCCGGTGGATATCTCACCGCTATGATAGGAACATATCCGAAATGGCTTAATGCCTTTGGAGCGAGTCGCGGACAACTTGCCGGTCTGATTCCCGTTAGTGGACAGATGACGACTCATTTTCACGTCAAGGAACTCTTAAATTATCCCGGCGATCAATATCAACCATATATAGACGAAAACGCTCCTCTTGGCGGAATATCCGCCGATTTTCCTCCCATCCTTTTTGTGTTGGGCGATCGCAAAATTGAATGGAAATGTCGAGTTGAGGAAAACGAATTGATGGCGGCGTCTTTGAGAGCTCTTGGCGCGCCGCTCGCTGAGTTTTCGGAAAACGAGGGTTTTACCCATGGCATATCTGGAATGGGGGACGACATAAAGCCGGAGCTCCTCGATAGAATCGACAGTTTTATGATCCGTGCCCTCGAATTAAAATCTCAAACGTTACAACATTCTGAAGGACGATAATTTGCGATCCTTTAGTATTCCTTTTCGTCGGGATGTCGCTAATGTCTTTCTTATTGACGAAAACATCGCTGAGATTAAAATTACGCGTCGGCGTCGTGTAGGTTGCGACGTGGCGTTCGCGCGTTTTGCACAATGTATTTTGGTTGCCGCTGAAGAGAGGGGGATAGACGATGACTCAAGGATCGCCGACGACTTCTGACCGTCCGAAGACGATGTACGATAAGATATGGGAAAATCACCTCGTTTATCAGGAACCGGGCGACGATTCCGCAATTCTCTATATCGACCAGTTGCTCTGTCATGAAGTAACGAGTCCTCAGGCTTTCGAAGGATTGCGTTTGGCCGGTCGACGAGTCCGTCATCCAGATCGTGTGATGGCGGTTCAGGATCATGACGTGCCTACAAAAGATCGCGACAAGCCGATCGCCGACCCGATTGCACGGAAGCAAATTGAAACGCTCCGCGCTAATTGCAAGGATTTCGGTATTCGACTTTACGATCTCGACGACATAGAGCAGGGCGTTATCCACGTCGTGGCGCCTGAACAGGGACATGTCAAACCTGGTATGACATTGACGTGCGGCGATAGTCACACCGCAACCCACGGAGCGTTTGGTCTTATCGCGATGGGGACCGGAACGAGCGAGGTTGAGCATGTTTTGGCTACCCAAACGCTTCGTCAGAAAAAGATGAAGTCGATGCGCGTTACGATCGACGGCGAGTTGGGATTGGGCGTTACGGCGAAGGACGTTATCCTTTATGTTATTGCTAAGATGACAACTGCGGGCGGCGCCGGTTACGCTGTTGAATTTGCCGGTTCCGCTATTCGTTCCCTTTCGATGGAAGGCCGCATGACCGTTTGTAATATGGCAATCGAGATGGGAGCTCGAGTGGGAATGATTGCGCCGGACGAGACGACGTTCGAATGGCTCAAAGGACGTCCTCAGATGCTTAAGGGAGAGGCTTTTGAAAAAGCCGTCGAAGAGTGGAAGAAACTTCCGACCGACGAGGGCGCGACGTTCGATAAGGAAGTTTTTTTCGACGCGTCTGATATTAAGCCTCGCGTAACTTGGGGTACGAATCCGGCTCAAAGCGTCGAGATTACCGACGTTGTTCCTTCGCCTGACGATTTTGACAACGTTGAGGAGCGTAAGATGGCAAAAGCTGCGCTCGAGTATATGAATCTCAAAGCTGGAACGCCAATTAAGGACGTCAAGCTTGACTGGGTTTTCATTGGTTCCTGCACGAACGGTCGCATGGAAGATTTTCGTGCTGCAGCGAAGGTTCTCAAAGGCTATAAGATTGCCGAGGGCGTTCAGGCGATTGCCGTCCCAGGCAGCGGGGTTGTTAAAAAGCAGGCCGAAATCGAAGGACTAGATAAAATATTTATCTCGGCTGGTTTTGAATGGCGCGAACCGGGATGCAGCATGTGTCTTGCGATGAATCCAGACAGGCTCAAACCGGGCGAACGTTGCGCTGGGACGAGTAATCGAAATTTTGAAGGTCGTATGGGCAAGGGCGGTCGTACTCATCTCGTCTCCCCCGCCATGGCGGCCGCTGCGGCAGTCGCGGGACATTTTGTCGATATCCGCGAATGGAAATACAACGATTAGTTTCTTTTTTCCTCACGAGTTAATAGAAGTTTGATTGAACGAGCGTCTGTTCGTTTTCAATTCTGTGATGTGAAATGACTTCAAAGGATAAGATATGCAAGCTTTTATAAGGCACGAGGGACTCGTCGTTCCCATGGACCGTAGCGATATTGATACGGATCAACTTGTTCCGAAGCAATTTCTAAAACGTGTTGAACGTAGTGGTTTCGGGAAATTTCTCTTCTTTGATTGGCGGTATTTGAACGACAATTACGACGAAAATCCTGAATTTGAATTGAATCGTCCAGAGTATCGTGACGCGACGATTCTTCTTGCGCGACGCAATTTTGGTTGTGGTTCAAGTCGCGAACACGCTCCATGGGCGATTGCAGATTATGGTTTTCGCGTCATTCTTGCCTCTAGTTACGCCGATATTTTCTACAACAATTCCTTTAAAAACGGTTACCTCCCTGTCAAACTTTCGGAGGAACAGATTGAAGAACTTTTCCAGCGCGAGGCTAAGTATCGACCCTATAAGCTAATCGTCGATCTTGAATCTTGCCGAATAACCGACTCCTATGGTCTTGATTTTTCGTTCGAGATTGACGATTTTCGCCGCGATTGTCTCATGAACGGCTGGGACGACATTGCTCTCACGCTTCGCTACGAGGATAAAATCAACGCCTACGAAAAAGCGCATGGAGTCCATTGATTTTTATAGTTTTGGACCACGGAGAGCGTCATGTTAAAAGCGATCTTGTTGGGAAACGGCGCGCGCGAGGGGGTGCTCGAGGGGGTTGCCGCTCTTCGTCCTGTTCTCGAGAATTATGTCGAGGTTGTTGCCGCTGACTTCAACAATATTGTTGATTTGAGAAACATTAACGCCGACGTCGCCATTGTGTTTGGCGGCGACGGGTCGATTTTGCGATCTGTTCATCAAATGTGCATGAATCAGCTTCCGATTCTTGCTATTAACCTTGGCACGTTGGGTTTTCTTTCGAGTCTCGATCCCGTGGACGTGGAATCGTTCTTGGCCTCTGACGCGTTTCGGAATATGTCTATCCGTGAACAGATTCTCCTCAATTGTTCAGTTTGGCGTAAGAAAGAGATTGGGGTCGAGCAGGCGATTTACCGAGAAACGTCTTCGAAATTAACTTCGCACGCGCTTCCTTCCGCTTGGCTTTCGGGAATGGCGGAAAGATACTGTTACAGCAATCACCTTGTAGTCAACGAGGTGGCGCTTCGTGCTGTCGCGCCTTTTTCTATCCTTAAGATTGCGTTAGCAATTGACGGCGAACTTGTGACGATTGTTCGCGGCGACGGGTTAATCCTTTCGACGCCTGTAGGATCGACAGGACATAGTCTTTCCGTGGGCGGACCAATTTTGCGAAACAATCTTAAATCCGTTGTAATTTCGCCAATTGCTCCGTTGACGTTCAATTTCCGTACGGTCGTTGATTCTTCTTCGCGCGTTTACGAGATGCAGGCAAGGTATGGAGAAGTTTTCCTGGTCATCGACGGAGACGCTCGCCAGAAATTGACAAACGACGATCTCGTTGTGATTCGTAGCGCGCCTTTTACCTTCAAAATGATCAGCGTGCCAGAAAATAAATACTATCGCAACCTTCAACGTAAACTCAATTGGGGCGTCGATAATATCGCCCAACAGAACAGCCGTAAATAATTTCTATCGATTAGTTCTATGTTGCTTTCTTTTGCGCTGGTCGGCGCGGATTTGGGCGACGTCTGCGCCTACGCTTAAAGTCAAAACGCCTTCGGCGAAGTTTTACACGGATTTATGACTCTTTTTTGAGCGTATGATCTTTGATCGGTTGCTTTGTAAGTCCTTTTTTTGTATCATTCGGGACATTGCGGCGACATGAGATTGGTCGCGATTAAGTTTTGTATCTCTAGAATGAGGAAATGGAAATGACACGTATTTCTCGTCGTCGGTTTATTGGCGCTGGTTTGGCTATTGGCGCGGCAAGTATTTTCCCAGCGCCTGCTAAGATTGCTCTTGGCGCGAATGAACGTGTTCGACTCGGCTCTATTAGTTGCGGCGGTCGAGCCAACGAATTGATGGCTGATTTCCGAAAATTCGACGACGTTGATATCGTCGCAATTTGCGATCCTGACTCGAGTCGAGTTGGGACGACGAAGGATAAGTTCGAGCAAGAACTGAAGACGTTTACAGATTGCCGCGAATTACTTGACGACAAAGATATCGACGCCGTTATTGTCGCAACATGCGATCACTGGCACTGTCTCGGCGCGATTTGGGCAATGCAGGCGGGGAAGGACGTATATGTCGAAAAACCTTTAGCCCATAATATCTACGAGGGAGTTCAGGTTGTTAACGCCGCGAGAAAGTATAAGAGAGTTTGTCAGGTCGGCATGCAGCAGCGAAGCGATAGGATTCAGCCTGAGATTAAAAAGTTCCTCCACGAAGAGAAACAGATTGGCGATATCAAAATGGCGCGCGTGAACCATTATATGCCTCGTAATCCTATCGGGCTTCGTGATCAGCCTCTCGAGTTTCCAGAGACCGTCGATAAAAATCTTTGGCTTGGCCCTGCTTTAGACTTGCCTATTTATCGTAATAACCTTCAGTACGATTGGCACTGGTCTTGGAATACCGGCACTGGGGAAATGGGGAACTGGGGCGTTCATGTTCTTGACGATTGTCGCAACGTCGTCCTGCTTGACGCTATGGAATTTCCTAAGAGAATTCTAGGGGGGGGCGTTCGAGCTGGTGAAAAAGACGACGGCGAGACTCCGAACGTCCATTTTGTCTATTTTGATTCGGGAACTGTTCCTGTTGTTTTGGCGCTTTCGACATTGGCGATGGCAGAATCTCGATCTGCTGGACCACATCCAGGGCCAGGATCTGGTTATATCGCGTATTGCGAGGGCGGTCGCCTAGAAGGACAACGTGGGGGCGCGAAAGCGTTCGATTCTGACGGTAATCTCATAATGGAATTTAAGGGAAACAGCGGACAGATCGAACATCAGCGTAACTTTATCGACGCTGTTAAGTCCGAGGATTCGTCGATTCTCAATGCAGAGGTTGCCGTGGGGAAAGCGACAAGCGAATGGTGCAATCTCGCTAATATCGCCTTCCGGTGTGGACGACCGTTGGATGAAGAACGAGCCGCCGTCGTCGCTAAGGCGGCCGAAGGTATCGAGAAAATCTGGGGCGAGGCGTTAGATAGCGCCCAACAGACGCTTGGTTCTAACGGCGTTTCTATGCTTAATTCTGACGTCATGGTTAGCGATATGTTGACGTTTGATTCGGAATCACGAAAGTTTGTCGGTGTTGATGCAGAGAAAGCGAATTCGTTCCTTTCACGCGAGTACCGAAGTAAAGAATTTACCGTTCCCGAGATCGAAATCTGAGTCTATAGAACCAATTTCGACGGCTTCTTCACAAAGTTTTTCGAGATTGTTCTTTAGAATCTACCAAAGTTCAGCGGAGCGTGTTTTTCACCCTTCTTGAACTGGGGTTAAGATTTTCGAGAGTAGTTGGAATAGAAAAGGGATCCTTTCAACAAGTAAGGATCCCTTTTTCGTCAACTAAGACGCTTAGCGTCGATTTCATCCGTCGCATCGTCTGATTCACGTTTACGGAACCAGAGACGAATCGGAACCTCGCCTATAGGCAATTCGTCGCGGATAACGTTAAGAAGGAATCTTCGATAGCTGGGCGAAAACGCGTCTGGCATATTGCAAAAGAGCGTTATTGTTGGCGGAGAGACGGAGATTTGCGTCGCATAATAGATTTTGGGTTTCCTGAAATGGAAAAGCGGCGGCGGGGTATGATTGAGCGCGGCGGCGACTAGTTTGTTGAGTTTGCTCGTAGAAACGCGCATCTGGCTTTGACGAAAAAGCAACTGTGCGTGCTGTAATAATTTCTGAACGTTCTTACCAGTCATTCCTGTGATGAAAGCGATAGGAACGTGCCACATTGTTGCAAATGTTTCGCGAAGATAGTCCGCCCATCGACTTGTAGGCATCTTATATTGAACCATTTTATCCCATTTATTAACCACAAAAATGCATGGTTTGTGATAAGATTCAATAAGCGAAACAAGTTGTTTATCCATCTTCGCAATCTGAAGAGAACAGTCGAAGAACATAAAAACAACGTCTGCCATTCTTATGCTACGTTCCGCTCGAGTCAGAGCATAGAAATCAAGGTCGGAACTAACGCTTTTTTTGCGCATAAATCCGGGCGTGTCGATTGCGATAAAGGACTTTCCGTTCATCTCAAAACGAACGTCGACACAATCGCGCGTTGTACCAGGAATAGGGCTGGCAATCACGCGCTCTTCCTGAGCGAGCGTATTGACAAACGTACTCTTACCGACGTTACGTCTGCCTACGATCGCGATTTTCATCTCCGGATTGCCGAGTTTTTTACCGCCGTCAAAGAAGGCTGAGATTGGGAGCGCCTTCATAATCTCGTCCATGAGCGCGACACGCCCACGTTTTTGCTTGGCGCTTACGGCAACTACGCCCCATCCAAAACAGTGAAATTCACTTGAATCATAATCCTGAGTTTCACCGTCGCATTTGTTGGCTACGAGCAATATCGGAATCCGAAGCGTACGAAGTCGTTCCGCAACAATTTGATCAAGCGGCGTTATTCCGTCGCGGGCGTCGACAACAAAGAGTATCAAGTCTGCCGCGTCAATTGCGGCGCTGATTTGATTTTCAACGTCTTCTGAAAGGTCGTCTTTGTCAACAACGCCAATTCCACCAGAGTCAGTTAATTCTATGTACCTCGCAGATATTCTGGGCGGCGACTCAACTTCATCTTCTGCCTCGGAACCACCGTCTGATAAGACTGTGGCGTTTGAAGGACTAGAATCCTCGAGCAATTCGCCGGCAAAATCTACGGGTTCGTTCTCATCCGCGCCAAGGCGGGTACAAACTGGCGGAAGGAAACTGTTGGGATCATTTTCGTCTTCGGTTAATTCCGAACCAAGCTTGTTTAGGGGAGCTTCGGCTGAATCGTTAAACTCTTCCTCCTCAAAAATTTCCACGTTCTTTGGCGAATCAACACTCGCTTCAAGCTCCGTTTTTGACGAGAATTCGACGCTCGAATCGGCAGCTTCTGGAACCAAATATTTCTCGTCAACTCCGTCAAGACCGACGTCTAAAAGAAAAGAAACCCTGTCGCGCGTAACGCCAGCAACGGAATCTACAATTGAGACTCTTTCACCGACAAGCCAGTTAAAGATACTTGACTTTCCAACGTTGGGACGTCCTATAATTGCAACTCGCGCCACTCCCATAGTATATCCTCAGCGATCACAATGAAGTAAGGATTCGTCAAATCCGAAGAACATTAGTCTTTATCAAAGACCATGGCGAAAGAACGTCCCGTATTTGCGTGGTTAAGTTTGAGGAAAGCCGTTTTTTGTATAGAAAGGGGAGCGCCTTTCACTACGTTGACGGGGCAATCTTGGGCGACGTTCACGCAGTTACGAGTTGGCGGAACCATACGTTTTTCAAGAGACAAAACTGACGCTGCAAGCTCGACTGCTCCTGCGCCGCTACCGAGGTTTCCGAAGTGACCGCACGCCGTAAAGACGGGAACGTCGCCAAGTTGGTTTGAGACCGCGAAGGCTTCCTTCGAATCAGCTGGCAACCCGATTGCGTTCGCATTGACGTGACCTAAATCATTGGGGGTTAAACCAGCGCGTTCCATCGCAAGACGAATAGACGACTCTATCGCTTCCTGCTCAATGCCAAATGTCGCCGTCGGTTTGACTGCCTCTGCGTATCCGCGAACGACAGCAAGCGGTTTGGCGCCTCTGGCGACAGCGAATTCTCTGCTTTCTAGGACGAACGCAGCGGCTCCTTCGCCAATGACTGTACCCCTACGATTTTCATCAAAAGGTCGTGGGTCCTGGTCTGGGGTTTCACTCCAAGGCGCCAGTTCGTACGCTCGACTGCGGGAAAGCACAGTCGGATTGATTTTGTTACCTGAACCGCCCGCAATCATAACGTCGGCAGACCCACGCTCAATTATGCGACAGGCCTCCATGAGCGCGGCAAGGCTAGAACCACGATCGAGCGTTGGCGTGTTGTTTGGTCCACGAGCGTCAAGGGATATTGCAATGTTACTGGCGACTAAATTAGGCAGATACTTAAGCATCCACAGTGGCATGACGCTCTCCATCGACGCGCCTCCCCAAGTGGAGAAGTCATACTTTCCGTCTACAATTCCCTTACGAAAAGCGTCCTTAAGAAGATCTAATTCCAGACCGATCAGATCGCAACCGAAAATGCACCCTAACCGTTCAGGATCGACAGACCTCGCTCCCTCTTCAAAGGAAAGGTTGGCGTTCTGACAGGCTAAGATCGCCGAGACCACTCCCATTTGGATGTCGCGGCTCATGATTTTAATGTTCTTTTTAGGCTTAATGAAATCCTTCGGATGAAAATCTGGCACCTCGCTGCCAACAGGGCGCTTTTCCAACTGAGTTTGAATGGAGGCAAGGTAAGAAACGCCGCTTTTGCCCCCTATCAAAGCTTCCCAGAAAGAATTGAGCTCAATTCCGATCGGACTCAAAACTCCAAGACCTGTAATGACAACTTCTCTCGTGCTCATAATTGACGTCGTGCAATACTGAGGTTGGTTCGATTATCAGATTGTACGCGCTCGCTTTGCGTGTCGCGACAGAAATACCTTAATACTCTGAACAACAAGAACCAGCGGATAACCTGACAAATTGCGAAGGCTGAATTCCGTCGATTGTACATGTCAAACGGAACGTATGTTATCGTAAAACAAATCGTTTTTTTTAACACCCCCCTGAATGTAAAATTTTCCTGCCTTACCTTAACTTTAACGAAATGGGAAGAACTCTAATGAAAAAAACGAATGTATAAATGATTAAAATGGCGAGTCTACGCGAATTGTTTAAACCATAGTTCTAAATATTCTCTCTTTTTCAATTTTCTTTCTTTCCAGAGATTTTTTTAACTTTGGCAATTTACCAACATGTCTAACTTACGCCGTGGATTTTCATTCTTGGGACTTCATAAGCGTTACAGGCGCGGATATAAATCAATCTGGGACGAATAACAACGTGATATGCCTGCTTCTAGAGAAAACTAGCCGAAGGCAACGTGTTTGTAGTTTTAACGACTTGCGCTACGGGAGTCGCGTTGTATATTTTCCTTTGGCCCTCTTGTCGATGGGCTCGGACGATTTCAAGCGTGTTCTGATTTTTAGCCTGGATTCGTTTTTGGACGAGTCCGTATACGGTTATTCTCAGCATTAAATTTGGTCGAAGCAGAGGATTGAGTCGACAACTGGCAGAACGCTATCCCTCTATCATATTGGGACGCGGTAGAGACACAAGAACATTCTTAAACTAAAGTACCTATGAGAGTAGTGGCTATGGCTAACGGGGGATTTGCTCTCCCGTCATTACAAGCGATTAAAGAATCGCGTCATGAACTTGTCGCATTGATTGCAATGCCCGTAAGGACAAAAAAGAAAGGGGACAAGGCTGGAATTCCGCCAGTTAGGAAGGCTGCCGAGACTTTTCTTTCGGACACGCCTCTTTTTGATCCGGAAGACGTCAATTCTCCCGAAGGGGTCGAACTTGTACGAAAGTTATCGGCCGACGTTATTTTCATATGCGACTTCGGAAAGATCCTTTCAAAGGAAGTTTTGACTCTGGCAAGGTATGGAGGTCTGAATCTTCACGGATCGTTGCTTCCCAAGTACCGCGGAGCCGCGCCCATTAACAGGTCTTTACAGGCGGGGGAACGAGAAGTTGGAGTAAGCGTAATCTTTATCGAACCTAAAGTTGACGCGGGTCCCGTTGTTAAGACTGCGTCCTATAGACCGTCTCTGGACGACACGGCCGTCGAAGTCGAAGATTATCTTGCTAAAGTTGGCGCGCCGCTGATCGTCGAAGCGTTGGACGAGATCGAGACTGGAACCATCAAGTCTCTTCCTCAGCGTCACGAGCAGGCGACCAAGGCTCCAAAACTGCGCAAGGAAGAGGGGCGGATCGACTGGCGTAAAACTTCCGTTGAGATTATTGATCAATACCGTGCGTTCCAGCCTTGGCCGCGAACCTACGCCGATTGGATCAGCGTCTCGAATTCTAAAGAGACTCGACTAATCCTCGGCCCGTTCTCCCTAAAAGACTTCCATAACGTCGAGTATCAGTTTTCTGAGGGGACGGACTCTTTGGAACCCGGAACCGTTCTCAGCGCGACAAAGGACGGGTTGTGGGTTAAAACGGGCGACGGAGCTTTGCGCGTCGTTGCAGTGCAACCCGCAGGGAAAAAACTCCAACCTGCCGAAGCGTTTATTCTTGGTTATCCCGTCCAAAAAGGCGACGTCCTCAAATGACCAACGCCGCCGCTTGATATTGTTCTTCGATTGTTGTAAAATTCGACAGGCAAGGGGGCTTTCGAATCCCCACGTTTGTTGTCGACACCGACTTGAAAAGGAGTAATCCATGACGTCTAAATTGTGTAAAATTGCCGCGTTGTTTTTGTTGACGCTCTGCGTCGCCGTTTCTTCGGCTTCCGCCCAAGATAAGATTCGCTTGCTCATAATCGACGGACAGAACAATCACAATTGGAAGGCTACCACGCCCGTCCTTGTTAAGATTTTTGAAAGCGCTGGAATCTTTACCGTTGACGTCGCGACCACTCCAGAGTCTGGTCAAGACGTCAGCAAATTTAACGTTGATTTCAGTAAGTATGACGTCGTTGTGATGAATTACAACGGCGATCGCTGGAATCCCGAACTTGAAAAAGCGTTTGTCGATTTCATTGTGAACGGCGGCGGTCTTCTCTCTTACCACGCGGGTAATAACGCCTTCACTTCTTGGCACGCTTACAATGAAATGATTGGCCTAGGAGGTTGGGGCGGTCGCAATAAAGACAGCGGTCCCTATCTCTACTTGGATTCCGAGGGGAAGGTTGTTATCGACCCCGTTCAAGATGGGCCAAGCGGCGACCATGGGCCTCAGTGGGCTTTCCCAATCGACGTCCGCGCTCCTGAGCATCCGATTATGAAGGGACTGCCTCTCCGATTCCGTCACTGCAAGGACGAACTGTATCAATATCAGCGCGGTCCAGCCCATAACGTTACCGTATTAGCGACAGCTTTTGCCGAACCGTCGCAACGCGGTTCTAATCGTAATGAACCTCAAATACTCACTGTTCCTTACGGTAAGGGACGTTGTGTGACGAATATGCTCGGGCATGACGCTGAGCAACTCTCAAGCGTCGATACTATCGTTCTTCTTCAGCGTTGCGCCGAATGGGCGGCGACTGGCAATGTTACGCTCGAAGTACCCGCAGATTTTCCGGGCGAAGACGAGCCTGTTTTTCGCGATCTCAACAAGTAGTAATATTTGTTATTGAACGACTTGTCGCAGTTGATTTTACGATGTTTAAACACCACGACCCGCTATTAGCGCGTCGTGGTGTTTAATAGTAAAGGGGCGTCAATGACAGGAAAACTCTCTCTTCAGACTGAGACAAAACTTGGTCTGCTTTTTGAATGGTTCAGGGACAAAGCTTGCGTCGTTGCGTTTTCAGGAGGGGTTGATAGCTCTGTTTTAGCTAAAGCGTTGATCGTCGCGTATGAACGATCTCTTCTTAAGATTCGTCCCGTCGGTTTTTTTGCCGAAAGTTTTACTTCCACTGAACTGGAAAAAACGGACGCGCGGCGAGTCGCCTCCGAGATAGGTTTGCCCTTAGTCGTTCTCGCGTCTAAAGAATTTGACGATCCGCAATTTGTCGCTAATACGCCGAAACGTTGCTACTGGTGCAAGAAGATTCGTTTTTCTTCGATAAAAGAGTTGGCGCAGCGTGATTACGGGGACCCAAACGGAGCAGAGGTTACTGTGGTCGACGGATCGAATCTATCAGATCTCGGCGACTATCGTCCCGGCGTTCAAGCAGCCAATGAAGTCGGCGTAAAAAGCCCTCTCGCCGAAGTTGGACTTATCAAGTCGGAAATACGGGAAATCGCTAGGTTTTGGAATATTTCTGTTGCTGAAAAGCCGTCGACTCCGTGTCTTGCGACGCGTCTAACGTATAACATGCCGCTTTCAAACGAAGCGCTTCGCCAGGTAGAAAACGCCGAACTTGCCGTTAAAAGTTTAGGGTTTACAACCTGCCGCGCTAGAATTGACGCGCCTAAGACCGTACGTATTGAACTTCTGGAAAATGAAATAAAAGATTTGATTAATTCTGAAAAACGTAAAAAGATCGTAGTGTTATTGAGGGAACTTGGTTTTAACTTTATTTCCTTAGACTTGGAAGGTTTTTTCTCAGGGAAAAATAATCGCGCGCTTAGCGAATGATCATCCGGGCGATTGCACCTGTTTTTTCAATGCGAAGTCGGCGTTTTGTCGGAACTGGCTTCTCTGTCCTGTAACTCATTCCGAAGCGCCGACGAACCCAAGCATTTCTTTTCGCATATTATCCGTTAATTTTCGGTCTTCATGCGGCGTCGTTTTGTCAATTCGGAGCGCGTCGCGAGCGACGTCGCTCGCTTCATTAAGGCGATTGGCGAGCCTTAGAGCCATGAAAAGTTTTTCCATTTTGCTTACGTCTGTGGGAGAACGATCAACCGACTCTCGATAGAGAATAATGGCAGAATCGAGAAATTCGGAACGCTCTTTATTTCCCTTATAGAGAAGGAAATCAAAATCGCCGCACCGTTCTCGAATAGAAGGCGAATTTGGCGAAACTCGTTCAACTTCTTCAAGGGCCGTTTGCCATTCGCGCAAGTTAGCGTCGTCTTGTTTCTGCGAGTATTTCAACCCTGCGATATAGTAGCGTTGGGTTGCCGTCGTTGAGGATGCGGGATCGAGTTTTTTCAGATCAACCTTGTGGGAAGGCTGCGTTAAGGCGTTTGTATTGGCGTTGCTGCGAAGTTCAAAAAGAAAAACGTCCGTTCGAGGTTTATACGAAGTAAAATAGAAGATTGTTAAGACTGTTAGCGAAAGGGAAATTGACCATATCGGTTTGCATTTCTTTACGCCAGAAGACTCCTTAAACTCGTTTTGAGCGCAGTCCTTATCTAAATCTGCTTGAAGAACGTCTCTAGCTGAAGAGGCGCGATTGACAAGAGACGCGGCAATAAGAAAGAGAATCGTCGATATCGGCGCGTAGCCAATTCCACCCGCTGCGCAAAGATTAATCAAAAGCGTAACCAAAGCGGCAGCAAGAGCGAGAATCGGCGCATCTAAAACCGACCTGTTTTCGTCCGAAGGGATCGCCCTGACGATTGCGTAAAAGAAACAAAACGAAGTAAATGCAAAACTGTAAAAAGAGAGATTGACAGGAACGGTTTGAAAGCAAGAACAAAGAAATGTTGACGCCAGTCCTATGAGTAGTCCAACGAAAGAAGCGAGGCGGAGATGACGTCGCCCATTAAGGGAAGGAGCGGGCGTTCCAACTCGTTTTTCAGAAGTTTTCGATGAACAGATATTTGCGCCTGCCGCCCATGCAGATGCAAATGTTGCGATTAGAAATAAAACAAAGGCGAGAAGGGCAGGCGTGCCAAAAAGTGCGCCGACTTCAAAAGCAAAATTATGTGGATCAGCGATAAATTCGCTGGATGTGGGAAGGATATAGCGTGGATAAACGCTTTGAAATTCGCCGGGACCCACGCCGAGGAAGGGATTATCTTTGATCATTCCGATTGTCGCCTTCCAGTACTCCAGACGATAGCTAAGCGATTTACCAGCTTCGGTAAAGACTTCGCGATCGATTGCGCCTGAAAGAATCGCAATCACTCCCGATAGGAAACAAACGGCACAAGCGGCGACAAAGAACTGAGCGCCGCGTTTTAGATAGGCGCTCGCGAGTTTTAAATCTTTCAGTCTGCATAATCCCCAGAAGATCAGTCCAATCATAAGGGCGACGAAAGCCGAACGACTCTTAGTGGTGAAGAGAACAAAGAATTCTAAAAGGAGAACGAACAGCGCGCCTGAGAGACCCATTCCTCCAAGAACTCGTTTGACGTCCTTAAGCCCACGTTGACCCAGAAATAGTTTATACCATGGAATTCCGACAAGCGACAATAACAAAAGGGGAACAACGACTCCGGCTAACGTATTGGCAAGTCCATAAGTGCCTGTTGGTTCGACGCTGTTCAAAAGACGCTGTTCGAAAAGTAAACGTTCTCTTGAATCTTCCTCAAATTTCATACCATTTTCCGCGAGAACCTCATTCGGGTTGGCGATATACGCGGCGCGGATTTTAGGGTTAACGACGGCATAGGAGTACGCGGAAAAAACGCATTCCGCCACAACGCATGCGCTAACCGCAAGAAATAGCTCAAAAATGATTCCTTTTGCGAGAAAACGTCTGTAGTAACGAAGAAAAAAGTAGAACAGCGCGGGCGTAACAAAACTCCAGTAGCCATTGAGCGCAAGACGGACGTCGCCTGTATGAAGTAGGACAACCTTCAAGGAAGACGCCGTGTACAGAAGTAAACAAGCCGCTAAAGCGACGTCTGCTAAAATCGGAACCCAGCGTTTTATTTTTTCCGTAAGACATTGCGACGTTTCGACAGACTCTTGCCTTTTTTCTTTCTTCCCAATTGGCAGCAATGGAAAAAAGGAATAAAACGTTAATGCCACGCAAAGACATACCACGAAAAAGAGTAGGGCGATTGGCAGATAGTCGCCCTCGCGAATCGCTCCTTCAGGCGCGCAGAAAATTGAGGTTGAAAGGAAAACGGAAAGACAGGTTGTTAAGATCAGTTGAAAGCGGGACGTTTTGTCCTGACGACGACTTGGGGTGGAGTCGTCCTTCCTTCGCAACGACGAAACCTGAGTGTTCTTCCTATGTTGAACCATGATTCTTTTTCTGACGAGACTGAAGGAGAGGGGAAGGGAAAAGGGGAAGAAAACTATGCCGGGCTATCAAGCGCCTCTTTTAAGCATCGGATTGATTCCCGTCCAAGCTTTTCGATTCCCGGCGAGTAATCAAAAGGTTCGATTCCGATCCAGCCGTCAAATTGTACTTCATTAAGAGCTTTCATGATGGGCTTGAATTTAAGACGGCCAAATCCCGGTCCTTGAAGGTTGGGGTCATTCGCATGAAACGAGACCGTCCTATGTTCACGTCCAACGCGAAGGATAACGTCTGGGATATCCTGATACTCTCCTCCAAACATTGCTTTGCAGTCAAGATGGAGCGTTACGTTTCGGGGCGAACCCAACTCTTGAATAAACGCTAGCGTTTCCTCTGAATTAACCCAGAAATTCGTTTCTGTTGGAGCAAGAGCCTCCAGGGCGAGAGTGACGCCTGTGTTTTGAAGAGTTGGCACGACGGCTCCAATCGTTTCTAAAGCGTTGTTCATGGCGCGCGAGTATTCTTGCCCTTTGGCTACGTTGCGTTGATTGGGCGATCCCAAAACCATGTAGCAGCCGCCAAGTTTGGCGCAGAATTCGGCAAGTCGACAAAGATACGCCGACGTTCTTCGTCGCGTTTCAGCATCGTCGGTCGTTAGGTGGAGTCCGCTTGTTTGTGAAAGAATCCAGTGGAGTCCAGCAACCGCGACTCCCGTTGTTTTAGAGGCGTTGATAATACGGGCGCAAATGCTTTCATCAATTCGATTAATATCCATTGTATCAGCTTCGCCGGAGACAAACGCGGGATCAAGGGAGAATGGCGCGAGTTCGGCTCCGTCGTATCCCCAGGCTGCGAAAGCTTCGAACTGATTCTCAATACTCCACTTCTTGTACATTTCGTTGCACAGAGCAAACTTCATAATCATTCATCTCCTTCGTAACGACTTGTAAAAGCGCCCGCGTGACGATATCGTCGCGCGGGCGTCAATCATATGGAACGCCAAAAGCTTAGTTCACTTCGTTGCTTCTTCAAGCTTGAGGTAAAGAGCGGCTCCCCATGATTCATATCCGACGTTGTTCGGATGAAGCAGATCGGGCATGACGTCTTTAGTTAGTTCGCCCTTTTCGTTAAGAAAAACCTTTCCGATATCTAAGACTTCGACATTTGCAATATCTCGAAAATAGTATTCAGCGAGCGCATTGATTGCGTCAATCTGATCTTGTTGCGAAGTACACGGGAAGACTTTTAGAACGAAAATCTTCATGTTGGGGAATTGAGCTCGGAGTTTTTTAACAATCCGCCGCTGACCAAGGGCGACGTCCTTGGCTGCACGATCTTTGCTCCATGTGTTGTTAACGCCAATGAGTAAAACGGCTGCTTTGGGTGTGACAGAGTTGAAGTCGTAGTTTTCAAGGCGCCAGAGGACATGTTGTGTTTGATCTCCGCCATGACCGAGATTAATAGCTTTCTTAGCGCCATAGTATTTTTCCCAAACAACGGAACCGGCGCCTTCCCAACCATGAGTGATTGAGTCGCCAATCATGAGAAGATCAACGTCGCCTTTTTTAAGAATCTCGTTCTTTTGGTTAAAACGATCACGCCACCAGTCGGCGTCGACTGGCGAGGGCGTCGTATCGACAGTATTTTCTCCAAGTCCATCGGCGATCATCGGCTCAATGGCTTTAGCCCAAATCTCATAGCCTTCTTTGCTTGGATGAAGGAAATCTGGCATGATTTCCTTAGTTAGCGTACCGTCTTCCTCAAGGAACAAGTCGTTAATACTGTAAAGCTGAACATTTTCCACGGCATTATTGGCATATATAGCTTCTAAACCGCTATTAATCTCGTCTACCGCATAACGGAGTCTATCGTCCGGCTTGTTGCCACGCGGAAAAACTTCAAGAAGGAGTATCTTTGTTGTCGGATACTTTTCTTTCAGCTGATCTATGATTGCTTGAACTCCTTCTACTGTTTCAGCTGGCGAACTATGCATCTCGTTTGAATTCGGTTTCTTATGACCGATATTGTTTGTTCCGATCATGACGACAGCCATTTTGGGCGAGATTTTATCCATGGGGGAATTCGCAATGCGCCAAAGAACATGTCCCGTTCTGTCGCCGCTAATGGCAAAATTCATCGCCTTCCGATTGCCGTAATAGCTATCCCAGACCTCTTTGCCCGTTGTTTCCCAGAAGTGGGTAATAGAGTCGCCTACCCAAAGGAGATCGACGTCGCCTTGTTCCATGCGAGCCTTTTGCTGCTGATAACGATCTATGTTTCGATCTTCAAGAGTGATTGCAAGGTTCTGGGCGTAAGTGATTGACGTTAACAACGCAATCAAAAGTGTGAGAAATCCGCTTAAGAGAAACTTAGGTTCAAGCTTTTTCATTGTAACAATCCTTAAATTTGAAACAACAACGACTAACGCAATTTTGTAAGATGTGAAAGAATGTCAAATCTTACTTCGGCAGAAGTCATCCTAGCGTCACTGCCGTGTGTATTTTATACCTTGGCAGCGCCGCTTGCAAGAAGAAAAGGATAGAAGAAATATTACGAAGGAAATGTTCAAAAGCCCCGAAAACCTTGAAAATCACAATAATCTGTGCGAGGTTATGAGCGTTGAAAAACCTAACCCGTATAGAGTTACAAGTTAATCGATCTTGGCCCATGGTCATTTTATTGATTCGGTCGACGATTACTCCAAACATAAACCCGAATTGATAAATTATCTGACCAATGAATTTTTCCGAGTCTTGGAGAATCCGGCCGATAAAAATAGTTCTCGTGCTCCTGTCGCCCTTTGGTGGTATAACGTCCAAACAAAATTCCTTAAGGGCTTCGACACGACTTTTAACGGCGAAGAACTTAAACGCGCCGACCGACTTCCACGCTCGTTTGATCAATGTGTCAAGCAGGCTATGGGCTGTTTAAAATCTGCGTTTGTTTGTTATCCGGGAAAGGAAATTATGAATTTACTTGAATTTCAACAGGCAATGCTTGAAACGGTCAAGCGTAATATGCTTGCTTCTTATGAATCCTACAAGGAGCAAAGAAAAGCATATTTAGCCGACTTTGAACCTTTGACGTATGAAAACGGAAAATTCGACGATTTATCCGTCCTTGCATATCGCGACAAAGTTTATAACAAACAGCAGGAGGAAAAGCAGAAAAATTGAAATACGATTTGCGGAGGTCAAAGAGAAAAAATCTTGCCTAAGTTTTACGGCGGGCCAAAGGATTTGACAGACTCGATAGAAAAGGGGAGTCGTTACGATTTACGGCGGACCGGATTTTGAGGGGTGTTTTTATGCCAAAAAACGACAAAAAATCGGGCGTTCTAAGTTGTTGTCGCTTGACGATTAATGAGGGGGCGTTAGAATAGAAAAAATTGAACGGTTCAACCGAACATAATAAACATTATCGGACGTTGTTGATTCTTGATGATCATAATCTCCTCCATCCGTATTCGCAATTTTTTCGTAATTCCGATTTCCCATTCGCTCCATTTTTAAATCGCAATATTGAGATGTTGTTGAAGAAGAAAAGGCGTTTCAGAAAAGATAATCCGAAACGCCTTTATTTGAAATTGAAAGAGTCAAGAAAGACTATTTTATTATTTTTTTAAGTTCTTCTGGTATCCACACAGGAAACTCTTTTACAGAATCTAAGGCTTCCTGGGAGATTGGGATTCCCCATAAGGTGAAAAATGGTCCTAGATTTAGTCCGGAATTGCGCGAAAGTCTGATCATCCACTGATCCCGTTTTTCTTGATCGTTCTTAGGAAGTTCTTCTGGGGGCGCCGTCTTGTATTCCCTAATTGAACGACAAAACGGCTCCCAACCAAATTTTTCTCTCATCTGAATTGTCATGATGAGAGCGAGAAACGGACTTGCTTGCCAATCGCTGAATTTTGCGCCGTTTTCAAAATAGACACGCATCATCCTATTTTGAGATTTCTTAGTAAGATCACTCTTAGAGACTTCCGCTCTTTTTCCGTTAAACTTCTCCATGATGTAAAGGGTGAAGTAATTGACTGTTACTTCAGTGGTTCCTTCAAAAGTCCAATACGGGGATTGGTGATTATGTCCAAATTCGTGATAAAATCCCCAATCGCCGTCCCTGCGAAGACGGTCTGCGTCCACCAACGCCTTTTCGACGTCCATGTGCGTCATTACTGGGTATCCGCTGTGCATATATCCGGCGGAAATTTCACGATCGCATGTAATGCGTTCTGGGCGTTCACGGACATAAGGACCGCTAGCGAGTTCAGCTTCAAGATCGAGAATAGTATCCCATGTCTCCATGAGAAATTGTGGATTGTCGAGGTTACGAATAACAGAAGAAGGAACCGACAGAATAACGTTTCGACCTTGTAACTCCGCCCATGGCGCAGGATGATTGCGAAGCAATTTCCAATCGTCGAGACTGGTTACGTCCCGAATAAAATATGGAGCTAGGACTGCGCCTGAAATTTTGAAATCGACGACTCCCAGCCCCAAACTCGCCAAGTTGTGAGGGACGACAATGTAGATTAACCCTCCAAAGGGATTAACTACTTGCGTCTCGGAATTCTGTATTGTTTTTTCGACCGAAATTTCGGGGTAACGAGACCATTCCTGCAAATGTTTAATGCTGTCTGAATGCACGCCGATACGAATTTTGAACGGAGTAGAGACTTTAGAAAGGATATTGGGATCTAGTTTTACGGTGATTATTTCTCCAGGAGCTGCATAAAGACCGGTAGACGCCCAATCTGGAACGGCCGTTTTTATCGGAACAGAGATATTGTCTTCTCGCGGAGCGTCTGCCGGTACGACGCCAGGAAATTCCACAGAGGCAGGTAAAAACGGCACGTCCTCAGGTTTTGTTGTTCCGACATTCTGACCTCGAATGTAACGTTCCGTTTGAATCGTTATGACTAATCGTTTGATTAGATCGACGTCCTGAACTGGTTCTTTTAAACTTGGAATGCCAACGTCTGAATTTCGCTCCGCAAAATCGTATATGGCGGCGACTTTATCTGAAGATAAAAAAGGGAGGATTAAATCAAAAGTCGTTGTGAGTTGGCGGATTGCTGTTTTTCCAGCGGTTTCAACTTCCTTTTGAATAAGATTGTCGTCTTTTGTTAGATTTTGAATAAAACGTAGGGCGCTGATTCCAGAGACGAAGCGGGTTTGCAATAACTCGTCGGCGTCAACTGAAAAAGTCCCCTGATTAGATGAAGATATTGTCCCGTCTGTCCATGCCAATCCGACGTTGTTCTTGGCAAAAATATTGTTGCCAATGTGATCACGCACTAAATCTTTACCAGGATTAAGTTGACTCCATCCCCATCCGAGACCACATGTTACAAAACCAGCGCCGTTCTTTATCCTATCGAAAAGGACGTTGTATTGTTTGTTGTTTAGCGCGACAGCTCCGGCAACAAACACGTCAAACTCTGCTTCAAGGTCATTGGAAACAAAAGCGTCGAACCCGATTTCTTTTAGGTAATCAGCTGTTTCTTGAGACTTCCAAACAGCTACGCGAACGTCCTTGGAGTTGCCCCCTTCCCTTCCAGAGGTCCAGAGGAGCGCATTCGAAAAAAACTTTTGAGAAGAATCAGTGGCTTTAATAGCTTCGAGACTGCAATAGTCGGTATGTCCAAAAGCCAAGACACGTCCCTTGTCTACAAAAGAAGCGGAAACTACAGGGACGAGAGCGTCGTCGCCGTATTCTGCAAGAACGACAGGAAAAGAATTTTCACCAAACGGAACGATCGGACCGGGTAATCCGCGTATAGGAAGCGAATCGACTCCATTTGAAAGAAAGTTAACGGCGTTTTTGATTGTAATCGAGTAATCTTGCGCAAAGGCAGGTAATTCGATTACAACACACGTTGCTATTGCAAAGATCCGACAAAAAAGCTGGACCAAGGATTTCATCGCGCAGTTCCTTCGTAGAAAATAAACTCGAAAAGACAACATCGTCAACGTCGCAATTGTTACAAAAAAGCGCCCTTCCCCGTAATTGGGTTTTGATACATTTCTGAAAACGAAAAGTCAGTTGTCTGCAAAGGTTCCAACTTCATGTGCATGTGCGTCAAATCCAGTGAGGTACTCTGTGATTTCGGGCGCGTCTTCCGTAAACTCAAAGAAATAATGCTGACGAATGTGTTGGAGAACGAAACGCTTTTGTGCTTGAGTTAAGGCAATTCCCTCGGCTGCCTTTTCAAGGATTTCCGTTTCGCTACGTAGAAGGGCCGTCAGAACGCCACGACCGTGAAGCGCTCTGAAGCGCAGTCCCATTAGACGTCGACCAGCTTCGGTGAGTTTGACATATCCCTCGACGAGAACATAATTCCCAACGTCAGGAATGCTATCGGGAACGCGCTTTATCGATTGATAACCGTTTCCTACATTTAGAAACCACCCTTCGTTTGCTTTCCAAAAAGCAATTTCTTTATCGCTCCCAAGGACAAGGTATAAATTGTCCTGCTTCATCCGAATTTGCTTCAGGCCAGGCGCCTCCTCATTGGATAGGGAGACGTTGGAAGTGGAGCTTGGCGAGGCCAAAACAGGTTCTATAAGGACTGGAGCGCTACATTTCGGACAACGACGCGTCTGCCCTCGAAGTTCGTCTTTTGCTTCCAGTTTGCTTCCGCAATTCCTGCAAACGACACGAATTGTCATACCATCCTCAAACTCTTTGTAGCGTCTTGTCGACGCTTCTTGGTAAAGTGCACACTAAAATCGTAACAGAGTTGCGAAACGAACATACTATGAATTTTGATAACATGTTCGACGCGACCACAGTTGAGATTGTATCAACATAACTTATTCGTTTCAAGCGTTTTTTACGGCAAAATTCGTATTTCCAGAACAACCATCGTGCATGATATACACAGCCTTAAGGGGAAAGACCTGCTAGCTATCTCTATGCTTGAAAGAGTGGAGCTTTTATTTGCGAACATTTTGTTTGTGAGTATAAAACTCTTTTATGCCCTCCTCGGAATAACATATGATAATTCTTTTTCGACGGAGGCGTTTTAAGGAATTGCTACTAATATGGTCTACAACTTTCTTTGATGAAACAGGATAAGAATAAATCAGACCACGTGTAGTTACGCCAGAATATTAGAGTTCTACAATGATTGTTTCTACATTCATATTGAAAATTAAAGCGAAGTGTTGTTTGCTGAGAATCAATACGCCGTCGTCGTTTGTGCCGTTTATGTAATTTCAAGTCGCTAGAGCATATTAGGCTCGACGCCTTCTAAAGAACACCTATAATAGGGCGGACCGCGTTTCTCATGACACGAGAGGCGACTCTTTTGCCTAACGACTGCGGTATGTACAAAGACGCGTCTTCATCAAACTATTTGTGACAGAGGGTTTCTAATGCGTTCCGATGCAATTAAACAAGGCGCGAGTCGTGCGCCTCACCGTGGACTTCTTCGTGCTTGCGGAGTATCTGAAAAGGATTTTAAACGCCCTTTCATTGCTATATGTAGCAGTCATGTCGACGTTATCCCTGGGCACGTTCATCTTCAAACTGTCGCTGAATTTATCGCCAAGGCCGTACGAGACGCCGGCGGCGTGCCTTTCATTTTTAACACTATCGGCGTGTGCGACGGCGTGGCAATGGGACACGATGGTATGAAATATTCGTTAGCCAGTCGTGAAATAATTGCCGACGCAGTTGAAACGATGATTAATGCCCATAAATTTGACGGGATGATTTGTATTCCGAACTGCGATAAAATCGTTCCTGGTATGCTAATGGCAACTGTTCGCTGCAATATTCCGACTATCTTTGCTAGCGGCGGTCCAATGGAAGCCGGTCGTACCGACGATCAGAAACCTCTTGACTTAATTTCAATTTTCGCAGCTTCTGCAGGCGAGCAGAATGGCCTCGTATCAGAAAGCGAACTCCTTGACGTCGAACAACGTAGTTGCCCTACCTGCGGTTCGTGTTCTGGTATGTTCACCGCTAATAGTATGAACTGTTTGTGCGAAGCGCTTGGCATGGCGTTTCCGACAAACGGCACTCTTCTTGCTACTAGCATGGATCGCCGCCGCCTCTACCGTCATGCCGCCAAGCGTATCGTCGAGATGGTTAATATTTTAGAATTACGGGATAAAGTCGCTTCTGGCGAATTGACAAAGAAGGAGGCTTCTATTGTCCGTAAGGTTTCCTATGTCGGTGGAAAACGCTCGGTTGTAGAACAAAAGATAGATATCGACTTCCCCGTTCTGCCACGTGAAATTATTACCCAGAAGTCTGTTGACAACGCGATGATTCTTGACATGGCGATGGGAGGAAGTTCCAATACAATTCTCCACTTGCTGGCAATTGCCAACGAAGCTAATCTTTCCTATTCTCTTAAACGCTTCAACGAGTTGAGTGAAACGACCCCGCATATTTGCAAGGTTTCTCCGAGTTGCGACTATCATATAGAAGACGTCCATAACGCCGGAGGAGTTCACACAATTCTTGGAGAACTACGCCGTGCGCGCGTTCCTTCCTTTACATATTCTGCGCCTACAGTAACGGGTAAGACAATAGGTCAAAACATAGACGATTACGATCTTCGTAGTTCGAAGGTTACCGAAGAGGCGTTAGAACTTTATGCAGTACAGCCGGGCGGACGTCGCAATATTCCCGCCATGAGCGTACGTCGACGTAGCAAGACTGTTAAGGAGTTGAAGCTTGCGTTTGACCCTCGAGACTGCATTCGTCCCTGTAAGAACGCATATCGTAAATCTGGCGGACTGACTATCCTCTTCGGCAACCTTGCGCCAAATGGAGCCGTCGTTAAAACGGCTGGCGTTCTTCCTCAGATGATGAAGCATTCTGGTCCTGCTGTAATATTTAACTCTGAACCAGAGGCGTATCAAGGAATTGTCGACGGAAAAGTTAAATCAGGCGACGTCGTCGTCGTTAGATACGAAGGGCCAAAAGGCGGTCCCGGAATGCAGGAAATGTTAGCTCCAACAGCGGCAATTAAAGGCGTTCATCTCGACGACTCTGTTGCTCTTGTTACTGACGGTCGCTTCTCTGGCGGAACCGCTGGAGCGTGCATAGGACACGTTAGTCCTGAAGCGGCGGAAGGCGGTCCAATTGGTCTTCTTAAGGACGGCGACATTATTGAGATTGACATTCCAAACGAATCGATTTCAGTTCGATTATCGGACGCCGAACTCAAACGTCGGGCAAAGAGCTTTAAGGCTCCCGAACCTAGATATAAATCAGGTTACCTCGCCAAATATGCGAAACTTGCTACGAGCGCAGATAAAGGCGCAGTTCTCCACTGGGACTAACACATTTTCTGTCTAATTTGTTGCAAGACGTTTGTATAGGGAGGGTCGTTCAGCTTTTGGTAGAACGACCCTTTTCCCTTCCCTCATTTCACTACTGAAAAAGGTTTAAGAAATCTGCTCCTATCTTGCATATCACTCTTTACCTCTCTAGAATTGAAGTTGCGCTGGTTCCTCATTTTTCTGACGTTAACGCGTCTCGTTGCAGCGACGGATACTTATTCAAAATCAAAGGTCAAAATGAAAAACATTTTAATTTGCGCGTATTCGAGACGTTTTGTCGTCTTCTTTATGACATTCGTTTTTTTGACGTTTTGGGGTGGATCGTATTCATGGGCGTTTACTTGTTACCGAGAAACCAGGGGAAATCTGACTTTTGAAATCTCGCCCACTGGTCCTATAACTGTCGAAGGAAAGTTCTATCGTGCGCCCCTAATTATAGAGAATCACAGTGATAGCGCAGTCGCTATTAGAGCGAGTTTTTCGTCTATTGACGCCTTCTTTCTATACGACGAATCAGTTGAACCTGCTTTAGAAATTACTCCGCCAAACTCTTTGATCAGCGAATTTACCGTCGAACCGGCTTCAACCCATAAAAGTGAAGTTGTATTTGCCGTCCGTGGCGCTTACTTGGATGCTCACTATCCGCTCCGTGCTGTTTTTGAATTCATACAAGATGGAAAGAAAGAGATAGTCGATCTCCGTCCCGTTTTTTCAACGAAACTTGTCGATCTCCTTCCAACAACGCGAAAAATAGACGTTCTGACCTTCGGCAATCGTTCATTTCTTGCACTTAACGGTTCGTCGTTTTCTCCATACGCCACGTACTGGAAAAGAGACAATGGCGACTATCATCTGTTGCCGATATCTTGGACAGGATCGGAAGTTAATACTAAAGCTTCACTTACGTTTGGTCAGATGGCAAGAGGCGGAATTTCGCGCTCATCGTGGTCAATCCACCCGCCGTACGATGGCGGTCCCGGCGTTATTGGTTTGAGGTTCGCCATCCAGTGTCCAGATTCTAAGAATATATCTTTGCGATTTTTTAGCGCGATGCGCGATGTATTCCCTCCAGAACCTCCAACAGACGGGGTTGAATTTCGGGTCTATGCTTCCCATCTTCTTTCACGTGGCGATGGTTCAATCAATCAGGAAGCGTTAGATCAGGCGATACAACGGGAGCCTCGCGAAGAGGAACTTCTTTATGCTTCGCAGTATGCCGGAACTGATTGGAATGAGAATGAAGTTGACCTTTCGAAATTTACTGGTCAGATTATTTTACTAACTTTTGAAGCTGATCCAGGTTCCGCTCGGAACACAACATGTGACAATAGTTTCTGGGGCGACGTCGTACTGCTTGCCAATGCGACACATGCTGGTGAAAATGCGAGTGAACTAGAACATCTTGCCCTTCGAAAGAGAAACTCCAACGCATTTTCCAGTTTTGTTCAAACTGCGCCGACTGACGTCCCTACTTCAGGAATAGAACTTGAAGACGGTTCTCGTGGCTTTGTATTAGGTTTTGGACAGTTTGCGGTTGTAACCCTTGGAAAAAAAGGAATCTTTGACGGATGGATTACTATTGGCTCTGAAGAAAAGTTCATACAAATCGATGGAGTTCGCGTGCGATATCAAGGAACGGAGGTTGGTTTTGATCGACCTTTCGAACCTTGTAAGGTATCGACTGAGTTTACAGATGCGAGAGAACTTGAGTTTAGGGTTCGGCGCTTTGCGATTAACCACCATGAACCGATTATTGGCGACGTTCCTATAGACGCATGTCTTGAAGAATTTAAAGACAAGTTGATTCTCGACGCGCCGTGCTCTGAGAATGAACTTTGCTGTTACATTTCCAAAACCCTCGGAGGATTGGCGTTTCGAATTGTTTCTTCTCATAACGCCGATATCAATTCAATCCAATTTGGAGCTTTTTCTCATAAGGCGGATCGGCTATTCTTTGGGCACGGATACTGTATTGTTAATCCTACTAGTCCATTTGAAGAGTCTGGAGATGGGTTTGCGTGTTCTACAAGCCACGTCGGTATGGATTTTGAGAATGGTATTTCCCTCCTTCAAGCATCGACTCGACCTGTTGATCGGTTCATTGTAAATCCTGATCAGCAGATTTATACGCTCACAACAAATTGTGATTCTCGTTTGACGTTACGTTCAAGCGAGTTGGGTGCGTTTGATTGTGCAATGAAATATGCTCCTGGGTTCGACAAAGCGCCCGCTCTCCTTGTGTCTAAAAAGGCAGGAAGATTTGTTTTCGATTACTGGGGCGGAAAGTATGGCGACGTCCTCGCCCGAATGAAAACCTTTGTTAGATACGGGTTGACGAACTCCATGCTGATTCAGCATGTTTGGCAACGTTATGGTTATGACGTTCGCCTTCCGGACGTCTGGCCGCCCAGCCCGCTTCAAGGAACTTTGAATGATCTTGTTGAGACTCAAAAATATCTTGACAGTCTTGGAATTCCCTTTGGTTTGCATGATAACTATATCGACTTTTACCCTGACGCAGACGGGTTTTCCTATGACGACGTCATTTTCAATGCCGACGGCCAGCCGCAGAAGGCCTGGTATAATCCGGGACCAGACGCTCAAAGTTATCGTTTCAATCCGTTGAAGTTTATGCCGTACGCGGAACGTAATCTCGATGTTATTAGTCAGTATCTGATGCAGACTGCTTATTTTACTGACGTTTTTTCATCCATTCATATCATGGACTTTTATGATCGCGAAGGAACTTTTCATCCTCGAACTGAGACACTTGACGCTTGGAATCGTTATTTTGATCTTGTTCACGAACGTTTCAATCAAAATGCAATTACAGTTAGCGAATCCGGAAGTGACGCCCTGATCGGTCACCTTGACGGCGCTGATGCGATTCTTCGTCGTATAACGTCTGTTCAGGAAAGCTATTCTGACGTTATTCCTTGCGAGGATAGCGAGTATGTTCCTTGGTTTGACGTCGTTAATCACAAACGTTTTATTCTGCATGGAGTTGGCTACAGCGATCGCTATCAAGGCGGAGAGTCTCGTGCGCTTAGAGGAATTGAGAGCGACGACTATATTTCATCAGAGGCGTTAACTGGGCACGCCGTTATGGTCGATCTTCCGACCTCCGTTCGTGGTACTATTCGTAAGTATTGGTTGATGCAAAATTTGGCTGAGTCGTTGGCTCTTGATGAGATTGTTGGATTCGAATTTGTGGACGGTAATATTCATCGTCAGAAAATTGTTTGGAAATCGGGAGTCACAGTCTATGTTAATCGAGATCAAGACCCGTGGACATTGGACATGAAAGTTCCTAAGACAGATATTGATGTTTGTCTCCCACAGTATGGTTTCTGGTCTGTCAGTGATAATGAGTATGGAGGGGTTGTTCGCATAAACAACCAAGTCGTCGAACTGCGTGTTAATTCTGATAGTGACTTCTTTGTAAACGGTCGTCAGAGTGTTTCAAGCGAGGTTGTGCCCATCCACCCGTTATTCGAAGATGTTAAGATTATTGACTCTAAAACAATACGTGGAAAATTTATTTGGGACGCCCTTGTTCCAACCGATAAACCATACGCTGCTTTTCTTCACCTTGAACGACCTCAGACTTGGTGGAACGATAAGCCTGAACTTCATGTTTTACCGCTTGCCACTCCATCTAAACCGAGTGATAAATGGATGGGACGTGAGACGGACCTTTTCGGCGATCTTACGACGGTTGTTATTCCAGAAGAGTTGCCGCCAGGTTTTTACAATCTTCTTTGCGGTCTCTATGATCCGGTTTCAGGGCGTCGACTTTCTCTCCTAGGTTCAAATACTAAAGATTCGCGTTGTAGGTTGGGCGGAATCGTAATCAAAGGACAAGGCGCTGATCGCGAGCTTGCCTTTGAACCTGCTAAGCCGCTCACAGATGCGGATAAACGGCTTATTCCAAATACTGAGCCAACGAACTTTGGCGTTTGTAATACGATGGGAGCGTTTCGTCTTGTGAAGACTTCCGACGATTCGATTACTCTAACGCCGCTCCCGAATGAACCGCCCTTCTCCGTTTCCATAACAACTCCTTTTTTTATGACTGGCGATTTTGAAATCATTTCTCATGACTCTGACGGCGTCGAACTCGCGAAGGAGAATGTTTCAGCGATAAATGGAAGTCTTGACGTTTTACTTGATTCTTCGAAGGTTTTTTCGTATGAAGTAAAACGTCGTTAGTTTTCCAGGTTTTCGTTTTCTGTTGACAAATAGAATGTAGCGCCAAAAATGTCGGTTAGACGGTTTGTTTACAGGGACGGCGTTTAGAAAGACGACCGTTCCAATTTGGTCGTTGTCGTATGGTGGTTTTTGAAGCAGTGGAGTTCTTAGGTTGTCATTCGGGAATAATATTGTTTTCTTACTGCGGTTTGCTCTTGTGGCGATTATCTTTGGCGTTTGTTGGGGCGTGTCCTTTGCGCAGACGTCAAGCGACGTTGCGCCTCAAACTTTTGCACGAATTGATGAAACACATGAGTCAAAGTCGACGCAATCCGTCACGGATTCTGATCGAGTTCTTGTTACCAACGAATCTGCCGATACTTCAAAGACCAAAGAGAAAAATTATTCGGAAAAACGCAACGCCGAGATTGTGTTTGACGAGTATCAACAACGACTTGAAGACCTCGCTAAAAAGTGCGACGAGCTTTCAATGCCCTTAGAGGCTAAAGTTACTCGGTCACTTATTTATCCTGATAATACTGAGATCTTTACGATTCCTCTTCTTCCTGTTCAAGAGACACTTAGGAAACTGCCTGCAGACGCGAATAAAAATCAACGTTTTTGGTTTTCAGCTTTAAATCGGCTTCGTGGTCAATATTCAGATGAAATCTATTCGTTTGCAGAGTATTTCGGGGATAAAAAACGCGGTTATGACGTCGTTGCTTGTGTTTTAACTACTCTTTTTGTCAATCCAGATCATACAAAGGCACGACATTTTTTTAATTACACTCTTCAAGATGGAGTTTGGAGAAGTAGGTGGGAACTTCAACAACTTGAGAAAGGATTGGTAGAAACCCCCGAATTCGGATGGTTGCCGGCAGAGAACGTGGATCGTTATAGAAACGGGGAACGTTTTTACAAACGCCAGTGGATTTCTTCACAAGAAGAAGAAAAAAGAATTCTTGCCAGCGCTTCTGGTTGGAGAGTGGATACTGAGCACTTTTCAATTCTCTCTCGCGTTTCTCTTGAAAGAGGCGTCGAAATTGGTCGTCTACTTGAAGCATATTATCAAGCTTGGAGTCGCCTTTTTTTCCGTATGATTGCTTCAGAAACTCAGTGGAGTTCTCAACTTTATTTAAATACTGAAATTGTAACTAAACGGCATAAGATCATTATTTATAGAAATCGTGAAGAATATCTCCGTGAATTAAAGAAGCACGATTCCAACGTGTCCCTCAGCGTTGGCGGTTACTTTCCCAATCTGCGTTGCACCTTTGTCTATGAACCTAGTAAAGACGATAATTTCGATTTACTCCCTCTTCTTTTTCACGAAACGACCCATCAACTATTTGAAGAATGTAGCACTTCAAGTCAAAGCCGTTTTAAGGTTGATTTCCAATCTCGTGCCAAGGTCTCGAATTTTTGGGTAGTTGAGGGGGTTGCCGTATATGCTGAAACTTTCAAGGTTAACGCTTCGAAATCTGCTGCCACGTTGGGAGGTGGAAGGAACGTTTTTCGAATTCAATGTGCTTTGGAAAGTCTTTTTGTCGATAAGGATTACGTTTCACTCCGCGAGTATGCGGGGCTTTCCCGTGAAGAGTTTCAAAACAGACGAGATATTGCTACGCTTTACTCAGAAGCGGCGGGACTCGCCTATTTTTTCATGCATTATGACAACGGCGTTTACCGCGACGCGTTTGTAACTTATCTCTATAACGTCTATCAAGGAATTGATTCACGAGATTCACTTGAAAAAGTGACGGGGAAGACGTTTGAAGAACTTGATCGTGAATATATTGATTTTATGCAATCGCTTTATCACGCATCAAAATGAACTAACGACGATTTTCTTTCTTTCTTTAATTCCCCTTTTATTGAGTCCTTAAACATCAAACGAATGTACTACGGTGGAATATGAAAGTACTTATCGTAATCGCCACCTATAACGAAATCGACAACCTTCCAAAACTTGTCGAAGAACTCAGGTCTTTGGTTTCAGACGCCGACATACTTGTTGTTGACGATAATTCGCCGGATGGAACTGGTCGATGGGTTGAGGAGAAGTCGCGACAGGACGTCCACGTTTTTTCCATTATCCGTACAAATGAAAGAGGACTTGGATCGGCGGTGATTCGAGGTTTTAAATATGGAATTGAACATAAGTACGACTATCTAGTAAACATGGACGCCGACTTCAGTCATTCTGTATCAGACGTGCCAAGATTACTAAAAGTAATTACGGAATCTAACGCCGACGTTGTAATTGGTTCTAGATACGTTTTTGGGGGAATGACGCCTGACTGGCCAGTAATTCGCAAAGTGATGAGTCGTTGCGTCAACTTTTGGGCCAAGGCGACTCTTGGACTCAAAACAAAAGACAATAGCGGGGCCTTTCGATGTTATCGTATTGACAAGTTAAGCCTGCTTGATTTCGATCGCTTCATTTCTTCCGGATATTCTTTTTTCGAGGAGACTCTCTTCAGATTGAAGCAAGCTGGCGCGACATTTGAAGAAACGCCAATAGTTTTTCTTGATCGTCGTCTCGGCGTTTCTAAAATTAACAGAAAAGAAGCTATTAAGGCAATCTGGATCATGCTTAAACTGGGGCTTGAGCGTGTCGTAGGGAGACGAAACGGTTAAATATCGGCCTATTAAAAACACCTCTAATTCGAGAATCCGGTCGGTTCGACGTGTTTAACGTATAAACCTAACGCTGAAGGACGTCGTCGCGCATGATGAAATCACAAACCGTAGAGCTTGGGGCTCTTCCTCTTAGCATTCCCCCGCTATTCTAATAGCGTAATTGATAGTTAGAAAAGCTGAATTTCTCGACTAATCAATCGACTTAACAATATACCCTCCAGACTCAATGGCTTTTCTTAGTTCTGTATTGACGTTTGCTGGCGCGTTTTGAAGTTCCACAACTGCATTACCGAGAACGTGGCTGACCTCGACAGAAGTAACGAACGGGAGTGATTCAAGACTTCTTTTCACGTGAACTTCACAATGTCCGCACATCATACCTTCTATCTTCAGGTTTTTTTCATTTTAGTCTCTTTTATTGAAATGTTTAAATTGATATTTGACGACGCTGAGCAAATTTGTGGGGTTGGATTACCCCAGACGTTTATTCTTGCAAAATTTAATCGTGACGCATTGGAAATGGCGCAGATACTTGAGAGACTCATGACTAAAGCGCCAAAAGTCGGACTAAGCGTCCAACCCAAACGTGGCGTCATAATTCCTGTGGTCAGCGGGATTCCTGGTAGATTATAAAAAAATGCCCAGAAGAGTTTTTCTCTAGCATTAGAAAGGGGGGCGCGGCTTAAACGGATTGCTCGACATACGTCTGAGAGATTGCTATTAGTAAGAACAACGTAAGCCTCATTAATAGCCACGTTAGTTCTGGCTTCGATAGCAATTCCGACGTCAGCACGACTTAAGGCCGGCACGCCATTAAGCCCATCGTCTACAAATGCAACCGGACCAATTGTCGAGAATTCACGGACTTTAACTTCTTTGTCTTTCGGCAATGCGTCGGCATAGATTTCACTAATTCCGACCCGTTGACCAATAGACTCCGCGACGCGATTAGAATCTCCTGTAAGCATGGCGACGCGCATTTTAAGAGTTTTAAGGTCCTTAATCGCTTTAAGAAGTAGTTTTAGGTTTATCCGCAACGGCGATTAGTCCAAGGAGTTTTCTATCCAAAGAGAATAAAAGAGGCGTCTTTCCCTCAATTTCTAAACTTTTAACTTTCTCTTATGTTTGTTCGGAGATATCGATCATGCGTTAAATTTGATTTTTTCCTTCGAACGCTTTTTTCCGTCAATAAAACCTTCTACGCCCGCGCCGGGAATTACTTGGAATCTGTTCCAGTAACTTTAGCCGTATTCGTCAAAAAAATAACGGTTACGTTGACAACGCCTTTTAACGTCTGTTCTACCCTCGCGGATCAGGCAACGCAAGTCACGCCTATATTTTTTAATCGTACTACTGTCACACCATGAAATTATCCTTAAGAGTTGTCTCAAGTCGCGAAAAAGGTCGTGCAGAGAGATTATTCTTTCCAAATAACGAAAAAACAATTTTTTTTTAAACTGGCGCATGACCGTTTGGGGAAAGTTTACGAGTCAGTTCTCTCATTTGACCTCGAAATTTCTCTCTTCAACTTGATCGACGCTTGCATTCAGCCCTCGTAGAAAATATACTGTACAACGTTAATGGGGTTGCTTCGGCGACTTTAAGCCGTTTGTTTGAACTTTAAGCTTTATGTTTGTAACATATCTGTCGAACCAGAATTGCGAAGAGCGATATTGGCCTTTTGTTTTTAGATTTGAAACAATTGTCGCCGGTGTTGTTACCGAGGTTGCAAAGCGGATTGTGGCTTTTACAGACGAGCAAGCGCAGCTTTTTTTTAAGAACGCATTTGCGGCAGCTCTTGACGACAATTCCAACGTCCTTCCACCCGGGTGGTGGAGCCGAGTTGAATCTCCTCCCTATTTGTGGTTCCAAAAGTATTTGGAACGCGAACTTCCGTTCATGATAGCAGAATCTAGACGGTTGGCGGGTGAATCGCTGCCAGAGACGGAAAGAATAGGAGAGAACCAGACGTCCCATGTTTTTGATCAATCGAAAATTCGTCATTGTGCTCACGTAAGTCCAAGTTTCAGAGATTTCTTACGACAATGTTGAAAGTTTCCTACGAATAGCGGCTCTGTTTTTTTCGTAGAAAACGTTGTTCCTTGCCTGTTGGTGAATTTTGATTTGAGGTGAAACCTATGAAAAGAAAATTTGTCATGATTTTGACGGCTATTGTCGTTATGTTTGGAGCGATTCCTGGACGAGCGGACGTTACTGTCCCGAATTGCTTCACTGACAATGGAGTTTTCCAGCGCGACAAGCCGATATGTGTTTGGGGATGGGCTGATCCTAGTGAAGAAGTGGCTGTTACATTTAACGGGATCACCGTTACAACAACAGCTTGCGATAAAGGCATGTGGAAGGTTGAGCTTCCCGCCGAGCCCGCGAGTTATGAAGCAAAAGATCTTGTGATCCAAGGTAATAACACCCTCAAATTTTCGAATATCCTTGTTGGTGAAGTTTGGATTTGCGGCGGTCAGTCGAACATGGAAATGCCCCTCAACTCCTGGGGACAGAAGCTTCGTGGAACGGACACGCCTCGTTTGGCATGCACTGAAGAAGAACTCACGGGCGATTATAGTTACATCCGTTTTAACCGTGCCAAACACATTGTGAGCGACGAGCCGAAGAATAATTTTGAAACCCTTGGTTGGCTCGTTTGCAAAGATGGCGTTCAAAAAGATTGTACCGCCGTTGGATTTCACTTTGCCGTTCGTCTTCATAACGAACTAGACGTTCCTGTTGGACTTATTGATTCCAATTGGGGCGGTTCGAATATCAATAGTTGGATTCCTGACGGCGGTTGGAATCAAGTTCCTGAGACGGTTGAAGTCGGCAAGCAACTTATTGCGGATCGTCCAAATCAGGATAATCCTGGAGCAAAATGCGGAGGTATGTTCAACGCGATGCTCGCGCCATGGATTAACTATAATTTCCGCGGCGCGATATGGTATCAAGGGTGTACGAACGCCGGGGAACGCGAGTTTTATTACTTCAAACAGAAGGCAATGATTCGTGAATGGCGTAAGCTTTTCAAAAACGGTGATTTCCCCTTCTATTGGGTTCAGCTTGCACCCTTTACTGCCGTTTCTGACAACCCAAATCAGACGGATGATTGGCCTTATTTGCGTAATGGACAGACGATGTGCCTCGAGGTCGCCAATACAGGACAAGCCGTCATTATTGACGCTGGCGAGGCAGACGACATTCACCCGACGAATAAATTTATCGTTGGAAATCGCCTTGCTCTTTGGGCTCTTGCGCAAATATTCAATAAAGACGTCTTCTGTTGTTCGCCAATGGTAAAATCTGCCGAATATGGCGATGGCAAAGTAACGCTTACATTCGATCATGTTGGTTCGGGTCTTGTTGTGGGCAAACTTAACGACCGGGTCTTTGAAAGAACTGACGACGTCAAACTCGCTCGTTTTGCTGTCGCTGGATCCGACGGTAATTTTGTTTGGGCCGACGCAGAGATTGTAGGTAAAGACAAAGTAGTTCTCTCTGCAGACGAAGTCGCTGAACCTGTGGCTGCTCGTTACGCTTTCCAGATGTGTCCAGAAGGTTGTAATCTCTACTCCTCTGAAGGATTGCCCGCCACTCCCTTTGAAATTAAGAAATAATCTTCTGATTCTAAAGGCATAGAAGGTTTGAAGCTGACTGCTTACAAAATTATATGCGACCAAAGACAAGGCGCTTTGGTCGCATTTTCTGTTTGATTCGAGATTTTCGTCAATTGGATCTTAAAGCTGGGCGTGCAGTTCTCTATGGATCAGGCACAACCCATAATCTTGACGCTATGCAACATTGGAGGCATTTTACCGCATATCTTGTCGTTCCGTTTTTTAAAAAATGATCAGGTTCATGTTAGAGTCCAGCAACTTGATTAGAGTAGTCGCCTGCGGTATCGGCGGGGAAAATACGGAGATTTCGTGGAATCATGAAATAGTGAGAACCTGGTTCGATTTTTAATTCATCACGTTCTTGATGAGACGTTTCGACATTCAAAGGGTCGCCTGTGTCGGTAACCATTTCGACGTGGACTACGTTGCCTGCAGAACGGACTCGAACGACTGTCGCTGGAATTGAACAACGTTCTTGACGAGGTTGAATTGCTATGTCAAAATCGTGGGGACGGACGAAAACCATTACCGAACCAGCGTTTATTGACGTGATAGATTCCTTATCACCCGTCTCGCACTGTGAAGCCAGCCCTGAATGAGCTCCCACCCAAACGCGCCCGCTTTCCAGACGACCTCGGAACTGATTGACTTGACCAAGAAACTTCATAACAAACGGCGTCTTCGGATGATGAAACACTTCGTCTGGCGTTCCAACTTGTTCGATCTTGCCGCTGTTCATGACTGCGACCCGATCCGCTAACTCAAGCGCTTCGTCTTGATCATGAGTTACAAAGACGCTGGTGAGGTGTATTTCATCGTGAAGTCGGCGGAGCCAAGTTCGGAGCTCGACGCGCACTTTTGCATCAAGAGCGCCAAACGGTTCGTCGAGAAGAAGGGCGTGGGGTTCTACTGCGAGCGCTCTGGCGAGTGCGACGCGTTGTCGTTGACCTCCTGAAAGCTGAGATGGATAGCGTTCTGCGTAATTGTCTAGCTGTATCATGTGTAACAACGCGCGAACCTTCTCGCGTATTTCAATTTTAGACAGCCGTTCCTTGCGCGGTTTGACCGTCATGCCAAATGCGATGTTGTCGAAAACGGTCATATGGCGAAAGAGCGCATAATGTTGGAAAACAAACCCAACGCCTCGTTCGTTCACCTTTTGTTTATCAACTCGGACTCCTCGGAAGAAAACGGGGCCGCTTCCTGCGTCAGGTGTTTCCAGTCCCGCTATAATTCTTAATAGAGTTGTCTTTCCAGAGCCAGAGGGACCTAGTAGTGCGACCAGTTCTCCTGCTTCAACTCGCAGACTGACGTCGTCAAGCGCCTTAAAATCGCCAAAAGATTTTGTAATATTTCTTACTTCGACGCCCATATTTAACTTTCTAACTCGTCAATGTGACAATGGTTACTAAATCATTAGTAATAAACTACGGATAAAGGAAATAACCATTAATCGTCGTCTTTTTTTTCAGACGATCTAATTTTGATTTCCAACAGGGTCTTGACTATTAAGGTAACAATTGCAATTGTTGCGAGGAGTGTCGCTACGGCAAAAGGAGCGGCTCCGCTTTCATAACTTTGATAAAGAGCATTAATATGTAATGGTAACGTGTTCGTTTTAATGCTATTACGAGCGACAACTACTGCTGCGCCGAATTCTCCCATTGCTCGCGCGTTACAAAGTACAACGCCATAAAGCAAGGCCCATTTGACATTTGGAAGAGTAACACGCCAGAAAATCTGCCATCCGTTAGCTCCAAGTACCCTAGCTGCTTGCTCTTCCTCCGCGCCTTGACTTTCCATAACAGGGATGAGTTCTCGGACGACAAAAGGAAAGGTAACGAATATAGTAACCAATACAATACTAGGAGTTGCGTACAATATCCTTATGTTATGCTCGAAAAGCCATTTGCCTAATATCGAGGAAGAACCGAAAAGAAAAACGAAAAGTAGACCGACAATAATTGGAGAAATGGCGAAAGGGATATCAATTAGCGAAATAAGAATCCCCTTCCCCAAAAACTGGAATTTGCCAATACACCAAGAAGCAATCATGCCGAATACGATATTAAGGGGCACAGCTATGAAGGTGGCTATTAAAGTCATCCTTATAGCGTTGCCAGTCGCTTTTGTTGTCAATGCTTTGCAGAATCCAACGAATCCTTCTGCAAACGCTTCAAAAAAAACACAAACCAATGGAACTAAAAGGAAAAGAGCCATAAACGCACACGAACTGCCGATAAGTGCGAAACGCGCCCAACCAGACTCTGTTGTTGCGCGCATAACGGCATAACGGTGTGCTCTATAGTCAAACCGATCCCCGATTGCAGCAGATTGTTGTGACGAGTTTGTCATAGGGCAATGTCCTTGAATACCAAACGGATTGTAGAATCGCTTCTGACATTCATTTGGGGGAGGAATCGACTGAAACTCCGTTTGAGTTTGAAACTGTTTGTGACGGCGTGGACTGCGTGATCCCATTGCTCAAAACATCGTCATGAGCGCAAGTCATAAGATTGTTAACCTTAGATACGCGAGGATCTGATAGAAGAATATAACCAGCGGCAGCGCGGGCAGATGGGGTTGGCACTACTCCTCGAACGGTAACAACGCCATTTTGATAACTTACCTGCACAGGCGAAAGAGGGTTTACGTCTGGGCTACGAAGTAGTTGGGCCTCCAAATACTCTCGAAAAGCCTTTTGTAATTGTTCTGGCGTAGGCGTAATTGGCGCCGGAATCATAGCGTTGGTGGGAATTGACGAGGGTTCCATCGAACCGCCTAGAGGGGAGTTGGAACCTCCTGACTGAACATACTCGTCTTCATTTAAATCCCATTGGAAGGCAGGATTCGTGGTAGAACTTGCGTTATAGTCTAAAGCTTCATGACGGCGGGGCTCCGTCAAGAGAGCTTGGGGGACGCCACCTCGCATCCATAAAAGCTGAGGGGAGGAAGCGTATGCTTCACCTCCGAACGGCGCAGTTTGTTCGTCGATTGATCCGGATTCAGACAAAACGTCTGCATTCGTGTTCTGGCGAGATAAGAGTTGGTCTGGATATTTACCGTAAAAGGGACGACGGTCTGAAGCGTACGGAATCCTTTCAGGGGCCCGTGCCGTGACCATTCGCGGTGCTCCGGAGTTGTAAACCTCTCTTTCCGAGGAAGATTGAGAATTTTGATTCGCGCGAATACGCTGAGCTTCTTTTTGTAACGCGAGGATATTGAAATCCATTTTGCTTTGGAAACGACCGATGTTGCCGCCTTGAAACCGCGACATGGTAGAATTATGATCAACACCGACGATATTGCCTGCGCTTCCATATTTTGCATTATTCAAAAAGCGCGAATCATTCTTTGGCGTCGGTTTAAGACTTCCGTCATATCGATGTCCGCCAATACGACTATTAGGCGTTGTCGAATCAAGAATCGAAGTCGCAGAGGGTTCTGACGGTTGTTGGTATTGTGGCGTGGGTTCATGGGCTCCGACCGAATTGTGGATAAAAAAAACAGTTCCTACAAGAACGACCACAACGCAATATAAACAAGGCGCGAGAATTTGTAATTCCTTCTTCCTATTTTCTCGGTTACGGTTTTTACTCATCATTGGGTCCCTTTGCTGTTCACTAGAGTAAACAACACAATCATTTTCATAAATCGACGAGAATAAGCATTTTCTTAAACGATTACAATCCTAATACTATTGCGTGTTAAGTTGGGTAAGAAGTAGAAAATAAGAAAGTATAATAGCCAGTCGTTTTCTCATCTTACATCGTTAACACCGAAGGAATAATTAACAATTATTTCCGTTTCCTACCAGGCGTAAAATATCTACAGTAGAGGTTTACAGGGTTTTTACCGAGATTTTTTTCCTAGGCGGGATTCTTTGATATTTTACGACAGTACGCCCGATGACCAAGCATGAAACAACCTTTTTTCCTTTATCTAATGCAAGGATTTTTCTGATTTTTCTACTGTGTTTTGCGCAAATGACAAAAAAACCGCTGTAAAGGACTCCGAGTTCAAGACTCGTTGCCATAAGTTCCATGTAAGAACTTGCTAACCCTGCATTAATAGGGGCCTTACTTGTGACAACAACGACCAGAGGAGCTCCTTTAAAAAAGAAATCGTCTGTTACCTCTATGTTACGAACTATACTGACAAATGGAGTTAGAAGTTTTTTCCAAAAGCGAAAAATGCGAACGCACTCTCTTTCAAGTTCTTGCTGACGGGCGCCTAAGACAATATATGAGACGTCTTGAGCGTTCGCTGCTGTCGGCGAGTAACGTCCCGCTTCTAAAATCATTTCAATTTTTTCAGCTTCGATAGTTTCTTTCGTAAACTGACGGACGCTTCGGCGACTTTTCATAAACGCGAGTAAAGAGTTGCTCTCTATGACCGACGGCGATACAACGTTTTCTTCCAGTACAGAATGTTCCTTCATAGTTACCGCGCCGGTTGGGCAAATGGCGTAACAGTGACCGCAGTCAATGCAGATTGTTTTACGAATTTCTGCCTTGCCGTTCTCAATAAAAAGGCAACCTGCAGGACAATCTTTTACACAACGACCACATCCGACGCATTTAACCTTATCGACGTCTATTAAGTCAAAAGAAGTTTTACCCATTCGTTCTTTCAAACCATTTACTAAATTCTTCTTAATCGCTAAAAAAGTAATAGTTCTCATATCCATTATGTAAAAATATCCTGATTCGGGCAATACGGAGTAAGGAGATAATCCCGCAATATGTCCCGCTTTCTAGCGTTGACATGAGAGATATTGATAATAGAATCCAAGCGGATAATCTTTAGTGTCAGTTCACATTCAAGTGAATACTTATTTTTTTGGGCGTTGTATAATTTGTGTTTTCGAAAACGTATGCAACGAATCTGAGATAATTGTTTGTAACCGATCGTTATAGTATGTATCTGGTAGTTTGACTTTATGTTAGTGAGTTGAAAATGACGAATGCGTCAATCAGAACCTAAAAAGTGTTGTTGGTTTTTTATAGTTCTTCTTTCGACGACAAAATTAGAGAGGATATGGGGCTTTTTGAAAAAATTGCTTGGACATTGAACGTGTTTCGGACTGCTGTGAACGTTATACGCGAGGATCATTTGCACGCTTAATGTTTGTCGAAACGAGCCACAAGTTAACCATGTTATGTCCTGAAATGGATGGTCTGAAATGACGAACTCAGTTGAAACAGAAGTTGCGGAGATGATGCGGAACGAGCAGGCGCGACCGATTTTAAAGCTTGAGACCCAACGTTGTATCGGTATCGTTGTCGGTTCAATTATTTATGCGTTCGGCTTCAATTTTTTCCTTTCGCCATTGAACCTCTGCGCTGGCGGCTTTATGGGACTTTCACAGATTGTTGATATCTTTTTGAGGAACGTCCTTAAACTAGACTTGGGCTCAGTTGAGTTTCCCGGTATTATTTACTATGTTATAAACATCCCATGGCTTGTGGTGGCCTATAAGACCATGAGACGTCGTTTTGTTTTCAAAACGATTTTCGCAGTCACTTGTTTCTCTGTGCTTTTGACTTTTGTTCCTATAGCAGAGGATCTGATTCTCGAGGAGAAAATTGCCAATACGCTTGTCGCTGGATTGACGTGCGGCGTCGGCATCGGAATTATCCTACGA
Organism: uncultured Planctomycetaceae bacterium; assembly: GCA_946408825.1. Lineage (GTDB taxonomy): Bacteria > Planctomycetota > Planctomycetia > Pirellulales > Thermoguttaceae > RUG369. The sequence goes on from CAMJTU010000024.1 coordinate 47,678, forward strand.
ATGGGGGCAAGCGACGGTGGAATGGACTTACTTGGAATGATTGTTATCCAAAAAAAGGGACATTCCTCTGTTGGAAGAATCAATCTTATAGGCAACATGGTCTTATACGCGATCTGTCTTATGATCTACGACCTTCCAACCGTTATCTACTCCCTTGTGTTTGTTGCCGTTCTATCATTCACTATCGATAAAGTCCACATTCAGAATATTAACGCTCGTGTTCACATTGTGACGCAGAAAGAGGATTCAAGCACGTTAGAACTTGAGATTATGGGACAACTTGGACGAGGCGTCACAAAATGGAAAGCAACTGGCGCGTATTCAGGAAAAGAAGAAACTGTTTTGATGGTTGTTGTTAGTAAGTACGAAATCAGAAGGTTGAGGTCGATTATAAACGAGATTGATCCGAGAGCTTTTGTTCTCATTGACGAGGGCGTAGGGGTTGTGGGCAATTTTCTCAAGAAACTTACTTAGATATTCACATGTCGGGGCGCAAGTAGAGATATTTCACAAGCTTTGTTTCGGTCGGCGTCGCGTCTCTCTAAAGCGATTGATTAGTTTTTACCCATTATGTGTGAGGGGTGACTTCAAACTTTTGATTGGAATCCGTGAATGAATAAGAGGTAAGTAATTCAGCGTTGTTGGCGCCGCTCTTCAATCATTCAACCTAATCTAAGCAGATCTTACGGCCAAAATCTGCTTAGATTAGAGAATGCTAATGATAATAAGAAACAAGAATGAACGACGTTAGGTTCGAAGACAAGAAGCGGCCCCCGACGTATCCAGAGTTACTCATTGTAGCATTTGCATGCACAGTTGGCGACGTGTAAAGAGAATGGGTTACTTATGGATTTTTACCTGACCGATGTATAACGCCATTTTGGGATCCATTTCATCATAAATAGGACTCTTTCCTGTATCCAATGTTCTGATTTTCGACATGTCGTTTTCATCGAGAACAAAGTCGAAAACATCGAGATTCTGCGCTATTCGTTCCTTGTGAACGCTTTTAGGAATAACGACAATATTACGTTGGATAAGCCAACGTAGCATAATCTGTCCAGTTGTTTTTCCGTACTTTTCGGCGAGTTCCCTGAGGAGCGAATTATCGAAGACGTGATTTTGACCTTCAGCGAAAGGAGCCCAAGCTTCGTGCTGAATATCGTGTTCGATCATGAAGGCCGCTTCGGAGTACTTTTGATTCCAGACGTTCGTTTCTATCTGATTAACTGCGGGCTTGATTTCATTCATATTGAAGAGATCAGCGAGCCGTTCATTCCAGAAACTTGTTACGCCAATTGCACGTATAAGCCCCTCTTTATAAAGTTTTTCCAACGCTCGCCACGCGCCGTAATAATCTCCATATGGCTTATGGAGTAAATAAAGGTCTAAATAATCCAGACCTAACTTTTTCAATGATATGTCGAATGCTTTTAGCGCGTTATCAAACCCATAATCTTGTACCCAAAGCTTTGTTGTTACAAACACCTCTTCTCGATTGACGCAGCTATTCTTAATGGCGACGCCTACTTCCTCTTCATTCTGGTACGCGGAAGCAGTGTCGATCATTCGATATCCTAAGTCTAGCGCGTCAGAAACAGCTCGTTCTGTGGCGCCCCGCTCTGAAATTTGATAGACCCCGAAACCGATCATTGGCATCTTAATACCATTATTAAGCGTTGTGTATTCCATCGCTATTCAATTCCTCGAAATTGAAGCACGATCACCTGTAAACGTGGCGCTAGAAGCACGATAAGACGTACTTACCATTACAGAAAGCGTGCCAAATGGTTATGTTTGTATTATTGTAGCTCTTCTATGGCAGCTCCGATAGCGAGCCTTCGTTCGAGTAAAACTTGTGGATCGTGGCTAAAGTGCGTCAAATCCTTAGTGATTTCCGAGAAATCAAAGAGTTTCTCAAATTCTGCTCGTTTTTCAGCTGAGAGTTTGATTCCGTTTTCGGTTAAGAGATTTCTTAGAATATGGAGAGCCTCGCAATCCTGTATACCTGCACGGAGCATTTCCCAACGGATGCTAACATTAGGAGCGTCAAAGATAGGCCTTCCGTCGTTCATTCCTGGAACGGCGGCGGAAAGAGGCGGATAGATAAACCGTCCATCCCCATTCCCCCAAGGATGTTTTGTCCCTTGAGGGAGACCATAACCTGACATATAACACATCGGATCTTCGTAAGGATTTTGATATCCTGAGCCAAACGCCGTATTACTCGTCCAATAGGTGGATTCCCAAACCAGGCTTCCAACTATGTTACGTTCAAACGCTTGCCAATGCCAAATACGCAATTCTTGCGCTGGGTGATCAGTAAATTCTGTACAATAAGGAGCTTTAGGGGCAGTACAAACATACCACCAAAAGCGATTCCCTTCTCTACGTTGGTTCTGCGATCCGTCGTGTGAATAATTTTGACTTACTGGACACCAGACGTCGATCGAAGCGCCGAATTGTTTCAATGTTTTCTCAAAAGCAGGAGAAGGTTCCTCAGTTAGCATTCGTGCAACTTCGGGAATGTATTTCTTAAGTTTCGCAAATTCACCAGCGACGAATTCATAATCCTTTTCTTCAGGTTCGTCAAAGTTATAAGTATAGGCTGCGTTGAGCATCCCTATCTCTCGAAGGTGGTCTTGAAGTTTTTTACCATAATCGGTCATCATTGCGTCATATTCGGGCGTGCTGGCTTTATATCCCTCAATTTCGCCATCGTAGCGTGCGTCAAATGTACCGCCGCCCAATCCCTTAATGTCGAGCATGAAGTTCGTAAAATGATATTTGTCAAAAACCCGTTTGATTTCCTTGTCAAATGCGGAAAAGTCGAGGTCGCAACTCGGAGGCGTCATGTCAGGGCGCCATGTGACTTTTATCGGATCCATTGGCGTAGGGTTGTAGGGACTTATTCGGTAGTCGCCAAAAGCTTTGAGATACATTTCCAGAGCAGCGCGTTTGTCTTCCTCTGATTGACAGTTGTGGTAGCGCCAAATATTGATTGGCGACATCCCAAAGGCTGTTTCGTGGCGATTCTTGACGGGAAGATCAAATTTCCACACATGTACAGTAAAGGGAACTTCTACGACGAAGTTTCCGTCGTTTGCCGTAAGTCTAACCAAACCGTTATAGCGTCCAGGTTTTGTCCCCATAGGCGTTTTGATGGTAACCCAAATCGGCAGATTGTTAGAATTTTTGATTGAAAGTGGGGAGCCAAAGCCATCTGCTCCCTTTTCCAAAGGAATTAGGGCGTCAGGATAATATCCAGGAGCACAAGTTCTATCTGTTGGGTCGCTTACGTAGTGATAATACGCATAGCGGAGTTGAACTTCTTTTTTGGGAATTACCAACCCATCTTCTCCCTGAAGATCGTCTGTAAGGGAAGCTGTTAACCCATTTAATGTGCCAAAGCGAGGTCGAAGTACGATCTGAAAGGACTCATAATCATTTCCTGCTGAATGAATTACTATGGGACGCGCCTCTTGAATTTCACAGAAAGTAGGTTGCTGTGGAACATGGTAGTCCGCGTCACACCAAGAAATGTCCACCCCTTCAGAACTTCTAACTCCGAGAATTGAATGAGTGAAATCTTGGATAAAATATTGATAGATACGACGAGTTAGGTAAATTGGACGCTTAAGATTGGCGATATAACGAACATTTAGCACTGGGTAATCCGCGTCGTCAGGCGCCTGAAGTTTCCTTAAATTTTCAGAATCCCAGCCTAGTCGTTCGCTTTTTCCGTCGGCGCTTGGCATTGTCCAAATGCCTTCGTCGTTATAAACCCATAACGTAGCGTCTTTATTTGTTTCGATTTCATCGTTGGCTAAGTCGGCAAATATCGTGTCTCCTCTTCCGATAAAACGCGACTCATTATCTTGGTCTATGGAAAGCGTAGTCCTAAAGGCGTGAACTTGTAAGTTACAACCTTGCCCAACTTCAACTTCCTCAGCGCGTATCCGAATGAAAAGTTCGTCTAACTTTTCATCTCCAAAAAATGTTTCCAGAGAAAAGTTTTCAGCGCCAACACCTGTAATTTCACCGATTTGAGTCCAGACGTCGCCGTTCCGGCTCGCTTCAATATAAACCTTGCCACTATCATGATATCCGACTGAAATATAAATTGATCCGCCGTGAAACGGAATCGAAGGTAACGACGAAACGAGATAGTTTTGAGGGGTTTGTACAATTTGTTTGGGGGTTAAAGAGAAACGGTACACAAGTGTGGAATTCTTAGAAAAACAGAAACGATCTGAGTTAAAATTTGCCGTTGTCGAGAAAAGCGGACGGTCAAAATCTGTGTTGTCAAAAGCCCTTAACGCCGAAAACTCGTATTTAGACGGACTGATTTCTTCGCCTGTTCCGAGTTCTAACGATTCCGAGGTAGAGGTATTATCCGATTTTTGAGCGTCAACACGTTTATAAACTGGCAAAACGGCGGAAAGTCGGGGGTCCGCCACATAGAAAATGCGACTTGAATTCCACTGAGCGAAGCGAACAGACGCATTATTAACGTTCTCTACGCTATCGGGGGTAAAGAAAACAACCGAGTAGTCCTTGGTGGGAGCGTCGCCTTTATTGAGGGCGTTAATATCGAGATTGAAAAACTCTGTACCCGCACATAGGCATCCGGATCCTTCGCCTTCTGAGGCAGACGCTTTGAATCGAAGTCGATATGCTTTACGGGCTTGAAAGGGAATTTTTTCCGAAAGCCATGACGAGGATTTGTCGTTGCCAATAATTGTAAGACGACCGTTAGTGTCAATGACGTCGTTATTAGACGATTTCCAACCGTTTGGAACGGAGGGGGTTGGGAGCGACGACAGATTGATCGGTTCGGAAGCAAACAACACTACCGAACAAAGAAAAAAATTTATCGACAAAACTGTTAGTTGAAGAAAAAAATTATTGGTTTTCATATATTTATCTCTTTACAATTACGGGTGTTATGAAAAAATAGTCGCGCTCGTTCAAACTCTTTTTAAGTATAATCGTTTTTGGAAAAAAAGTAAACTTTCTCAAATTGTAAAATCCGTCGACGGCCTTGGCGAGCAACTTCATCAAATGTCACGATTTGTCTGCGAGGATTTTTTTCATCACAATTTTTTAAAAATAATTGTATGATCATCGTTTAGTAAGTATCTATAACTCTCCTATGAGTTGATGATTTCTTGAAATTTTATTTCAACTTAAGAAATTTATTGAGAAAACTTATTGATGCCTTTGCCAATTGAAAAAAAAAACTCGTCCTTGTATGATTATCTCATCGAGGGGGAGTGTTGGAGCTTTCCTCTGGAGTTCATGAGATAGTTTCAAGGGTGATATAATATGAAACGACGTGACTTTAATCTGATATGCGCTTCTGCAATGCTTTCAACTCTCGGTCGTTCCCTTTTGGTTTCTGAGGTTTTTGCTGACGAGCCAAGCGTCGAAAAGAAACTGAGAATTTTGCTTGTCGTCGGCGGTCATTCATATGATCGTAAAAATCTACACGCGATGCTTAACGACTTCCCTAACGCGACTTTTGACGAAATCGTAATTCCTGATAATCAAGATATGTTAGAACCAGAGCTAACGAAAGATTATGACGTTCTGGTTTTTCATGATCAGTCCTTCTTTGAACTTACTCAAGAGCAAAAGGACAACCTTGAAAAACTCTTTGGCGACGAGGGCATTCCTACCGTCATGTTGCATCATGCCTTCATTTCCCACCCAGAGTACCCATTCTTCCGTGATCTTTATGGGGCTCAGTATTTGACGAAGGATACTGAAATCTGTGGTCGTACTTATAAGGCTTCGTCGTATCTACATCCGACGAACGTCAATATCTATATCGCGGCTCGCCAACACCCGATAACGGAAGGTGTTGGCGATTTTTCTATTGTTGACGAGGTTTTTAAGGACGTGTATTTCAATCCACATATCGACGTGCTCGCCAGAACGGATCATCCTGAAGGGGACCGTCCCGTTCTTTGGCTATGGCGATACAAGAAGTCTCCCATTTTGGGCTTGATACAGGGCGATGCCGGCGGCGCCTTCAATGATCCTAATTATCGGAAACTATTCTACCAGGGCGTTCGTTACATTGTTGCACATAAAGACGAATGATTCAGATTGCGTCCATGATATAGAGTTTTCTAAGCGGGGGGAGTGTAATTGCGAATCCCCCCTTTTTTCTTCAATATTGTTTATTTTTTCACGAATAACTTATATTTCTTTTTCCGTCTTTAACGAATTGTTTGAAGGGGTTTAGTGAAATAATAGACATGGTAAGAAGAACCCTTGAATCCTTTCGACGAGGCTAAGGGATTCTTGCCGAGCGCGAATTTTACCTAATCTCACAATAAGTGAAACGTCGGAGTTCTGTTTCACGGGAAAACCCAAAGATTTTGTTCCGACTATCGACATATTAACGTCGTTCAAACGAAAACCTTAGAGAAACTAGAAGCGATAGCGCCGTAAAAAGATCATTCGAAAAAGTTTGAACGATTCCTTGAATACTGTTTAAAAGTCGTTTTCGGGGAATTCCGCGCTCTTGTTTTTAGATTTATCAAGTTCACTAGATTTAGGTCTAATGAGAATTCGTCGTGAGCCAATGAAATAACGAGTATTAGTGGTTGCGGCGATACGAATGACGCCCTCGCCCGAGAAATCACGAGGAATTCTCAGATGAGTCTCAAAAATCCCGTTCTTTGTTTTTGTTCGAACCGCGTCGACAACAAACGCGTTCGCTTTTTCATAGGTCTCGTTAAATGTCTGACGAGCTTCTTCAGACTCGACGAAAACCTTTGCACGAACCGGAGGTGTGAAATTAGGACGAAAATCTGCAGGAATAAGTTCTGCTTGGACAATTGCCTCTATCCCTTCGTTTATCGGTAGTTTTCCCGATACTGTTATTTCTTCGTTTGAATAGGTAATTTCGGGGGCGTTTACGGGGAAGCGAGTCGGAAATTTAACGCGAAGAAGAGGATCGCCAAAAAGATTGAACTCCGCGATATGATCTTTAACTTGTTCTTCTAGACGACTAGCAGTTGGATCGAAAAAAGTCGCAATTTGTTCGATTGTTTTCCTGAAGGAGGAGTTTTTACGTTTGAGCTCCTCGGCTTCGTCTAATGATTTTTGAAGTCGTTGGTTGATCCACTCAAGTTGTGAATCTGGCTTTTGTCGTTGGGGTTGGGGGGCATTTTTTGAGAGGGGGGCCGGAATATTGGCTTCCTCGTCTGAAGGAAAATTAAAATCCATTTCTTTTGATTCATCCTCGTCGAATTCTTTAATTGTCCGACGTTGAGCTTCGAGGTAAATTTGGCCCAAAAGACGGGGGGCGTCTTGCGTCGAATTATCAACAACGTCGTGGGAAAAAGCCACTTCGAGAAGGGCCGCTCCAAAAGAGCACATTCCATACGGGGCTGTCCTGCGACTTGCCCCTACAGTTGCAACGGGTCCTTCTTCTTGGAGTAACGCTTCCTCTGCAAGACATCGACACGACGCGTCATAGGCTCCTGCGTAACATGAGAAAAAAAGCATGATTGGCGCATGCCCTTTGCAATTGATTTTATGGCAATCGTCAATTTCTAGGACTCCGTAGTCACGTCCACTGGGAGCAAGATACCGATCCAAACCAACAACGCGACCATGACCAAGATATACCCAGAAAAGCGATCCTTCGTTGATCCTTTCTAGCGTCGTCTTTTCAAAATCGGCTGGATAAGGACAAAACGGGTTTTGGAGGGAAAATTGCGTGAGCGAGAGAACAAATTCCTGAGGAAGGTATTCAGCGAAAAGCTTTCGAGCAATTTTGTCAACAACCGACGTCACAAGCATGGAAATGCCTCCAAATGGATTCTTTCCCTCGATGACGTCTCCTGGATCGCTTCCAATTACTCTTAGATCGAGACCGTTGGGACCTGCGACAATGTTGATTTTTCGTGTCCAATTTCCAACAGGAGAATTTTGCTCGTAGTGGATGATATTGTCTATACAGACCTCGAGATCTTTTGGCGTTTCGACAGGTAGGCGTCCAATTGGAACGTCTGGTAGATCGTCTCCGTCAAGATCTGCATAGTACGAATCGCTTGCCAAAAGTTCTTCTGAACCGAAGATTTGAACGACAAGAGCGGATACTCGCGGAGCTGGGACAACGTCGCGCCAACCGTAACTAGCGGAGTCTGTCGGAGCCCCGTCGCCAACAAGTAGGATTGCCTCGACGTCATATTCCTTGGCTGCGTCTCTAATTTTTTCTCGTATTTGACTCGGGGTTGCAATCGGTGCCGATGCGTATTCCTGTTCAATCGAACCGTTGTCTTTAGTGTTGGCAAGAGGGAGAAAAAGAATTTTATATCCCTGCTCCTGCCGGTATTCGATCCAACGTTGAATACCTTCGTGGAAAACAGGCGGTGAAATAACTAGAACTACTCGCTCTGTCCGGTCGCCAGCTTTACCCCATCCGTCTTTATCAAGTTCTAGTGGTTCGTTCCCTTCGGAAAAATATTCAAAAAAGCCGTTGTCATTTTCTGAGGCAAGATCGTAAAACGGATTGTGTTGACCTTCCTTTTCTGTGTCCTGCTCTTCGGCAAAAGAGTAACCGACGTTCAGAAAAGCAATGAACGTTGGCACAAAAGACAAGGAAAAAACGGTGTAAAAAAGGAATAACTTAAATGTCTTCAGCATGTTTGTCTATCTCGGTATCCTGGTCGCGTCGGAGCCGCCACATGTCTTAAAGTATAGTTAATTAATCGGTAAGAAGTTTCTGTCATCTCTTAAATCTTTGAACTACTAGCTTAAGATGTTCTAATTTTTCCGCAGACTTGCGTATTGGCTTGGCAAACACAGTAGGAATTCTCTTTAACTCTGCGACCAATATGATAAACAAATGGCACGATTTGAAACCTGCGAATGTTTCTTAACGAAATCATCAACGACACATTTCGCATATTGTTTTACGCCAGCAATACTGAGTGTATTTTATCATCTTTCCTGAGATGCTAACTTTTTTTCTTTTTTCCGTCAACCCTGAGCGTTAATATCTATTGTTGCTATAACGGACTGTACATAATAAGGTTACGATAATAAAAAAGATGATTATTCCAATATCTTAATTTGGTTTCTCTATTCAGTTCGACACACTGTACTCCAGACATAAAATCTGTTATACTCGAGGACGAGAGCGTGGATTTTAGGCGTTGAGATGTCCGTGTGCCAAAGATTATCGCTTATTTCGACCGTTAATTTCACAGTCGGTTGTAATCATGCCAACAAGAAATGTATGTTATATTTTGGTTGTTGCTTTTCTTTCGCTTTTCATATCGTTTAAAACTTCGATCAGAGATCAAATTGCGAGAAGCGTAGCTTGTTTGGTTCAAAGAAATTCATTGTCATCCCTAACAGAAGACAAAATCTACGAAGGCGCTCTTGCCGGTATGATGGACGCTGTGCAGGACGAGCCATATACGACCTATCTTCCGCCTAGTGAACAACCTGGATATATGCTCGAGATTCAAGGTCGATACACAGGAGTAGGTTTGTCAACTTTTATTAAAGATTCTCAATCTGGCGAATTTTATTTTGTTCCTCAGCGCAATTCTCCTGCTTCAAAAGCGGGATTGAAATTTGGCGATCGAATTGTGGAAGTTGATGGTCGAAACGTTGCAGATCAATCGATCTTTGAACTTACTAACTCAATTTGCGGCGAGGAGAATACGACCGTTAAACTTAAGATTCGTCCTCGTTCTTCAGTGAAAGAATTTTCGTCTATTACAGATAATTCGAACGACGAACTAACTGATATTTCGTTTACCCGTACCGTAATTCAGCAGGATGTAGTACTTGGAGATCGTTTGGATGACGAGGATAAATGGATATTTACGTTAAAAGATTATCCTGAAATTGGTTACATTGCAATTGAACAATTCGTGGATTCTACGGGG
>CAMJTU010000025.1 GCA_946408825.1 uncultured Planctomycetaceae bacterium
TATTGAAACCGATCGACGCTTCGTCTGCGTCGTATGAACCACGATTGGCGCCTTCCATTATTCCGGGGCCTCCGCCGGTACAGATTACGAGCCTGCGTTCTTTGGAAACGCGGACGCCGCCTCTGTCGTCGAATTCTTCATTAAGAGGAGCGTTTTCGTGGGCGACAAGTTCGCCAAATTCGCGCGCCGTCTGATAATACTTGCTGAAATCGACGGCGTTTTGAGCTTTAGCAAGCGCTGCGACTTTTACGGGATTATTAGGTTCTTCTTCGAGTTCCTTCTCTGCAAGTTTGAGAGCGGCGGCGGCGTCTTTGGGCGATTTAATGCGAGCGCTTCCAAAGACGATAATCGTGGAAAGAACGCGTTCACGTTCGAGGGTCCGTTCCACCTTGGTGTATTCTGCCAACACCCGAGACTCGCGACCATACGTGCTTTTCAAGAAGTCGACGTCGTCTTCAGCAAGGCGGTAACTAACCGAATTGAGGAGACGCTGAAGATTATGCTCAACGTTGGCGACGTCGGATTTTTTGTGCGTCATGACATGTCTCCATTTGACGAGGGAAAATACCGCAATTCAATTCCGGCGATTGAATTCCCGAGACTCAGAACTATAATATGAGTATAGTCGTCGGAGAGGCGAAAATCAAGAGGCGCGTTCCTGAACGTGTGATCTCGTCTCTTTTTTAGTTTGCGGACGCGTCAGTTCGAGACGACGCTAACGCGACAGGAGTCCTTTATGACAATCGCCGAATTGATCGCGAGCCGAGAACCCGATTGGCGTGAACTCGAAGAACTTGCGCGCGAACTTCACAAGCCGCTTTTTCGCCGTCGAACCTCGCCGGAACAGATAGCTCGTTTCTCGAGTCTTTACCGTTCCGTATGTAGCGATTTGGCGTTAGCTGATTCTTATCAGTTGCCGCCTGCGACTTCTGCGCGTCTCAACGAACTCGTCGCCGTCGCGCACAACGCTTTATATCGTCAACGAGGCGGCCGAAACATTCTTTTTAAGGATATCGTCTTCTTCGAAACTCCGCGATGGATTCTTACCGACGTGACGTTCTGGATCGCGCTTTTCCTTTTCTGGGGATGTTTTTTGGTTTCGCTATATCTTGCGAAAACTGACGTTAAATTCGCTGAAGATTTACTCGGTCCTGGCACAATCGCTTCGGTTGTTCGAATGTATGAGCGTGAATTTGACGACGACTTCATCGAACGCGTTCCTATGGCGGCTTATTATATTTCGCATAACGGAGGAATTGGACTCAAGTGCTTTGCATTTGGCATACTTGGCGCGTTTCCCGGCGTATTTATTCTTTTGAGCAACGCGGTTCAACTTGGGGCCGTATATGGGTATATGGCCGGCCCAGAAGCGCCGCTTGACGCGTCGCGTCGCTTTTTCGAGTTTACTTTGGCGCATGGGCCGTTTGAACTTACCGCGATAACGCTGTCGGCCGCAGCCGGAATGCGAATGGGGTTAGGTCTTGTTATGACGCGTGGATATACGCGAATTGAATCGTTGCGACGCGCGACAATTAAGGCGTCCCCAATGATTTTTGTCGCCTTTATTTTTTTCTGTGTCGCCGCGTCGATCGAGGCGTTTGTTTCACCCAATCCGATGACGTGGTTGGAAGGCTCTTTTCTTTCGTCCTTACTAATCAAGAAGACAGTGTTTTGGCTCTCGACCGTTGCGTTATTGGTTTATTTTTTCGGACTTGGCGGACTTGCAATTTTGCGCCGATACCGTAGCGTGACCTTCGGCGAAGCTTTCCGTTCCTTCTGGAACGCCGCGCTTGATTTCCGTAGCGATCGAGTTGCAATCGACGGGACGGAATCAAGTAAGAGTTCTTCGTAACGGTAGAGCGTATGTTTGAAAGTATTGGCTCCTTCTAACCTTCAGTATGACGATGCAAATGGATTCACGGCAAGACGACCCGCTGTCGAACTGGAAACGACCAAAGATTGTCGTGCGAAAACGTACTCTTAACGAGATTCGCGACTTGGCGATTCGGATCATTTGTACAGATTACAAGCCGCTTGTGTTCTACTATGCTGTTTTAGGCGCGCCAGTCTTGTTGATTGATTACGTTCTTTGGTTCTTTCTCGGGTGGAATGGGATTCATTCAGCCAGATCCGCCGACTATTTTTCTGTTTTTTCTATTCTAGACGACGTGGTTTCGTGTTCTGGACTTATTTTTTTCGTTTGGTTGGTCATTACGTATGAGACAGCGTTTGTCGGTTCGCTTGTGACGGAATATCTCGGACTTTGGCTTTTCGCCGGCGATTCTGATATTCGCGTTAAGAGCGTCTTTAAGGCTTGGTGGGAACGCAAATTCCAGCTTTTTTATTATCTTGTTTTTACTCGTCCTATTCGCTCGGGAGCGTTTTATCCTGAGACGATTTTGCTCGAACGACATCCTTTTTTCAGAAAATCGGGGCGTATATCGACGTGGCGTCGCGTCCGGAATATTAAGTCTGGCGGCGTGGGGGCGGAAGCTTTTTTCGCTTTTTGGCTTGCCGAATTTTACGTCTTTTCGGGATTTTTGACGGGGTGGGCGACGTTGTTTTACCTGACGACGATGGTCGTCGACGATAAGTTTCTCGCATTTTTTTTATCGTCGACGCTCTTTTTTCCTCCGTTTCTCATGGCATGTCGTCTTTTCAACGTCGTCTATAATTTCTGTTATTATGTAAACTATCGGATCTCTTGCGAAGGATGGGACGTTGATTTGACCTTTAAGACAGAACTGGCAAGGTATCGAGAATCTTCCGACAGTTCCTCCGCGTCCTCTCCGACTTCGCGTTCGAGGACGCTTGGAGCCCTTGTCCTTGAGCCTGAAACGCCGTCTTTGCTAGATTCCTCGTCTGAAGGCGTCGCCCCGTCGATTTCGACTTCAGATGGCAACGACGGCAATATAGGGGGCGAGCAATGAAAACTGGCTTTAATGTCCACGACCGCGCGTCATACTTGTCTTCCGGTCGAATCGGAATCGCTACGTTGATTTTGGCTATTGGCGTTTGGGCGAACGTCACGGCGTGCGTCGCCTCTCAAACCCCCGCTGTTTCCGCCGACGAAAGTAAGACGGAAAAGAATTTTGAAAAAGCCGCAAAAAAGTTTTCGCCTCCGTGGTATTCGATAAAGGAGGACTCCGTCGTTTTTTTACCAAAAGAGAAAGAGCGAGCGAACGATACGAAACCGAAAAATGGAAACGAGGAGGGAAAAGCGCTCAAAGAAAAGAACTCCGTCGGTTTTCATGAAGTTTTGCGCGTTTGGCTGCCGGTAGCGTGTCTCGTCGTTTTGCTTGCGGTTCTCGTGTGGTTTGGGGTAAGAGCGTTGCGCGAACGCGCCGCCCTGCGACGTTTCAGAGAAGGGGAACTTCTTCGACGGAAGAGACGTATTGAAACGCTCGCCGTCGAGGCGCGCGACCGATATGACGACCTAGACGCCGCCGCCGAAGAGGCGCTCGCGCTCGGCGATTTACGTTCCGCGCTCATCTTTTTCTTCAGTTGGATCCTTGTGGAGATGGATAAGCACGACGTCGTCCTGCTCGACAAGGGAAAAACGAATCTTGAATATTGGCGTGAACTCGAGAGTAGACCACGTCTTCGCGATCTTTATCGCGAGATCATGGGCAAGTTTGAACGCGTCTATTTTGGCGGTTTTTTGATTTCTCGTTCAGATTTTGACAAGGTTTGGCGTCTTCGCGAGTCCTTCTCCGAGATGATGCTTGAAGAGGACGAACGCAAACGTCGACTTGAGAAAGAACGAGAGGAAGCGTTTCGTCGCGCCGCCGAGAGAAATTGGCGTGGACCGAAGACCATGCTGGTCCTTCTGGCGTCGCTTATCTTCTTCTCCTCTGTCTTTGGATGTTCGAAACCTGTTTGGAGAGACGCATATTCTAGAGCCGGCACAAGCATTCCTATGCCAAACAGCCTTAACGGTTATGACGTTTTCTATCGGTATTGTCAGTTACAGAATCGCGGACGCGTAAGACTGCTTCGCCTGTATAACGACGACTTCGACTCCTGTGACACGATCGTATGGTTTTGTTCCGGATATGGATTTGAAACCGAGGGCGTTTGGAATTTGACGTCTCCTCACAAACAGGATTATTTGGCTCGCTCGAGAGTTTCTTCAGATTTTGACAAAGAGGTTCGTGGAACGGAAGACGAAGAGTTAGACGATAGGAGCTTACTTAACTCTGAGCGCGCTAAAGCTTGGCTCGCTATGATCGAAAGGTATGCTAACGCCAAGGAAAACGACTGGACGCAGTTCTATATTCCGCGCTCAAACAGATATTTTCACACTCCTGACGCTTTTCCCCTTATCATTGGTTCATTTCCTTATGATAACGTAACTGATTCGCCTTCTGAGGCGAGGACGAGTTCTCGGGATCGTCTTTGCGAATGGCTCAAGGCTAAACCCGGTCGAAAGTGCGTTGTCGTCTTGGTCGATCAGAATAGCGCTTGGGACTATTGGCGCGCCGCTCGACGTGAAGTCGAACGAGTTTATAGCGAGCCGTTGAAGAGCAAATACCTCAAAGAAAGCGACAAGCGTCTTGAAGGGATGTTAGATCATGACATGTTTTCGAATCAATACGCTAGTCCCCCACAGACTTTTGCCAAAGATGCAAAAGAACTTATGAAAGTTCGTTCGCGAGAGGCAAACGAGATAAAACTCCTTCTGTCGGAGTTGAGAGATTCTTTCGACGACGTCGCGCTTGTCGACGAGGTTCTTAAACGTCGAGAAGCGGCGTTGAATACACGTCTAGGCGATTTGGATTCTGTCGAATCTCCGGACGGTTTTCCTAATTCTGTCGAAGGTTTTCAAGAGGACGAGTCGTCCGGTTCAAATTCAGAACAAATCGACGACGGGGACGAATCGGAAGTTGTTTTTGACGAGAACGAGGAAATCTCGGATGAGGATATTCCTCATCCTACGAGAACTCGTGCAGAGAATCGTCACATGTTTAACGACGAAGAATTCTACCAACTTGGCGTTGACTTTGGCGACTTTTGGGAGTCGGGCGTCGCCGACGGCGATCCAGAACTTTGGTTTCGACAGTATTTTGTCGAAACGTCGTCTTTTACCGAACCTCCTTTGGTTCGTTTTTCAGGCGATCCGTCGTGGACGTCGAAACTTCCAGAAGTATCGCCCCTCCGCGAACGCTATAAGCTTGTTCCATGCGAAGGTACGGAAACTGTGTTGGCTTTAGGCGATTTTCCGCTTGTTTGTCGTCGTAAAGTCGGCGACAGCGAAGCAATCCTGGCGAACACAACGTCGTTTCTATCGAACTTTGGACTTACCGATCCAACAAATCGTAAGATCGCCGCTCTGCTTGAAAGTGAATTTACTTCTAAGGGCGATATTGGTTTTCTCGTGTCCGACACGTTTTTCTATGCTTCTCGCGTCGAAAGGAGAGGATATCGTCATGAGAAACCCGAGGGACGTTTTACGCTAACGCAAGCGACCCCTTTTACAATTTTGGTTTGGCACGCCGTCGTTTTAGCGATAATCGCTGGGTTTTGCGCATGGCCAATCTTCGGACGCGCTAGGCGCGTCGTTAGAGATGAGACGAGTGATTTTGGCCTGCATGTCGACGCTACCGCGCGGTTACTTCGTAACGCAGATTCCGTGTCATGGGTTCGCGAGCAGATTGACGCATGCCGAAATTTTAGAAAGCGGGACCGACCTTGGGGCGGTTTCCAATCGTCCGAGTCTCTCGACGAACAGAATTCAAACGCCTCAAAGCGAGAATAGAGTATTTACCGCGCCGCCATCGTGGTTTCTTGGTCAGCCTACGTCTTCGGCAAGTTGATCAAGAATATCGGGGAGGCGTCGCTGTTTGCGTCGTCGTCAAGGCGTCCACGATTTAAGAGGTTTTTGTGTGGAAGAAGAACGTCCTTACAGACCGTTGCTTTCGTATACAAAAGACGATCTTGCCGCGTTGTTTGGCGAGTTAGGATTGCCTTCATATCGTGTTGGTCAAACGCTTCGTTGGATCTATTCGAGAAAGACGGCGCGTTTTTCCCAAATGACGGATATTTCTAAAGAAACGCGTTCGGCGTTGACGCGTCTTTTTTCACGTCCGCCAGTTCACGAGGACGGATTTAGACCTCTCCTGATTCAAGACGGTTCTCAAACGCCCGTCGAGCCTGACGATTTTGACGCGGCAGATTCTGTTCTTGAAGGGCGGCTTGTCGCGCGGTCTGTTTCTTCAGACGGTTCCGAAAAACTTCTTATCGAGTGGCGCGACGGTCGTCGCGTCGAGTGTGCGCTCCTGCGTGACGACCGTGATCATCGCACCGCATGTGTGAGCGTTCAAGTTGGCTGTGCGATGGGATGTGCGTTTTGCGCGAGCGGACTCGGCGGTTTTGTTCGTAATTTGACGACGAGCGAAATTGTCGAACAACTTCTACGGCTTAATGCGTTGACTGAAAAGGACGAGCGATTGACGCATATCGTCGTTATGGGCACTGGCGAACCGACTCTCAATCTTGACGCGCTTTTGCCCGCTCTTGATATAGCGACTTCTTCGGATGGACTCGACGTTGCCAATCGCAGGGTGACGATTTCTACTGTCGGAATTCCAGCAGGAATCCGTCGGCTCGCAGACGCTAAAGTTCCGTATAAGCTCGCGGTTTCACTTCATGCGCCGAACGATCAGATTCGCGATCAGATTATGCCTCAAAACCGCGTCCATCCCATCGCCGAGGTTCTTTCGGCGGCGGACTATTTCTTTCGTTCGACCGGGCGTCGCGTAACGTTTGAATATATCCTTCTTGATGGGATTAACGCGTCGTCAGAGAACGCGCTAGAACTCGCCCAACTCCTGAAAAAAAGAACGGCGATCGTCAATGCGATACCCTATAACCCATCGCCAGAATTTTCGTTTCGAACGCCTTCAAATTCGACAATACGACGTTTTGTCACAACGCTAGAGGAGGCGGGAATACAGGTTAAGGTTCGTTTCAAAAAGGGAGATCGAATCAACGCGGCGTGCGGGCAGTTACGCTGGAGTCTTCGCGAGCGCTGAATATTCTCCTTCGTCCTGTTCATCTTGGGAGAAGTTAAATGCGAATCGACGTTTTGGAAGACGGTTCTTTTTATCGAGTTTGGGCGCCCGCAAAAATCAATCTTTTCTTCGAAGTATTAGGGAAAAGGCCTGACGGCTATCACGAGATTGAAACGCTTGTCGCGCCGATTAGTCTCTATGACAGACTCGATTGTCGTTTCTTTAAATCTGACGAACCTGGCATTACGCTTGAATGCGTTGATGAAACTGGTCGCCGGCGTTTAGACGTTCCATGCGACGACTCGAATCTTGTCGCGAAGGCGTATCATGTTTGGCGCGAAGAAATGAAGAAAAACTTTTTCTACGATAAGCCGCTTAGCGCTCATGTAAAAATTTTTAAAAAAATTCCCACAAAAGCGGGATTAGGCGGAGGATCTAGCGACGCCGCAGCGTTCCTTTTGGTGTTAAAGCGTCTAGGCGGGGTCTGCATATGCCGAGACTGGCTTTGCGAGGCGGCAGGGCGCCTTGGCAGCGACGTCGCTCTCTTCCTCGAAGAGGGCGCTTCTGCGGGGCGTGGCAGAGGCGAGCGCGTCGAGTCCTTTAAACTTCCCGAACTGTGGGCGACAATTGTTAAACCTTCGTTTGGACTTTCGACCTCGGAGGTGTACCGGCAGTGTTCAACGATAGTTGGCAGGCCGCGACGATCTCTTGACGACGTTTTACGTGCGTTACGAGGGTACGAAGGCAGTTGTTTCGCCGAGTTTTTTTCGAGGTATGTTTTTAATCGACTTGAGGAGGCCGCTTCGCTTTTGTGGGACGGAGTGGATTCTTGGAAGTCGACGCTAGGCGCCATTCCAGAAACGCTTGTCGCGCAGATGTCAGGGAGCGGAACCGCTTTTTTCGCGCTTTGTACTTGTGAAGAGACCGCGAAACGTGTTGCGACGGCAGTCCGTGCTTCGGGGCTTTGGAATTCTGTCGAGGATGTTTTTGTGGTTCGAACTTTGTGAATGAATCAGGATATACGACGGCGTAGGAGTCTCCTTTGAGGCGGGTCAGTTCAAACGTCGTTCTTGGATGGAAAAATGAAAATTACGGACGTTCGAATTAAATTGGTCGGCGGCGATTCGGGTCGCAGTCGGCTCAGGGCTTTTTGTACTCTGATCTTTGACAATGCCTTTGTCGTAACGGATTTGAAGATTCTTGAAGGCGATCAGGGGTATTTTGTGGCGATGCCGAGCCGTAAGATTACGTTCCATTGTCCTTACTGCCGCCATAAAGTCATTGTCGGTTCGAATTATTGCAGTTCCTGCGGCGAGAGCGTTTCTAACGCCGAGGTCGCCCGTATGCTTGCCGGTTTAAATCCAAGCAAGCAGTTTGTGGATATTGTGCATCCGATTAATACCGCGAGTCGCGAATATATTCACAATGCTGTTGTCGAAGCGTATCGACGTGAATTAGAACGCGCCGCGTTACCCGGTTACGTGTCGAATTACGACGATATGTTTGCCGCCGATCTGTAATTACTGTTCCTGTTTTATATTTTGCATCTGCTTTTGAAGGCTCCGACGTGACGTTCGTTTTCGTCGGAGCCCTCTCTTTTTTTAAGACAGTTTGGCGCTCTTCCACGACGGCGTTGTTCTTCCCTAACTGCCAATTTGACGTCAAAATATTTGAAGACGACGTCTATGACCAAGAAAGTTTTCTCTTTTATTTTCTTTTTCTGTTTTAACACGTTGAAAAGGTGATAATATATTTACCAATTTTTAAATGAATAATAAGTTTACTATGAAAAAAAGAGACGTGGCATGATTTGGCGTCGAATGTGCTTTCTCTTGTCTTAAATGTCTGGGGCTTGTTACGAGCGTCTGGCGTTTCATCGTAGAATTTGAAATTCAAAATTAGCTTATGTTCGTGACGAACTGGTCGACTTCGTTCTGTTCGTCAGTCTTGTGTCGCTATGCTAGGCTTGGACATTAAGCTTTACAAACATCTTACATAAGGAGATTTCCGCAGTGGCAAAGAAGACGTCGTTTGACGACGCTGCTCGCAGTCCGATTGCCGAGGGCGTCAAAAAGTTATCTCGCGCCGTTAAGAGCACGCTGGGACCTCGTGGACGGAACGTTGTTCTGGATAAAGGATGGGGCGCTCCGAAGGTCACGAAAGACGGCGTGACCGTCGCCGAAGACATTGTTCTTGACGATCCTGAAGAGAATCTTGGCGCGGCGCTTGTTAAACAAGCAGCTTCTAAGACGAATCAAACCGCAGGCGACGGCACTACGACTGCGACGGTTCTCGCGGAAGCGATTTTTCTTGAGGGGCTGAAGATGGTCGCGGCCGGAGCTGATCCGATGGCTCTCTCTCGCGGTATTCAAAAGGCGGCGGGAGTCGTTGGCGAGTATGTGGATAAACTCGCCACGCCTGTGAACGACAAGAGCCGTAAGGAAATTGCTCAAGTTGCCTCTATTGCCGGCAACAACGATTCAACGATCGGTCAAATCCTCGCCGACGCTTTTCTTAAGGTTGGTAAGAACGGCGTTATAACGATCGACGAAGGCAAGTCGTTTGAGACGTATGTCGACGTTGTCGAGGGCATGCAGTTTGACCGCGGTTATCTTTCGCCGAATTTTGTTACGAATCTCGACGATCAGAAGGTTGAACTGGACGATCCGCTTATTCTCGTGTTCGAGGATAAAATTTCGAACGCTAAGTCGCTTGTTCCGCTCCTCGAAGCTATCAATAAGCAAAGTCGTCCCTTGTTTATCGTTGCGGAAGACGTCGAGGGCGAGGCGCTTGCGACGCTTGTCGTCAATAAGCTACGCGGCGTCCTTCAGGTTTGCGCCGTGAAAGCGCCGGGATATGGCGAACGTCGTAAGGCGATGCTTGGCGACATTGCAGTTCTTACCGGCGCGACGGCAGTTTTCAAGGATCTTGGCGTTCAACTTGACGCCGTCCAAATTCGAGACCTTGGTCGTGCGAAGAAGATTGTCGTAACAAGCGATTCTACGACAATTGTCGGAGGCGCCGGCAAAAAGGAAGACGTTGAAGCGCGAGTTGCTCAGATTCGAGCGGAAATTGAGACGACGACGAGTTCCTATGACAAAGAGAAACTCCAAGAGCGCTTGGCGAAACTTGCGGGCGGCGTCGCTCGGATCAACGTCGGCGCGGCGACGGAATCGGAACTCAAGGAACGCAAGTATCTGTATGAAGACGCTCAGGCTGCGACTAAGGCCGCGCTTGAGGAAGGCGTTGTTCCTGGCGGCGGAGTCGCGCTTCTTCGCGCTGCCGACGCGTTGACGAGAGTTAAAGACGCGACGGGCGACGAAGTCTACGGCGTTCAGATCGTTAAAAAGGCTCTTGAGGCTCCGATTCGAGAAATCGCGAAAAACGCGGGCGTCGAAGGTTCGGTCGTTGTGAACCGCGTTCGCAAAATGGAAGGTAAAAACGACGGTTACGACGCAGACAAAGACGCCTATTGCGATTTGATCGAAGCGGGCGTTATTGATCCCGCTAAGGTCGTGCGTACCGCTCTTCAAAACGCCGCAAGCGTCGCCGCGCTGTTGCTGACGACCTCCTGCTTGCTTACGGAAATTCCGAAGGAAGAGAAGACCCCGGCGCCTGATCCGAACGCGATGGGCGGCATGGGTGGAATGGGCGGCATGGGCGGATTCTGATCCGAGTTTTGCGCGATTTCCTAACACGGCGCGCGTTTGAGTCGAATCGCGCGCTGATTTTCAGATTAAAAACTATAATCGATTATATAGAAAGGGTTTATTATGACCGCTAAGAAAAGCCTGAATCTCAAGCCTCTGGAAGATCGTCTCGTTGTTAAGCCGCTTGAAGCTGAAGAAAAGACAGCCGGCGGAATTCTTCTCCCTGACAGCGCGAAAGAAAAGCCGCAGCGCGGCGTCGTCGTCGCCGCTGGCGCCGGTCGTCTCCTTGACAATGGCAAACGCGCCGAGATGAACGTTGCTGTCGACGACGAAGTCATCTACGGCAAGTACTCTGGCTCGGACGTCGAAGTCGACGGCGAACAGTACAAGATTCTTCGCGAAAGCGACGTGCTCGCCAAGGTCGTTAAGACTGCGTGATTTCGTCTTAACGTTTTATCGACTTTTGAAAAAATAGGGCGTGCTTGACGTAGGCGTTGAGTTTCCGTCCAGAACATAAGGATACATTTCATGTCAAAGCAACTGATCTTCGACGACGCGGCGCGACGCAAGATGCTTGACGGCGTCAACAAGTTGGCCGACGTGGTCGCGGTAACTCTTGGTCCGACTGGTCGTAACGTCGTTTTGAGCAAAGCTTACGGCGGTCCCAAGGTCACTAAGGACGGCGTGACCGTCAGCAAGGAAGTCGAGCTTGAGGACCCGTTTGAAAACATGGGCGCTAAGCTCGTAAATGAAGTCGCTTCGAAAACAAACGACGTCGTCGGCGACGGCACCACGACCGCGACCGTCTTGGCGCGGGCGATCTACAAAGAAGGACTTCGTAACGTTGCCGCCGGCAGTAACCCAACGGCGATTCGTCGCGGAATTGACAAAGCGACTAACGCCGCAATCGGCAAACTCCAAGAGATGGCTAAAAAGGTTACGACGAAGGAAGAAATTGCCAACGTCGGCGCCATCAGCGCGAATAACGATCGCGAGATTGGCGAACTTCTTGCCGACGCTATGGAAGCTGTTGGAAACGACGGAGTTATTACTGTTGAAGAAGGTAAAACTTCCGAAACTAGTTACGACGTCGTCGAGGGTATGCAGTTTGATAAAGGCTACCTTTCCCCTTACTTTATCAACGACGTCGCCGAGATGCAGTGCAAGCTCGAAAACGCGTATATCCTCCTTCATGAAAAGAAGATCTCGAATATTCGAGATTTGATTCCCCTTCTTGAAAAAGTTTCTCAAAAGGGAAAACAGCTTCTCATTATCGCGGAAGATATTGACGCGGAAGTTCTTACGATGCTTGTCGTGAATAAGCTTCGCGGCGTTCTCGATCTTGCAGCTGTTAAGGCTCCTGGATTTGGCGATCGTCGAAAGGCGATGCTTCAAGATATCGCGATTCTTACCGGCGGCAAGGTTATCAGCGAGGATCTCGGCATTAAGCTTGAGAACGTGGACCTCAGCCAACTCGGTCAGGCAAAGCAGATTACCATCGATAAAGATTCGACGACGATTATTGACGGAGCCGGTAAAAAAGCGGACGTCAAGTCGAGGACGGATCTTCTTCGCCGTATGATCGCGGATAGCGATAGCGAGTATGATCGTGAAAAGTATCAGGAGCGACTTGCGAAACTCAGCGGCGGCGTCGCGATTATCAAAGTCGGCGCTCATACCGAAGCCGAGATGAAGCAGAAGAAGGATCGCGTCGACGACGCTCTTCACGCGACTCGGGCCGCCGCGCTCGAAGGCGTTCTTCCGGGCGGAGGCGTCGCGCTCCTGCGTTGCCGCGAGGCGGTGGACAAGGTCCGCGCCAACGTTCGCGGCGACGAGAAGATTGGCGTCGATATCCTTTCTCGCGCGCTTTCTGCGCCTCTTAAGCAGATTGTCGACAACAGCGGCGCCGACGGCGACGTTGTTGTCGACGAAGTCGCTTCGCGAGAGGAGTCGGTTGGTTATGACGCTTCGACCGGCAAGTATGTCGACATGTATGAGGCTGGCGTTATCGATCCCTTACAGGTTGTTCGCGCCGCTTTGTCTCATGCCGCTAGCGTCGCTGGTCTTATGTTGACGACTGAAACGCTTGTGACCGACGTCAAGAAGGACAATAAGGTCGACGACGCTGTTCGTTGACAGCCAATAAGGCCTCGTTAAGGCGTTATGTTTGAGTACGCGGCGCGTTCTTTTCGTGCGTTTCGAATGATTGGGACGCGCCGTTTTAACAGGCGCCGTGCGAAAGCGCGGCGTCCGTTTTTGAGCGATTTCTACAAACGCTCTTGCTTTTTAGGAACGTTGGCTTGTCCGACGTTGTTGGATTTTTACACTTTGCCGGCTGTCAATCGCACGGCAATGTGACGGTCGGAACGTCGTTTCGACCTGCGGAAGGCGTTAACGATGGCCGAAGAAGAAGTCGACTATTACGAATTGTTGGGAATTGATCGTTCCGCGTCTCCAGACGAAATCAGGTCGGCATATCGGAAGGCCGCGTTGAAGTATCATCCTGACCGTAATCCAGGGGACAAAGAGGCCGAGGCGAAGTTTAAACTTTGCGCCGAGGCGTTTGAGGTTTTGAACGATCCCGAGAAGAAGGACGTCTACGATCGATATGGACGCGCCGGTCTCGAACGGAACGGCGGCGTCGGCGGTTTCCAGGACGTCGGCGATATTTTTGGCATGTTCGGCGACGTCTTCGGCGAGTCCATTTTCAACTTTTTCGGCGGCGGACGCGGATCCCGCGTTCAGCAGGGAGCGGACGTCCGATGTGGTTTGACGCTTGATCTCCATGAAGTCGCCAGAGGGGTGACGAAAGAAATTCGGTATCGTCGACGAGAAGTCTGTCGGACCTGCAACGGTTCTGGCGCAAAACCTGGCACTAAGCCTGAGACGTGTAAGTATTGCGGGGGACGTGGCCGAGTTCAACAGTCGACGGGAGTTTTTTCAATCCAAACGACTTGCCCGAAATGCGGCGGTCGCGGGAGCGTCATTGCCGAACCGTGCCCAGAATGTCGCGGTTCGGGTCTTACTGCGCGTGAAGTCGCACGCGAAATCCGCATACCTGCCGGCGTTGACAGCGGCGTTCGTCTCCGACTTCAAGGGGAGGGCGATCAGAGTCCTAACGGCGGACCTGCCGGCGACTGCTATGTTCTGATTCAAGTTAAAAAACACCCGCTTTTTACACGGGAAGGTCAAGATTTAATCTGCCAAATTCCGATAGGGTACGCTCAAGCGGCTCTTGGCGCGGAGATAGACGCGCCGACTCTTGACGGCGTTGAAAAGATTAAGATTCCCGCTGGAACTCAGAATGGCGACGTCGTGCGTCTTAAAGGGCGTGGAATGCCGACGCCGCGCCGCAACGCCGTCGGCGATTTGCTTATTCAACTCTTTATTGAGGTTCCGAAGAAGATTAAGCCTGAACATGAAAAGATTCTAAGGAAACTCGCCGAATACGAGGGGGATTCAGTTCTCTCTGAACGTAGATCCTTTGGTTCGAGTCTAAAGAAATTTGTCTCCGAGTTTTTCCCCGAAAAGAAGGGCGGTAAATCTGAAGACAAGAGCAAAGACGAGTCCGGAAACGACGACGCGACTCCTTAGTCGGTGGCGGTTCTTTGCTTTTTCAAAGGTGTTAGAAAGAGACGTTTCTCTTTGACGATAAACGTCGACGATTATTAGGAGGCCTCGTTTAACGACGAGGTGGATGGATGACTACGGCTGACAACGATGATTTCCTGAATGAAGCGTCTATTTATGAGAGTTCTGACCCCAACGGCGGGCAGGACGAGATCGACGAGGGGGGCGATTCCTGCGAATCGCCCGTCGAGGTTGAAGTGACGACGATTCCTGTCGCTGAATATGAAAAGTTGAAACGCGACCTTGAAGAGGCGAAAGATCGCGCATTGCGCGCCTTGGCTGAGTTGGAGAACTTTCGGGCGCGCACGAAACGTCTTCATGACGAGGAACGTAAATATGCGTCCGCCGACCTTGCGCGGGCGATTCTTCCGATTTGGGATAATCTGAATCTTGCTCTTGGCATCGACGACGCGGAGAACAACGGCGCAGCGGTACTTGCCGGCGTAAAGATGGTGGTCGACGAATTCCTGAAGGTCCTCAAGAACAACGGTATCGAAAAGATAGACGCCCTTCACAAGCCGTTTGATCCAAATTTCCACGAATCAGTTTCCTTTATGCCGTCTGACGAATATCCTGCGAATACAGTGATTTTTGAGGTTAAGTCGGGTTTTAAACTTCATGATCGCGTTATTCGTGCCGCTCAGGTTATTCTTGCTTCTCCGAAGTCAGATTCTCCAAAGACAGAGGACGACGCTTGATATCGTCGCCCTCGTTTGGGCATGATTTCTTTCAAATAAAACGCCCTTGCGTTGCGACGCGCATGAGGTAGAGGTTAGACTAAAATGCCGACTTACGAATATCATTGCGGCGGATGTCATAAGACGATAGAAATATTTCAACCTATGACCGCCCGACCTGAAAAGGTCTGTCCTGAATGTGGTTCTAGCGATTTTAAACGCATCGTTAGCGGCGGCGTAGGCGTTATTTTTCACGGTTCAGGGTTTTACTGTACGGACTATAAGGGGAAGAACGCGTCGACTCCGGGATCTTCAGCGTCGAAGTAAGGTTTGGCGTTGTGAAGTCAGACTCTTGGCTATGGGGTTAAAGCGTTTCCTTGTCTTTTATAAAGGACGTTTTCGTGCGTTGTCCGATTTGTAATAAATGTTTCTCAGAGGGAGATTCAGACGCTGTCGCCCCTTTTTGTTCGGAACGTTGCAGAGAGATTGACGCCAAACGCTGGTTTTGTGAAGAATATCCAATCTTCACTCCAAACGTCGATCAGATTGAACTTGACAATGCCGAGGGGCGTTATTCGGACGAAACGGACGACGATTCGGATTACAATTGACGTTGCGTTTCCTCGGTATATCCGTCTTCTTCGTCGTCAAGCGAGTCTCCTTGGCTTGTCCTTTCTGCTTCAATCGCTAAAATGGGTCCGGTGTTTGTCCCGTCTTAAGGAGGAAATCAGATGACGGCTAGGAGTTGCGATATTGACGCGGGGACGGTACGTCGCGTCGACTGGCTTGAGTTGATTCCCGCGACGCTTTTTTTCCGCGCGTTCGCCGTGACTTTTAAGCCCTCTTTTCTCTTGTTATGCGCGGTGTTTGCGCTTGTTTGCGCGCGACTCGATTCGTTCATGGAGGTCGGTTCAATCGATCGTCGCGCGCCGGAACTGCGAATCGAGAGCGTTGCGAGCGGCGATCAAGGCGTTGATTTTGCTCTTCATTCTCTGATTTATTCGTCCGCTCCCGCGCGTCGCGCATTTTCCTTATTCCGAGACGCGACGCCTCGCGTCAACGCTTCGCTTAAGGGACGAACGGAAGAAAGCGCGGTTGTTTTTACCGTTCATAGCGTCGAGTTTCTCGTCGCTCTTTGGCTGGCGCTGGCGATTGCTCGTTCGACGGTCGTTCGTTTGACAACGTCTTCTCGTTCTTCGACTTTCGCTTCGCTTAAATTCGCCTTCAAACGCTATTCTTCGGCGCTGCTAACGCTCATCGCGCCGCTGGTATTTGTCGTAGCCTTTGCGGTTTTGGCTCTAGTCGCGCGGGTTGCGATCCCAGTAAGCGCGGTTCTTTCTCCCGTCGTCATGCTTTTTGCGCTTGCGTTTGAATTCATCTTGGCTCTTTTGATTTTGAGCGCTCCTCTCGGCGTCGCGGCGATAGCATCCGAAAACTGCGACGGATTCGACGCGATTTCTCGCGGCGTTTCCTATCTTGTTCAACGCACGCTAATATGGCTCCTCTACGCGTTTTTCGCTCAGACTTTAATCTGCGTTGGGAGTTTAATCTTGGCGTTTATCGCGCGTTATGCGGCGGCCGGTTTTGTTGCGTGTTATACCGTGGACGGCGCCTTATACGATAGATTTGGCGTTGAATTCTGGGGCGATTTGATTCTCCGTGTTTCTCAAGCCTATCCTTACGTTGCCGCAATCGTCTACAGTTGCGCTATTTATGTCATGCTCCGGCGAAGCGTGGACGGAACGCCCTTTGAAACCTGCGCGCTTAATCTAAAGAGAGCGACTCCACGAAAACTTCGCAAAATTTTGAAGGACGAGAAGGGCGCGCCGACATTTGATTCGCAGAACGTCGCTACGCATGGCGGCTCGCCAGAGCGCAAGGAGTCCTCCCGTCAGGGTGATCAGAATACTTAGGATCGAGGAGGACGCTTCTTGACGTCGATTAATTGTTCGCCTGCGCCGTCTTCCTTAGCGGAGGGGGACGACTTGTTTAGGGTGGCGACGCTGACGCCGATCGGACGCGCGGCTGTTTCCGTCGTTGGCGTTTCCGGGACTCAAGCGAAAGCCGCTTTGTGTTCCTGTTGGACTCGTTCAGACGGCGGACGATCCCCGTTTTTCGACGCGGAATGGAGTTTGGAATTTGCGTCTCGTCCTTTCTTCGGACGCTTTCATTTTAAAGAACTAGACGACGTCGCCGACGAAGTCGTTTTGTGGTGGAGAGCGCCTACGGCGTTTGAACTCAACTGTCACGGCGGCGTACTCGCATCGAAACGAATAGTCGATTTTTTTGTCAAGGCAGGCGCACGTTGTGTTCCTGGGGTGGAATGGAATCGATTATTCTCGTCGCTTGAAGCGGAACACGCCGGAATCATATCTCATGCGTCCTCCGATCCCTCGCTCGACGCGCTGTTCTTTGACGCGGCTGACGAATTAATCGCAATGACGACGACTGAAGTTACCGCGAGAATTGCTTGTAGTCAGCCGAACGCATGGCGTCGTTGGTTCGGCAAACTCGCGAAGGCGGCTACTTTAGGAGACATACGGCTTCTTGTCGCGATGGTGGACGAGGTCCTCAAGTCTTTTCTTGGCGGCCATTTAGTCGTGCCTTTTATCGTAACGCTTTGCGGTTCCCCGAACGTGGGAAAGAGCAGTCTTCTCAACGCCATTCTCGGCTACAAGAGGGCGTTGGCCTCTCCGAGTCCAGGTACGACGCTTGATCTTGTCGGCGCGCCTTTTACTTATGGCGGTTGGAATTATCTTTTTGTCGATACCGCCGGTTTTCGTGAGACTAACGTCGCACTTGAACGGTTGGGGATAGAATCTGCGCGTGAGGGACAAACTCGCGCCGACGTGGTTCTCGAGGTCTATGATCCGACCGTCTCGCGGTTGGACCAAACAAGAGTTCTTCAGCGTTTTAAACACGACTCGGATCAAATGACCCGTCAGGTTGTCTTGAAAGTCCTCAACAAATGCGACCTTCCGCAGAAGGAGTGGTTTCCCGATTGGAACGCTGAAACGATTCGTGAGACGACGATGGTCAGCGCTCGTGAAGGCGACGGCCTTTCCGCGCTACTTGCCGATATTTATCGCGAAACAGTAGCGTTGGAGCCAGATTTTGACGAAATGAGACGGCCTTTTTGGTGGTCGGACGCTCAAGTTGCGTATTTAAGACTATTGCGTGAGAATGCGCTTCATGGAAACCTGGAGTTTATTTCGTCAAGACTTAGTTCGTTTCTTACTTGATTTTTTTTGACGATCAGGACCGTTTAAATATCGACTCCAATATTTGTTGATTTAACCTTCATTTCTCCGAAATTTCGTGGTCGTCTCGTCTAAATGTTGATATAATGAAGTCCGGTTTTGTGGGAGGGTTCTCCTGTTAAATATAGCGCGTTGAGTTTTTTATCGACGCAGAAGAATAATTAGCACAATAGAACAAACGACGTCTAATTGATTGAACAAACGTTTTTGAGGGAAATTGTCGATTTGTTACAGGGGCGGAAAAGTTGCATGCATGAGCTTTCCTTCATCCAAATCGATTCGACATGGAATACTTTACGATGACTGAAACGCTCGATCTTTTTACCTATTTCGGGGACATGCATTGGACGACTTGGCTCGCCCTTATTTTATTTTTCGTCTTTGGCGCCGTTTCTAACGGAGACGACGACGAGAGTGAGTCGGATAATCCTGAAAGGGTTGGCAAACTTCTCGCAAGGGCCGTTCGTTCTTATAGAAAAAAACTTCGTCGCGACACGTCTGTTTCGACGTCGCAGAAGGTCGAGGAGTCGGCTGATTCTAACCCCCTTTTTCATGCGACGGGGAACGAGGAATTTCACGATCGAGACAACGAGGACAATAATCCCATTTGGCAGAGCGACTCTGAGCTTTTTGAAGACGAGAGCGTTCCAATCGACGAAAAAATAGCGCGTTTCAGAGAACGTCTTAACGAATCAGACGAGTCTGCGCGTCTTCCGTTAGCAAAATCTCTCATCGTTGCGGCGCGGTATAACGTTAAACGAAACGAGACTGCCAGTTTTCAAATGTTAGACGAAGCTCAGAAACTTTTAGACGAGGCTGAGTCTCCTCAGGATGAAGACTTTGTAATTGCTCAGATTGAAGTCGCGACTTATCGTGTTCTCTTCCACCTCAGTTTATATCGTGAACCGCCGTTTGAGCTTGTACGTGATTTGCAGGACAAAATCCGACAAGTCGAGGTTCCGGTAAATTCTTTGGACTTTCGTGTATGTCTGATGCACGCTTGGTTTGCCCACGCGCAAGCGTTGCTTACCCTTGGCGCAAGTTCGTCTTCGTTGACGTCCTTTGAGAATGCTTTCAAAATTGTCGACGATATGAAAGACGATTTAGGCGAGGAAGCGAAGACGTTTCCCGACGTGCCTTTTCTTTTAACTAGCTATGGAAGAGCTTGTGAAACCGCAGGCGACGTCGAGACGGCGATAAAATCGTACCGTACCGCGGCGAGTCTTTTCTGTTCTTTCCGTACAGTTCCCCTGTTGCTTTCTAAAGCGTCGAATGTTAATAGCTTGTTAGTCAACCTCTTGACGACAGTTGGAAGGATTGCCGACGCTAAGACTGCTGCAATTGGTTTTCGTCGACGAATAGAAGATATTTGGCGTAAGAACCGAAAAAAAACGTTCTTGACATACGTTCACGCCCTTTTGGGGGAGGCTAATTTTTATAGCAAAGCGGGCGATTTTTCCAACGCGATCCAAACTTTAACCAAGACAGAGCAGACGATTCTCAGGGGTGCGCAGGCGCTTCGTAAAGTTAAAAGTCATAAATATGCTTCGTCGATTAGAAGAATGCTCGTCGACGTCTATTCCATGCGCGCCTCCCTGTATTATGTTCAGCGCGATTTCGCATCGGCATGGAAAGATATTGTCAATGGACTTCGCTACTTCAATAAAGCTTTGACGAAAGACGAACGGTTGCCTCTTGAACAGATTTTTATCTGTTTTTTTGCTCTCGCCTTTAATGTTGCGGCGGTAGACGAGAAATGGGACGTCTTTGAGCGTTATGAAAAGTTCTTTAAGCGTTTTCTTTCTCTCGTACCGCCTAAAATTTTACCCAGTATTGCGAATTCTGTTTCTGATAGCGCGCGGAAGTTGCACCGGGTTAACCAGCTTGGAGAGGAGACCAAGAGAGCCGGAGAGTGGATAGAGGTCGCCGTCGACAGTATGGCGAGCGCCGTCGCTGCCGACGGCGGTAATTCGCCTCGGATTTGCCTAACATTTGCAGAGAACTTGATGTTGCGCTGTGTTTTCCGCTTAGTCGTGCAAAATGACGTAGAGGGCGTCTTTGCCGATCTTCAGCAGATAGACGAGCTTTACCGAGAGACAGAACTGTCGACGCTTATCGGAATGGACTATGAAGCGACGGGATGCTATTTCGAGTTTCTTCGTCGCTTCGCATGTATGACGTGGAGTCACGGCGATCATGATAAGGCAATCGCTCTGATCAAGAAGTTTTTTCGTACGCTTAACAGGGCGTTCAGATGCGGTAACACGACAATTTTGCGCGAACTTAAGGAATTTGTTCCTATTGTATTGCATTTTGCCGCAGAAGCCGGCTCGCCTTTGACCTGCTTTAGGTTATTTTGTTTCTTATCTCATTATATTGGGCGTATTCGTGCTAAAATTTTAAAACTTGACGTCGGAATTGAAGTTCGACGGCAGATAGAGTGCGATTTTGTGGCCGCCAATACCATTCTCTATGATTCGCGGATTCGTTTTCTCGAATCGCTTCAATGGGACGATCGTTTTAACTCGTTTATTCCCAAGAAAAGCGCGGAGCTTGTGCACGACGCCTTTTGTGCAACTTATCTTGATAATGCGAAGCGTATTGAAAAGACGACAGAACCTCTTGGCTGTCCCTCTTTCGAAGAATTCGTTAACGCACGAAGAGAGTTTGTTTTTGAAAAATTAATCAAATACCCACGTGATTTCATTCTGTGGCACGATCTCCAGATGTGCTCTCGACTTATCACATGCCAAATGCTCGAGGAGGGAATATACTCAGACGTTAAACTTTTGAGCGACGTTTTTTGTAAACTAAACGACCTGTATTGGCGACATGGCGAAGCTCAATTGGCTTTCACAGAACTTTGTTATACGAAGGACGTTATTGACGCGGTTGTCGCTAAGAAGAGTCCAGCTTTAGCCTCGCTAGTTCAAAACGAGGACGCTTCGCCGAGTCATTCTGCCCCGTCTGACGGCGGTGAGAAAAATGCTAATGTTATTCTAGGCATTCAAAAGTTATTGAACGCGAAAGTCGAGTCAGTTCAAGACGCAATTTTCTGGAACGCAACATTTGCCGTTGCTCTGACTTTCCTCATCGCGTTCGAACGCTTTGTCTTCGGCAAAGAATCGTCGTTGGCTTCAAAGGATTCGCGACTTATAGAGAGTCCAGAAGAACTTGGAAATTTGATTTGGTTTAAACGTTCTTCAGAAGGCGTTCATGACGACTCAACCGAAGACGAGAAAGAGAACGTCGGCGAATCGACTGTCTCTCAGGTTTCGATAGAGGACTATCTCCGCGCCGACAAATTTCAAAAGTTGTTTTTTGATCGAATAATTCATATTTCCAGACTTCTTGGACGTAACGCCGTTTTGCACGAGTCTTGGGGATATGAACAATATAAAAAACTTCTTCATCTCCTCTTTGAATGGCGTTTTGCTTGGAGAGAGGTTGACGAGTTAAAAAGTGAGGTCAATGATGAATTGGATTCTTTAGAATCCGGCGCCGGTGAGAATATGGGCGCTCAAACGACGACCTTGCACTGTTGCTATACTTTGACCGATTATGCAATCGACGTCCTCAAGGACAGAGAATTTGCGATTGAATTGCATGAACGCCTTTTAGACATTTCACATCAACGTTTTATTCTTGCCGCATGCTTTGCAGCGCTTCGGTTCGGTTTTTCCTTCGCCGATTTTTTCCCGAAATTAGCGCGTATGGCTAACCTTGACGGGAACGAAGTGGAAGAACTCGTTTTTCTTTTTCGTGCGCTTGACGAATATTCCGAATCTGGAATGTCTTACGAGCATCACTTGGGGTGTTTTATGAAGACGGCTAATATGTTGAGCGCGTTCTTCTTCCACAAGGATTCTATCGACATAAGGCTCGCGCGTGGGTTTTCTTTGCGATTTGAAGAGGCGTTTGACTCCGTTTGGACTGAGATAAAAGAGCATTCTGAGGTTAACAACGTCCGTTCCGTAGAACTTTTACAAGCCTCATGGCGGTGTTTTACCGTTATCGGTGTTTATTTTGCCGACAAAAGGCGTTGCTTTTATTCCGCAAATAAATTATTTGACAAATCTTGGTTTATCCTTCAAACCCTCCTACACGAAGTCGACGATCCGACAATCAGTCTTTTTTATAGCCCTTTTTTAGCGTTTTCCGCCTCTTTTAAATTTGACAACGGGCTTATTGAACGCGCTGTTGAAGAAGAACGGTATGTCGCGACAGTTGGTCGTTTGTTTCAACGGGAAAGCCTCGATAAAAAACTCGACTCCTTCTCTCAGGACGATCAAGTTCAGAGCGTTGTTTTCCAAATGGATATAGCCCGCTTGTCAAACAGCGTTTTCTACGGAACTGAACCGCTTTCTCCTAAAGCGTGTTCTGGACTGCGTGAGTATCTACAATCTCGCCCAGAGTATGCCGATTTTGAACGACAAAAACGTTATGACGCTCGCGTCACGTTGCCTTTCATCGAAAAACATATTGGAAAGAGTTCTCAAATCTCCAGCAAATCGCTTGAGGTTGGCGGAAAACTCTTTATTGTCAATGAACTTGAAGATTTTACCAAGGTCGATGAAATCGGTTTTGACGGAGTCAAGCGTAGCATTAAGACGCTCCGGACGAACCTTCGAAAAACCTGTCTTAGGCATAGCGTATATGAACTTGAGTTCGAATATAACTGGATTAGATTTGCTTGTTTGAAACAGGAATGGACCGACGCTTGCCGAAACGCTCGTCGTATACTAAAGCGCTTCTATTCTTCTGAGAACGCCGTTTCTTCCGAAGTCGAACAGTCAAGGTTTCAACGGATTCATATTGAACTTTTGAAAATTGAGACGTTTTGCCTTTTAAGGTCAGGGCGTCGTCGCGACGCTGTCCGAGTCCAAACGGGGCTTGACAAGGCTTTTGATCTTTTTATCAAGTTGTTTAACGAGCGTTATTTTGAAATTCGGACGCTTTACGTCGAGCTTCTGACGCTCAAGGCTTTACGGCTCCATATACTTGGTCGATCGTCTGAAGCTTTGCAGGAAGCCGAGCGCGCTCAAAGACTTTTTGATCGTTTTGAAGCAAGAGGATTTTCAAACTGGCTTCCCGAAATTCGCAGTTCTGCCGCGTCGGTCATAGCAACTCTCCGTTCGAAAACTGAGGAACGTTCTACAAGGCTTGAATAACTATTGGAAAATAAGAACTTAAAAGATGTGTCGTTCTCGTCAATCGACGTTTTTGAATATGACGACGACGAAGAGCCGTCGCTTGTGTTGGTTGCGTAGAATATTGTAATGCGACTGAGACTTTGCGTTTGGATGTGAAAAGTGTTACGTCGTTTCCGTCTAGAGATTCAGAATATTGACGCCGCTGACCTTTGAGGAACTCGCACGACGCGTCGTTGCGTCCTTTCAACTTCTTTGGGTCTTAGATTCAAACGAATCTGTTTCTCCTGTTGATTTTTACTTGCCGGACGTCATGTATTGGGAACTGAAAAAATTTCGACTAGAATTAGAAAGAAACGCCAAGTAATCTATTGGTCAAGATATTTATCGTTAGGACAATGCGACAATCGTTTGGGATGGGGCTGCTTATCCGCATTGCCGCGCGTCCTGTTAAAATTCTAGCTGTAATCGCCTTCTCGTGAGCGGTTTACGCCAAATAATTTGCTATAATTGTCATGTTGTATGGTTTCCCAAATGCCCACAGTTGTTGCTTCTGACTCATAGTCAAGAGGGGATTTAAAGAAATTTTTGTTTCACCCGCAAAAATACGGAACTTGCTGTTATCGATAAAGATACGTTTATAAGTGTATCATTCTTTAATTACTCTTTTTTTACTTCAATTCCTCTCGTTTTATCTCATTTAGGTGACTATTTAGGGGACTCATTCGGAACGTTCTCATTCGGGAAAATACGGGGTCAGCCGTTTTGGGCTTGTCTTATTAGGGGACTCATTTTTTAGAATAGGCGCGTTAGAAAAAAAATCTCGTTATCCCTCATACCGTGTATTTTACTGTCTACACGTCTACAAGACCGTTTTTTTATTGCTTAAAACGTTATATAATAACATTTTAAACGTTGTAGACGTTTTGTTTTTCCTGTGTCTACAAGCGTCTACAACGTCTACAAACATATTTACACAGTTACAAGGCCGAAGGCACAAACTGTCAAAACTGTGTCGCGCTCTTTTGGCGTTTTTTACGACTTTCGCGGCGGTCGATAAAATATCAAAGGCGCCGACAAAAGACAAAAAAAACCGCCCCCAGACGGGGACGGCGTATCGTTGTGGGGAAATAATCGTTCCTATTCGGCGTATTCAATGAACGCGATTCTTGCGCCTAGATCAATTATTAAACCCCGCTCTTTTAATTCGGGGTCGATTAGCTCTTGTGACGTTTTCGTTTTATATGGTCGGCACTGTTGCGCAAGTATGCGACGCGGGATTATGTGAACGCCTTTTACGCCTAATTCTTTGAATCGCTCTAGGTTTTCGGCGTCAAGATCGGCGGGGACGTCGTATCGTATTTCCGCTTTTTCCTCTGCTTTGGCTAAAACTAGCTTTATCGCCGCGTCGAATTGCCCAATTTTTAATTCCCTAGTTTTATCGCTTGCATATGCGACAATCCCAAGACAACGGGAACGCTCTATTTCAAGCTCCCTCACGATTTTTGCCGCTAGTTCTAATTCACTTTTGGGGACGATTAAACGCGGGTTTTGTATCTTTACCCCGTCCTCTTGTATAAATTCGTCCCAGTAATGAAAAGAGCCGGGGAAAAGTTCATTAGCGGTCGCGTCGTATTGCCCCGCGTCGTATCCTTCGGCGGTTTCAAACTCTTTTAGGATTTCGTCAAGCCCGGCGTTTATCATTCTTTCGCGCCGCCCTAACCGGCGCCATTGTTTGAACTCTCTAGTATCGCCTTTGACAAGTTCCCAAAATTGGCGGGTAACGTGATTATTAAGCGCGATTCTTAAAACTTGTTTTTCGTTTTTTAACAGATACGCGGCCCCGGCTTTATCGCCGCGTCGTCTGTAGGCGTCGGCGCGTAGTTTGTTGTCGTTTAACCAGTCTTTGAACATGCTTTTTAGTTCGTCGTTAGGGCGGAACGTCGCGCCTTGCCATTCGTATGACGCTTCAATAATGCGGCGGCGTTTTTCGAGCTTGTCGGCGTCGGCATAATTCGGGTTTATCCCGTATCGATAATCGAGATAAACCCAGTTTGTGCGATTTGAAAAGCCGTTGCCTAATAATTCAGCGTCGCGTATCCAGTTACAAGAGGTGCCCTGTATGCCAGTACAAAACGCCGCGCTATATGAATATTCCTTGTTTGTTGTCGAATCGTCCTTAGTTTCGGCGTTATTTATTCCGCCGTCGGCGATATCGTTCCATATACCCCATTCGTCAGCGGTTGAACGTGAACCTAGTCGAGCGTTGTAAAGACGTTGGCCTTCCGGCGTGAAGATAATCGCGCCGGGGGGCGTGCGTTTTTGCGCCCTTGCGCCTTTCGCGTTGCGGTCAAGCTGTTTGATTATTCCTTGCGGGCTTGCCGGTTTCATTAAATATACTTGTGAATTGGCTTTTACCGCTTCTATCTTTTCTCGAATTGCGTCTATCTCTCCCTCGACTCTCTTAAGCTCTGCCGCGTCGCCGCTTTTGATCAATTCGCGCCGCGCTTTCTCACGCTCTTTCAAATCTCCCTCGAGATAAAAAAGACGTTTCCGCGCCGCGCTAGATAGTGCGCGTTCATTCGTTTGTATTTCCATAATTGGTTTTACTAACATATCCATTAGCGGCGATTTCCCCGCGCCGCTATCGCCGACGCAACAGGAATGAATCAACGGGTCAACGTTGCGCCCCAGTACGCGCATATTGGCGCGATTTCGGCCATACCACCCGCCGAAGGTCGTTAGTTCAAGCGACGCGACAACGATTTGATTAACGTTAAATCCTGTAGCGCATTCCTTGACGCTTTCCGCAATAGGCTCCGGCAATTTATCAACGATTTCCTCGAATCGGTCTATACTATATGCTTTTTCGTTTGTCGTTTCACCCTCGCCGGAAACAAGCTCCCATTCCTCGACGTTTTCGCGCCGCGTTTCTGCCGCCTTTAAGATCGCGTCGCGGTATGATTCAACATAGAAAAGGTTAAACCCGCGTATAAATCCGTTGGCCGTGTCGAGTAAAAAGGCAAGGTCGCGCCCTTCCTCTATCCAGTCGGCAATGTCGTATTTATCGTCTATACCGGGAAAAGTTGGCGTCGGTTCGTGTTTTGCGAAGTCAACAAGAGAAAGGTTTTTAAATTCGGCGGCGTGGAACGCTCCAAGCGCGTTTTCTGCCGCTTTTCTACCTACTTTGTCATTGTCGGAAAATACAATTATTTGCGCGTCACGATTCAAACGCGACGCAATAGGCGCCCAGTTTGCCGCCGTCGAGTTACTTGAGCTTCCCAAAGTTAAAACAGGAACGCCGCTTACCTTGTGTAGGATTTCAGCCTTTTTACACCCCTCGACGATATAGATAACGGGGCTTTTAGCCGCTTGTTTCCAAAGATCGCCCAGCCGTTGCGCTAGGTCTTGCGGCGGTTTGTTGGTATTCGTCATAACCCCGGCGATATAACAATGAACGCCGGCCCCGGGGTTGATGTATTCGCCTTCTTTATACATCTTTGGGAAAATAGACTTTTTCCCGTTTGGGGCGTCTGTGCGTATTTCAACGTAAATATTGCCGTCGTCCATTTTCCAGTAATATTGCGTGGGCAAGGTCAAAAAATCAACCTTTTTCGGCGTCATATTTAAACCCGCGTCGGCGGTGGTTTTGGCTTGTGCGTCGTTCATTTTTACAATATTGTTCATCGTCTTGCTCCCTTGTATCCTGTGACGTATCCGTGCGTTGTCAAATAATCCTCGACAATTTTTCGAGCGTCGGACAATCCAACGTTTCGCGCTTTTGATATCGCGTCGAATAAATCGGCGTTCATTTTGCCGTTAAAACAACCTCTACGACAAAACAACAAGATCGTACCGTCGTATTCGTTCTTTACTTTGAAACGGTCGTTACCGCCGCAATAGGGGCAAGGTTCGCCCGCGCCTTCCTTTCTGCCGCGTGCCGAATCAAACGCCGATTGTGGTACGTTTGCTAGTTCTTTAAATAGCGTTTCATCAAGGTTATTGGCCCTGATAATGAGTTTTAAATCTTTTATGTTCAACATAATAACCCCTGTAAAAATTATTAGATTTTAGCTTAAAAAGTTAGAAAATAAGAGGTTAGATGTTGACAAGCATAGAAACGCCGCTATAATAGAAACGTCTTGAAATACGCTTGTCAAAGACGTTAAAACCTCTAACGCGCCGAAGTTCATGCTCCGGCGCGTTTTTTGTTTTAACGAGTATCTAACTTTCCTGCATAGTCCCCATTAGACAAGCAATAATTTTGAATATTTCGGCGGGGGCAAAACCGTTCTCTTTTAACACGTTAGCGATATCAACGGGGTTGATTTTTAACGAGTTAAGATCAATAGCGTTGGCCGTGTCCCAAGCGTCAAGTTCGGATTGTGAAAAGATATAAGTAAACCGTTCCGATTTGCCGTTTTGAACACGTTTGCAAGGAATAACACCCTTTTCAGCTAGGCGCCTAACAAAAGGCACAGACCGCCCGATGTATTCAGCCGCTTCTTTAAGATTGTAGGAACGCTTTTCGAGAAAAAGAGGGCGCCCCTTGACTTTGGTAATATTTCTTCTTACCATTAGAAAAACTCCCGTTGTACGGGGTTTGAGCCGAAAACATAATAATACATTTCCAGCCCGTCCAGAGTGGCGCCAGCCCGTCTCATTCAAAGTGATGTGGTAGTTACGTGAGTGAGACAGGCGGCGCCCGTTATACAATCTAGGAACCATTCCTAGAAGGTCAGACCGTCGCGGCGTGTCGCCGTTTTGGTCTGCTTGTTAGCTCTTAGGCCTCAATAGGTTCGGCGTTTCTTTTTTTTAACCGCGCCTAATTATTCGTTTTATTTCTTTTCGACGTGCCTTAAGTGTTAACAGTGCGCATTATAACGCGACGATTCAAAACATCAATAGACATTCAGTCCTGTTATCAATTCGCTTTTAAATCATTGAAGGACACGGTTTTATAGTTCATATCTAGGGGCTTGTTCTAATCCTGTCACAAAAATTTTTTCAATAATTCTTAAAAATTCAGACAAAGAAAGTAAAAACAACGTGCAAGCGGATATACGAAAAACGACATGCGCCGAAGATCGCCGCCAAGATACGCGGCGCGGTTTTGGTCATACGGGCCGCCGCGTCCACAGTTAGAGGATATAAATATAAAACCGTTAAAACTGTGTCGAGCTCTATTCGGGCGTTTTTTGCGACTTTCACGGCGCGGCGATAAGATAGCCGGGAAAAGCACAAGCGGCGCGTATATGGCTTTTTCCCGCAAACGTAGACGCGCAAGCGGGGAAAGGTCAAAGGTACTTTAAAAACTTTTTCTCTTGCTTGAGGTGGTGGACAGCCCGGTAAAAAACCCCTAAACCGAACCCAA
This sequence comes from uncultured Planctomycetaceae bacterium, assembly GCA_946408825.1. GTDB lineage: Bacteria > Planctomycetota > Planctomycetia > Pirellulales > Thermoguttaceae > RUG369. The sequence goes on from CAMJTU010000025.1 coordinate 28,755, forward strand.
TACGCGACAACGACTTACAGCAATTCAGAAAAAAACGTCCCCGCCCGTGCAAGTAAAAAAGCGGATTCTAGATAATGATTATAACCGCCCGCAATAGCAAAACCCGTGTAGACGTTGTAGACGTTTGTAGACGGTCGATTTTTAAAATGTCTACATTGCTTAAAAAACGATATAATAACAAGTTAGCCATTGCAAAATTGGCGTTGTAGACATGTAGACAGGATTTTGCATAGAGCGGGGATAATAGGCGACGCGGGCGGGGTTGAATCATTGTAACTGATACAGTACGATAGACAGCTAGGTAAAAAAGGTAGCAAGACAAGAGATAGAGAGAGGTTATAGGTATAAGGTATTTATAAATTATTATTATTATTATTATTATTATTATTATTATTACCCTCTAGCCCCCTTTTTTGTGGTTTCTACTGTTACGCCCATGTATTATACTATCTTTCCTTTCCTTTTGTACCGCCATAAGAAAAGCCGCCGAAGTTTCCTCCGGCGGCCCTCTCTTACTTGTTGCGCTCTTGCCCCGCGTCAGTCGGTCGCGGCTTTCTCCCAGCTAGGAACGTGCTCCAATACCTCTTTCGGTATTTCTCTTAAGAGATACGCGCTTCTAGCTACTTTCCCCGAGTGTCCTAGCATTAAGTTTTCCCAGCGGGGGCCGTATTCGTTATCAATACGGTTAGACGCTGTTTGTCGTAAAATTTGTCGGAAACGATCGGCGTCCACGTCAGCTTCTTGAAATATCCTTTTTAAACGAGCATAAGCGCATGACCCGCTGTTTTTATTATCTTTTCTCCACCAGTCGGAAAAAACATAAACGAGCGCGTCGCCATTTCTTTTTCGTTCCTCTTTCAATTCCCAAAGAGCCGCCGCCGTGTCGTTAAAAAGTCTCATATCGCGCATTTTAACGCCCTTCAAGCGTTTCGAGCGTTTCACGTCCCTTATCATTAGAACCTTGTTGTCAAAGTCGATAAATTCCCATTTTAGCTCCGGCGATTCTGACAGAAGGCGCAAGCCCTGACGATACCCAAGTAAAAACCAAGCTTTCCATTCAAGCGGGTTATAGTACGCTTTCGGGGGTCTGTGTTTTGCGATTGCGTCCAATATCCGCGCCGCTTCGTCGTCTGTGATAATTCGCGGTTCTTTCTCGCTTACCGTCGAGCCGCCCTTTATGTTTTGGAACGGGTTGACGATCGGCTCCGATAATCGGTCTGAATACCAACGGAAAAGCCACTTAGAACGCGTTATAATCGCGTTTTTCGACGTTTGCGCTAGTTTTCCCGCCATAACCTTTTCATTCAGATAGCTGTTGAACGCTTGCGCGTCGCGTTGCTTGATATCTGTTATAGGCGTGTCCTTTTTGAAGTATTCGAGCGCATATTTTAGACAGTTTCGCGCCGAGTTATACGTTTTTAGTTTTGTCGTTCGTCCCAGATCGGCTAAGGCTTCGTCGTAAACGTTGCCCAGCGTCGTATAGGGCGCCGCGTCGATAATGTCATTTTCAATCAGCGCGTCCAAGACTAACGGGAACGGTTCGAGCCGCCCAAGGGTGAAAGGTTGAATTGCGCCCGTTTTAAATGCGTCTTTTTCACAGTCTGTCAGCAAGGTTTTAATTCCATCGACGTCGGACTTATCAAAGACCGCCGCTCTAGCGTAGAACGTGAACGTCGAGCCGTTTGCCGTCGGTATCTTTGTACGGACTTCCCAACCCCTAACAACGCCTTTTTTGTTTTTTTTGGATACGATATTAGCCATTTTCAATAATCCTTTTCCAGTCCAAGATACGCGGTGAGAAGATCGCAAAACAGAAGGAAATTATAGTATTTAGCCCTTTCGACGCTCTTAAAAATCAACCCGTGTTCAATGCCCTGTTGTTTCATATTCTGAAATTTGGCAAAACAGTATCGACAGATTTTATAGGCGTTATCGACCGCCGCCCCGTCTGCCGCAAGAGAAACATCGTTTGCATTGCTAACGATGTATTCAGCGTCTTGGTAAAAACGCCATTGGGAATTAAAATAGATCGCGGCGGTTTCGCCGCTTACTTTGATAGATCGTCGTTTCATTTGGGTGTTTCCTTATTTTTGATTGTATCGCGTCGCCGAATGGCAACAATGGGGAAAAGTGACTAAATAGGGGACTACTTTTTGTAAACCCTATAGAAATAAAGATAATTTAAGTATGACTCATAATCGCGTCGAATGTCAGTCCGTCGAACACGTTTTTGAACTTTTTTGTCACTCGTAATTTCAAACGCGTTAGTCTTTTCGAACCATGACGTCTAGAAAAAGAACTCAACTCCCTAAACTTCCTCCAACGCCGCACGGAGACGATTCTCCGAACAAATCAGACGTTTTCAACGCTTCCGAACGATCTGAGATCATGCGGCGGGTCAAGTCTAATCGCAATAAGTCGACAGAACTGAGACTTATTGAGGAGTTTAAAAAACGAAAAATTGTCGGTTGGCGACGTAATGTTCGGCTTTTCGGTCATCCCGATTTCGTTTTTCCGAAACTCCGCGTCGCTGTCTTTGTCGACGGTTGCTTTTGGCATGGTCACCGCTGTCGAAATACGGTTCCCAAAGATCATGCAGATTACTGGCGAATCAAGATAGAGCGCAATCAAATACGAGATCGTGCGGCGACAGAACGACTAACAGCGTTGGGATATTTGGTTATCCGCATCTGGGAATGCGAATTTAAGAAAGCGAACGCCGATCTGCTAGAGGAAAAGCTTCGCCCTCTCATTGAAGCGGCTTGTCGCCCGTTAGAAGATTGTTTGACGAAAGAGCAAATTTCTGATTGACGATTGAAACATAAAAGGTCGCGCGAAATTTTCACACGACCTTTTAACATGCGAGTCAGGCGAGTAGATCACTTTCCTTCGGCTTCGTCAGTCTTAGACTTCTTTTTCTTCTTCAGAACGACCTTGTAAACACGGATCTTCGGAAGGCTGAAAGGAGAAGTTTCTTCCGTCCAACGATCTTGAGACTGAAGTTTCTCTATTCTTTCGACTCTTGTAAGAACGTTTCTCGAACGAGAGACGCCCTTCTTAACCTTTAAACTCTTATCGATTGTCATAACGCTACTCCAAACCAACGCGGTTGCCTGACCGCACGAACCGATTTGACGTTCGACGTCCCAAAACGACGGACGACAGCCCTTAAAAGGCAACCGCCCGCAACACGTCAGGCGAGCGCCGCCTTTCGCGTCGCGATTTTGAACGTTCAGTTCTTACATTCTAACGTCAAATTTAAGGTGGGCAAGGGGCGTCGCTTTTCTTTGAGTAAATTTCTCTGTACAGTCGGGGTTCCTTTTGAATCGAACTTCTAGGAGTGGTTCTCTGGAAGGTTCCATTAAGGGAAGTCGACGTTTCGTCAACGGTCTTTTTGTTCGAGTTGTTCAATCTTTACGTTGTTTTCTCTTATTTTTTTACGCGCGGCAAACTCAACGACAGCGGTAAAAACTAAAAAAGAAGCAGTTTGTAACGTCATAAAAACTGCGGCGATCGGTTTAGCGCGGTAAATGAAAAACGAAGTAGTCGCGCATATCGCCGTCGCAAGGTAGATCGTCAAGACTGTCTGTTTGCGCGAAAGTCCAAGCGCAGCTAAGCGGTGCCCAAAATGGTTCGTATCGCCTACAAAGGGACTCTTTTTATTCTTGAGACGGATTATCACAACGCTGATAGTGTCATAGAGAGGCACGGCGACAATAACCAACGGCGTTAGAACAGACGACGACGGCGCATGTGCGTCGGCATACGTGATAGAAAGTGTTGACGTTGCTATGACGAATCCAATGAAGTAGGCGCCGCCGTCTCCCATAAACATTTTTGCCGGCGGTTTGCCGAGTGTTAGGAATCCCAAGATCGAACACGCTAACGTCAGCATAGACCCCGCCAAAAAGAGCATCGGTTCTCCTCCTGTCTGGGGCGTGTAGACAAACGCAAGCGCGCCAAGGAAAAGCGACGAGATAGTCGCAACTCCGCTAGAGAGCGCGTCCATATTGTCCAGCATGTTAAATGAATTAACCAGACCGACAATCCAGAATACGCTTAGGATTTGCGCTAAGATTGGACTGATTTGCGTACAGTTTAGCCGCCATCCACAGGCGACGGCAATGACGGCGACAATAAATTCGACGGCAAGGCGCAATTTCCACGGTAAATCAAATCGATCGTCTAGAGTTCCAAGAAGGACGAGAACAGAACCTAACGAAAGCGCCGTCCACATTCGGGAGAGGTTTGAAGCAATCCAAACAGCGTGAGCTGAGAATGTCGCAGGAAAAGAGGTTAGGGGAACGCCCCAGACTGTCAAGCCTTCAAGAGACGCGCCTTGCGTCTCGTCAACCCCACTTAAACCGAGCGAAAGGATCGAAAGCGCCGCGGCTGGGACCACGACTCCGAGCCATATTCCGAGCCCGCCGCCTGTTGGCGTTGGTTTTAAGTGAATCTTACGAAGTCCAGGCTTGTCGACCAAACCCAAAGAGGGCGCGACTCGCATGACGATCTTGCAACACGCCCAACTTACAAGGAACGGCGTTAAGACGAGACAAATTACGACGGTAAACATGATATATCGAACGGGGATTTCGGCGGTCTTCAACGGCGTCGCGCCGAGTCGGCCTGCATACCTAGCTGTTGTTATTGGTTTTGAAACGTTACGTTGGCTCCGACGTAACAGGGCGCGACGACGACTTCAATCGTGTTTGCGGATTCATACGCGTCGCAAATACAAATTTCACGAGAATAATCCTGCGTTGGCGTCTCAACCCTTTTTACCGGAATTTCTTCGGCGTCGACCGCGTTTATCTGTTGACGTTTTGTCGCAAGATCAACAAAACGCCGAAAGATAGGAAGCCTTTTATTGGGATCTTGTCGTCGGCACGCTTTATGTTGTGAAACGTCGCCGATCACAAAATTGTTTAAATCTCGCCTCTTCGAAGTCGACGCGACGCTTTCTAACCCATGAGAAGACGCCGATACAGCAGACGGATTCTCTTCGGACGTCGCGAAAGGTTTGTTTTCTTTCTTGATTCCGCCGTGAACAGCAGGCTCCCTGCTACGTGAAAAATCTGAGTTAAGTATTTGAGCGACGTCGAGAAGGTATGATTCTTGATTAGCGGATGGTTTGAGCTCGGGATAGTCTACAATTTCCAGCGAGTCGTCGCCCTGAGTAGCGGCGTCTTCTTCTTTTGTTTCGTAGCTCGACTCTTGTGGAACGGCGAGTATTGAATATTCGAAGTCTGTTCTCCTAGGCTCCTCCTCTAAAGGCTCGATCGGGATTGATTCGTTCATTCCGAGTTGCGGGGGAGACGTCTCGACGACTTTTTCGCACGCGTCAGTGGGAAAGGACGCGTTTTCCTCACAAGGAGACTTTTTCTCCTCTTGTTCATTAAGGTCTAGTTCTGTTTCGTCAGGGAGGGCGGCTGAAGGAGACGGAAACGAAGCTCCGTCGCCAGATAGTCTAGATTCCGTCCTTTCGACGTCCGAATCAGAGTCATAGTAAGGGTAATCGACACGAAATTTTTGAGTATTTGAGTCGTAGCGAACGATCGTGTCTTCTGACTTAGCGTTGAGAAAATTTTTAATCTGCTTGAGAACGGAGAGATTAGGCGCTCGTGTTGGTTCAGAGTCGTCGTCAGACGAGAAAATCGTCCAGCCTTCACGAGGAGCGGTTTGATTATCGCCCTGTAAATAAGACGACAGCGGCGCCCTTGCGTCGGCGTTTTCCGCCAAACAATTCGCCTTGTTTTCTGAGCGTGCCGTCATCATCGTTCCCTTGATCTACCGTCGCTCTCACGACGTCCACAATACTGGCTTTCATGTTATTATCGTCATAATTTAAATAATCGTTAGCGTTTTTTAGATATTTATTTCTATTAACAGTGGAGAAAACAGGTTGAATTTTAGCGCTTCAAGCGTTGTTCATCCCAACTTGATCGCTTGACGACGTTTCGAACGACTTGTATATTTGAACGGTCAGAAGATTTGAGCGCTTTAAAATTGAAACGCGTTCGCAGGTTTGTCAACTAACTTTGGACGTCGATCCGGCTCGGTAAGGAACAACAATGAAGGTTTTGACCGTAATAGGAACTCGTCCTGAAATTATCCGTCTTTCGCGCATCATTGCTACGCTCGACGAATATGTCGAGCATATTGTCGTTCATACGGGACAGAATTACGATTACGAATTGAGTCAGATATTCTTCGACGATCTTTCTCTTCGCAAACCCGACTATTTTCTCCAAGCAGCGGACGCGACCCCTGCGTCGACAGTCGCGTCGATAATTGGAAAAATTGACGCAGTTTACGCTGACGAACGTCCAGACGCCACGCTCGTTTTTGGCGATTCTAACAGCGGTCTTGCGGCTTATGCTGCGAAACGTCGTAAGATTCCTATCTTTCATCTTGACGCCGGTCGTCGTTCTCACGATCAGCGCGTGCCAGAGGAGATTAATCGTCGTTTGGTGGATTGTCTTGCCGACGTCAATCTTCCATGTAGTTCCGTCGCGACGACAAATCTTATGCACGAGGGATTTCCGATTGATCGCATTTTTCGAATTGACAGTCCCACCGAAGAGGTTTTTGACTACTATCGCGACAAAATTGACGAGTCTGACGTTCTGAAACGTTTGAATCTCCGACCTCGCGAGTATTTTGTCGTCAGCGTTCATCGAGAAGAAAACGTCGACAACCCGAGACAATTGTCCAATTTTGTCCAGACGCTTAACAATCTAGCGGTACGAGAAAAAAAACGAGTTGTTTTCTCGGTTCATCCTCGAACTCGTAAAAGGCTAGAGGCGCAGGGCGCTGTTCTTGCTCCGGAGATTCTTCCTGTTCGCCCACTCGGTTTTTTCGACTACAACGCGTTGCAACGTTCTTCTTATGCCGTTCTTTCCGACAGCGGTTCGCTTGACGAAGAGGCGTCTGTCCTGAATTTCCCTGCATTGAGTCTTCGAAATTCGCGAGAACGTAACGACACAAGCGACGCGGGCGGCGCGATTATGACGGGCGTGGAATGGTCGCGTGTCGCAGACGCCCTTAAACTTATTCGTCGCCGTATCGACGTCGGCTTTTATGACAAACGCGTCAATCGATCGACAGAACGGAACGTTTCTGAGAAGGTTGCGCAAATCATTCTAGGTTATGCGCCGTATGTCGACAGTTTTGTTTGGCATAAGAATTCCGATTTCGACGCCCGGAGTGGAAAACTATGAAGATAAGAAAAGTTTATCTTGACGGCGATTCGCCGGCAATAAAGAGTCTCTGTGCGAAGGATCGACGCCTTGGCAAGGCAATTTCAATGATTGGCGCGATCGAGTATGACGTTTATGAGGACGAGTACGAGTTTCTTATCTGGCAGATAGTCGGTCAGATGATTTCCGGAAGAGCGGCGGAGAAAATCGGTTCACGCCTCGTTCAATGGTGCGACGGCGCCATCACACGTGAGGCGATTGACGAACTTACAGACGACGATTTGCGTCGTGTCGGCCTTTCACGACCGAAAATTTCATATATCCGCAGTCTCAATGAATCGATAGAAAGCGGAGAACTCAACTTTGACGAACTCAAGACAATGGACGACGACGCCGCAATGAAGAAACTTCGTTCCTTTCGGGGAATCGGCGCATGGACCGCGACGATGTACTTGATTTTTGTTCTCGATCGTCAGAACGTCGTTTCAATGTATGATAGATGTTTTCTTGAAGTTTACAAATGGCTTTACAATACGGACGACGTTTCTCCTGCGTCCGTTAAGAAACGCGCTGCTAAGTGGTCTCCTTACGCCTCCATCGCCGCTCGGTATTTTTACTACCTCTTTTACAGCGGATTGACAAAGACGAAATTCAAGCCCTGACTAATCGAAAACGCGACGCCTCTAGAAGAAGCGTCGCGTTTTTTTACGGCGTAAAAACGGGTTTATTGATTGGCGCCGAATATTTTTGACGAAAAGGCGGGGACGACGACGTCCTCTTCCTCATAGCGGTAATCGACGTCGCTGAAGTTTACTACTACCGATATTCCGTTCGCAAACATGGTTTTCTGGACCTTCCTATCTTGTGTTAAAATCTGGTGATCTGTCATTTCAACGCGTCCAGTGAGTCGAGAGACGGGTTCTGCGATTTTGTAGCTTTCAATAAACCGCTCGCGATTCTCGTCGAGAAATTCACCCTTGAACAGATACATCGGAGGGACTCCATAAAGCGCGTTGAAAAGATCTCGCTTGAGCCAAAGCGCCGGAAACTTATTGTTATAGTCGCCCCAGTACCAGTAGGAAACGACGCAACCGTGATAAACCAATTCAAAGAGGGGGAGACGAAATGTTTCGCCAAGTTGATACTTTTCAACGAGTTCGGGAACTTCTTGCCAGATACGATCCATATAGCGACCCGAATCTGGACAGCGGTAAGGTCCGAGACTCATCATGCCTTCATAATAGTCGCAGTATGGAACCGACGCGTCGATTCCCGTCTCGCTTCCGCAGACGAGATTGAAGCGACGACCAAAGAGCGCAAGAAGTTCCATCCGCGCGTTTTTGCTGTCCGTTCGGGTCATAGGATGGTCTGGATTCCAACATTCTCGCCACGGGGAGGCGACTGTCGTGTCGATAAATTGACACCGATACGGGGTCGTTGCGAGAAGAGCGGAAAGACGTTTTTCAGCATACGACGGCGCTTTGAGGTCGCAGAGAACTCCGCAGGGGATTCGAGGCTTTGACGGGTCTTTCGCGTCGACTTCCCAACCTTTTGTCCACGTTCCGTCTGGGGAATCCCATACAATATCTTGCGGCCACGCTTCGGGAATCCAAGACCCATGAATCCAAGAGACCTCGGGATAACGCGCCGGATCCATAATATCTTGATATATGTCGTATGTTGAGGTCAAAACGCCTTTGAGTTCGTTCATTTCTTTGATTTCTTCAGCGGAACCGCCTCCGCTCCATAGAATACGGTCAAATCCCATCTCTTGAAGTTTATGAATTTTTTCGAGCTTATCGGCGTCCCATGTCCAGATATTAGCCGCGCCTACGAGCAGGTCGATTCCCTCCGCAAGATTCGGATTGCGTCTGATCTTTTCATCAAAATCCACAAGGAGACCAATTTTATCGGCATATTTCCGATAGCGTTTGCAGAACGCGACATGTCCTCCTTTATCGAAAAAGACGAGTCGTAACGTTCTGTCGTAGCTAAAGAGCTTTTTGGCTCCGTGCCAAACCTGGGTTATGGATAGAGCCTTGACGTCGGCGTTTTCGGTTGACAAATCTTGAGAATCGGCAGGGCGTGACTCGACGAGAATTACGGAGTCGTCTGGCGTCTCTATGATTCCCATGTAACCGTCGCCCTCATTTGCGTCAATTGTATCGTTGACGACGCCCCAGAACGCCATGCAAAGTCCGTGACCGCCAAACGTGTGGATACTTGCGACGCTTGGGGGATTGTCTGTCGCAGGAAAGGAGATTCCCTCGTTTATGGGGAGAATAATCCGGTCCGTTGTTCGGGATGAGAACGGGTAGGGGTAGAACAGCGGTTCGGGATGCGGCGCGTTTTTATCTGCTTTGAGCTGAACGACTAACTCCGGCGCGGCGTCTTCTAGTTTGAGAACGGCGTGAAACGTAAGCATATTCCTCGCGTCCAATAGTTCGAAATCGACGCCGTTGGGAAGTTTCTTAGCGTCAATGACGAATTGGTTTCGCGTCGAGACGATTTGACTCCATTTACGGTTCGTCCGGAGATCGAGAACGCTGAAGGAAGCGTTTTCTAAATTGAAGTCAATTTGAAGAAATTGATTCTTGACGACGAAGGAGCCCGTAACTTTCCCGATTGGGATCGAATCGACGTGTTCGATTTGGAAGAGTTCAATAAAGACGTCGGTTTTACCGTCTCCAACGATGCGAGGTTCGATTGTCGCCACTTCCGCGGGGATAATGAACTTTGTTTCGCTAGCGTGCCAATCGCCGAAGGGGAGTTCGTTTTGTCCTCCGTAAACCCATGAGATCGCTTCGTTTTTATTGTCGTATAGAACGACGCTTGGTCTAACGGCTTTTTCGCCCACGTTCTTGCCACGATATCGAACGACGAATACGTCGCCAGGTGAAACGTCGATTCTTTCGGGAATGCGGACAGCCCAATCTAGCGCGCCGTTATGGACGACGTGTAACGCGGTTTTAATTTCTCTAGAATCGTTTTCTACTATTTCGACATTCAGTGCGTTTGGGTCTCGCGCCCAACTTGGAGGATCGGACGGCAACGTCCAGACTTCGCCGCCCATAACGAAAGAACAACAGGTAAGAACTAATGTCAGCGCGACGACGCGCGTCGCAAGAAACCCTTGCAAAAGACGACGCATTTTTTTCCTCCAGAAATGAGGGGTTAGTTAGCGATACAGCTCGAATTCCACGAGGTTAAACGATTATACCAGCGGTTGTTGAGCTTTTAAAGAACGCGCGGTCGACAGGGTTGTTATTTTTAACGACCCCATATAATTGTGGGAGTTTTAAGCGTCTAAGGAGAACGGATCGTGGAATTGATTTCGACATGTTGCCTTTCCGCCGTTGCATTGGGCGCGTTTTTTGGATTTCAAGGTTCCGTTTCGCCCGGACCGTTGCAGACCGTTATTATTTCCGAATCGCTTTCGCGGGGTATTCGATCCAGTTGGCGTGTTGCGACGATTTCTCTTGTTTCTGATCCTTTCGCGCTCGTCGTCGCCGTCCTTTTTGTCGCAAACTTACCGAACGCGTTTATCGCGGGAATTTCATTTCTAGGCGCGTTGACCTTATTTAGGATTGCATGGTTACAGTTCCGCACGACCGTTGACGATTTTCATGTCCAAACGCCGCAATCTCGTCTTTCTTTCTTTACGATTTGGACGACTAATATGTTTAACCCTAACTTATGGATTTTTTCTTTTACGATTAACGCCGTTCAAATCAGTCAATTTTTTAAGGAAGGCGGATTTATGGCCGTAGTCGCATATTTGTCGGCTTTTTTTGTCGCGATCTGTTCTTGCAATCTTTTGATTGCGTTTATCGTCTCAAAAAGCAGACGCTTCTTTGACGTGAAACGATTGGTTGGAATCAACCGTATTCTTGGCGTTTTTCTTCTGATTGTCGCCGTACGATTTGTTTATATAGGATTTAGCTGTCTTTAACCCATTTCCGTATCAGAACGGTGAAGAATGAAGATGTTAAAATATAACGTTTTTAGTGAATTTTCTTGAAATATTTAACGTTTGTATCTATTTAGTCGATAATACCGATAGCGCCGACGAAGCGTAAACGATAGACGTTGCGCGTTACTTTGAAGTCGGACTCAGAAACAAACTGTTAGACGCGGCGTCGCGTCGTCGTTGAAAGGATGCGCTAATGAAGTCTCCCAACACTTTATCGACTTCTTGCGTCAGAATGTCGTTTATGGGCGTTCGGAAAGGCCGAACTTTTTGCTCTGCGATTGTGCTGATGTTGATTTGTCCGCTCGCATTCGTCTCGTGCCAATCTGCAAATTCCGGTAAGACGGGTATGTCGAAGCGTGACAATCCCTATGCTAAATATGATCCGAAGACGCCGGAGGAAGAAGCGTATTATCGCGACGTATATTCCGGAAACTGGAGTGAAGATACTGAAAGCGGACTCGCGTCTGTTTTCAAGCACAGCGGTTCGACGACTCTTCCCAAACACTGGCAGACTATGCCCCCTGGAGCTAGGACTCTTGAAGATATCCGTTTCGAGGCGTCGCAACGCAAAATGGCTGAGGTTCGTTCTTCTGGACGCGCTCTTCCAACGCGTGGAATTACGCGTCCGGCGACGAATGCGCCCGTTCCCTCATACGCTGCTCCTGTTCAGTCGCAAGCAGCCTATTCTGCTCCGCCTCAAACCGTTCCTGCTCCAGTCCAAGTTCCAAGCGTAAATTCTTATCCACCGACGTCTGCGCCCCTTGCTCAACCTTATGTCGCTATGCAGCCGACGGTTGCCCAACCTAATCCTTATGCGCAGGTTCCTGGGCAATCTTATGCGCAAATCCCTGCGCAACCGACTTCTGCGCCCATGGCTAATACGGCGCCTCAGTATCCCGTGCAGACGCCAGGATATCAAGTTGTTCCGAACGGTCAGGTCGTTGTTCCAAGTTACGCCGTCCAGACTCCCCCGGTTGCTAACCCGGCGCAAAACGTTGAGTTTGTCGCCCAGGCTCCGACACAACCTGTTGCTCAGCCTGTTGTCCAGCCGCAAACAATTGCTCCTCAGCCTTCCGCGCAACCTTCGCAGACCGTTTATCCGCGGCAGCAGACGACTTACCCTGGCGCAAATATTAGCGCGTCCGTCGATCTCTTTGACGCTTCCAAATGGTTGATTAGAGGGCAGGAACCAGAAGACGACCCCTTTGCCGACGAAGACGATCCTTTTGCCGACGACTCAGACGACGTTGCAGACGAGGACGACGACGTTGCTTCTGACGCCGACGCTTCTGTCGACGAAGACGATCCTGAAGAGGAGAAATCGGCTGTTTCGAACGACGTTAAGGAAGAGAAGTCGCCTGCCGTAGACGTCACGACTGATAACGTTACTGTTAAATCCGTCGCTCCTGAAGCTAAAGCAAACGACGTTGTGCTTGAACCCGTCGGAGCGTCGACTCCTGTTTCTGAAACGATTGCCGCCATTCGTTCACGCGGTAGGAAACTTGCGCTTAAAGTCGATCCCAAGATTGCCGAACCCTACGCTAACGTTCGTCGTCCAAATGACGCAAAGTCTGCTCAGAACGACCAAGATAGGGCGCGTCGCGAATTTGACGAATACATCGTTTCTGGCGGCGACGCGAACGGGCAGGTTGTCGCTCGAGAAGATTGGTCGATCGAAAATCTCGAATCAGAGGATTCTGTCGCTCATTTCGACACGATCGACGGTCGAATCCTTATTGAGCCGACGAATCGCGTCTTTTTGTACAGTCCTCGTTTCGGCGCCGTTCGCCAGATTGTCGGTCCGATAGAGGGCGATCACCGCGAAGGAATTGAAATCGCCAATACGAACGAAGGCGCGATCCAAGGAGATAGGATCGAAGGCGTCGACGTTAGATCTAACGAGGTTCGTCCGCTTGGCGCTAGCAACTCTGTGCAGCCCCAAGGCGCGGAAACTACGGTTGGAATCGTTCAGTCAACCGGTCTCCAAGGCGTTATGGAAGGAGACGCCCAGATTCGTCTCGGGGCGATGTTAACGTCTGAAACAGTCGACGATTTGAGCGCCGAAGACGCGTCGCTCATGCTCGACGGGGTCCTCGCGGCTCAAGGTTGGAGCGGAGAACAGGGCGTCGCTGTTTCAACGGATTTAGTCAATGTTTTTTCAAACGCTTATGTCGAAGGCGCCGCGACGATTTATCAAATCAAAGACGACACGAAGACCTCGAAACTGCGCGTTGTCAAAATTGCTAACAAAGACGCCGCAAAACCTGGCGAGTTCGTCGAGTTTACGCTTCGTTTTGAAAACATCGGCGACGAGCCGATTGGAAACGTCACGATCCTTGACGACCTTTCTACGCGACTTCGTTATGTCGACGGCACTGCGCAGTCCTCTGTCGAATCGGATTTTTTCGCAGATCTTAACGAAAAGGGTTCGCTTATTCTGCGTTGGGAGATCACGAAACCGCTTTATCCAAAAGAGTTTGGCGTCGTGCGTTTCATTTGTAAGGTTCAGTAATTCAAGGCAAGTCTTTGATTCTCCCTTTTCGGCTTGATCGACGGGGAGAATAAGAAGCGGATGAGCAGCGCGTAAGTTGGGAACGCGAAGTTCATCCGTTTTCTTTTCTTGTCTTACTCGTTTATCCTTAACTTGACTGGCTATTTCATTGTGTTTAAACTTTAAGTCGCGCTGTTCTTTTTTGATATGGCAGCGTAGATAAATACGTTTAACAACTTGAGAAAACGATGGCAAACGAGACTTCAAACGTCGCCGTGTGGGACGCGTCCTTCGAATTGGATAGATTAGAACGATACGATCGTTTGAAGGCGGCGTGTCTTTATCTTCGTGAATACGAACCGCCGGCGCTGGATTTCTACCTTGCCGACGAAATGGATCGCGTTATTCGCCTCTTTGAACCTCCTCTCGATCCGAACGAACCCGAAACGACTCGCGACGTTCAAGAAAAGGAATGGAGGAACGTACGTCGTTTCCTTCGTCAGATTGACGGACGTGTTTCTGACCAGGCCGTTTTTCTTTCATATGCTCGCGAAGAGTTTGAAAACGCGTGGTCGCGTCAGAATCCTCGTGAACGTCGCTCGATGGTCGAACGGCGGCTTTTTGAGAGTAACGCACGCGTTAAGACCAATCACCTAAAGAATTACGCTATTAATGTCGCCGCCGCGACGACGGAAAGAAACGATTTCGATTCGATTAGAGATCGCGTGGTCGACGCTATTGTCGCGGATAAAGAGGCCGTGTTCACGCTGTGCGAGTATGCGTCGGCGCTCGACGATTACGGTTTTTCTGATTCGGAAGAGGTTCGTACTCTTTGCGACGTGATGATTGATTTCCTTCGCGATCGTTTTATAAGCGTCCCGCCGTTGGCGTCGAACGCCGAGCAAGATTCGGACGTGTCTGTTAATGCCCTAGATCAATCTGCTTTGTCGACGACGAAAGACGAACTCGTCGACGGTACGGCAGACGACGAGTTACTGGATTCAGACGTAGAAAGAGGAGCTCGCGGCGCCGACGGCTATTATCCCGTTAACGAGGAACTTGCAAAGGCAGCGCAAGAGGCCAATTCGTTTCGCGGTTACTCAACGGGCAGCGCGACCCGAGAATATCGGACGGCTGTGGATTCTGCGCGTGAAGTGGCGACGCGACAGAAGGAAAAAGTCGACGCGCGTTATCATGAAAAGATTGATCGGATACTCGATTCTTATGAGCGTCAGCTTGCGGCGTGGTACGATCGATTTCATCGCAACGCCGCTTCTTGTCCGTCAATTATGATTGCCGGCGCGGGTAATTTTCCTCGCAAGAAACACGAGGTGAAAATTCGTCGTACTAGCGAATTACTTCGTGAACATGAGAAAATGAAGGAGACCATGGAGCGAAGAATTAGAGGCGTTGGAACGGGTGGGATTAGTTCTGACGACTCAGACGCGCTCGAAAGATTGGAAGCGAAACTCGCCGTTCTAAAAGAACGGCATGAGGAGATGAAGAAGGCGAACGCGTATCGACGAAAAAACGGATCATGGGAAGGTTATGACGGCGCCCTCAAGGACAAAGTCTGCAGAGAGGGGCCGGCAATCTATCAGTTCTTTAATCTTCCCAATAGCCTCGCAGAGATTCATCGGATCGATCAACGGATCAAATACCTCAAGAGACAGGCGGAGACGGAGTATGGCGACGGCTGGCATTTTGACGGCGGCGTCGTGAGAGCGAATAAGGACGAGAACCGTCTGCAAATATTCTTTGACGACATTCCTTCGGAGAAGACCCGCGCCGATCTTCGTCATTGCGGATTCCGCTGGTCTCCCAGGAACAAGGCGTGGCAACGTATGCTTACGCCCGACGCGATCTTTGCCGCAAAACGACTGGGTTTCATCCCTTCAGACTGGTCTGCGGGCGGCGCGGTAAACGAGCGACGCGACGACGCGCCAACGCTGTAACCCGAAGAAAACGCCCTGCGAGGAAACAAGCGTCCTCGCAGGGCGTCGCTTTATAGGGACGAACGGAAACGTTCGTCGGCTAATCTGCGGAATTATTTGTTTTCGCTTTCGCTGGGCGCGCCTCGACGACCGCCGCGCATCCCGCCGCCGAAACCGGGACCTTGGGGTCTAGCGGCTTCAAGCTCGTCGCCGGAGAGGAATCCATCGCCGTCTTTGTCGGCGTTTTTCATCCTATCTTTGAACTCCTGGGGGAGTTGCTCAGGGAGTTTGGAAAGATCTAATTTGCCGTCGCTAAAAGCGTCGCCAAAGAAGTTGAATCTTGGGGCGCCGTCCCTGCGGTTTCCCTGCATTCCACCGAAACCGGGCTGTCCGCCAGGTTGGGGACCGCCGAAACCCGGTTGACCGCCGAATTGAGGGCCTCCGAATCCGGGTTGACCGCCGAATTGGGGACCGCCGAATCCGGGTTGACCGCTGAACTGAGGGCCTCCGAAACCAGGCTGACCGCCGAACTGGGGACCTCCGAATCCAGGCTGACCGCCGAACTGAAATCCAGTTCCAATGATCTGATTAATGAAGAAGGGAAGGGATCGATATTTTTCGCGAACTACGTCGCCCAAGGCTTTCTGTTCGTCTGCGTCGAGAATACCGTCGCTATTTTTGTCGAATTCTTTGAGAGACGCGCTGAGCTTTTCGAGGTTGATCGCATTATTTTCGTCGATGAATTCCGGTCTTTCGCCTTCTCTAAACTGGAACTTCGGACGCGGTAGATCGCGAAATTCTTCCATGGAGAGGAAACCGTCGCCGTCCTTATCGGCGGCTTTCATTTCGTCTTTACGCTCTTGCGGAAACTGTTCCGGGAGTTTTGAGAGGTCAAGCTTGAACGCGTCGTTTCCTTGTGGGAAGCCCATGCCGGGTCTTTGTCCTCCAAAGTTTCCAGGCATGCCGCCAAAACCGGGCTGTCCTCCGAACTGAGGCGCGTTTTGACCTCGCGGCGCAGGACGGTTGCCGAAGTTAGGGAAGACTTCCTTAACTTCATCCTGCGTAAGACGTCCGTCGCCGTCTTTGTCGGCCGCTTTGAACGCCTGTTTGCGCTCGTCGGGAAGACGATCGCTCGCGAGAATTTTGGAAAGATCAAGACTTCCGTCTTCATTTCGCGCTTCAGCGAAGATTCGACCGCCCATGCGTCCTTGAGGAGACGGGTTTTGGGCGCCAGCAAAATGCGCGACAGAAATCGCGACAGTAAGAACGACGGCAATGGAGAGAATCTTTTTCATGGTATTGTCCTTTCGCAAAATAGTTTACTAGAAACAGGCGTAGATAGGTTCCGCGTCTCTTCGCTCGCACATTGGACTCGGTCGCCATAAATGTGAACGACGCGTCCGTTGCGAAATCGCGATGGCAGTGAACAAGAATAACTCTAACTGTTGTCTCTACTTGATTAAACACCAGACGCTTACATAAATTCCGGTACATAAGTTCCGGAAAAATTTACTTTTCTGAATTATAGCAGAAGCGATTCTGAATTGGAATACGGTTAATGTGTCAAATTGGCGCTGACGACAACCTTTTTTTACAACGTCAAACATGCTGTGGGGTTCGAGGTTTCGGCTCAGGACGTTTATGGTATCGAGACGGCTTAGGCATGCGATTATGTTCGTTCTTATGAAACGACGGATGGAGACTGATCGGATGTTCTGAGTTGAACCAGACTTCAATATCGTGAATAGCCAAGTCTAATTCGTGGTTACGGGACGACGTTTCCGAATTTGTCGCGAACGTTGACTCTTTTTTGCCGTCGCCGTCTGGAACGGCTTGTGATCTCGGAATCGATAAACTGAACTCCCCCTGCGTGAGGAATCCATCTTTGTCCTCGTCAGCGTCTAGGAACGCTTTTTTTCGTTCATCCGGAAGTCGTGAACTGGCAAGCAGTATGCTGAGGTCGAGACGTCCGTCCTCGGTTTTTGCCAATTCTAAAACGCGTTCCGAATGAACGACGTCGGTTTTTCGGTTTTCATTTGGGGTATGAGACCAACGCGTCGAGAGGAGCGCCGCGCCGACGAGAATCGCTATTGTGAAAAGTTTTTTCATGGCGACAATTCTTTCTGAAAATTCTTTGGCAAAACGTTCGGAGCAGAACCTGCTTTGGGACGAACAACTTCTGGACGGATTAAACGCTTATCGGTTGTCTGTCGACGGGATGTTAAACAATGACAATAGGTTGAAGTTTCGATATTTCTTTTGAATTCTTCAAAGATGAGAAAAATTTATGGGTAAAGAAAATCGCCGACCTACGATAATATCTTTCGTAGATCGGCGACAAGAGAATTGCTCAAACAACACGCGGCTTTTATCGTTTCAACGCAACGTTAACAACGCGGCGAATCTCAACCCAGTCGCATCTATTTGAAGGTTTTAGATCGCGTCGAATGTAGACGACGAAAAAATATCATTATCCTCAAGCTTGTGGCGCACGCCTTCCTTCACGATTTTGTGGACGGTCGCCCTGTGGACGACGGTTCGGCTGACGATCGCCCGTCTGAGGTCTGCGGTCGCCTTGAGGACGGTCTCCAGCTTGACCGGGACGGCGATCTCCTTGCGGTCGATCCCCCATTTGTCCGGGACGGAATCCTCTAGCTCCGTCAGGGGCGCCGAAACGATTTTGGAAGTCTCCGAGAACGATCGCAAGGAATCTTGGCAGGGCGGGGCTCTTTTCACGGACCACGTCGGCGACAGCTTTTTGTTCGTCAGCGTCGATAATTCCGTCGCCATTCTTATCCGCCGCCTTAATCGCCTCAATTGTCTTGTCGACAATGAACGCGTTGTCGTCGTTGATGAAGTCGGGTTTTTCACCCTCGTTGAACCTAAACTTTGGGCGAGGCATAGCCCGGAGCTCTTCGGGGGTGAGGAATCCGTCGCCGTCCTTGTCGGCCGCCTTCAACGCGTCTTTACGCTCCTGAGGCGTTTGTTCGGGAAGTTTGGAGAGGTCGAGTCGTCCGTCGTCGGTACGGGCAGACGCCATAAAGCCACCCTCGAGACGTTGCGGGCGATCTCCTCTTTCGGGTCTCTGAGCGAGTCCAATCTGAGCGGAAGCGAGCGCAACCGTTAGCGCCATAGCGAAAGCGATAGTCTTTTTCATCTTCATTGTCTCCTTGTTTCTAGGGGAACGTCCAAGCGTTACTGAACGTCGGAGGACGATTTAAAAACTACTTGTTTTCGACGAAGCCGAAACCTTTGGCGACGTCATATAACCGATAAGCCTTGTTTGCCAGCTACAGGCGGTTAAACGTCGTCGTCAATCAAAAGTTTCGCTAAGAAAAAAAATTTTGTGGGATTTGTCTCGTTACACCTCAGTGTGAGCGAGATGAAAGACATGGTGAACGCCCCGCAATTATTGGACGGTTGATCGCTTGCGAGACGTTCCCATTTTAACGTCGACGCTCCCTATATTCAAAGCGACGTTTGTTCTCCCCCCGCGATTGTCGCCAGTCCTCTCCAGACGTCCAGGTTGACGGAATTGGAGACGAAACGAACCGATCCGTCCGCCATGAGAACGTTGACGCCGCTTGCATGATAGCTACGCGCTCCATAGAAGCCGTAATTCATCCAGTTGCAGGACGCCCCAGAGAAATTTGGCGGTAAAAAAGCGCCAAAAGTCGTGTAAGCAGGAACGCCTGAAAGCCAATTACCGCAACGATCAAGTTGCCATTTTGGCGATCCGACGGATTTCTGTACAGTTTCCACTTCCGAGGGGGTTGAGAGGGAAAAAAGCGTTTTCGGCACGCTTTGCATGATAACCTTGCGGAGGAGGTTTCCCTTTTGAATATCGTCTAAAGTTCCTGAAATCGTTTGATCAGCGCCTGCGCCAATAGAACATTCGCCCATTAACAGCGTGTTTGACGTTCCGTCGACGCAGGACGCGATCATATTGTCGCAACCGTAGTAGAAGAGGCCGTTAGATTTAAGAGTCGCCGCGCCGCCGACGTCAGTCGTTCCGATGCGCGCGAGATCGGAGCCCGTGCAAACGCAGTAACTGGAGGGGTAAGCTCTGAGGGGAATTGACGAGGATTTTGAATCGTCCGTATAAATTTTGAAATTTGACTGTATTAGCGATCCCGATTGAGGATCGCTTGGGCAGGAAAGGTACGGAGCTTTACATTCGAGGGCTGCCGCTAGATGATGAAGGACGACGTTGTCGCCACGTCCTGCAGATTCGTAGACTGGTCGAGAATAATCAATAAGATTAGCGATTTGGTCGCTTTCCATGTACCGGAAGAGGCGCGCTTGAACGGAGAACGCGGTTGTTGAATGCGTTTGTCCGTTTGCCATTGGCGGAAAATGTTCGCTAAAAGTCGCGAGATAGTTATGCGTCGCAAGTCCATATTGTTTGAGATTGTTCGAACACTGCATACGTCGAGCGGCTTCCCGAGCTGATTGGACGGCAGGAAGAAGCAAACCGATAAGGACGCCGATGATTGCTATGACTACCAGCAGTTCGACGAGGGTAAAACCAGAAAGCGTCGAGATTCGGCGCGAGCAAGAAATTTGAAAACGTTTCATCGAATCACGTTCTCCTTTTACCAAAACGTTGGAGAGACGGAACGACGTTCTGAGGCAAAGGGGGACGTCCCCAATTGAAACAACCGTCCATCGCGGGAGTTTCAACGAACGGGTTGTCCGAGCAACCCGAAAGACGCAGGAAGGTCTTCTGACTCGCGGAAGTCTTTTGCCGCCTTCTCAACGCGACGCGTCAATGGCCGTCTTTTACGACGTATTCTTGGCAAAGACCTGAGAGACTGTTTCGCTCTCCTCCGCATACAGCGGCGAGGACCGTTCCGGATTTTCCGCCGGATTCCCTGTTATGTTCCGATTCCTTCCTCCGCGCGTGATTTTGCCCTAACACGTTTGGGATGTGAGAAGGAGAGAACCGCCTGCGTCCTCAAAATGTCGGCGTAAGTTCGCGCTTGACGCGCGAACAAGTCCGTCGGAAAGTATAGATTTCGACTTTTTTTCGTCAAGGGTCGTCCTAGGCGAGTAAAGCTTGCCTTCCCGCATTCCAGACTTTATAATATTCAGGGCGCCTTTTGTACGCGTTGCTTTACAGAAAGCGCGACGCGCCCTTCGTAGCGGATTCAGCCGTTATCGCGATCATTCCTAGAGTAAGGAACGTTTCATGCCTCAGATTGCTCTCATCGGTATTGTCGTCGTCGTCCCCCTCGTTGCCGTTCTTTGGGCCGCAGGCGTTTATAACTCTCTTGTGACGCTAAGAAATCGGTATAAGAACGCCTTTTCACAGATCGACGTTCAGTTAAAGCGTCGTTATGACTTGATTCCGAACCTCGTTGAATCGGTGCGAGGCGTTCTCAAGTACGAAACGGAAACGCTCGAGGCCGTCATTCGCGCTCGCGGCGCCGCGTTTGCCGCAAATCAGAACGCCGTTATGAATCCTGGAGATCGGAACGCTATGAACAAACTTGGAGCGGCAGAGGGCGCTCTTGGTTCCGCTCTCGGGAGACTCATTGCCGTCGCCGAGTCATATCCCGAACTCAAAGGAAATCAGAATATGCTCGCGCTTCAGGAGGAGTTGAGTTCGACAGAAAACAAGATTAGCTTTGCTCGTCAGAACTATAACGATAGCGTAACGCGTTACAATACTAAGCGCGAACACTTCCCGACAGTTATTTTTGCGGCAATTTTTAACTTCGGGGAAGCGGCGCTCTTTGAGATTGAAAACACGCTTGAACGAGAAGCGCCGAAGGTGCAATTCTAAAATACGTTGCGTCTTGGACGGGGTTTGATATGGATTTCTTTGAGCGTCAAGATAAAACGCGAGCAGCTTCCGTGCGCTTAACCGTGCTGTTTTCCATTTCCGTCTTTCTGACTTTCTTGACCGTTCACGTCTTGATTGTCTCCGTGTGCGCTTTTTTCTTACCCTCTGAATCGTCTGTTCCTGTCGTGCAAGGCGAGGCGGACTCCGGCGGTTCAGAGGTTTATGTTGATCCGCAGTCCGCTTTCATTGATCGGAACGTGTTGAATCCCGCCTTTCTTTTTATCGATTTTCTTATAGTCGGCGGACTTGTTCTCGGTTCTGCGGCGGCACGTTTTTCAAAGCTTAAATCTGCGGGAGTTGAAGGCGTCGCCGTGGCTCTAGGCGGCGTTCCTGTTTTACGCGGCGTGACTGAAGCGCGTAGCCGACGTTTGTACAACGTCGTCGAGGAAATTGCGATCGCTTCCGGAACGCCAACTCCGCGCGTTTTTATATTAGAGGGCGTGAAGAGCGTCAACGCGTGCGCGGTCGGAACGAGTCCGAGCGACGCCGCTGTTTGTGTGACGCGGGGCGCGTTGGATATTCTTACTCGGGACGAGCTTCAGGGCGTAGTCGCCCACGAATTTAGCCATATTTTGAATAACGACGTCCGGCTCAATATGCGCCTTATTGGAATGCTGTTTGGTCTTGAAGTTTTGACGATCATCGCCATTTGGATGATGCGATCCGTTCTTGAGGAATACCGGCTTTTTTTTCTTGCTGTCGTCGGACTTATACTTTTCTGTATTGGAGCTATAGGTCTCTTTTTCGCGAATATCATTCGCGCGGCGATTTCTCGCCAACGAGAATATCTTGCTGACGCGTCCGCCGTACAATATACGCGCAATCCCCTTGGAATAGCGGGCGCTCTCAAAAAGATCGGGTGCGCTAAAGTTGGCTCCGTCATCGCTTCTTCAAGTTGCGAACAAGCGTCGCATATGTTTTTTAGCTCTGTTTTTAGACCGGGTTTTTTTCAAAATCTTTATCGAACCCATCCGCCTATTGCCAAACGTGTTAAAGTTATTGATCCAACTTTTGACGGCGTTTTTCCCACCGACGTCGACGTCCCCGATCTCGAAATAGCTTCTCTTGGCGTCGAAGCTGGAGAAGTCGCTGTTTTTGCCGTTGATCCGACCGCGACCACTCCCGAGAAGCCGTCTTTATCGACTCCAGACTCTTCTACCCAAGGTCGACACAACCTTGACGCTTCAACGACAGAATTTAAAGGTCCCTCTGCCGCCTGTCCTTCGTCGCTTTATGGCGATTGGGCGCGTAAAGACGAAGCTCACAGCGAGATTAGAATTGCCCCCAGTCTTCTTGAACCAGTTCCGCCCGCCGTCGATCGATTTCTTGTCGACGCTCCTAGAGCACGCGCCGTGTTTTATGCTGTTCTTTTTAGTCATGACGCGTCAGTTAGAGCACGACAATTGGCTCTTGTCAATCGTGTAGAGAATCAAGAAACGCTGAGGCTTTTGGAAGAAATAACGCCGTCGATACGATCTCTTTCCGACCCTGCGCGGTTGCTA
The DNA here is from genome assembly GCA_946408825.1 of uncultured Planctomycetaceae bacterium. Lineage (GTDB taxonomy): Bacteria > Planctomycetota > Planctomycetia > Pirellulales > Thermoguttaceae > RUG369. The sequence goes on from CAMJTU010000025.1 coordinate 51,705, forward strand.
GCCGTCCGGCTTGCGACGCCGTTGATCAAAAGTCTAACGCTAGACCAGTACAAACTATTCCGGAATATCGTCGTCGAATTTTGCGCAGCCGACGGTCGACTTGATTTTTTCGAGTATACGTTACAAATGGTTGCATTGCGGGAACTTGACTTGTTTTTTAGACTTTCTCCTCCATTGCGAACGAAGTATCATGATTTTGCTTTGATCGAAGGGCGCTTTAAAACCGTTCTCGTCGCCCTTGCTTACGAAGGTGAAGAACAAGCAGGCGTAGCTGGAAAAGCGTTTCATGACGGATGCGCAGTTCTAGGATATTCGACCGACTTTCCTAAGGCGCGGGATTACACGCTCAAGTCGTTTACGGACGCGTTGCTTGATTTGGCGTATTCTTCGCCTCAACTGAAAAAATTAATTCTTCAGGCATGTTGGCGTTGTATCCTTCACGACGGCGCCGTTACTGAACGCGAATCGGCGCTTCTGAGCGTTGTCGCCGCCGCTCTAGGGGCGCCCGCGCCAATTTGGCGTGATTGGAAGTAAAAATTTGTTTTTCAGTAAGAAGGTTTTTTTAGTCGTCGTCTTTTGATATAATAGCCGAATACCGTGTGCGCGTTGACGTTCGAGTTGTAGACGACGCGCGACGCTTCACTTTGCCAAGTTAGGAAAGAATCATGGATCGCAGAACTTTTTTGTTGTCAAGTCTTGTCGCCCCTTTCTTCTTCAAAGCTGGCGGTTCTGTAATGGCGGCTGTTACTTATAACGCCTCCGACGCGTCGATCACGATGAATTTCGCCGACGATCCAAACGCGCCCGCGATGACTTTGTGGCAGCTCCCGAGTCAGCATGGTCCGCAGATGATGGGATATGTTCTTCGAACTTCCAACGGTCAGACGATTGTTTTCGACGGCGGTTGGAAGCAGGAAGCTCCGTACTTGATCGACATTCTTCAAAAAGAATGCGGGGGCAAGGTTGACGCGTGGTTTTTGACGCATGCGCATCTCGACCACTGCGGCGCGCTTGCAGAAATCCTTACGACTTCTCCCGACGCGCTCGAGATTAAAGAACTGTACTATAATTTCCCGGAACAGGAATGGCTCGACGAACACGAAAAGGGGTCGAAGGGTGAAACCGCGATTATTTTCGACGGTCTTTCTAAATTTGAAGGCGCCAAGAAACCCGAACCCGGTCAGATTTTTGAATATGGTCCTCTTAAGATGGAATGTCTCAACGACTTCGATCTTTCGTTGACAATGAACGCGATCAATAACTCGTCGATCTGCTACCGTCTCGACGTCGCGGGGAAATCGATCCTCATCCTTGGCGATCTTGGTTACGAAGGGGGCGATCGCGTGCTTAAGGCGCAAGGCGCCAAGCTCGATTGCGACTTCTGTCAGATGGCGCATCATGGACAGCAAGGCGTTCGTCGTTCTTTCTATGAGGCGGTGAAACCGCGTTTTACGCTGTGGGCGACTCCCGATTGGTTATGGCGCAACGATTCGGGCAAGGGCGACGGTTCCGGGCCGTTCAAGACGCTGGACACGCGTAGTTGGTGCGCCGAACTTGGCGTGGAACAATACTTTGTATCTAAGGACGGACTCATAAAGTTGACGTTCTGATTTTGCTTTTGTTTCCCTTCCTTCTTAAAGGAGGCGTCGAAACGATCCGCGCCCGAGCGGTCTGACGATCGGACGCGAAGTTACGCAGGCTTCGCGTCCGTCTTTTTTGCGAGGTGAATCAAGTGGAGATAGCGACTAATTCCATCGTCAAGAACGGCAGTCGCGAGATGCGCGGCAGAACGTTGGGAGATTACGCGATTATCCGTCGAATCGGCGGCGGACTACTTCCGCGTTTTTCTCGCGAAACGGAACGCTCTCGGTCGCAAAAGTCGAGCGTTCCCCAACGTTGTGAAAATCTACGAGGTCGTTCACGTTGTCGACTTCTCCTTTTTGTATAATCAATCGTAGTCGCTTCGCGCCCGGCGTTCCTTTTAACGACGCGTCGTTTTAATCGATCAAATAAGGAAATAATCATGGATCGTAGATCTTTTTTACTTTCAGGTCTTGCCGTTCCCTTCCTCTTTAAGTCGGGCAAGACCGTTATGGCGGCCGCTACCTACAACGCCTCCGACGCGTCGATTACGATGAATTTTGCCGACGATCCGAACGTGCCCGCGATGACGTTGTGGCAGTTTCCGAACCGACAGAATCCTCAGATGATGTGTTACGTCCTCCGGACTTCAAACGGTCAGACGATCGTTTTCGACGGCGGCAGGAAGTACGACGTGCCTTATCTCGTCGATCTTTTGAAGAAAGAATGCGACGGCAAGGTTGACGCTTGGTTCCTGACACACGCGCATAACGATCACTGCGGCGCGCTTGCCGATATCCTCTTAAATTCTCCCGACGCAATCGAAATCAAGGATCTGTACTATAACTTCCCCGAGCAGGAATGGCTCGACACGTACGAAGAGAGCGATAAGGCGTTTACCGCGGTTATTTTCGACGGTCTAGCAAAGTTTAAAGGCGCCAAGAAGCCCGAGCCCGGTCAGACGTTCGAATACGGTCCGCTCAAGATGGAATGTCTCAACGACTTCGATCTTTCGCTACATATGAACGCGATCAATAACTCGTCGATTTGCTATCGTCTCGACGTCGCCGGCAAGTCGATTCTCATCCTCGGCGATCTCGGTTACGAGGGGGGCGATCGCGTTCTTGAGGCGCAGAGGGACAAACTTGACTGCGATTTCTGCCAGATGGCGCACCATGGACAGCAGGGCGTGCGTCGCTCGTTCTACGAGGCGGTTAAACCGCGTTTTACGCTGTGGCCGACCCCCGATTGGCTGTGGCGGAACGATTCGGGCAAGGGCGACGGTTCCGGACCGTTCAAGACGTGCGACACTCGCATTTGGGCCGCCGAACTTGGCGTGGAGCAATATTTTGTCGCCAAGGACGGGCTCATTAAGCTGACGTTCTGATTTTGTTTTGTTTCGTCGCCGCTCTCGGAGTCGGTCGGCGAAACGAACCGCGCCCTAACGGTCTTACAGTCGGACGCGAAGGCGTTCAGGCTTCGCGTTCGTCATTTATGAGGAGAATCAAATGGAAAGCGCGACCAATTCCAACATTAAGAACGATCGTCGCGAGTTGTGCGGCAAGACGTTGGGCGACTACACTGTTATCCGACGAATTGGCGGCGGAGCGACTTCCGACGTTTTTCTTGCGAAACAGAACTCCCTTGGGCGCAACGTCGCGCTTAAAATTCTCAAGGACGATTTGTCCCAAGACGAGACTTATGTGCGACGTTTTATTCATGAGGCCCGCGCCGCCGCGAAGCTCGAACACCCGAACGTCGTTCGAATCTATGAGGTTGGCGAACTGACTGACGATTCCGCAGTCAAGAGGCGTTGGTTTTTGACAAAGAAGGGTCGATCTCAATCGAAAATCTATCGCTTCATCGCACAGGAATACGTCGCGGGACTCAGTCTCGCGCAGTATTTGCACCGTAACGGGCCTCTTTCGATCGATCAGACTTTCGCCGCGATGGAACAGGTTGCGTGCGCGCTAAAGCGCGCCTCCGATTTCAAACTGATCCATCGCGACGTTAAGCCGGAAAATATCATTCTTGACTCGTCTGGCGTCGTTCATGTCGTCGATTTCGGTTTGGCGCGTCCAAGCGAAGCTAACGACGCGACCTGGACGGACGTTTCTCTCACTAGAACGGGGGTTGCGTTAGGCACTCCTCTGTATATGAGTCCCGAACAAGCGCGGGGTCAGAAGCTTGATTCACGAAGCGACGTTTACTCGCTGGGTGTAACGGCTTATCATATGCTTATTGGAGACGTTCCCTTTCGGGGAGAGTCGCCGTTAGCCGTCGTTCTAAAGCACCTTAACGAGAAACCGCGTCCTATTCGTGAACTACGTCCCGACACGCCTGAGGCGCTTGCTCGTCTTGTCGAACGAATGCTTGCCAAAAATCCAGACGATCGCCCTTCGTCTCCCGCTTCGCTTCTTCAGGAACTTCGTGACGCAAAAATCGAGTATCTTCGCGAGTCTCCGACTCGTGACATGCAAGAAATAACAGCCCAAGGCGACGCGAACGTTCTTGGCGATTCGACAGGCTTCTCGCTTGGAACTAACATATGTTCTCAATCTTCCTCGAATGGGAACGGTTCAGGCCAAACAGAGGGCGATTCAAGGGAGTCCGACGAAGGCGTTTTTTCTTCCTTTTTTCAAACTGACGAAGAACGCAAGAGCTTTGAACATGCGCTTAGTACGACCGCAGTTTCCATGGAATGGCGCGCCAATATTGAAGAACTCGAATCGATTCGAAACGTTCGAGAACGCTTTTGGACGCCCAGCCGTATCGCGTTGACGTCGATAACGACTGCATTTGCGTTTTTAGTGGGCGGCGGACTATTGATTCTAAGGAATACTCGTCTTAGCGCCGCTCCCCCGGAACCTCCGCTAACGATCCAACGTTTCAACACCGTTGAGGAACAGTATGTTTTTGCTCTTCAGACGGGCGCTGTCGACGCATGGAAGAGTGTGATTGAATATTTTCCGAACGACAAGTATTGGACCCGTCGGGCAGAACGCCAACTCGCTCTTGAGTATGTGGTCGAAGACGACGTCGAGTCGGCCGATAAACTCTTCAAAAGCTTAGCGGCCGATTCGTCTGACGTAGAGTTTGATCCGTTTCCTCTCGCCGGCGTC
>CAMJTU010000026.1 GCA_946408825.1 uncultured Planctomycetaceae bacterium
CCAGCGAAAAAGCTGGACTTTTTAGAGTGGGCAGGGGCGGGATCGAACCGCCGACGCCAGGATTTTCAGGCCTGTGCGAAACCGACTAAAAAACAAAAAGTCCAGCGAAAAAGCTGGACTTTTTAGAGTGGGCAGGGGCGGGATCGAACCGCCGACACCAGGATTTTCAGTCCTGTGCTCTACCAACTGAGCTACCTACCCGAAAACACGTCAAAGACAGAGGGGATTATAGGATTATCCGGCTTGGCGTCAAGGAGTATTCTCCGATTTTGTCAAAATTCGCCGTTTCTCGATCAAAACCGCCGCCGTATCGTAGCGTCGACTTCTTTGAGCCAATTCTTTCGCATCTCCTCGTCGCTGAGGATTATCTGTTCGAAATTCCGACGTTCAAAAGATTTCGAACCGACGACAGAAAAGACGATCGTCTTCCAAAAGTTCTCGAGCGGATCGCCGTAGACTTGAACCTCATAATCTCGAGGCGTGTTCGACGTCGAGAAAACTTGAATGATTTTATCGCTCAAACCTTGCCAAGCGCCCTTCTCCGTGAAGCCGTAGGCGAACCCGTTGCGCACGACGCGGTCAATCCATCCACGCAGAATCGCGGGCGGGCCGCCCCACCAGTTCGGATGAACAAAGACCATGCCCGCGCAATTTTTGACTTGTTCCATCTCAAGTTTCATCGCTTCGGGCGCCTCGGCGACAGGGCGCGTCGCTTCCTCGAGCGTCATGACGGGGTCAAAACCCTCGGCATAGAGGTCGCGGAGGACGGGCGAATATCCCGATTCCTCTAGCGCGACGACGGCGGTTCGCGCAATCGCGGCGTTAAAGCTGTTCTTACCGTCGGGATGAGCGAGAATAACGAGAACGGTCTTCTTTTCCATGGATAAAACGCACTCTTGGCGGAAAAAGGGAAAGGAACTGCAAAGGAACGACGCTTCGATAAAGGCGTCGAGCGCTAATTTTGACGTTATAAAGTCTCGCCCGACAAAACGTCGAGCTGGAGTTTCATTTCGTGCCGGGGGTTCATTTCGAGTCTTTCAGAAACTCCTCAAAATCCCAGAGAGTCATATTCGCCATTTCGGCGGCCTGATCCGAAGTCATCGTCCCGTTCTTCACAAGTTCGATAAGCAGTCCAAGTCTTCCTTCTTCCCGCCCTTCTTCACGTCCTTCTTCCTTCCATTCAGCAAGGGCCTTATCGTGATCGTATTCTGTAATATACATATGCGTTACCTCCGCTTCGTGAAGCAGTAAAAATTGTTTGATAACGAAATCGTCCGGCATGGCGTGAATTGCCGCGACGATCGCTTCTTTGAGCGCGTCCGTCGTTTTCAGGTTATCCCGAACTCGGGCGACGAACCACGAATATTCTTTTAACGGCGCGCATTTGTCAAGAAGTTCTCGGTTGCGACCGTAGTTCACGTTGATCATAAGAACTTTGACCTCTATATCGCCGCCAACGCAAGGGCGTTGGATCCCGTTACGCGCCTTTAAATCGCGCTCGGAAATCATGGCACGCCGGGCGCGAAACTCTAGGTCGCCGCTCGTTGGCGGCGACGTCTGGAGCGATAAAAAAATATCGTCATATGGACGTCGCGCGTTTTCAAGCGTCACGGAGGAAATAATAATCAAACAGACCAAGCCTGCGGCGCCAACGAGCGCCGCGCCAGAGTTCCGCGCCGTGTTCGCGTAGACCAAGGAAAACGGGAAAAAGGCGCGTATTGGGATCCAACGCCCTCGCGTTGGCCGCTTATGGCGTTGTAAAGACTTAGCGTCCATTCCTTCTTCTCCGGGTTGCCGAAGATGAATTTGAAGAGCCGATCTTTATATTCGCGATTAGCGCCCTGGTTGTCCGTCATGAAAGTTCTCTCTTCTGCCGAGGAATACGACGCGTCGTTTCCCCAGTGATTATAAGGTTCCGAATAGACGAAACGTTGAAGTAATCAAAAGGAGACGACGACGCCCTCCTCTCTCCCCTTCACTATACCCTTCCCGCGACGAAAAAGCAACGGGGGACGCTCGGAGACGTCCGGAGCGGGAAAAAGCGCGGGCGGGAAGCCGTCGCGACTTCCCGCCCGTTTGGGTGGTTCATAACTCGTAAAGATAGCCACACGTCAGTCGATAGGACGCGGTGGAATAATCAGCGCTTTTTCATAGTTCACGGAGAAGCCGCGACGGAAGTCTACGGGAATCGAGCGGTCGATGATCGTAAATCCGCGATGACGCTTCGTCTCTCCATACTCTTCGCCAAGCTCCTTCCCGTACGTAAAGCCGTCTGGATAAATCGCTTGGTAGTAGTGGTACCACTTATAGTTAGGATTTCTCAGCAACGCCCCGGTAAGCGTGTTGCCATCGGGATCGAGGTCAGGCATATTGACGCCTGGGTTGCAACGCTCGAGCTCAAAGTAACCGACCGTAACCCACGCTGCAAAGACGTTCGAGCGCGTCGTCGTCAGCCCGGAAAGACGCTGCATCTCCGCCGTCGCGTCATATATATTGCCGCGACGTGACGTCAAACGCTTTCCATACGACAGATTCTCGATTGCTCCGTTGCTCTCCAATTCTTCCCAATGATCGATATCCGACCGGATTGCGCGATTGCCAGATACGTCTCTGTCGTTGGCAATATCCCTATACCTATACCAATAAAGATCGTTTCCTGCGTCGTCTTGGATAGCGCGTTTGCGCACGTTGTCAAGTAAGGGTTCCTCTTCAACGCTAGACTCGTCATACGTATCCAACATCTGCTGTGCAAGCAACGTAGAGTAGGTTCCAATCGGAGCGGTTGAACCGTCGAGCTGAGTCCATAACGGCGTCGTATGTGCTGGCTGGAAGTAAGTGAAAGGAAGGTCTTTAGTTCCCACAACTTCTCCGTCGTCGTTTACCTGGGTTTCATATGGGAATCGAGAATTCAAAAACTCGTCCCATGGAGTTCCAGGAAGAACGTAGTCTTCACCAAGCCGATCAGTCGTGTTGACAAGCGCATGCCAGACAGGCTTCGACAACGTGTTGATATTCACCTTACCTGGATCACGATGAGACGAATAAATCAATGGGTTGCCAAAATCGTCGACAATGCTATTGCCATTTGCGTCGACGCCAGCTAGTTTCCTCGAGCCAAGGTAATATGACGGCGTACGCACCAGATCAAGCAGATTCACGAGATTGAGGGTTTCGCCCGGTTTTTTCGAGCTTGCAAAGAAGTTGAGGTACGGCCCGATCGAACCTGGGTTCTTCTTCTTAGCGTCTTTGAGATCGTCGTCGTCGCTGTAGGAAACGTTCCCACTCGCGTCTTTCGATGCCTTCTGCTTGATATTATTATCTGTATACCAATCGTCAAAGCCATAGAAACCGTAGGAACCAAGCGACCCCTTCTTGCCGGAATCCACCTTATAGAGAGATTTCAGATTCAGAACGTCCTCACGACGAACGAACTCAAGTCCAAATCGTCCCGAAGCGCTAGAAGGAACCATCATCAATTCATACGGGTTGCTGAAAGGCGCGTCGTTCCAAACGAGGTGCTCGAAAGGCAGGCGCGGAGCGCCGCGATAGATTCGAAGATCGTCAGTCGCATCCATATATTTGTAGTTCAGGTTCTTGTACTGCTCCGAACCTTCTTCAAGCACCGTCAACTCGGGCGACAATACCTCGCCACTCTTAACAAACCTCTGCGATTCATTCCCTTCTGCGTCTTTCACCTTCACCCACTTACCCCAATCGCCGTGGTCATTGAAGAAACCGAGAGTATGTTTTGGCACATAAGGATGGGCAGGCGCCTGACCAAGGGCTCCGGCGACGTCGCCAAGCTTCATCGGCTCCTCGAGTCCGCCCTTATCTCCTTCGGCTTTCACCGCGCGAGCCCAAGGATTCGGACGACGCGCGTCGGAAACGCCCGGCGCAAACGCCTTCTGACTCTGAGCGCCCCACTGACGAGAACTAAACGCGTCGCTATAAGCGATCGTCTTGTTTTCCTCGTCCAGACCGACCGAGAGATTACGATCAAGCTTGATCTTGTTCTTGTTGTCGCCAAATTTATAACCTGCGGCGCCCGAGAAAGGCTTCTCATTCGCCGTATCGATCGAAGCTCTGAGCGTCTCGCCAACAACCTCGCCCGTGAAGACGGTCAAATCCATCATATTCCAGTCGACGGTAATATACGGATTCATCACCGGATGATACGGACGGTTCGGGTCGGCGACACGCTGAACGAACGCGGATTTGTACGCAGGAATCGTGCCAAGCCCGAATATCTCGTCTTTGACGATCGGGTAGTTCTTGACGCGATTGTCATAGAAGTTCGGGACCAAGCCGTCGGCTTGAGTATCGCTATTAGTACGATCCGCCCAATCGCTTGGAATCTCAAACGGGATATCTCGTACGCCAAACTTCCTATCGTCTTCGGATAGACTCGGATCGCCTGGTTTGAAGGCGGGATCGTTCTTTATCGGATGGGTCTGATCCGCATAGTAAGGATCGACGCTTTTCGAGGTCCAAAGAGGTTCGGAAATATTGAAACCGCGTCCGCCAATATTGGCGACGGCTTCCATATACTGATATTTCTGATCGTCATTGACCGCGCCGAGATACGGTAGCAGTAGCGTCTCAAGATCGATAAAAGAGAAAGGATACGAAGCGTCTGGGTTAGGATCTTGCCCAAACTGCTGCTGCTCTTTCTCATTCTTAGCCGCTGCAGAACCAACGGAACGTTTCTTCTCAGGACCGACGACTAAGTACTGATTCGGCTTTAGATAAACGTTCTCGTTCGCCTTGTTCCCAAAGGTTCGAAGAGCGTCGGGGAACTTACCGGCAGTTCCGAGGCTCGTCCCCGTAGCGGTATCGCCCTCGGGATGGCTGAACCACAAGATACGATCAAGCTCTACTTCACGCAACCGCGGATCGTCGTAGGTCGCGGCGACCGCAGAACCAAGCGTATTCGACGCCAAGAGATTGTAGTCCTTCCAATGGCTCAGGAAGTTTGCCGCGTTTGGTTCGTTCGGCTTCTCGTTGACGTCGCCGTTCGTCGTGCCCTGATCAAGGTCAAGACTGGCGATGTTTGTAATCGACGAAGAGTTCGTCGGCATAGGCGCGTTACGGAACTGACGAGGTTGCATCGAGAAGAAGTCGATATCGTCGCTATACTTGTCGCTATCGATCTTGTGCGGGGTCAGCCAATCGAGAACGCTGTTGCGAGCTTTATGGTAGACCGCGTCGGAAGACTTGCGAACCTTCTTCTTATCGTCGTCAGACATGCCGTCTTTGATCACGTTACGACCTCGTGGGTCGGCGCTGTCGCTAATTGCGACTCGCCAGATCGGGAAATCAAGTTCACGAGAATTACCGTCTTGATCTTTATCGATAAACGCAGGAGTCGTCTTGGAAAGACGAAGTTTCCAAGATTTCGCGGCTTCGTCGTAATCATAAAGTTCGCGAGACTGCGGCACGTTCGGATTCGCAGTGCAATAGAGTTCAAGATAGCTCGAACCTTCAGGACGACGCACTTGGTCGAACGTTTCGTCGCCGTCGTCGCGCTTGAGACCGTCGCCCGCGACGTCGGTCTCAATCTCAGTATCGGCAATACCGAGATCATGGAAGTTAAGCGTCTCGGTCAACACAAGATCAGGGCGCTCCATCCCCCAAACGAGGCGGAACCCGAGGTCGGAGGTCTGGTCTTCTAGTTTGTCAATCTTCTTCGAAAGCCATTGGGCAACGAGTTCATTCGATGTGCCGTATTCCTTGGAAATCGTCGTCACTCCAGTAGTGGGGTCGGTCACTGGCACGTCTTTAAAAGGTTTATAATAGACGCTATGAACACTCGCACTCGCCTTTACATATTCCTCGCTCCCGTTGAGCGCGTCGAGGAAGAAATCATACATCTGATCCGACGGAAGCCCCTGATCCGACGGGAAAAGGAACCCTGTCACAGGATCGGCGTCTGCGTTCCAACCTCCCGTCTTCCAGAGATTTGTATCTCCATCACCGCCGGCGTCTGTTCCGTCGATCCAAGAGTACTCTTCGACCCACCAACCATCGAAAGGAGTCGGATCAAAGAAAAAGGGCGTCATCGTCGCGTCGGGATCGGAGAAATCGACGACGTTCACACACCACTGAGCGATGCGCGTCGCCATCAGCTCGCGCCCCATCAAATCCTTCTTCTTATCGTCGTCCTTGAAGGACAGAAGATCGAATGAGCCTTCGATGTAGTCGCTAAGCTTGCCGCTCTCGTCGGTATGAGAAACCCCGTCCTCATCAGTATACTCCGTGATGAGCGTATCGTTCGGATCGTGGATACGATGACCGTTCATATCCTCGTAAAGAAGCGTCATCACGACGATATAGAGCCCACGCGCATACTCCATTCTCTTGACGAGACCGATATTATGCATGTTGCGATCAGCTTGAACATACTCTCGAACATAATGATCCGAATAAGGAGCATCTTCGTAAAAATAGTTGTAATCAAGGTCAAGCCAATAGTTCTTTTGAGAGAGAGCGTTCAAGTCAATTTTCTCTCCTGCAAGAATCTCCTTCGGCAGCATCGAGGCAAGATATGCGGTAATTTCGTCAACCTTCTTGTTGAAAACCGCTCTCCGAGCGTCATTACCGTAAAGGTAATTGTTAGTTTTCTTATCAACAACATTCCCTTCACTGTCGGTTGGATAGTCGCAGATATCTTTGACCTCAAAGACCCTTTCGAGTTCACTACGAACATTACGACGGATCAGGTCGATAAAGCCATAATTACCGTATCGGATTTCGCCGGTATCCTCAAAATTTTCTGGGAAAACGACAGAGGCGGCAGGAACGTCGGAACTGATGGTCGTAAACGCCATACGTGCGCGTGTGGCCCCAAGAACGTTACGACGAAGCGCTTCTGGCGTCGGAAGAGCCCCTGTGTTATTAATTCCAGCAGAATTCAAGAGGTTCAAATCTAAATCATCCGCAAGCTGATTCGGAAGCGCAACGGCGTCCGAATCTCGAGGACGCAAAATTCGCTCCATCGCTTGCGAGGAATAAGGCGTGTCATCCAGAGAATTCGAATTCTGAAACGCGAGATGGGGGTTTGCCGAATATCGCGGCGCGTAGCTATAGAATTGCGCGCCAAGAGGATCGTATGACCGAAAAGCCGTGTCAGCCCAGTCAAACGCAGGCGCTAGATTCGCCCTCGTCGACATTGAAACCGTGGTCTTACCTCGCCAAGGAAAGACCATATTCGCATCAGCAATAGTCGCGGAATCAGTGTTATCGTCTCCCTTAAGCCGGATCGGATCTAAGAGCGAGAAAAGCTCAGAACGAATTCCCGGGAAGCCATCTGGATGATTGCCGTTAATGATACGAATATACGGACGACCAGAGGAAGTCTCGGGATAGTTAAACGGATTGGTAAAATAGCTTCCGTAAAATCGCGAGTTATCCTCACTAGAACCTGGCTGAGGCACATACGTCCCGTTATTCAACGCGATACCGTCAACGCCCCATGAAAGAGAACTCGTATCGACGATTCCTTCAGGATTCTCATATGTGCCAAGATATCGGCGCCAGAGAAGGTTTGACGCGACGGTTTGGACTTTATCGTTGTCATACAGTCCAAAAGCAGCGGCAATCGCTTCATAAAGAAGGACGCCAGACGCCGTAAATCCGCTGCCACGTTCGGCAATCTTAGTATACTCGTCGCCTAAATCGTCATACCCCCAAGGCATTTGGTAAACATCGTCGGCGGTTCCCAAAGGAGACGACACTGAAACAGAACCGGAAACCGTTCCCAAAACGTCTTGAAGTTCATCAACGTAATTATAAGGATGGGCGGCGCCGAGAACGCCGCTCGCCATTTTGTTCGGCAATTGATCCCAGTTCCCAGCGGTATTCACGTTCACTCGACCGTCGAGATCGAGAACAGTATAAGAAAACATGGTCGCGTAGGGCGTCCCGTTTTTGTCATAACGAATCGGAAGTCCAGAAGGAATCCAGATTCCTTCTCGGACGCCGTCGTTGTCGTTATCGACGTCCCATTGGGCGCTGTTCCCCAGTGTTGAAGCCATTTCATCTGGCGTCATTTTAGCGCCATTTCGATGATAGAAATAGAAGTTGTCCAAATCGGGATTGCCGCCGGTGAAATTCCAATGGTCAAGCGGGAGAGGTCGAGGCGTCAACTTACGGAGAAGAGCCGTAAGATAGACGTTTTGACGTTCGCCAGTCACATTAACCGACGAATACATCTGTCGATACAGATCCAAATAAGTCCCCTCGCCATAGGGATTGGGTCCATTCATTATCTTGAACGGCTCTGGACGATGAAACGACGGAATTATCGAGTCATACGGAAATGTAGGAGTAACAGAATCCCCTGCGCCAAGGTCGGCTCCGGCGACGTCGTCGCTTGCAATCATGAAATAATGAGCGAGAAACGGCGTTTTGGCGTCAGGCGCGGTGTACGAAGGATTCATACGGACTGGGTCAGGGTCGCCATAAAAGCCGTTATACACCGAATGGTTCTTACTGAAACCAACAACCGGGTCGTAAGGAGCCGTGTAGTAATACGCAGAATCACTGAAGAGAGTCGGGTCGTAGTTGACGTCGGCGAGATGCGCCCAAAAGGAACGAAAACTTAGAGAAGAACGATCAGAAAGGTAATACGGCCACATATCGGGAGCCGACGCATTCATCCAGAAAGCATAGGGGAGATTCATCCGGGCGACAAATGAATTGCTACCTATCATCAATGGATCAAAGGTCGAATCATGACGAGACCCTGCGGCAAAACCGCCCGCGCCTGTTCCACTGAAAGCAGGTCGATTTAGACGAACCGTGACAACAGGTTCGCTACGATTGAATTCGACAACATCATAATCGTTGAGAAACTTTTTAAGGTCGTCGGTAAGTTCGATCTTGAAGTGCCAATAATCGAAGGCAGAGAAATGATCAACGCCGACGACGTCAACGATATCGTCGTGATAGTGGTCGGAGCAATAAGAGTCGTCGCCTACGTAACTGTCCGAAGAAGGATTGGTAATAACCTTTTCCAAAACATAGGCCGACGAACGGACAACGTCCGCGTTCCATGCGTACAGCAGCGCGTCGTCCGACGCAGAACTGGGGTCAATATCCCCCAGCGTCATGACGTTGCCGGATCCTTCGAAATATTCCGAGAAAACCTTTCGATTGCCATAATCGTCCCCGCTAGAAAAGATATCGTTTCCGTAGAAGTCTTCACACGGGGTTAGAACGGCATAACCGAGGTTTGGAAAAATCGCCATCCGCGCTTTAAACGAGGTCGCGCTCTTTTCAGAATCGTTGGAAGCGTCATACACAGACCAGTTCCCATACATATTCTCAAGGATACTGAACGGAGCAATTGGGTTAGAATCGTTGTAGGAACCGAAGATAAGATTACTGAACGCGTAGTCTATGTCGGTCTCTTCCGGAATGTTGACAACAGTCTCGAGGCTCTGTGCGTTTTGAGCCGTCTCGGCCATGTTCGAAGTCATGACCATGTACGAAAGCACCGAAATCGCAAACATCGCCATAAGCCCCAAGATTAGGAGCAACACGACGCCGGAGCGACGGGGTTCATTTTGACGTTTCATAACAAGACTCCTTGCAGGATTTCCTGCTCAACGACAGAGCGGCTCTCCCTGTTTCAAGGGGGAAAGCGCACAGCTGCGCAATATCCTTTCGCACGCCGCTCTCGCAACGTGCGCTCATTCGCATAAATAATGAAGTTAAAAAAACGCCGACGTCAGCAGACGCGACACGTGCGCGGCGGCTTACGTCGGCGTCTAGACGCTCCATACGTTTTTCAAACGGTGGATTTCAATGACTTCGATCAGGTCGCAAGTCAAAAGTTCCCTGTCTCAATAAACGGAACAGTGCCTGAATACACGCCAATAACGCCTGGATAAAAAATCGCGGTAACTTTACCGCCTTCGCTCCAGTTCTTCGGCGTATCTTCTCCAATCAAGGAAAGTCGAACGTATCTGTTAGGCTCGTCGCCGGAATCGCCTGTAAAGGAAAAATTAGCGATCTTGTACCATCGAGCGACAGTTTGAGACGAACCCGCTAAACGATAAACGGGGGCGTCGTCGGGACCAACGAGCAAGATGTAACGCGTCTGCGAAAGCTGCTCGCGAAAACGTCCATAATCTTCGGAGGAAATAGGTTCGGAACTATCAGAAGCGTGACAACATGTATTTAGATCAAGCTTAACTGAACCGCCTCGATAACCGCCGTCTCTAACATCTGCGGCAAAGGCTCTTTCATCGCCAATGATCCGATCTCTAAAAACAACGGCGTCAAAGTCTGCAGAACCTACCGACGAAAACTCACACCTGTCAGCAAGAACGCCCTGTCTTGGATTAAGACGGATGAACGCCAACCAAGAATAACGCCCCGAAAAAGAGGGAGCAGAAACGTCGTCTCCATTAATTAACCTTTTTCCAACTTTCCCCGCATTTAGCTCATCTTGAGTTAAATCGTCGCCTTCCATTTGGACATGAGGTCTAAATTCTGATTCATCCTCATTTACCGCGTAGGTTGTTATAAGGTCGCCTTGTTCATAGAAAAGACTCTCATACCAAGATCGCAAAAACATCAGGGGTTTATTCATAACCACCCCTGTTTCATCCTGCGGCAAAGGGCAAAAATTAACCAATGAAACCAAACGGTTACTATCAGGAGAAAATGATTTTTTATACGGGTAATAAGACAACGTAGCCCCCAAGGGATCGAGAACAAACGGTATAGTCGTATCGATATATTCTCCATCTCGACCAAGAAAGGGCTCCGCGAGAGACGTCATATAATATCCAGTATTTAAATCTTTACACCACCAAAGCTTTGGATTATACCAGCCATTGACACGAAGCATTCTTACCGCGTTACGACCAAGCGCGGCGGAGGCGTCAGCCTCCGTCATCTGAGCCATCCTGAAACCGCCAAATGGAATCGCTGCTAGAACGCCGACAAGACCAATTGCCAAGACCATGATCGAAGCCATGATCTCTATGAGCGTCTCGCCATTTCTCGAAGGGCGTCTGTCAGACAGAACCGTCATAACCGTCATCTCAACGACCTCCTATATTACGCTTTGAAAAACGCGCAAATTCTCGCGATTCATAAACGCCTTCATCTAAATCGCCAATGGCATAGGCGAAAGGCTGGTTAACTTCGGCTGTAGATATCGTCCCTGTTTGAGGATTTATCGCAACCCAAAAATTTGCGCCGTCTTCAAAGTTCCATAGTCCGTCTTCAGCTAACGTCCCGATTGGGTTGCCGGCGTCGTCTTTGGCTACTCCAAGAGCCGAAATACGATCCCACCGTCCAATGAGGAAATATAACGTTTCAGCAGGTATTTCACGTTGACCGCCTTGAATAATATAGTCGACGTCGCCAGTAGGTGAAAACATAACGGTCACATCGGCGCCTTTCGTAAAGAAGTCCGATTCCCTCCCAGAAAACTCAAGGTCAACAACCGTCCCCTGAGACAGACCCACAGGCGCCGCCATTCTAGCGACCGGAGCGCCCCGACCTCGTAACTTAACGGTGGCTAAATCGAAAGCAGGTAATTCAGCGTCGCTTGGCTTAACAACGTAGTAAGTCCCGCCAACACGGTATGCGTCAGGAGCCCCCGGTGGAAACAAATCGCCTTCATTGTAGTAAGCGCCGTTATAAAAATGCCGTCGACTAATCTTGACCAAAGGATAATACTGACCCGTGGAATTAAACTGAACGCAGACCTCGTCATGTGTTTCAAAATATTCGTCCAACCAAGTACGAGGCGGAGGACCATTGTAGAGCGTCGCGTCTGCCAGGTAATATGGTGGAATCGAAACGCTAGAACCGTCGGGCTGAGGAAAGAGACGATTCACAGGTCTGCCCCGATACTTACCCTCTTGATCACAGACGAGATAGGGGGAACCTAGAGGTAGATCAAGACAAAAGTCAGGTCCGAGAGAAGCTGTCGTACCAAAATCGCCGGAAAAATCAGGCTGTTCCTCAACTTGGCGCAAAACTAAAGAGGCGGAACCCTGAGGATCGTCTGGGTTTTCGTTGTAGGTTCCTTGGAAATATTCGAAGACTACCCCGCAAGAGCGGCCAGTGGTCGAAGCATGAGCCTTAGCGCGTTCAAGATAGGTGGAGACAATTTGGGCGGCGTGAGAGGTCGTCTGAGACTCCATCATCGGCTTAATCGTTGGCACGCTCACCGCCGCGAGCGTCAACATAATCGTCGCGACGACGAGAAGCTCAATGAGCGTCACGCCGCTTCGTCTCGCCCAAAGTTGGTTGCTTCGCGTCATTGTTGACTCCAGACTTTTAATGGTTGTAAATCTCAGAACAAATATCTCTCTAACCCGCTAGAGTATCAATCATCATACATACTCTCAAGCGTACCGCTTTCTACAAAATTCGTCAAATTGTCGGCGTCCTCAAGTGTGATTCCATCGACAGGCCTGCTTTCGTCGCGGGACGGATCGTCTTTCGGAGGTCTCTTTTCGATTGGAATAATTCGTCTGAGTGAATGCTCTTTGCCACATCCACAGGTAATCGCATCCGCTCCAAAAATGCCGTCGCTGCCCGGGTGCATGATCTGGAAACGGTTCTCTTCATACCAAGTAAGGCGATTTTTGTCTTCTCGGTATTCGCTTGCATACGGCATGGCGCAACTTACGCCTTCAGAGGCAGCAAGCCTAAAGTACTTATCTGCATAGGGAACCCCAACAGAAGGTTTAAAATAAACAAGCGGAAATCCACCCTGACAATACGCAGGAATATATTCGCGCTGCGCGTCAATACTCCCTTCTCCATCGGCTATTAACGCAACAGCGCCCGAACCGTCGAGTACACAAGCCCTTAGGTACTTCTTATCAAAAGTAAAAAATGGTTTTTCTTTCTTCGCACGATCAGGACGTGCTATCGGGTTGCCGTTTTCAGCGCTAATACCTAGCGGGTATTTAGGACTCGCGTAAAAGCCGCTAGGGACTCCATGCTGATCAGGAAGACCTCCTAACCAGAAAACGAGAGGGGAGACATATTGGCAAACGTCCCAAACGTGTTCACCGCCACTTGAAAGATTAGACCCGGCTTGGATAGCAGCAATAAATTCATCGTATGTTTGTACGTGATACCGAGGCCATCGTTTTTTGATATGTCTCATAACAGCGATTTGATCGCTCAAGTCAGGCGGATACTCCCCGAATCGGTTTTTATACTCGTCAAGAGCGATCGACAACTGCGACATCTGCGCGGAAACAATCGAATTATTTACCGAGCGCCTTGCGCTGACGACGACCGTTGTCGTCATGCCGGCGAGAAGACCGATAATCACAATAACGACCAAGATCTCGACCAGAGTAAAACCGGCGAGCAGGTTCGCGGCGTTGCGTCGATGTGCTGTCATGGCTTTATTACCTTACTAACGTGTGATTATCGATGTTATCTTTATACGTTCGAGTACCTGCTAACGGCGAACCAACCTGAACAGGAGGAATCGTTCCTTCGTCAGCCACGCTCAGAAAAGGATTGTCCATATATTTAATATTAGTAGCGTTAGGCATCGTCAAACCGTACTCGCCGTCTGGACCAGCGGAATAGATATAGGGGACAAGAAACCACCCGTCGCCAACGCAGCTAGGATCAAAAGGATCCTTGTCCTTTGCGTCTAAACTTCCAAAATTATTTAGTTGACTCTCAACGTCGCTTATCAAGGGCTGACGATCACTTGAATCCAACCCCGGCGCCCAACGGAACCAGCAGATGGGATTCCCCCACCCGTCTATAAATTCATTAAGCCCATTCTTATCGACGTCATTAACCTCACGCTCCGCAAACAATGATCTAGCCTCCGGGTCTCCGTTCATCACGACAAGATAGAGCAATTCGGCGTTAGCGATAATCGGATCGCCGCTCAAGGAGGAGTTTAGGGAATCCGAAGCAATAATGGAACGCAAAGCCGCCTGAAGCGGGGTTGTTTCTGAAGTGGGGATAAATGGAGGATAAGTATAATTAACTAGGCCCATATAGAGTTCGGCAGGAGTACAAGGAAAATCACAGCGAAGGAGATCGCGAATGATTATCAACCTTCGATACTGTGCATCGCTGCTCAGTTGCACCCAGCGATTCCCCCCGTTTATGTTGGAAAGTCCAACCCGCCGATACTGATACTTTTCGTAGCAAGCAGTAAGCACGTTGTCGATCTTAGCGATCGTGGTACGCGTTTGGGTTTCCTTAGCGCTTTGAATCGAAGCGCGAACCGTCGTAATAGAGATGGCGCCGAGCATTCCGATAATGGCGATCACGGTCAGCAACTCCACCAACGTGAAACCGAAGCGTCTGCCGGAGACTCCGGTTCTTCTGCGCTGCGCGCCGTCAGTCGTTCGTTTCATTCATGCGCCCCGTTATCGTCTAAATAATTACGTCTGTTTTGCGCTAAATCGCGTCCGCGATTCGTCTCCAAAATACGTTAATCGATTTCGGATTCGATCGTCGCGCCGCCCGTAAAGTTAGTCACGTTGTCCTTATCCGCGGGAGTAATGGTCGACGAATCGTTCACATCCTTAGCGACATAAGGACCGCCGTGCTCCTCGTCGCCAAAGGGATCGGAACCGAAATCGCCGTCGTCTCCAGAATAAATCAACTGGAAAGAGTCGGGCATATACCACTGGCCGTTCTTCATATAGGGAGCCGCCTCAGCGCCGCCGACATGGAAATCTTTTCCGTCGTAACCAGTCTTAGGATCGGCGCGAAAGTAGATGATCGGATTCCCATTGAACATCAACCCCGAATCGTTCCAGTTGCCGTTCCCCGTGCCCTCACTGTCGTAGGAAAGTTCAAGGACGGGTTCCTCGCGGGGCTCGTCATCCGCAAACGGACCCCTAGCAATCGGCTCTTTGGGATCGGCAAGGAACCCTTCTGCGTCCATCCCGGCAAGCCAGAAGAGGAGCGCCCAACCGGGACCCTTCTCCATCTGCTCCCGCGCGATCGTGACCATCCCATCGTCCCCTTTAAGCTTGCCGCTTTTGAGCGCGTTGGGCCAGCGTTTGAGGATATGACGCTGAATCTCCGCGTCAGTCGCGCAGCAGTCCGGCGGATACTCCCCATACTTCTGCTTGTAGATCTCGAGCGCCTGCGAAAGATCGTCAAGTCGCTGTCTCGCCGTGCTCGCGCCGACAAAAATCCGCGCGGAACGAAGCGCAACGAGCGTGACGCCCGCCAACAACGCAATGATCGCAATCACAATGAGTAATTCGACCAGAGTAAAACCCGCCGCTCTTTTGGACGCCATAGTCGCTTCGCTTTCTTTATCTTGATCTTGTCCTAAATCGCCCCGGCGGCTTATAGCGCCGCCGGTTTTCGTCGATTCGACGCGCTCTGGCGTCTGGTCGTCGCCAACTCCGCGTCTCTACTAAACTTGGAGGCGCGAGTCGGCGAAAAGTTCCAATTCTTCCGATTCTGTCAGTTCGAGAGAGACTCGATCAGCTTAATCATCGGCAGGAAGAGCGCGATAACGATCGTTCCTACCATGCCGCCGAGGAGCATAACGAGAAGCGGCTCGATCATGCTCAGGAGCGCCTCCGTCGCGACCGTGACTTCTTCGTCGAAGACGTCCGCCACCTTGTAAAGCATCTCGTCCAGTTCGCCCGTTTCTTCGCCTACGTCGACCATGTTGACGACGATGTCGTCCAGAATCTTATTCTGCAACTTCATCATGTAGATCAAACACCCGATCGGACCTGCGAGGAAGCAGAAGAAGTAAAAGAGACACGCGGGATGGAACCCAGGTCTGGAATACTTCTTCATCGGGTTGGCGATCGTATCGCCCTCGCGAATCGAGTCGAGAATCTTCTGGTACATGTTCTCGAAGACCGCGTTGTTGGAGGTTTCCTTCGTAATGTGAATCGCCTCCAGAATCGGAACGCCGGATTGAACCAAGGTTCCAAGCGTACGAGTCGTTCGCGCGACGACCGTCTTTTCAATCAAGTTTCCAAAGATCGGCAGACGCAGGAGGAACAAGTGCCAGCCGAACCTCATGTAGCTAAAGCTCGTCGTCAACTTGATGAAAAGCCAGATTCCAAAAGGAACGCCCGGAATCAAGTACCAGTAGGTCATGATCATGTGGGACGTTTTCATGAGCCACTGGGTAAGCGCGGGCAACTCCGTGTCGAAGTCCGCAAAAATTTCCTCAAACTTCGGCACGATGCTCGTCATGATGAAGATCATGATGCCGCACGCGAAAACGAGAACGGAGACCGGGTAGGTCATCGCGGACTTAATCTTCGCCTTTAACTGTTCCGATCGTTCGAGGAATTCCGCCAAACGCTGGAGAATTGTCTCCAAGGCGCCGCCCGCCTCGCCCGCTTTGATCATGTTCACATACAGGCGGTTAAAGGCCTTCGGCGATTTCGCCATCGCTTCCGAAAGACTCGAACCGGACTCAATTTCGGAGCAGACGTCAATCAGGCAGTTACGCAACGCGCCGGGCTTTGCCTGCGCTTGAAGGATGTTTAAACTTCTCAGGATCGGCAAACCCGCGTCCTGAAGAATCGAGAGGCTACGAGTGAAGTCGCGCAGAAGTTTCGGTTTAACCCTGCCGAAGGAGAAGGTCTTGCCGTTTGTGTTTCCACCCTTCTTCTTCGTCGCTTTACGGTCTTTATGGAGAGCGATCTTGGTAACCATGTACCCGCTCTCTTTTAGCGTCGCGGTAACTTCCTCTTCGGTCGACGCCTCGATGATGTCGGTAAAACCTTTACCTGCGGCGTCGACCCACTCTACTTTAAACTTCGGCATGGGAATACCTTTTGAATGAACTTTTAACAGCGGCAGACGAACGTCGAACTCGTTTTTCGCTCGCAACGGAGCGCTCCGTTACAAGCGAACTGTCGCCGGGGAAGTCGGAAACGACAGTTAAGCGCGACGCGCTGTATTTCACACGACTTGCACGCCCTTTGGCGAGGCGCGAGAGGACGGCTACGACGTTGTCGATCGTCCTCTTGGTCAATATACTCAAACGAGCGGGCCTTCAACGCCACCCCCGAGTTATTCCCGCGTTTTTATCTCACGTCGGGAACGCTCTCGGCAACTCGCAAATTTCGGCGATTAGTAATCGAGAACCGTTTCACGCACGACCTCTTCGATCGTCGTCGTGCCCTCGAAAATCTTCTGCATCCCCGCCTCGCGCAGCGGCGTCATGCCGTTACGAACCGCAGCGGCATGCATCTCCGCAACGGAACCGTTTCTGAGGATGATATCGCGAATCTCTTCGTTCATGACAAGGAACTCATGAATCGCTGTACGTCCCTTGTAACCCGTGTTGTTGCACGCCACGCAGCCCGCGCCCTGGTAGAAGCGCTTTCCGGCGACCTCTTCCGCCGTAACGCCAAGCTGCGCCAACTGTTCTTCCGTCGGGGTGATCTCCGTCCGGCACTCTTTACAAATTCGACGCACAAGTCGTTGCGCCAGAATCGCTTGAATAGTCGCCGTAATGAGGAACTCGGGGATGCCCATATCCTTCAAACGCGTGATCGTGCTAGGAGCGTCGTTCGTGTGCAACGTACTAAAGACCAAGTGCCCCGTCAACGACGCCTGGACGGCAATCTGCGCCGTCTCGCGGTCACGAATCTCGCCGACAAGGATTTTGTCCGGGTCTTGTCGAAGAATCGAACGCAAACACTGGGCGAACGTGTTGCCAATCTCCGCGTCGATCGGCATTTGAATAATGCCGTCGATCTCGTACTCGACCGGGTCTTCCGTCGTCATCAACTTGTCGGTGATGACGTTAAGTTCGGAAAGCGCCGCGTAAAGAGTCGTCGTTTTCCCCGAACCCGTCGGTCCCGTCACGAGAATAATGCCGTTTGGCAACTCGATGACTTCGCGGAACCTTCGTATCAACTCCTGCGACATTCCCACGTTGTTAAGATCGAGGGAGATGACCGATTTGTCAAGGATTCGGCAGACGACGCTCTCTCCGAACATCGTCGGCAACACGCTAACGCGAAAGTCGACCGGGTTGCCCGCGACCATCAGACGTATACGACCGTCTTGAGGAAGACGCTTCTCCGCAATGTCAAGGTTCGCAAGCACCTTGATACGCGTGATGATGGCGTTCGCCAAGTGACGCGGCGGCGGAACCATTTCATACAAGGTTCCGTCTGCCTTGATGCGAATCTTGAACTCGTCTTCAAACGGCTCGAAGTGAAGGTCGCTCGCGTGGTCCTTGATGCCGAGCAGGAAAACCATGTTGAGGAGTTTACGAACGGGCGCGCTTTCGGCGAGCGCCTCGACGCTCGTAAGGTCTTCCATCGACCCGGCGCCGTCGACAAGTTCTTGGAATTCCTTGTCGTTCTCCATGCTGGAGATGATCGACTCGACGCTCTCGCCCTGATCGGTCGCGTAATATCGCTCAAGCGCGACGTCGATTTCCTTCTCCGTCGTCACGACGAGACGAATCTGATACCCGAGGAAGTTTCGCAGTTCGTCTATGACGGAGATGTTCTGCGGCGCGGCGGTCGCGACCGTCAGGACGTCGTTGCGGAACGTCAACGGAATCACGCGATACAGATTCGCCATCGGTTCCGTCAGATGCTTGAGAACCTCTGGATCGATCGTCAAATCCGAAACGGCGACGACTTGGAGCGAAAACTGCTCGGCGAGCGCCTGCGCGAGTTGGTCGTCCGTGATCATGTTCATACTGATCGCGATCTGCCCGAGCAACTCGTTCGGACGTTGAGTCTGCTCCTCGCGAAGCAGATCCAACTGTTCTTCGTCTATGTACCCGAGGTCAACCAGAATTTGACCAAAACTTCGCGCCATTTCAGCAACTCCGATCCGAAATATATTTTTATCGCCTCAACGAGACTCGCTTCAACTTCCCCTACGTCGCGACGCCCCGGCGCCACGACGCCAAAAAAATTTCTGAAAAAATGCCAAAACTTCAGAAATTTTTCGTTCTATGTTTCTCAACGTTCCCATGAACGCCGCCCTTTCGCGCCCCAATGCACTGGAACGCGTCAGAAAAGCGTATCGTTTTGAAACAGTTTGCCTCGTTTTAAGCGATTTAAATAAAATCGGAAAGGGACTGTTTCTTACATGGGCAAAGACGGCGCCAAAACTCACGCCGTCGTCTTTCCAATCGCTATTCGCCTGTGTAAACGGCGATTTTTACGCGTTTCCACCGCCGAAAAACACGCGACAAAACGTCATTCTTCCTCTTCTTCCTCTTCTTGGACGCCCAAACCTGTCTCCCAGCGACGCATCTTTTCTTCAAGCGCGTCCGGCATGTTCGCCTTAGTAATCGCGTCCTGTTTCGTCACGATCTGATCCTTCCACAGGCGGAAGAGATGGTCGTCAAGAAGTTGCATCCCGAGCTTGTGCCCAGTCTGAATCGAGGAGTTAATACGGAACGTCTTGTTCTCACGAATGAGGTTCGCGATAGCGGGCGTGACGACGAGCATCTCGTACGCGGCGATACGACCGCCTTGGATTCTCGGCAGAAGTTGCTGCGAAAGAACCCCAATGATGGAGGTCGAAAGCTGCGTTCGAATCTGTTCCTGCTGGTTCGTCGGGAACACGTCGATGATACGGTTAACCGTACCCTGGGCGCCCGTCGTGTGCAACGTTCCAAAAACGACGTGACCCGTTTCCGCCGCGGTAATAGCCGCTTCAATCGTTTCCAAGTCGCGCATTTCGCCGACGAGGATGACGTCGGGGTCTTGACGCAACGCGGCGCGGATCGCGTCCGCAAAGGACATGACGTCGACGCCGACTTCACGCTGGTTCACCGTCGATTTCTTGTGATGATGATAGAATTCGATCGGGTCCTCGATCGTGATGATGTGATGGTCGATGTTCGTGTTTAGCCAGTCGATACACGCGGCAAGGGTCGTCGATTTACCCGAACCCGTCGGCCCCGTAACCAGAATCATACCACGAGGACGCTGGATCAATTCCTTCATAATGGGAGGCGTTCCCAGCTGCTCCATCGAAAGAAGCTCGTTAGGAATCTGACGGAGAACCATGCCCGTGTTCCCCTTCTGCTTGAAGACGGAAACACGGAAACGCGCCTTGTCGCCAAATGCAAAACCGAAGTCGGTGCCGCCGCGCTCCTGCAATTCCTGCTGGCAACGCCCCGGCGTGATACTCTTCATAAGCGAAACCGTGTCGGTCGGTTCAAGGGATTTCGTCTCCAGTCGAACCAGACGACCATGAAGACGCAACACCGGAGGTTGACCGACGGCGATATGAAGGTCGGACGCGCCGCGAACGACGACCGTCTCGAGAAGTTTGTCAATGAGGATTGTTCCCATTCGTTGATTCCTATACCATGTCCGATTTCATACGACGGCGAACCGAGCCTTTTGCAAACCACGCAAAACTCAGTCGTCTTCAAGACGCGCGACGCGGACGACTTCTTCGATCGTCGTGAGTCCCTTCATCGCTTTGACAATACCGTCTTCAAAGAGGACGTGCATTCCTTCGCTCCGAGCCAGTTTGCGAATCGCGGAAGTCGACTCGCCCTTAAAGGTCAGTTCGCGGACCTTCGGCGACATATACATCAGTTCGAAGATCGCGCGACGACCGCGATACCCTGTCTTATTACAGTTGACGCACCCCTTCCCCTTCATGAAGGTCGCCTTCTCCGCCATTTCCGGCGTGATGTGCGCCGCGCGGAGTTCCGCCTCGCTTGGAGCATAAGGGCGTTTGCATTTCGGACAAACGCAACGTACAAGACGCTGCGCCATAATCCCAATAACGGAACTCGCCACCATATAGCCCGGAACGCCCATGTCGACCAGACGAGTAATCGCCGACGGAGCGTCGTTCGTGTGAAGCGTGCTAAAGACCAAGTGCCCTGTAAGAGACGCTTGGATACCCATCGACGCCGTTTCAAGGTCGCGCATTTCGCCGACCAGAATGACGTTTGGCGCCTGTCGCAACATCGAACGAATAACCGCCGCGAAGTCTAGGCCGATCTGGTGTTTAATCTCGACTTGGTTAATGCCGGGCAGGTAGTATTCGACCGGGTCTTCCGCCGTGATAATCTTACGGTTCGGCGTATTAAGTTCGTTAAGAGCCGCGTAAAGCGTCGTCGTCTTGCCCGAACCCGTCGGTCCCGTAACGAGAATAATGCCGTTAGGACGCTGAATCAACTGGGTGAAACGCTTGTAGTCGCGTTCCGCAAAACCAAGTTGTAAGAGACTCACGCGAATGTTGTCCTTGTCGAGAATACGCATAACGATCGACTGACCGTGCGCCGACGGAATGACAGAAACGCGCAGGTCAAGTTCTTTTTCGCCTAGGGTCAGCTTAATACGACCGTCTTGAGTTCGGCGGCGTTCCGCAATGTCAAGCTTTGCAAGAATCTTAAAACGAGAAATCAGCGCGCCTTGGAAACGCTTGGGCAACGCTTCGCGCTCGACGAGCTTGCCGTCGATACGGTAGCGGATGCGAACGCGATCTTCAAAAGGCTCGATATGAATATCAGACGCGCGCAACTGGACGGCTTCGGCGATGATCTGGTCGCACAAACGGACGATCGGCGCGTCGCTCTCAGAACTTGCCCCCGCCTGATCGGCGTCGTTTCCCTCGCCGTCGACGACCGTGAAGTTAATCGCCGTGTCGGTCATTTCTTGAATCATCGAGTCCGCAGACTCGCCGACGTTCTGACCATAATGCTGGTTAATAGCCTCTTGAATCGCTTCACGCGACGACACGACGGCTTCGATCGGACGTTGGAGGATGAAACGCAACTTTTCAAAGACCTCGACGTCGTCCGGATCGCTCACGACGACGACGAGCGAATCGCCTTCTTCTTCATACGGAAGAACGCAGTTTTCACGCGCAATTGACTCGGAAATCAACTCGACGACAGAGGGACGAATCACAACGTCTTTTAAATCGACGTAACGCTTGCCATGCTCTTCCGCAATCGCCTCGGCAATTTGGTCGCCGGTCACATACCCAAGATCTTTAATCGCCTGCGAGAGCTTAATGTTCGTCTTTTGAGCAAGTTCCTGCGCTTCCTGAACTTGGTTTAAACTGAGTAAACCTTTTTTGTTCAAGATTCCGAGGTAGTTCAATCGTTTAGCCATTTAAGCTCCTCTACCGCTAAAAACGTCGCTACAAAAGACCGCCAGACGAGGCGCGACGCCGCGCGTCCGTTTCTCAATTT
The DNA here is from genome assembly GCA_946408825.1 of uncultured Planctomycetaceae bacterium. Taxonomy (GTDB): domain Bacteria; phylum Planctomycetota; class Planctomycetia; order Pirellulales; family Thermoguttaceae; genus RUG369. Next base: position 22,154 of record CAMJTU010000026.1, read on the forward strand.
CCGCGATTTCCAATTCAGAAAGAAGACGCGCCCGTTTCAGACCGTCGTCTACCCCTTACTTTCGGTCATTTTCCTCGCAGAAACAACCTCTTCCAGTTTAACCGCGTTATTTGGAAAAATCAAGCGTTTTTTACACGGGACGCCCTCCTTTGTGCGATTTTTCCCTATACATCCTCCACAAACAAAACAGCCGCAAAAAACAATAAATCAATAGAAATCACTATATTTAGAAAAATCGTTATTTCAAGAAAACGTAAATTTCGGGAAAATAAAAAAAATAGAGAACATCTTCAAAGACATTCGGCGCCGTGCGAACGAAGCAAACACGCCTAACAAGCCGAACCTCAAAAGGTTCGGCTTGGCGTCAAAAGAACTTTAGGGCGCGTCAATCCGAATTCATACCATTTCGGAATAACTTCCAAGATAGGTAAACGACTCGCAAATTCCCCGAAGTTCGCCCATGAGTTGGATAAAACGAGGCGAATAGACGGGTGCGTCGAGGTCAAAATAGAACATGAATTCGAAATCTCGATCCGGAAGCGGTCGGCTTTCCAGCTTAATGAGATTGACGTTTAACGAGTAAAACCTAGAAAGAATCTTATAGAGCGATCCGGGTTCGTGCGAGAGACTGACCATCAAGCTCGTGCGATTAGCGCCGGGAAAAATCTCCAAATCCTTAGAGATGCAAATGAAGCGCGTGTAATTATTGTCTTTATCCTGAACCGCAGATTTAAGGCATTCAAGCCCGTAAAGCTTAATACAAGCTCGAGACGCTAAAGCGGCGACGTCGCGACGCTCGGTGGTCGCAACCATCTGCGCCGCGATCGCCGTATTCTGCGAAGGGATGATGCGAACGCCCTGAAGCGTCGCTAGAAATTCAGAACACTGACTCAACGCATGAGGATGGGAGTGAATCTCACGAATCTCAGAAAGTTGAACGCCAGGCTTCACAAGAAGGTTATGGTCGATCTTCTGCCTAATACTACGAACAATGTGGAAATGATGACGTTGCATAAGGTCGTAAACTTGGTTTACCGACCCGGCTAGACTATTCTCAATCGGAATGACCCCATAACGACAGAATCCCTTGTCGATCGCCGCGAAAACTCCCTCGAAGTTCTGGAAATACATGATCCTTGCGCCATTAACCAACCGATCGCACGCCAGTTGCGAGTTAGCGCCCTCGACGCCTTGACATGCCACGGTGATATTCGACGGGAAGAGTTTCGGCGTGCATTCGATCGCGTGTTCTATATCTTTCGTGAGGGACGACCCAACGCCAATCAAACGATTCTGATAGCTACGACTCAGATCGAAAACAACCGAATAAAGAAGAGGCAGATATTCCTTGAATTCTTCGGGCGACTTCTCAAAAATATTGTTTCTCTTGGCGCGTTCCCGTTCCATATCGATGACGGGAATCCCCTTTTCACGCTTGTAGCTCGCAACTTCGTTGCTGAGTTTCATTCTTTCACAAAAAAGTCGGATAAGTTGATCGTCGACGTCGTCGATTCGATCGCGAATTTCGTTTAAATCCATGGAACACACCTGCCGTTCTTTTGTCTCTGAGCGTCGACACGCTCGGAATCGTCATAAAAAAAACGCGCTACAGAGGCAGTCTGTAACGCGTTAAATACTGATTTTCCCTCAAGCTATATTTTCAGCGCTACGACCGCCGCCGACCGACGTCGGCAGAGATAAAGTTGAAAAACGAGCTAAAGGAAAAGACGTTGATCATTGCAAAACTTCTAAATCGTTAAACGCATGAGCGTGAATTCGAAACGAACCAAGGCGCTCGCCCCGATTTGCGGCAATTGTACGTTGAAAACTCCCGTCGTCAACGCCGGGAAACGTTTTTTTAAAAACAACCGTAAAACAACCGGACTCAAGGTTCGAAAAGGATGAAATCTAACGAGTAGACGCCGCTTGTAAGTGGAGATTCCTGATTTCGAGATCAGAACGATATGTCCCGGGCGTTTCCCATCCAAAGTTAAAATGGGCGACGACAAAATCGTCGATCTTAGAATCGAGTAAAAAGCCTTTTCTCCGCGCAGCCTCAAGCGCGCCGTTCAAATAGCTTTTAAGATCCGCCTCGATATGCGTCCATTTCTGAGAATAAGGATTCACTCCGCCCATATGCTCGTCGATTGTTCGTTGCTCGCCAACGCGGTAGATTAACTTCCCCGTCCCAATTTTTTCAGGATCGCCGTCGACCTCGACGTAATCCGATTGCACCTCATATCGATCGTCGAAAAAAGAAATTCCAAACCAAATATAATCCTGAAAATCGCGAGATTCAGGATTAGCGTTGGAGAAAACAAAGTAAACCGAGGCCTGCGTCGTATGAAGTTTAGGATCGTAAGGATGTTCAGAATCCGTCTTCGCAACGTTGGAAACTCGCGCGTCGCACGAAAAAACGATCGAATCGACGTCTCGAAAAGCAACGCGTTCTTCCGGCTCGAAATCACGCGTTAAGAGCAAATGAATCCACATCTCGTCCGCTTTTCGAGGCGCTCTATACTCGTTTTCCGTTCTTACGCCAAGTTTAAGCGTAACAACGCCTTGGTCGTCTTTCGAACGGGAAACAATCTGTCCGGGGGTCTCAGCCTTGGCGCTTTTGGCGTCCACGACAATATCTGCGTCGACGACGTTATACCGAGAAGCATGAGCCGCAAGCCCCCAGACAGGCTTCTCTTCGACCGGCGTTTCGCCCAGAAACGGCAGTTTCAAATCGCCAAGGGAGATTGGATTTCGACAGTTGTCAACGACGTGGAATCCACGTTCAAAATTCGAATCGCTGAAAAGTTCCTTTGCTCGCCCTGATTCTTGCGCCAAGACAACGGCGTTCGCCGAGTCTATCGCGTTAACAAACGTCGCCAACGCTAAAAAACACAGCGTCGCTGCAATTCTATTGCTCATTCTCTCCCTCCAAAACGTGGCCGCAACTAGGTCAAATAGCATTCTTGATCTGCGCCTGACGTAAAATTGCCTCGAAAACCTCGCGTACGCGACGGCTCGGCAACGCGAAACTAATCCCCTGGTACTGACTGCCATAAATAGCCGTATTGATTCCGACTAGCTGACCTCGATCGTTTACAAGAGCCCCGCCGCTGTTGCCGGGATTAACCGCTGCGTCCGTCTGGAGGAATTCTTGGGTCACAACGCCTTGTTCATTTACGATAAAACGTTCTTTTGCGCTTACAATCCCCGCTGTTACCGTCTTAGCCAGACCGTAAGGATTGCCAAGAGCAAGCACGGGGTCGCCAACCTCTAACGCGTCGCTGTCGCCCCATTCGATCGGGGTTAAATTGTCGGCGTCAATTTTGAGCACCGCGACGTCAACCTCCTGATTAAAACCGACGACGGTTACAGGAGAAGAAACAGAACGTCCGTCGCTGAGCAAAATCTCAACGCCGTCTACAAGCCGTCCCTCGGGCGCAATGACATGACAATTCGTAATGATTAAACCAGAAGGGTCGACTATGACGCCCGATCCCTCGCCGAGGGAAATCGAAGTATCGCCAAAAAAACCGCGACTAAACATATTCGTCTTGATACCGACGACGCTCGGTCCAGCAAGTTTAACGACATATGGAATTCTCGCGCTGTCCGCCGATTCAGGATGTTCCGCGATAAATTGTTTCGCAACCTCATACTTGGCGCGTTCGACGCCCTTCTGCGTCGAGTACGCCCAACGTTCGGCAATCGTGGGAAGCGCAGCGACGACAGCTAGCAGAATGAGCGCGAGGACCCAATACTGAAACCGCGCAGCGCAGAATTCCCTGCGTTCCTCGTTCAAATCTCGACACGTTCCCGCACGCCCGCCAGGAGACGTCGCAAAGCTGTCGCCGGCGACGTCCTGATTCACGCTCGGCTCGTAACTGCTCGAATAATCGTTGTTTTCCATTTCGATACGCACTCGCTTTCATCCCCGCGAAATATCGTCTATTGACAACGCGGGACTAATCTTTTTTCTCGGCAGACGATTCGTCGTTCCCTTTCGTCCTCGATAAAACCAAAAGAACGTTGGTATTGACCGGGGGAATTCTCTCAGTATTCGCAACGTAACTCAGTTGAGAATTGTCGTTTGAACTTTCAAACGGAACGTCCAGAACAGAACCTGGAAAGTTCGCCACGCCAAAAACTTCGCCCGAAACGTTCGCAAGATAATATTTCTTCCCATCCGGATCGACGCCAAAAAGACCTCCCGTAAAAACCCAGGACGAATCCATCGTTTTGCCCGAAATCTCGTCTTTTATCATCTCCTGTGCGCGAATTTGCCGGATTTCGTTTGTCTTTTCGTCGCGCCAACGCACAGAAATCTCAATTTTATCTCCCGAAGGCGGGACAAATTCAGGGTCATATTTCGCGGGCGAACCCTGTTTGGCGCCGACGACTAAAAGGGCGGCATGGATCAAGTGCGGCGGGATATCAAGGGCGACGATCGATTCATGTTCCTTGCTGCCTGATCGGCAAGCGAAAAATTCCAACCACCCGTCGCGGAGACATATCGTTCCTCCGAGAACCACGCGCGTTCTGTCGATCGTCGCCCAAATCGGCGCCTTTCGATCGAGTTTTTTGAGCTTCTCCGGTTCGTCGAAAAGCGAAGTATAATCAAAATCGTTTTCTTTCTGAATCCCGGGCGTAACGTCGACGGAAGATTTCGTTTCAGGGGCCGTCGCCGTGTCGCCGTTCGACGAACGCGACGTCGGAGCGAGTTGCAAATCGGATAGTCCTGTTTCCACAGGGACGTCTTGCGACATGCAAAGAATCGACGTCGCAAAGAGCGCCGCCGTAACGCTCGCCGTTTCGACCAGCTTTCCAAAGTATCCCAGCGTCGTTCTTCTTTGCGCGCTCATCGATCTTTATCCTCCATCGTTCCATTCAGTAGTCGTCGTTCATGTCAGAACTTATGATCTCCAAAACGTCGACGACGCCGACCGCTAACTCGCCGGCGGAAACCTGCTCGTCAAAATCAAGCGCCTTGCTCGATAATCGCCGCAGATAACGCAAATATTCTTCGCGAACTGTTTGACAAAATGTGAAATCGCTGTTTGCCAGGAGTTTACGCCAAAAACGTCTAAGTTCCGTTTGAAACCCCGGTTTCATACGACAGACCCCCTTAACAAGCTCGTCCAATCGACGCAAAAGAACGTTCTTTTCAGGAAACCGGGCGCTTAACACGGCGAATGGCGAGAGAACAATCATGCCGTCGTCGGTAAAAGTGGAGTCCGTCCAGTCGTTGCTTGCCATACTTATGTCTTCGTCAGGAGTCGAGAGAGATCCGTCTTTTTGATCCTGATCTTTTAAAATACGATTCAATTGTTCTTTGAACGTGTCGGCGTTAAAGAGATCCTCCTCCAACGCGCTAGACGCTCTTTGGCGATTAGAAAAAGAATCTGAATCGTCTTGAGACACGTCCTTTCCTTGGAATGAATCATACTGTTCGTCGTCTTCGACGTGAGTTACTTGGATGGAATTTGGCGCGTCGTCGTCGGTAGTATCGACGTCCGTCAAAGCGGCGGCAATTTCGTCCCACTCGTCACGGTCTTGGTCTTCGCTATTCTTCCACTCTTCGCCGTCGCGCTTCCTCTCTATTTCAGTCCACGCGTCCGACGTTCCAAAGAGGTCGTCGTCGCCCGCTTTAGCATAGTCGAAACCCTCGTCGTCTTCGAAATCAAGCTGAGACGATTTCAGTTCTCCAAGGTCGTCTGAATTGTCGACGTTTTTAAATCTGTCAAGAAGAGTCTGCCCAAGCGCGGCAATTTCGTCGCTCGGCGGCGTTCCGGTCCCTATATTAAAGATAGTTCCTCCCTCCCCAGAGTAGTAAGCGTCTTCAATTTTTTTACAAAGGTAGTCCGGAGCTCGAGCGCTTAAGACAGACTCGACAAAAACGCTCCAAGGATTGTTCAAGGCGTATATTCCCTCGTTATCGACGACGTTTTCAAGATCGAGATAGTATGTGCTTGTCTGCAACGTTGGGAGACGAAAACCACCACGACGGGGAGTGGTCACGCCCATGACTCTCGTCGAAATTTCGCGAAAGTACAGTCCGACGGCAAAATCCATATTGCCGCGCGCCTGTATCGGCAGGACGCTAAAAAGAGCCGAAATAAGGTTTAGAACCCTATATTGTGAGACAAAAAAGGTTTGGGTCTCCTCCAAAACAGACTGTGAAAGAAGCGCCAACGCTCTGAGTCCGACGTTAACAATCGTCTCTCTCAAAGAATCGACATTCACAAGTTCAACTTCTTGGTCGAGAGAAAAAGGCTGAAGAATCGTTCCAGGACGATACAAAGCAAATCGCGTCGTATTGAGCGACATTTGGTACAACGTCGCCGGGTCGGCGCCAACTGCCAGAAAAAGATCAAAGCTCAAAAAAAGGCATTCGAGATAATAGCGTCCCTCGCCGGACGCGCCGCTTCGGGGGGTTAGACGTCCAAGAAGAACGGATTCGCGAGAATAAAAAAAAGCAAAGAGATTGGAGGAATCGTAATGGCCGTCAAAAAGAGTTACGCGCGCCGCAAGATGCCTTGCAAACCGAATGCCGTCGTCGGCAACGCCCTCTGTCGCCTGCTCAAGGACGACGTCGTTGCCAGACGCTTTCAGCGTCACCGAAAAAACCGCTTGTTCCACCATAGGAGAAGGGTTTGTCATCTTTTCTTTCCTTAATTCAGCGTCGCTACTACCGAGGCTCGACTCACAAGGTCGACGATATTCATCCTGTTTCTACGTTTTCTAGGTCGGCGACAACCACATGACGCTCATAATTTTACCCGAAACGAAAAAAAATCATTAGGGGGGACGAATTCAGCAATCATTCGCCATGTCTGATTTTTTTGGGACGTCCTGTACAACTCTCAAACAGATTAAACTCCAAAATTTCAGCGACCTCGATTAAAGTCTCAAGATTGACAAAACCGATATTGGGTCTGCAGTGAGTCGGAACGGCTTCATTCAGGGAAACCGAAACTTTTCCTGTAAGAGACCCGACTCATACGACCGGACGACGTAGCTAGCACGTCGCGGAATTTGGGACGACTGTCCTTTTCCGTAACGTCGTAAACATCGTTCTTCCGCTTGCAACGAGACAGACGGATTATAGCGAAAAAAATTTCTTTCGTGATATTTCCGCTTTTTGTTGATGAAAGGAGGACGAAATGGTCGAAAAACAAATGTCAACCGAAATCATCCCCATGTTCCAGTGAAGAATCTTTCTTCAGGAACGCGCCAATCGGCGGGACGATTTGCGGCGACTGCGCGGAAGTCGTGTTCGACGGATGAAGGTTTGCCGGATACGACGCCAGAACGTCTGGTCTACCAGAATTTTTCGTTAGCCTCGAGACAACGCCGTTGAACGTCGGTTCGTTACGGAGAACACGCCTGCGTTCAGGGAAGGCTGGTTTCGGCCCCTTAAGGTTCGAAACATCGTTGGAACAAATTGCGTATTATTTAATCGGAGAGTCCGAAATGAAGGTTTTTACTACTGGTCAAGTCGCCAAGATTTGCAAGGTCGCGCCGCGCACCGTCAGCAAGTGGTTTGACACTGGTCGCCTTAAGGGATATCGCATCCCCGGTTCCCAGGATCGCCGCATTCCCCACGACTGTCTGGTCAAGTTCCTCAAAGATCACAATATGCCTTTGGGCGAACTCGAAGGCGAAACCAAAGCCAAAGTTCTTATCGTCGCTCAGGATCAGGTTCTCATTGACAACGTCCGTCGTGAACTTCCAGAAGAAAAGTCTTTCAGCGTCGCCGTAGCCTCTAGTGGTTTTGACGCTGGCATCCAAGCTGAAAGTCTCCATCCTGACTGCATCGTCGTTGATTTCTCGATCGGACGCGCCGAGTCGGTTCAGATTTGCCAAAATCTGCGTCGTAATCCAGACTTCAGCCAGATCGTTCTTATCGCGCTTCTTCCCGACGACGGCAGCGCGGCCAGCTTTGATCGTTCGTGCATCAACGAATCGTTCCGTAAACCGTTTGACGCCGCGCTTCTCGCCGAGCGGCTCCGTTCTCTCGTCGGCAAAAGGAAGGAACTCGTCTGATCGTCTTCGTCTACGCGCTGGAATCTAAAAGGATTGAAATTCCAAACGATTTTGCACTAGCCAGTGAAAAGTCGAGTTTCCGACGAAAACGAAAAATGTCAATAATTTGGAGGCTGGTCGTCCGGGTTCAACGCTCGGACGCCAGCCTCCCCTCGTTTTCAAGATTCCACGGGCGTAACGTCCGCTCTAGAATCGTCGCAGACGGTGTTCAACGTCGTTGTTGACAAGTTTTTCAGTCTTTCTCTCCAATTATTGACGTCGCTGACATGAGAGCTTGCGTTCAAAGAGTCTCACGCGCCTGCGTCGCGTTACAAGACGAAAACGACAGAATCGTCGGAAAAATCGAAAAAGGATTCCTTGTGCTCCTGGGCGTCGGAATTGAAGACGACGAGGACGACGCACGATATCTCGCAAAAAAAATTGCACAACTCCGCGTCTTTGACGACGGCGAGGGCAAAATGAACCTCGACATGTTAAAGGTCGGAGGGCGCGCGCTTGTGGTCAGTCAGTTCACGCTCTTCGCGGACTGTGTTAAAGGAAATCGACCGAGCTTTGTCGGAGCAGCGTCTCCAGATCGAGCCAAAAGACTCTATCGTTTCTTCATCAACGAACTCAATAGTCGCGACGTCCTAACAGAAGAAGGCGTCTTTCAGGCTAATATGAGCGTCTCCCTTGTCAACGACGGTCCCGTGACTATCTGGCTCGATTCTAAAGAACGAAAAAACGCGTAAAAAGCCCTGTATCTTAGACTTCTCCAGACTTAATTGTCGTCCTAGAAAACAAAAGCCGAACAAAACGCAACTTTTGAGCGTTCTACGCGTCAAACGAGTGCGGAAAAGTTTCGGATCAAAAAACCGAAGTTTACAAGATGGAACCGTTGGGGTACAATGACCCAAGCGTGGTTCTGCCGGGGCGAAGAAGGCGCGCTATTCGTACGTCCACGCCATGCGCCGCTTTGGGCGACTGAATACGGATTGAAGTCCGTAAGGTCTCCCCGTTTTCAAGTAGCTAGGAGATACAAATGCGTTTTTCTAATCGTTTCTTCTTCAAGAAAACCTCGAGTAAGAACGCCGTACAATCCCCGGAACTAAAACGCGGACGCGTTTCGCGCTTTGAATCGCTAGAGTCGCGTGATCTTCTTTCACTTTCGCCCTCTTCAGCCGACTACAAAGCGCTCGTCTCCGCAAACTCTTTTGGCGACTCAAAAGAAAACGCAATCTGGGTCACGACAAACGCCGATACGGTCAGCGCCTCCGACGGAAAAATTTCGTTACGCGAGGCGCTTGACTACGCAGGTCAGTCGCTTGACGCCGGCGACGTTTCGACGATTATTCGCTTTTCTGTAGGCGGAACGTTCACGCTCTCTGCCACACGCCAATCCCTAAAAGCGTCAAAGAGCGTCTCCATCGACGCTAGCGACGTAGGCGGAATCGAGATTCAGGCGCAGAAAACGCTAGCGTTATATGTTTACGGCGGTTCGACGGCGACTCCGGTCAACGTCGTCGTCAATAACGTAACGTTTTCTGGGGGCGCGGCTTCGACAACGTCGGGATCGGCGAAAGGCGCGACAATTCAGGTCGCCGCTAACTGCAACCTTGCGCTCAACGGTTGCGTCGTCTCGGACAATACGTCTACATCTGCGTTAGGAGTTGGAGTCTATGTGACGTCCGGAGTACTGACGCTCAACGACGTCGTTTTTAGCAACAATACGTCGACAGACGCGGAAAGCAAGGGAGGCGCTATTTACCTCGAGTCAGGTTCTCTCAAAGCGACTAACGTGGTCTTTTCCCAAAACGTAGCCGCCGAAGGTGGCGCCGTCTTTGTCAAGAGCGGAGAAATCGCGTTCGAGAACTGCTTCTTTGACGGCAACGTCGCCTCAACCGGCAATGGCGGCGCCGTCTCTACAAGTTCGACGTTCAATCTCGTCAACACGGCGTTCCGCAATAACAAAAGCGCTTCTTACGGCGGCGCTGTTTACGTTGACGGCGACGCCGAATCCACGCTTTCCGACGTTGTTTTCGTCGACAATACGGCGACACACGGCGGAGCCGTCGCACAAAACGGACAGTTCCTGCGCGTCTCAAACGCAAACTTTTCGCGAAACGTCGCCTCGGAAAACGGCGGGGCCGCGTTCGTTGCGCATAACGCCCTTATGCTCGCCGACGAATCTCTGTTCCTCAATAACTCAGCGAACGACGGCGGCGCCGTCTACGACGCAGGATCTTTTTATCTGACAGTCGGACGGCTCGAAGGCAACAAAGCGGAAAAGGACGGCGGAGCAATCAATTCGACGGGATATTTTGAGATACGAGACGTCGTGTTTCAGAACAACAACGCGACAAACGTCGGCGGTTCGATCCGCTTAGATGGAATCCAGCGCTCGTGGTTAATCCGAACGTCTGTTGACAATTCGAGCGCTTATGAAGGAGGCGGCGTTTACAATAACGGCTTTCTCACCCTTGTGGAATCCGTAGTCGCCGACAACGTTGCGACTGTTGGCGGCGGCGGTATTTCCAATCCTGGTTCAGTCCTAATTTCCTCGTCAGAAATTCGTAACAACGCCGTGACAGGAATCAACGCAGTCGGCGGAGGCGTCTTGAATTATGTCAACGCGACGCTCAACGCAAGCGATTCTTTGTTCGTCGGCAATACCGCTTCGTCAGGGTTAGGAGGGGCGATCGCAAACAACGGAACCGCTTCGTTTGAAGCGGTCGTCGCCTCTCAAAACGAGGCGGGACTCTTCGGAGGCGGCGTTTTCAATAGCGGGACGTTTTCGTCTCAGTATTCGACTTTCAACTCTAATAAAGCAAACGACGGCGGCGCTATTGCCGACGTATACGGAAGTTCTTCGAAATTCGTCGGTTCAACGCTCTGGGGTAACGTTGCGTCTAACAACGGCGGCGCGCTGTACACTTACGGAACTTCCGTTTTTCAAAGTTCGGTTGTCGCATATAACGTCGCGTCAAGCGCTGAAGTCGCCGCATACTACACTCCAGAAGAATCCATCTCCAAACCGTCGTTTGACTCCGCGACGACAGTCGACTCCAATTTCGCTGCAGCATCCGTTGCAACGCTTGATTCTATCGAAACAGTGGCTGTTCTGGACGCCAAGACAGGCGAGGCAATTGACGAGTCGTTCTTCTTCGGAGGCCTCCCTGTCGGCGGAAAAGTTCAAACGCGATCGTTCACATTAACGAATACGGGCGCGTCAGATTTACGTTTTTCTGATTTTGCAGAATTGGGCGACGCCGAGTCAACTGTTCTTTCCTACACGCTGTACAATCAAAACGGGGACGCGCTTGAACCAAACGTTAGTTTTGTCATGGGCGCAGGGGAAACTTTTACGCTCGAAATTCGCATTACGCCTAAAAGCGTCGGTTCCAAATTCTTTGAATTATCTTGGACGACAACAAACCTTAATAGCTCAGGAACCCCCGTTTCTGGAACTAAAAAGTCGTTTAAGTTTCAAGGATCTGCGGAAATCGCCAAAGTTGCGTCTTCGACGGTCAGCGTTGCGACAATAGACGATCTGGGCGACAACATCTCCGTCAGTACAGCCGGTTCTCTCTCCATTAATCTCTCTAAGATTCCTTCTTCGGACGCCATCCTCTATTTGGGGACTTCGTCTGACGTCGTCGAACTTTCGTCTGACGTTCTCCTTTTCACAACTTCGAATTACAATTCGCCTCAAACGATCGCAGTCTCCCTCGATTCGAGCAAACTTGCGGAATCAGGTTTTCCTGACGAAATAGTTATATATCCTCGACTTCTTGCAGCTGATCCTAATTATAGCGGCGCCGTGTTTGCCGAGATCACTTTCAAAGTCGCCGATTATGTCGTTTTCCAAGACGACTGCTACGTCAATCTCGACGCCTATGTGTCGGCAGGCGCCAATCGTTGGGATTTCGATGGAGACGGCGTTACCGACGCCATCTCTTACGGCGACGGCTACTTTGTCAATTCTTCCAGCGTCGAGGGCGACGTAATTACCCACCGACGAACACGAAATGGAACAACTACAACGACGACGTTCGACGTTGCTCGACTTTCCACGCCGCCAACAGCCGCCGCGGAGGTCGCAACGCTTGCTGCAGCGCCGGGTTTTGTTCGTGTTTCACTCCGCTCTGAACGCGACTCTGTCGCACGCTGGCGAGTGAATTGGGGCGACGGTTCTCCGCTCTCAGTAATCGACGAACTCTCGACAGACGCATGCTTCGCACATTCATACGCATCTGACGGAACATACTCGATTTCTATTGAACTCGTTGATAAAAATGGCGTTGGATCGGGAATATGGACTTCTCTTCCACCACAAACAATTTCAGGAACAGCGTCTTCCGCGTTGCTTGACGACTTAGCTGATTTTTCAGAGGCAGTCGACGTCGACAGCGACGTTTTAGACGCTATATCTGGCGCAATCCTTGCCGAACGAGAGCGTGCCAAGTTAGGAAACTAGTTCTCTCGCTTCGCCCCATAGATAGATAGATAGATAGATAATCCCCGACGTTCATAGATAGAAAGAGCGTCGGGGGTTGTCGTTAGGAAAAAACAAATCGTCTTTGGCGCTCAACGAGTGTTAAAACGTTCGGCAAATTCGAGAGTCGCTTTATACTTTGGGGAGTCGTCAGGCGTTTCGTCGGCATATTCAATCAGCCCCCAAGATCCCCATTTCGTCCATTTACCAACAGACGAAAAATGGCAAATAGTGGAGCCGCCTATTTTTTCCCATGCTTCGTAGTACTTTCGATAAATCTCTCCCATCCTTTGAGAACGGTTCGCGCCAATAAGAATAGCATTCAGTTCCTCCGAATCATTTGCGCCCCATAGACCGACAAGATGTTGTCCCGCCTCGTAGGAAATAAGACGTAAACCGTAACGATCCGCGACTTCCTTCTGCTTCTTCATCATCTCAATCGTTTCTGGAAGTATTTTGTTCTCAACCATATCGAGAACCCCGTCAATTCCTAGCGCGACAATCTTCTCCTTATCTTCATTTGGAACGCTTAAACCAATATAAGGCGCAATTGCAAGGGCGTCGGCATATCGCCATGCGTCTTCGAATTCAAGAATCTGTTCGCTAACAAAAGGCACGGCAGCTTGTGAGGGAAGAATTCGAATTAAACGCGCGTCGCCGTCAAAAACCTCCTCGAAAATTCTGAAAATTTCTATCGAACGATGCGAAACGTAGCGCCACGCCGCCTCCCAATCGGAACTTGATTCTTCAAGGGCGCGACCTTTTTCCGCAGCGCGGTGATTTTGTTCAAAAGAACCATTCCAGACTTCGTTGGAATACTCTAGGTAAATACGCTTAGAGAGACTCAACCCCGTTTTTAACGTCAAGGCAAGATTGCGAACAAAATCGTCGTCCGCTTGGTCGGGAACGCACAACCAAAGATCTGCGTCTGTATGCTCAATGAAGTCAATAATCACTTCATAAGGCAACCCAGCGCGTGAATAGGTCGCGTCGTCGATTCTGGGTCGGTCAGACCACTTTTTAAGCTTCGATCCATTTGTCGCCTGCCAGTCCATCGTTCTAAAAACCTTCATCGAACGCCATCGATTTATGAAAGCAGGATTCCATATTCCGTATTCAGAACGTTCAGAATCAGTTCCAAAGCCCGGCATATAAACGTGAATGTCGCGAATGTAATCGTCGGGATTCGTCTCCATAACGCGTAGCCAAAAACCGCCCTTTTGGGAATCGACTTCAATTAGCGCGTAACCAGGTTTTTCGTCTATAAGTCTGGCGGAGCCGAAGTCCAAGCGCCCTTCGCCCTTATACACAACTGTATAAACTCCAGACGGATAGCGTCCTCCTTCTATCGTACACAATGGGACTTCGGCAAAACATCCTTTTTCGAGTCTTTTAACCCATCCTTTTTCGTCTATTTCAAGTTCAGGACCACGTCCCCATGATTCGCCTTGACGCTGACTTATCCATGCGCGTGTTTCTAAAAAAACATCGACGAAGGGCAACTCGGTGTTCCAGTCGCAAATACCAGCCAAGTTTAAACCCAGAGTAGGACCGTCGCCAAGTTTGGCGGCAGTCTGCGCCGCTTTCGTCTTAACGTCAATTTCTTCCGAGAAGACACAAAGCGGCGTAGTAATTAACAGGAGCACGATAAAGAGACATGCCATGAAAATCGTGCTTTTGTTCCGTTTGTTCATGCGGTCAACCTCAACAAGGGGACTAGGCGATTCGTCAAAAATGAACTCGTCCGAATCGTATTAAAAACGAACGAATCATGCTAGAAACGTACCTGTCAAAGCGCGGCAGAAAAAGAACGTCAGCCTTCGGAATTATGTTTTGCTTTTAGCGTTTGGATCATCAGCGTATGACTCGGAACGTCGTATATATACGAATCTCCCTCAGGAAGTTTTGGCAGAACGATTTGATTCGCCTGAATAATCTTCTGCATAAATTCCTCGTGAGAATTTGGATACCGCCCTTCAGAGGCTTGAAAAAGGGATAGGGCTTGAGGAATTTGCATATCGAAGACGGTTTTCTCCTGAGCGAAAAAATAGGTAGAAACCGGAGTCGTCACAATCGACATAGGCTGTTCCGAAGTCACGCCATACTGTCCCTTCCCCGTCGCCCCTACGCCGGCTTTTTTAATTTCGTATTCGTCCTCTGCCGACTCGCGTTCAGCAGCAGCCTGCGCCGCTTGCTCCTCTTTCTCTCTTTGTTGAATCGCAATATCCTCGGAAACCTCCGGCGGCGGCACAGGCTCTGAACACCCGGTTACAAACAAAGCAAACGAGACAAACGTCAAGGCCAAAACAACAGTGTTTCGTCGCATAATCTATCTATCCTAGTAAAGTTTTCGATTAAAAACCTGTCGAAACTGAGTCGTTTGCGCTATTAACCCAATTTCCACGATTAAATTCATACAAAAAAACGCCGACGGAAACGCCTAGGTTCAATGAATCCACGTCGCTCCGCATCGGAATTTTGACACGTTTATCACAGAACTCGATTATCTCAGGCGTAAGACCAGTATATTCGTTGCCAAAAACGAACGCAACGTGCGGCGAGTCGGAGACGGACGAGGTTCCAAGGTCATAAGACGAAACCGCGCCGTCGTCTAAAACCGTCGCGTAAAAAACGACACGCCAACGTTCTCGCACACGATGAAGTTCCTCAAGAAGATTCTTCGCACGATAGATGGGCGTTTGCAATACGCCGCCCATGGAGACGCGCAACGCACGCCGTGAAAAAGGATCGCAACAACGTTCGCCGAGGATGACAGCCTCTGCATCCAACGCAGCTGCGCTTCGAAAAACTAGCCCAAGGTTATCAGGCTTTGACGCGTCAGGCAACACAATCCAAGCCCGGCGCCTATAGGACGCTTCCTCGTAGAGCGAGTCTGACCTTCTCCGCTTCTCGCCTAAAAAATAGCTTTCAAATCCTGCCTCAACAGTTGGAAGCGCTTGTCGGCGTCCAATGGCCAATATACCGCGATTAAACTCGAAACCAACAAGCGTTTTAACGGCAATTTGCTCCTCGACAAAATAAACTGGAACGTCGTCCGGAACAAGCGCTAAGCAGTTTTCCAATCCATCCTTACGCGTTATTAAAACGGATTCGACGTCAAAAGAAGAACGCAGTAGTCGTTCAACTACCAACGCGCCTTCTGCAACAAAGAGAGATTCGCCACGAAGCGTTCGTTCTTTTAAATTCCGATAACCACGCAAACGTTCGTCGCTAAAATCGTCGACGGGAAATATCCGCGGTTCCATTTCAATCCCACCCTGAGTTCCTCAATTCAAACAAACGCTTTCTCATTAGGCGTTTCGTATCCGCTCAAGGAACATGTTCATTATACTTTAAAGCGAGCTAAGTTTCAACTCTATCGCCTTTTTTAAGTCCTGATCGCCTTGTTCTATTAGTCCAATCGCGCGCTTAGCCGTCCCACGGATATGATACGCAAGGGCGTTAGTCGAGGAGTCGTTAAGTATCGAATCACACAAAACGATCGTCTCCTCATACATCTGACGGCGAAGCCATGTCGCAGCGCAATAAACACGCGTCTCTATGGATCGAGGATTTAAAAGATACGAAATTTCAAAATCAGCCAAAGAATCCTCTGTTCGTCCCAACATGAGGCGAGCAATTCCGCGAAGCGCGTAAGCCTGAGGCGCCAACGTCTCGTCGTCCGTCGCAATCAACAGATCACAACTTTTTTCAGCTTCGCAAAATCGTTGTGCGTCAATTTCAATCGCACATCTCGTTAACATGACCTCTAGCTTCGCTCCTCCAAAATCAACAAGACGATCAAGCGCCGCAAGCGCGTCGTCGTACCTCCTTGACTCACGATAAATTTGGACAAGTTCTTGCGAAATTCTCAACTGATCAGGCGCTAAACTTCTCGCTTTTTCGAGCGAAGCAAGCGCGTCGTCCAAATGACCGAGACGACGAAGAGCCACGCCTTTGGCGAACCAGAGTCTCGCGTCTCGCGGCGAAAGCTTTAAAGCGTGGTCAAAAGCGCCGATTGACTTCGAGTAATTGTCCGACTTCAAAAAATTCGTCGCAAGCCCTCCCCAAAAAAGCGGAAGTAGGTAACAACGAGTAAAAAGGACAAGGACCAACACAATGCAGATCGACAAACCAAAGGAATTCCCGATAACCGCAACGTCCATAGACGATACATTCAACACGTTGAAAACAAACATGTATGACTTCACTGCTGAAAAAATTCGTTCAATAAGGTTTGATCGAAACGCAGAAAATTACAATCTAGATAAAAGTTTACCCTTTGAATAGCCGTCTTAAAAGAGATATATCGTTTCTTTGGAAAAAGAACTCTGAATGGACCGCAAAAAGACGATTAGATAAAAGAGGAGCGTACGTCATTCGCTCCTTTCTTTCGACTGCCAATGAAAGTCAAACATTCTTATCGTTAGGGACGCTTTATGCCAATTACAGACCATCGCGAGTCAGAAATCGCGGAACTTAAAGAAAAAGTCGCTAAGTTAGAAAAGGCGTTAATTGATTCACAATCTCTTTGTGCCGTCGGCGAACTTGCAGGTACAACAGCGCATGAGTTCAACAATATCCTCACGTTAACCATCAATTATGCACGAATGGGATTGCGTCATTCCAACGCCGAAACACGCGATGAAATGTTCGACAAAATCCTGGAAGCATCCAATCGCGCCGCTAAAATCGTGAAAGTTGTTCTTGGACTTGCTAGAAACAGGAAACCGGGAAAAGAACCGACCAATTTAGAGGAACTTGTGGACGCCGTTCTTCTGCTTCTCGAACGGGAAATGACAAAATATAAAATATCGATCGAGAAAAGGTACGACGACGTGCCGCCTGTTCTCGCAAATGGCAACCAGATTCAACAAGCGCTGATCAATCTTCTTGTCAATGCGCGTCAAGCGACCCCAAACGGCGGAACCATTGTTGTGAAATTGCGACGTTGTGAAGACGACCCAAACTATGTAGAAGTCGTCGTTCGCGACCATGGAACGGGAATTCCTAAGGATAAACTGCCTCACATATTCGATATGTTCTATTCGACTAAAAAGGGTCCTGACGCTACGGGCAAGGGAGGGTCAGGTCTGGGACTATCAACCTGTAAACGCATTGTTGAAGATCATGCCGGTAAGATACGGGTAGAGAGCGCCATAGGGAAAGGAACGGCTTTTACAATTCGCCTTCCAATCGTTCCAAAAGAGGAAGAGATATGAGTTTGTTCCAACGTCTCATAATCAGGTTGAAGAAATATTGCCCTAAACAAAAAAGCTTTTTTTTGGAAAGAGTGGTTGGAAAACGTCAAGCAAGAGATTATACTTGACGGAGAATTCTTCGTTACTTGGCGTCTTGGGCAGGTCGCGAAAGATATTCCCTAAAAGCTTGGCCCCGTATTCGGGTTTGCGATTGTTCATCCGTTTGTGAAATCCTTGGGAATCACGATGTCAAAGTTCTTGTGCATTTTCTCGACGGCAATCTCAGCAATATTATTCCTCGTCTTTGTCCTCGACATTGTGGCTGGGGTTCCCTTCAAAAAAGCCAACTCAATGTTCGATATCATTTTCATCGTCGCTACTCTCGGAATTGCCGCGCTTAGCGTTCTGTGCCTTCTCAAGCAAAAATAGAACACCCCCGATCGAACTCAGAACTCGACGACGGGAAATCGATAATCGGCGTCGGAAAGAAAAAGAAGAAAAAGAGTTC
Source organism: uncultured Planctomycetaceae bacterium (assembly GCA_946408825.1). GTDB lineage: Bacteria > Planctomycetota > Planctomycetia > Pirellulales > Thermoguttaceae > RUG369. The sequence continues at coordinate 40,380 of CAMJTU010000026.1, forward strand.
CTCCAAAGGTAATGCGACCAGGAACCTGCCGCTGCGAGAAGAGTGACCGCTCGGGCGTACACCTGTACAAGCCGACTAACGGCGGCGACTCACGCTAATGTTGACCATCCGGGCAAAGAAGTTCGGAGGAACTCCGATCAGCATTGTACTCTTTTTTCTCCGACGGACAACAGGAGAAAAAATATTTAGTTGTTTTTTCTAAGCGTCTGCATTCCTTTGACGTCTTCATCCTCGTTTCAGGGCTTGGGGATTTTTTTCCACGCCAATTCGCGTTGTTCTCGTTGCACCTCTTGGAAATTCTTTAAAAAGGGAATTATTTTTCTCACCCTATTGTAAATCTGGGTATAATGAAGGAAGATCTTGGAGTTGGCGTATTCTAGGCGACCTTTGCGGGCAGTCAAGAAACGTTTCTCGAAAAGATTCGCTCATTACGCCTTTATTGAAACAGAACTTGATATTAAAAAGTTGTACAAATGGCCGGCAATTCAAAATACGAACTTGTAAACACTGTAGTTACCTCAGTCGACTCGAGTTCGAACTCCGCGACAATCACGCAAAAAGTTGAACAAGATGTTGACCTCGCGGATCTCACGCGCCAGCTGATTATTCTTCAGTCCAAACAGAATGTGCTGTTACAAGAATTGGTTAATCAAATAAGCGCGTCCCAACGTCAGCGAAATATCGAATTGGCTCAGTGGCGACAGGCCAATCCTGTTCTTGCACGCTCTTGTAAAGTAGCGGCAGATCGTCTTGGTAAGATTCAGTCGGAGTTTCTGGCAAGTCTTTCTGCGGAAATTGACGACAGTTTTGAAGACCTTCAGGATAGCGAATATCTCCTAAATGAATTTTTCGATAAATACGGTCCAAGAATTGTCCATCTGAATACGTTGCTACAAACCCTTACTGTTTTAGGCAACGCGCCGGAATTACAAAACTCTGTTCCAAATTCCTGAAGTTAGAGAGTTAATTCGTATTTAACTTGTGCGCCGTATTTCAACGCGTCGCGTTCAGTTTTGGCGGGGTTCCTTTAATGCTCTTTTGAAGCTTAGGAACGTACGTCTCGGCGTCTCAGTTCAGGCAGGAGTCGCTTCAGATCGTCGATAACTTCTAAGTCAAAAGGGAGCTTTCCGTGAAAACCTCAGCGCCGCGTTCAAGCTGTTTGGCATTGTTTGCCGTCGTCGCTTTCGCAGTTCATTTCTCTGGAATCCTTCAAACGCTTTTGTTTGCTCAGGATAGCGATGTTCGTAATCTTCCCGTTGCTAAACTTGTTAAGATTAACGACGGCGATCTTCGCATATTCTTAAATTCAGACTTTTTTGCCGAATATCGAGCAGATTGGAAAGGAACCCCAATTATATGGCCAATTTGCGGCCCCAATAAGTGTCTTGTGACTCGTGCGTGGCCGATGATCGACGACATCGACGTCGAGAATGAAAAAGACGTCGTCATGCAAACGATTTACAAAAACGCCGTCATTTCAGAACGGAATGGAGTTAAAGACCATCCTCATCATCGTTCCCTCTGGTTTAACCACGGAGCGGTCAACAACGGCGACTTCTGGGGAGGAACTCCGTGCGTAATCCGCCAAACCAAACTGATTTCAGCTGATGAAGGTGATTCCGTCGTTAAAATAGTCGTCGAAAACAATTGGTTTCATGAAAAGCTCGATCGTGATATCTGTCGCGACGTTCGTGAGATCGTTTTCGGATCCTGCAAAACCCTTCCCAACACGCGTTTTATCGATTTTTCTATTCAGATTTTCGCTCTTGAAGACAACGTTATCTTTGGCGACACAAAAGAAGGGACTTTTGGTATTCGCGTTCCTTCCCCTACCGCATTGACGTCAAAAAAGATTACTCCTCAATGGGGTGGAACAATCCTAGACGATCTCGGCAACAGGGACGCCGACACTTGGGGCAAAAAAGCGAACTGGGTAAATTACGTTGGTCCCGTAGAAAAATTTCTAGAGGGCGACGCGCTGGAAAATGAATACCATAAGGGAGCGAAGGCAGGCGATTTCCCTCTCGACAAGATGGGAATTGCCGTCTTGAACGGTCCGAACTCTCTGGGTACGATTCCATGGCGCCACGTTCGTGATTATGGACTATTTGCCAGTAATCCTTTCGGTTGGCATGATTTTGAACCCCAAACTCTTGGAGCAAACGGAGCAAGAAAGCTTAACAAAGGTGAAAAAATGACCTTTGCCTTCAGAGTTATAATTCATGACGGAAACCTTACCGCCGAACAACTCGACCGTGCCTATAAAGATTATCGTTCTGACAAATGATTTTTTTGTCATTCGCCCAAGGAGTGGAATGCAGGATATTGACGTTCCTTCAGGACGATTAGGCTTCATTCGTTTTGTCATCGCCGAGGTAATCACGCTACTGTTATGCCAACGAAAGTTAAGTCATGACAACGGAGCCCCAGACGTTTAACGTAATGTGCCCATATTGCAGGGCTTCCTACAGCGTTCCGATAGAATTGTTGGGGAAAAAAGGGCGCTGTAGCAATTGTAAGAGTTCTATTGTTTTAAAAAAACAGGACCCTGACGACAGTTTGCTCCGTATTGACGTAGCGCCCCCGGCTCTTGCTGATTCTGAGACGGCAGAACAAAATTTTGCGCCTGACTCTGCCGATAGTGATTCGCAACTTCTCAACCTTACAACGCACTCCTCATTGCCTGGCGCGTCCTCGTCCTTTTATCCTTTTTCGACTGGAGCCGCGTCTGCCAAGATGGAAGAAACTACTTCCGCCCTGAAGGCAAGCTCAGGTCTCTCGTTTGGAGGAGAATTTAACGAGAATATAGTAAACGACTATGAGGGGAAATTTCCCGATCCCCCAAAAGGGGTCTGGCAAGCTGGGGAGATTCTTCTAAACGGGCTATGCCAAGTCTTACCACTTGCGCCTGACAAGCTTTTTGCCGAAGGTGGCGTTGGCGTCGTTCAACGTGTCCGGCGTCGTGACTGGAACGTTGATCTAATTGTTAAAAGTCCCAAGCCAGGCGTAGTCGTCACCGAAAGCGGTAAAGAAAGCTTTGAACGCGAATGCCAGACGTGGATAGAACTCGGTCTTCACGCAAACATTGTCTCATGTTATTTTGTTCGCCGAATTGACGGTATTCCACGCCTTTTCGCCGAATATGCGCCAGATGGAACGCTTCGGGATTGGATAGCGGATAAACGTATTTATACGGGTTCTCCTAAAGAGTCTCTCGCCCGCTTAATTGATATCTCTATTCAATTTGCGTGGGGATTGGAACATGCTCATAGTCAAGGGCTTCTACATCTTGACGTCAAGCCTGGAAACGTGATGACTTCTGGGTCGACAATCAAAGTCACTGACTTCGGGCTCTCTAAATTTGCCACTGAGATGAACGAAAAAGGCGATCCCGCCTCTAACTTCTGCGAGGGCATGACCCCTTCATACTGTTCTCCTGAACAGTATGAAGCGTTCCAAATATATCGTAAACGTCGTGAAGAGGGCGCTGCCTCTACTGATAAAATCACGACGCTTCCAATGACGAAGCAATCAGATATCTGGTCTTGGGCAATTTCAATACTTACCATGTTTCATGGGCGTTCTCCGTGTAAAATGGGGGGGCAGACTGCGGCCGAAGTATTTGAAGTCTTTCTTAAATCACAAGGTTCCAGTCCACGTCCTACCATGCCTCATGATATGGTGGAACTCATGCGTTGGTGCTTTAAAAAGAACCCCAGCGACCGTCCAGAATCAATGCAATTCGTTGCCGATAGGCTTGTCGATATTTATGAGGATGCTATCGGAAGCAAATACCCGCGCCGTCAACCTCAAAACGCGGCGTTGTCAGGGGAAAGTCTTTCCAACAAAGCGATATCCTTGCTTGATTTAGGAAAATCGTCAGAAGCTCTTAAATTACTTGCCGAGGCGTCTGAGGTAGAGCCAGATCACCCGTTAATCACATTCAATAATTCGCTTGCACTCTGGCGTTCCGGTCACATCCTCGATACGCAAGCCGTGGAACGCTTCGCGGAGCTAGAACAGAACAGATCTTTTGATCCCGCTTCGTTTTATGTTTCGGGTCTTACTCAAATTGAGAGAGGAAATATCAAATCGGCGATCAGTTCGTTCGAACGTGTCTTAGAACTCGACGCCAAAAGGGTCGACGTACAAGGACTTCTTTCTCAGCTCGAAAGACTCAAACCTCTCGATTCGCAGTGTCTAACGCAGTATGTTCTAAAGAAGCCCAGCGAGAATGCGGCTCCAAGTCTTTTTATCGCTGAAAACGGCGAGTTTTTACTGGTCGAATTGACAGATAGACAATTTGCAGTCCTCGACGCGCTTACCGGTCAAACAGCGGTAAAATTCCAACCGCTTAACATTGACGTGGAACAAACGTCTAGAACCGTTGTAAGCGAAGACTATCGCTGGAATCTTACGATAAAAAACAGCGATTTCATTGTTATTGAATCAGCGACTGTCGCCCATGGTCAAACACAACGCATTAAGATTCGTTTCAGAAAAGTTGATTGGGACGCGCGCGTCGAACGTATCGCCAAAATATCGACTCGAGACGCCTCTCGTAGATCAACCGAATCTTTGATGCGTTTTATTCCCGAGAAAGGCGGAGTCGCCGTTCTTTTGAACGATAGAGTCAAGCGCAGAATAATCGACCCTAATCAAACGATTACTGCATTTGCAATCACGCCCGATGGAAAATGGATTGCAACAGGCAACGACGTTTCGGAAATCCGAATCTGGAATGTCGAACAGCAACGTTGCGTCCGTACCTTTGTCGGCTTGGGAGGCGCAGTGGAGGCCATTTGGTTCGATCCTCATAAGCGTCACGTCGTGGCTTTGAGCAAGGGCCTATGTCTTCAGTTTTTTAACGTGCAACTGTTATGCGTTTTTCCGGAAAAAATTCATGCGCCTCATCAACTGTGCCAAATTAATTCGTCAGAAGAACTCCTAAAACGGCAAACACAGCTCGAGGAGGCGTTAAATCGGGCGAAGTCTTGCGACACAGAAGGCGACGTCGCAGGGGTCGTCGACGCGTTTCATAATATTCAAAATATTGAGGGTTGGGAAACCACAAGACCGATTTTCGAACGCTTTTTAGAACGTAAAGCGGCGCGAGCAACGATTACGGGCGTCGCCCCGTCTGCTCAACTGGACGCGCACGAAGGCGTCGTATCGGCGTTGGCAGTCTCCTGGAACGGCTCGTTCCTCGCGTCTGCTGGTAAAGACGCCGCTATCCGCGTATGGTCGCATCGTTCTGGCAAGACAAACGCCAACCAATTGACTCAAGCGCTTAGTCTTGACTCCCACTATGATTGGATTCGAACAATCACGCTTTCGCCCAACAATCGCTTTTTGGCTTCGGCAGGTTGGGATCAGAAAGTTTATCTATGGGATCTTGCGTCAGGTAAAAAACTTCGTTCAATACCAAACTCTGTCAAAAGCCCCACTCGTTTATCGTTCGCTCCGGACGGAAGGACGCTCGCCCTTGGAACCGCAAGCGGCGCAGTCATGCTGTATGACTTTGCAACTGGAAAAACGCTCCTTCGTCTTGACGTGGGCGTCGGTGAAGTTCACTCGTTAGCCTTCAGTCGGGACGGACGATTCTTTATCACGTCGACTGACGACGGCGTCCGCTTCTGGAATGGTCGTAATCAATTGCCTTTTAAGGAAATTAAAACCCTACCTGCTCCTGTCTTATCGTTTGATTTTTCGATTGAAAGAAATCTACTAGCGGCGGGTTGCGCCAACGGAAAAATTATTCTCATAAATCTCACAAACGGCGCGCAAACGTATCTTTCAGGGCACTTAGGCGAAGTTGGCGAGGTTAAACTCTTTCCAGACTCGAAATGGCTCGTGTCAACAGGTAAAGATAAGACGCTCCGGATATGGGACGTTGTCAACCAATCTGAAGCGCACAAAATATCAAGTCTTTATGGAGAGATCGTCGCAATCGCTCTTGATTTCCCCGGTCTCACCCTTTTTACAGGATCAGAAAAAGGAGTCGTGCGCAAGTGGAATATACAATGGGATTACAAAGTCCCCGTTCCAGAAAACCATTGTATCGAAAGCGAGCGTCTTATCGCCGCGCTTGCCGCTCGCTATGTGCTTGCACAACGTTACGCTGAGAGTTCCACGCCAGAAAACTATTACGGCGCAACCGCTCCGCCGCTTACGACTCGATACAATCAGACGCCGTTAAGCGACGGGATCGTCCAAAAAGTTTACGCGGAAGCTCAGTACCGAGGTCTCGTTGGAATTCCATACGAGAAAGTACGGAATATCTTGGAATCTCTTTGGAAAGACTGCTCAGAATTTCCCGTCATATAGGAAACGTTGTCTCCTGATCTGACGTCTATGGCGTTCGTCACGAAGTGACGCCAAGTGCGCTTGCTTCATATTAAGTCGCTGTATTGTCCGCAAATTGCGTCGATAACGTCGCGTTGAATTTCACGAATCGACAGCGTTGGAGAAGGAACCCCTTCGAAGACGCCTATTTTCCTCTCATACCAAGATACGTCTAGCCAGCGATTCATTTTCCAGCCGGTCTTACGGAAAACGCTAAAAAGTTTAAAACCGTTTCGTTCGTGAAATCGACAACTGTCTATGTTCTCCGAAACGATAATCGCATAAAGGTTTCTGTATTCTAATAGCTTTAGGATGTCGACAAGGGCTCGGTAAAGAGCACGACCGATTCCTTTACCTTGCTGGTTTGACGCAAGATAGATTGTCGTCTCGGCGTCCCAATCATAAGCTTTACGGACGAAACATTTATGAGCATACGCATATCCGAGAATTGCTCCGTCCCTTTCATAAACAAGATAGGGGAAGTCGCGTGAAATATCCCGAATACGCTCACGGAATTCAGCGACGTCCGGCGCTACGGTCTCAAATGAAACAACCGTATTCTCAACGTAATAGGCGTAAATGGCCTGCAACGCAGAGGCGTCGTCAGGAGAGGCCAAGCGAATGATTCCTGCTGGATGAGACGGTTCCATTTCATCCTACTCGTTAATTGTTACTTAAGTGAGAAAGGCGACTACAGAACAGACGAAACCGTTTGTCTTCTTGACTCTAAACCAGCAGTATTAATTGCTGAGACGGAGTATGAACACTCGGAATCCCTGTCGTAATCAGGTATTTGGAATTTCATCTCAGGAAGTGAGAAATCAGGCGTGTCGCTATATGTCAACCCTTGAAAAACGGGACGTGAGTTGACGACATGCGCGGTGGGAATCTGAACAATCTCGACTCCGTCGCGATAGATTGCAAACGTTTTTAAGCCGCTCTCCAAATCAGCACGACATTTCCAGGATAAAACGCCATCGCTTAAAGATAACTGTACGTCTGTCGGCGACGGCGGCGGCGTCGTATCGTCAAAAGAAGCGTCAAGCGAATATCGCCGCCATACGTCAACATACTCTAGATTCGGGAACCACAATCCGTCCCTTAAAAACTCTCGTCGTTCTGTCGCGTCGTAATTACATCCCGGATTCTCGGGGTTCTTCACGACGTTCTCTGCGGAAATTTCTTTATCCGTAATCTCGCTAATCGGGAGCGTGAAGCCATTTGGCGCAGGAAGAAGTTCCACTCCTTCCGAAGGAAGCCGCGCCGTTAACATGTCGTCAAAAAACCGAATTGCAGGATAACGGGAAGAACCCGTCTCATGGTGAGTTAAAGGATCGATCAACAAACCTATCTTTGCGTTTCTGGCTTTTATTTTACGGTAATAATTCCAACAAGATTCCCAAACAAAAGGAATATCATACTCTCGTGCGCCTATATTGAGAAAGATTGGCGTATTCAGAAAATCGGAATCCATCGGCAACTCGTCGGCCGTTTTGACAACTGTGTCAGGACAGCCGCTACGAAGCCACGCAGCGACAACTCGACGCGGATAAAGCTGCGTCATGCATCCAACCCATTGACCTCCTCCAGAATGTCCCCAAAGCGCCCATGGAACGGTTTTAAGCTCGTCATGCCCGGTGTATTCGGCAAAATATTCTAATGCGTCAAAGAAACTCTTCGCGGAACCGTTTCGAGGATCACACCACTGTTCGCATGGACGTTTATCTTGCCTGAAAGAGGAAGCAATAAGCGCACAATCATGCGCTCTTGCCAGTTCCTGCCAATGAAGATCATAAACGCAAGTTCTTCCACTATCGCATGATCCCTCGCCGCAACCATGTTGATGAACAACAACTCCCTTCAGTTTCGCAACGTCTTCAGGAATCCAAATCCGCCATTCCGCAGGCATTGACAGTTCGCCCGGCAACGGATTCTCAGGGGCGGGAAATACTTTCTCAAAATATCCGCTGTCAGCAGCGAACACGCGCGCCATAGACACTGTCAAAAGAAAAACGACTTGGAAATTCACACAAAATAATCTGATCATTTAGTTCACCTTGCATTACGATCCAAAAAATCGCCTATCTCTCGTCTAAAAGTCTCCAATTCGTCCGGGGAAAGCTCATTATAAAAAATAGCGCCGGCGTCTTCGGAATTCCTTTTCAAGGAGCGTGAATCGTCAAGATTTAACCGTTTACGAACAGCGAGAGCAATTTCGTTTCGGGAACGACTCGTTACTCGTTTGAGAAGCGTCAAATACTCAATAAGTTGCTCGCCTGAACGATAGGCTTTAAGTCGAAGAGAAGCGACGACGCTGTCGTTACTCTCTTTTGTCGCAGGGTAGAAGAGAGCGAGTTCGTCTTCATTTCGCCACGAGTCTTTGGTTCCTATCGTCTGCCACGGCACAATTCCGTCTGCGCCGCGTGTCCAAGCGTCTAGCGACCAAAATATCGGTTGATATGCGCTTTCAGAAGGCGGCGCCGTCGTCCCATAGGTATAGACTAGGCGTCGATCCTGACCTTCGCTCCGACGTCTAACCATCGGGTTGTACATAGCAAAAACGTCGCCTCCAACCACGTAGACGTCAAGCAATGATTCGAGAGAATTACGTTCCCACTGAGGACGGGAAATATCGGCGCGATAGAGAATTTTACCCTGAAGCGCTCGATTGTCGGAAACGCTGGATTTCAGAATCTGTCCAAAAAATTCAAGCGCGGCAAAATCGCGATAACTCGCAGGTTCGTCTAAAAGCCAAGGGGAACTGGCGCGAAACCAACCGTCTTTTTTATAATCGTTCTTATTGTTAAGGAAGAATAGAAAGCGCGTTTTCGTCCACCCTTTTTCGTTGATTTTCTCCGCGAACGCACGGCATCCAGCGCTCAGTTCCGAACAGTATTCCTCCGTAAACGCAGATTCGTCCGGCCATGTAAAGTCTCCGGCAAACCCCTTAAAAACGTCGCTTGGAAAATTTTCGAAAAGCGGCAAATAGAAAGCCTCAATCGGGGTCGGTCCACGAGGAAGGTCGGCAAAAGCAGAACCGTCGAAATATTTTCCGAAACGTTCAACCCATTCCTTCCAATCAAACGTCTGCGACAACGCGTCCCATTTCGGCGCAAGACCGTCGCCAACCGTTCCACGATGAGAATATGGCACGCGGTTGACATACGTCCGGTGAAGGTGAGCAAGTCGATAATAATCTAACTCATTCGTTGGAAGCGAGTAGCAATTCATCTCCGGCAAAAAAGACAATTCGTCAGGGATCGTAAAGTTCCAGATTCTAAGTCTCAAATTTAACGTAAGAATCTGATTATCATTCCCAATAATTCGTACACGTCCAGAAATCGCTCCGGCGTCGACGTCCTTGGGTACGTAAATTTCGCATAAAACAGAATCAACACCGTCGCGAAGAGACACGTTGTTCGAGTCGACGTTCATAGGAATCGCCGGATCTACCACAGAACCTTTTGACGTCCCGACCCGTGACAGACGATAAAAATCAATCGAGGGACAACTTTTAGAATCAGTTTCCCAATCTACGTCGAAATTAACGTTCCGAGCCTTGCCATTGAAGACAATCTGAAAACCTACAAACTCCCCGCGCGCGGATGCAAGATTTATCATCTTGGATCGGGCGTTCCAAATGGCATTCGAAAGAAGATAGTCGGCAGAGTCGTTTGGTAACAATTTGCCGTCAATAAACTTATCAAACTCATGAACAACTGAAACCAGAGAAGTTCCCAATGTCGGCAACTTCTCCGCATTCATAACGACGTCGGCCTTTTTAGTTCCTACGCTTTTGGCGACAATCGTATCCCAAGGTTCAAAAGATCGCGACGACGAATCGAACTTCAATGGAACGGACTTACTCTTACGTCCCATAAAATCCACGGCCGAAATCTCAACAATATGACGGCTAGACTGAAGTCCGTCGAAAAGAATTGTAAATGACTGATCTTCTTTCGGAGTCGTCGAAACAGAACCGATAGAAGGCGCCGGAATCAAAGTCCGAGAAATCTCTTTTCCGTCCAAAACAACGCAAAAGCCAATAATCCTATCAGTAACGCAATTCGGTTGTAGCCAAGAAATGATAGCAGCGCCTGCAGGCAACTGTTCGTTTGAACATTTGAGGTTTTCGGGAACGTCCGGTTCCAATCCAGCGTTCAAAGAAACGGGATCTTCAAATTCGACTTCAAGAAACGGCTCTGAAGCGCGATTCTGATCATGGGAATAAACAAAGCGATTTGGGAAAAGACGAATCGAGGTTTCCTCGCCTTTTCGGACGACCTCTGTCCCAGTGTCGTCAAAGAGAACGAAACCATAAGAGAGTCCTGCAACGCGTGCCGCAACTATTTCAGGAAGAACGTCGATCGTCTGCCAACCGTCGACAGGGGCCGACGCGTCGGCATTACTCCAAAAGGACCCGCCTTCTCCGAAAATGACAGACGTTATGTCAGAATAACCTGTTCCTGTCGAGTCTTTTTGAGGAGCGATCCATGGAACGTCGGGATTAGCTTGCCATCGGAAAGACGACGCTCCCTTTTCCTTTTCATAACTCGTTCCAGAGCCTTCGTTCCATGGAGATGAAATAGTGCTGACGCCAACACGATACAATCGTTCGTTCGATGCAAGCTTAAGATGAAGCGTCGCTTTCTTAATCTCTTTTCTCACAAGAGGCGTCACGTCAAAGTCAACGATGGAAAATTCTTGATACCCCTTAAGTTTAAGTTTTGGCGCTCCGCCGTTATTTCCCTCCGTCTCGCCATTTGCGGAAGAAATCCATAGATCGCGAGTCACGGGTAACTGAATCGTTTCAGAACGACATGGCGACTTCGCCATCCAAACGAAAAGAAAGGAAATGAGAAAAAGAATTATCTTAATTCTGCGCGTCATCATTCAGTATTCCTAATAGTCTTTACAAAAGACAAAGCAAAAGCTCGACGTGACGATTGAAATCGATTATATTAAACGGCGCTATACGCCCCCTCGGTCGATCGTCCGTCAGAAACGTTAAAACAAACCTTTTGACAATCTTCCTCTATGAACATTATATTTCATTTCAAGGGTTATTCAATGCACAACGTATTGCTCCGCTTTCTTTTGACCATATCAGGAATCGTCGTGTTCCTGGGAGATTTTGACAGAACTCATGCATCCGAACCGGGTGAAGTTACTGGTTACTATGTGTTTTGCTATTTCATGAACAATGGACAAGACGGCGTCCACTACGCAGTCAGTCGCGACGGTTATATCTGGAAAGCTCTTAACGAGGGTAAAGCGATACTCGCTCCTCCCGTCGGCAAAAAAACAAAATTGACTCGCGATCCCAGTATAACTCGGGGACCCGACGGCGTTTTTCGTCTCGTTTGGACAGCGTCTTGGGACGGGCGTTCATTCGGATACGCTTGCAGTAAGGATCTGATTACTTGGCAAGACGCTCAACCGGTTCCTTCCCTACCAGACGAGCCGACAACACGCAACACTTGGGCTCCTGAGATTTTCTATGACGACGATTCGGAACAGTTTTACATTATCTGGTCGTCGACAATTCCGGGTAAATTCTCGCCTGCCGACGATGGAACAAGTGAAGACAGGTATGACCACCGCGTTTACTTTACTACTACTAAAGACTTCAAAACATTTACCCCGTCAAAACTATATTTTGATCCAGGACATAATGTAATCGACGCTTTTCTCGCCAAAAAAGACGGAGTATACCACTTGTTTTATAAAGACGAAACGTTACGACCAGAAAGGAAAATTATTTTAGAAGCAACGGCGGAAAACATCGAAGGCCCCTTCACTGAGGGAAGAGTTATTTCTGCTCAAAGTTGGGTGGAAGGCCCCAGCGCCCTTTTAATCGGCTCAGACTGGATCGTCTACTACGACTGCTATCGCGACGGCAAATATGGCGCGGTAAGATCCCGTAACGGAGGAAACTGGGAAGACGTCGCCAATCTTATTTCTTTCCCCAAAGGAACACGTCATGGCACGGCGTTCGAAGTCGATCAGGATATTTACGATAATCTCGTAAAACAATTTGGCGTCGCCGAATGATTCCGTTTAAAAACACAAACAAAAGGGACTGCGCTTTAGATGGTTCGCCACGCGACATCTAAAAGCGTAGCCCTTTTGGTTTACGAAAGAAACAGATATTGTGACGACGTCAAAGTCCGTTCTCTTCAACAATTAAGAGAACGTTATAAAAGACGGATTTCTGGCTAAGAAGCCCCGAAACACTCTCTAACACGCCATTTGGCTCGTTTTTCTTCAAAGGTGGAGCAAGGGGTACAAGTCCTAAATCGATAATTGCGCCTTTTGAGCGCGGGATTGAAAATTTTCCTCGGAAATCGCAAGAAACAATTGAAGGTTTTTCAACGTTTAATTGTTGCCGTGGCGAAGTTGCGGTAGGAACTCGCATGCTGAACATTTTTGTCTTTTCAACGACAGTCGAGCGATAACGGAAGGTCAGTTCAAGCGTTTCACCGGTTGTGGAAAGGAGCGGAGTCGTCTCAATTCGAAACCCTTCGTCAACGGAAGAAACGTCAGTCGAGTAGCCAGAGGAAACGCTAGAATCAATCCTATAATCGCGATTGAATTCTCTACGAGGTTGCGCGGCGGCCCAACCATAAGTTTCCCCGTTAGGTACGACGTTTTTCCCTTCGTTTAGTAAAAGATATTCAGGTCTTTTGACCAAATCGGCGTCGATCCGAGCAACGTCAGAACGCTCTGCCTGCCATCCTTGAACATCGGCGCCATTGCCGATAATCGTCGTATTCAGAGGAGAGAGATACTGTGATACACGCGAACGCCAATCAGGCGACGGTAACGCCACAATTTTGACGGAGAAATTAACGTTTTTCTTATCCGGGTCAATAAAACGATCGACAACGTTGGAGACGTAGCGTTGAACGCTAGAGCTATGATACACATAGAGTCTGTCACGCGACGCATTTAAAATCGAAAAAGGTTCTTTACGCCAAAACCCCTCGCCGGAATCAAAAAGAATCCAGTCGACAATCGAGTCTTGGGGACTGGAGACATTCGGGAAGCGATCGGTGTACGGGGCGATATCATACACAACCCAAAACTGACCGTCGTCGTCAGGGAGCTTTGAGAGTTCTAACGAATAACGAGTAGTCGTCGGACCGACAAATGTTCGAGGGTCGGAGCCGTCGTCGACAGACGACGCCGAGGCCGAATCTTTGTTTTCGACGTCGGCCTCCTGCCATGTCGCGCCCTTATTGTCAGAGACAAATTCGGTATTAACTATTCCATTCCACGAACTTTCCTGACCAATCGCAAATTTTGTCAGTCCTCCGACAATAGCCATTATAAACGCGACGATAGTAAACGTATGAAGAACACTTAATTTTAAGTCGTTGAATAATAATCGTGAATAGAGAAGATTCATAACATAATCCCTCGTTGTCTGCCGTTTAAATAACCGACAGTAGATCGTTTCCCAATCAAAGGGTTCTCGCTTTAGAGCCCTTGGATCAACCATCGTTAGAACGACAAGGATTCATTAAGACGTTAATCCACGTCACGCCAACCTTCGTCGATTGTAGAGGTTAATAAAATAACGCGCCTTTAACAAGACAAACTGAAGGCCCATGCCATTTTGAATGAGAAACTTTCACAAGAATTTGGGTTCACGAGATAATACGTTTCCGAAAAATCCGTTCGCAACGTAACGATCCTACAGAAACGGCTACAATTTCTGGGAAAAACGATTGGGTGCAACAGGGGATTCCGGCCCATGTCGTCGCCAGTTGGATAGGCCATTCAGTAAAGGTACAGGAGGCGCATTACCTTCGCGTGTTACCCGGGTATTTCCAGCGCGTAACGGGCTAACACTACAAATTTCACTACAGATTTTTGAATTTCCAAATTTGTCGTGTTTTTGTAGTGAAATCCGGCCAGAAAACGACGGAAAACATAGGAAAACACGACCATTGTTAAAAACGCGCTGATACCGTAAAAACACAGAAAACACGCGTAAAAAAAAGGGTCTCAACCGAGATTTACGATTGAGACCCAGTAGGGTCGGGAGGATTCGAACCACCAACCAAGGGATTATGAGTCCCCTGCTCTAACCGTTGAGCTATGCCCCTGTGGCATTAAAGTTGTCTATAATTATAACGACAGAACAAATTCTGTCAAGGAGAGCAAAAAAGAGAAAATTACGTAAAAGTAATTCTTTTGCATAATTCCTAATCTTATAAAAATATTCATCTTTTTTTCATTTATATC
>CAMJTU010000027.1 GCA_946408825.1 uncultured Planctomycetaceae bacterium
CTGATTCATGAACAGATCCCGCATTAACCGTCGCGTAATCCCCTTCGACGGCGCCGCCAAAATACCCAGCGCCGGCAAAAACGGTCGCATGGGCGCCGGCGACGCTAACGTCGACGTTACCCTTCTTCGTCACGCCGCTCGCGTTCACGACGGAATAATCCCCGTTCTCGATCACGACGTCATAGACCCCGTTACCCCGCGCGACGACCGACTGGCGCGGACCGCTGAGGAAAACGTCGTTCTGACCGCCGACGAGCGTGACGGAATCGGAGCCGCCGTTCCCGACGAAGGTAAGCCCGCGGTCGGTTCCGACGACGCGGTCGTTACGGGGCGTTCCGACGACGTTCGCGAAGGTCCCGTCGAGTTTGAGCGTCCCGCCGTCGCCCACGAGCGCGTATTGGCGATAATCCGCGCCAAGGTCGAGATTGACGCGCCCCTCCGCTTCGGAGAAGTTGAGCGTGTCCGCGTCGTCGTCGGTTGAAATCGTATAGTTGTAATGCAGCGCGTTGATTCGGATCAAATCGTCGCCCGCGCCCGTATTGATCGCGACGTCGCGCGTTCCGAGGAACTTCGTCGTCTCGCCGTTAATATCGACGACGCCCCACGTCGACGACTTTTGAGTTACGATCTTGCTCAGACGATTGTACGCCGCGTCCAAATTCTCCGCGATCTTCTGGTACGTCGCGCTCTCTTCGCCATAGAGCGTCTTATAGCGTTCGAGCGTCTTCAGATAAGGATTCGTCGTGAAAACCTGCGTCTCGGTCACGACCGTTTCCGAACCGATCGAGATCGAGTCGTAGTAGTCCGTGGCGTCGAGCGTCAGTTTATCGAGAAGCGCCTTGCCTCCGTCGAACTTGACTCCCGCGAGCAATTTCGTCGCGGATTCCGTAATCCAAAGGTTTTCCGCCGCGAAGTCGCGTCCCGAAATCGTCGCAACCGCTTCAGGGCCCACAAAATCCCACGATTTGAGTACAGTGTACGTCTCGCCGTCCTTCTCGAGACCGTAGAGCGTCGTCGTCGTATTCGCGTCAGGAGTCGCGTCGATCTTGAAGGATTTATACGAGGAATAGTCGTCTAGATTCCAGACAGGCTCGTTCGTCACAACTCCGGGAACGTCGACAAGGAACGACGCGGAGGCGGTCAATTCAACGGGAACGTATTTATCGACGCCTTGACGATAGAATCCGTCTTGGTCCTTGACGCCATAGTTCAAAACATACTCGATTTTATATTCGCCGCCTCGATCGAGCGCCGGAATCGCGTCGGCATAGCCGAGAATCCAGGAGCCGATCGCATCGAACTCCGTCACGTCTAAGTCGGGCTGGGCGACGACGATTTCAAACGCGTCGGCGTTTTCTTCGTCGGAAACGAGCGCGCCGCGAATCGTCAGGGAATTGATTTCATAACGCGAAAAATCGGCGCCGACGTCGTCGGAATCGGCGACGCGCAGCGCAAACTCGGTCGTCGTAAAAACGCCTTCGTCCCCGATCTGCGCCGTCTGAGAAAGATCCGCGCCTTGGATTGAAAGTTCCGGGGTATAGGCGTACAGGTCAAGTCGAAGATCGAAATTGTTATAAACCGGCTCGCTAAACTCGATCACGTTCGTCCCCGAACGGAGCGACGCGATTTGCTCGTAATGCCGCCCGTACGCGTCGTCGCCGCTGATCGGAACAGGATTGTCGACGTCGCCGTTAATCGTGTAGTAGACTTCCTGCGCCTGAGCGTCGGCGGCTTTGGCGTTGAAATCGACGACGACGTAAGAAAATTTCTCGACGTCCATCCATTCCGGAATCTCAAAGCTGACCGATTCCACGAGCGAAGGATCGGTTTCAGAATAAACGTAATCGGTCGGCCGAATGAGCGCGTGCGCCGTCGAATGATGATATCCGCCGTCCTGATCGTAATAATCCGCTTGGTTGACGGACGCGACGTCTCCTTCGCCGACAATGGCGCCGACCGTTTGGCTATGGCGGAGTTTAAAGAGTTCGTCGTAATTGACGAGGATATCCTCGTATTCGAAGTAGTCCGTATAGCCGTCGGGATATTGGATCGTGTTGTTCTCGAAGTCAATGACGACGTCGTCGCGAAGATACTGCTGGTATGTCGAAAACGCGTTGACGTTGACGCTCGTGCCGGCCGCGTTCAAAAATTCCCAGTCCACGCCGAGGTCGACCATGCCAAGCCCCGTATATTCGGCGGAAGAGTCGTCGGGAACGGCGGACAAATCGATCGCTTCGGATTCAGAGTTCGTCTCCGTCGCGACGTAGGCGACCTCGTCGAGCGCCGCCGCGCCTACGCCTAATCCTGTCGCGCTGAGCATCTCTCGACTTTCAAGCGGCTCGCAGCGGAGCAACGTCGTCTGATTCGCTCGCTGAACGTCCGCGTTGCGGAAATCCTGACAGAACTTGCCGAAAAACTCCTGCATATTCTTCTTCATCGTGTTGTCCTCGTGTCGACATGCGTCGGAATGAACGACGGCGTTTCGTAAAACGACCGTCCGATTGATCTGCGGCGCGACGCTCCAACGTCGCAGAGAATTAGAAGTACGCGGCGAAATTGCCCAAATCGCCGCAACTGCGTCGTCGGACAATTTTATCAGCCTTACGGAATCGCTTTTTTAAAACAATCCCACACTGATTGTACTATTTTTTTTTCTTTTTCAATCAGCGCGCTTCGACGTTTTAAAAAATATTGACGATTTCGCCGTTTTCTCTCGGGGAAAGAAAAACGGCGTCGTCTGACGTCCGCCGCGACATAACTGCGTTTTTTTTACGCGCGCGACGCCGACGTTGAAACCGTAATCTGACAAAAACCCGCCGGCGCGTCGGCCTATACGAATCGTCAATTCCGACGCTATCGCTAAAGTCTTATCAAAACACTAAAACGACGTTATCTTTTTCAGGGGACGAGGTTGAAAAATGGTTGTCGCTATCGGGAACTTTATGTATACTTTAGAATGTATGATATTATGATCGCGGTTTTGCGGTCGGGGAAGTAGTTGTCACGTCGGTTAGAGACAGAGGCGTCGAAATGAAAAGCAGGTTCTGGAAACGCGGCGCGGCGTCGGGGTTCGCGGCGCAGATCGTCGTCGCGGCGTTTCTCGTCGCGCTCGCGGCGTTTGCGACGCCGAATCGAGCGTTCGGGGATCCGGGCGACGAGTTGCTTTCGGCGGGAATCCAATACCATAACAGCGGGAATTACAACAACGCAATCACGACGCTGGAATCCTTCGTGGCGCAGTATCCGACCTCGAAAAGTCGCAATAAAGGGGAACTGTACCTCGGCGCGTCGTATCTCGCGCGAAACGCCTCCAGTTCCGACGTGACGACGGCGCGGCGGCATTTCAACTACATTCTCACGCAGGGCAAAAACGCAAGTTTCTACCGCGACGCCCTTTTCCATAACGCGCGATCATACTACAACGCTCAGGATTATGAGAACGCCAGAACGCTCCTGCTCCAGTTCCTTTCCGAATTCCCAACCGACAGCTTCAACCAGTACGTATACTACTATCTCGGCGTCTGCGAGACGAACGCCGGCAACCTCGATCAAGCGATCGCATATTACGACCGAAGCGAAAGAGAATTCCCCGACTCGCCCTTAAAATGGTACTGCAAACTCGAAAAAGCGACGCTCCTCGGGCGCAAAGGTCAGTACCAGGAATCGGATCGACAACTGGCGTTGATCGCGCAGGACCCGACGGCGCCCGCGAGCATCGTCGGTCAAGCGACGATCCAGCGCGCGTTGCTCCGGCTCGTTCAAAGCGACGCCAACGGCTCGATCACGCTGCTGGAGGACTATATCCAGCGATATAAGAACGACCCGTCGGTCGTCGCGACAATTCAAGACGCCTATCTCTACGAAGCGTACGCATGGTTCTCGCTGAAAGAATACCAGCGCGCGCTCAATCTCGTCGACGAAATCGAACGTATCGGAACCACGTTGCCCCCGGAAGCCGCGACGGTCAAAATCAAACTCCTCCTCGCGCTCGGACAGTACGACGCCGCGGAGTCGCTTCTCAACCGTCTCAAGAACTCGACTTACGGGCAGACAACCCCCGATCTTATCACGTCGTATCAGGCGATGATCGACATACGTAAGGGCGACCGCAATAAGGTTATCACAAACCTCGACGCCATGCTCCAGCCGAGAGCGACGTCGTCGACCTCCAATATCGTCGAATTTAACTACTTCAACACGCCGCGCAACTATCTCGACCCGCTCGACTTCGTCGAAGCGTGCGGCGTTCTGACCGTCGCTTACGCCGGGCGTTACGGAGTGGATAAGAACCCGACCGATTACGCCGCGCAGGACGCGATCTATCAGGCGACGGCTCGCTATGTCGACAAGCTCCACGACCCCGCCGTCTCGATGGTTCTCTCCGCGATCAACAAACGCCGCAACGACGTCATGACGAACCCGCAGCAGACTCAGCAACCGGGGTTCAGCGTCGTCGCGCCTCAAGGAATGTATAACAACGTTCCGGCGGGCGGCGACGGATTCACGCAGCCGCAACAACAGTCGACGGGAATTCCGACGCAGCAGCCTCCGCAATCGGGGAATTACCAGCAGCAGACGGGTCAGCCGCAGTCGCTTAGCGGTCAAACCGGAACGCCTAATACCTACGTCAACCCCAACGTCGCGGGCCAGACGCAGTCTGGACAGACCAATTATTCTTCTCTCGCGCCGCAGATTCCTCAGGGAACGAACGCGTCGCAACCGAATCAGAACCTTCCTAGCAGCGGGACGGCGCCCGCGCTCGGCTCCACGCAGCAACAGACCTCGCCCGTTCCCGGCGGCGCCGCGGTCGCGCAATATCCGCAAACGACCGGAACCGTTCCGAACGCTAATAATTACAACGCCGTCGTTCCAAACGTCGCTCCGAACACGAACGCCAATCCGAACGCCGTTCCCCCGGCAAACAACGCCGGCTATACGCAGCCATACCCGCAAGCTCAGGGCGTAGCTCAGATTCCTCAAACGTCGTCGCAAGCGGTCGCATCGACTCCGTTGACTCCGGAAGAAGCGCGCGCCGCGCTCAAAACAGCCACGGATCTCTATACGAATCTCGATTTTGAACGCGCCAACCAAGTTCTTCTTGAAGCGACGATGAAATCGGAAACCTTCTGGACCGATTGCCCTGCTGAGGCCGCGAGAATCACTCTTCTTCGCGCCAACGCGCTCCTTGAACTCGGAAACCGTTCCGAAGCGCAGATGACGTGCGAAGATATCATAACTCACGCGCCAAACTCGCCTGAAGCGACCGTCGCCTACTACTATCTCGGAACGCTCGCAGACGAAGCCGGACGCGGAGACGACGCGGTCGAATATCTGAGTCGCGCGACCTCCGGACGCGGCGACTTCCCTTACGCCGACGCCGCGCTCTACTGCCTCGGACGCAACGAGTACGAACGGGGCGCCGTCAATTCCGCGTCGCAAACCTTCTACCGTCTCTATCGCGAGTATCCCGGCAGCCCCTACTGGAGTCATGCGGCGTGGAACCTCGCTAATATCGAAGCGGAACGCGGTTCCGACGTTCAGGCGGAGAAGTTCGTCAACGAAGCGCTCGCGCGACGTCCCGACTCCGCGATTATCGATTATCTGCTCTTCCTCAAGGGCGAAATTGCGCTCCGCGCTAAAGATTACGACAAAGCGCTCGTCGCGTTCGACATGATCGTCGATCAATATCCTAACAGCCGATGGTATTCCCGCGCGAAAAATAGGATCGCGACGATTCCCGAGAGATTCCTCAACAGCGTCGGCTCCTCGCAGACAAGCCCGACGCTCCCCGGGCGCGTAGCCGAAAGCGACTTTGATCCGTACGACGCGCCGCCGACTCCGCGAACCTCGTCCCCCGTTCAGCGCGGTCTCGACCTCGACGATCCGTATTACGGCGAGGATCGCGCCTCGCGGTCCTCCGTGCGCATCCCGTCGCCGTCGGAACTCCGCGAACGCGCCGCGCGCAATCTGCCCGGAGGCGAATCTCGCGCCTCCTCCGAGCCGCGCTCCAGTTCCGCCGCGCCTTCAAGCTCGAGTCAAACCGCGCCCGCGCGCGCTAACAACGGGAACACGTCTGGAACGTCGTCGTCCAGAACGCCGCTCCCTTCGTCCTCGACGCGTTCAAATTCCTCCGCACAGCCGAAATAACCCCCTTTCGAGGTTTTAAGGCGCGGCGCAGGGAAACAAAAAGGAGGAAACGCCGCGCTTACGAATCTCGAATACAGAAAACAGCGTAAAGGGGAACGGATTTGATATTGTTTTCGAATCCGAAATTCTTCTCTGAAATTCGGATGGAATAGGCGGGCTTGAAGAGTTTTACGTACTCGTTTAGGCTGGTTGCGGCGACATGTCCGCCGCTCTTTACTTCGACAGGAATAAGCTTTCCGTTCAAGGAAACGACAAAATCGACCTTTTTCGTTCCCTTATCGTTTCTCCAGTAGAACGGTTTTAAGCCGGAAAAGACAAACTGGGTCTCGACGTAGTTCTCGGTCATTCCGCCCTTGAAGTCCGTCAGTTCCTCCTCCATTCGGAAGACGTCTTCCGCGCGGACGCCCTTCTGGGCGCAGAGCAGTCCCGTGTCGGAAAGAAATACTTTGAAATCGTCGATATCTTTGTATTTTTCCAACGGCTTTGCTATCCGTTCCGCGCGGTAGACACGGGAGATTAGGTTGGCGGACGCCAGCCATTCGATCGCGTTTTCATATTCCGCAGCCCTAGCGCCGGTCTTCAATATTTTATACTGAAAACGCGCGCTCTTCTTGGAAAGCTGGACGGAAACGGTTCCGTATGTCAGGCGTGTTTTCTTAATCTCGTTGGAGCTTTCTTGATATTTGCTCATGTCGTCCAGATAATACGACTGGATCGTTTCCAAGACATGACGAACCTGCGTGTAATCGCGCGTGTCAATAAATCGGACGACCGCCTCGGGCATGCCGCCGACGGTCAGATATTGTCGATAGCGCTTTAATCCGGCTTCGTGGAGCGCGACAGGCATGGGCGCGTTCTCCGCAAAGCAGGAACGGATTCGGTCGACCAGTTTCTGTTCGCCGCATGCGAGCAGAAACTCTTCCATGTCCATGGGTCGCATTGTCAGTCGATCGACCTTTCCGACGGGAAAAGCGTACTTCTCGCGGTTAACCGCCACGCCAAGAAGACTGCCGACGGCGATAACGTGATATTCCGGCGCTTCCTCGCAGAAGTACTTCAAAGACGTTACCGCGCGCTCGTAAAGCTGAATTTCGTCGAAAACGACAAGCGTCCGCCCCTTCGTAATCGTCTGACCGCAAATATGGGACAATATAGGCGTCAGATAGGAAGGACTGATATTCTCGGCAAAAGTCGCGGCGAGCGCCTTGTTGGTTTGAAAATTGAAATAGGCGACGTTGACGTATCGCGTCCGTCCAAATTCCAAAATCGCGTAGGTCTTTCCAACCTGCCGGGCTCCTTGAACGATTAACGGCTTCCTATATTTATCGTCTTTCCAACGCGAAAAATAATCGGAGATTTTTCGACGCATATACATGGCGCTCCTCCTCGGTTGATTCCGCTTGCCAACGAGACAGCATAGCGCTTTTGAAAATAATGCAATAATTGATAGAAAAATTACATTATTTCCTATGAAAAATCATGTGTTTTTGACGTCGTTTTCCTAATGGGGCAGTTATGTCTTATTATTCGAAAAATCGATCGCCCCCAAAAGCTGCGTCGCCCCTAGCGCACATCCCCAAAAATGCAAGCGGCTCGAAGGTCCTTTTCGGAAGTTCGAGCCGCCTTTGCTATCCTTTTATGGCAAGAGCGTCAGCCGTTCTCGCGAAGCGCGGAGGTTATTTATTCGCCCCTGCGCCTCCGATATACTTCGGCGAAACGCTCTCCCCGACGTCGTTCCAATTCGACTTGAGTCCGACGTCTTTGAGCGAAATACCCGTAATCTCCGTCAGCCATTTCCGCAACGCTTTGCGATTCGTGTAAAAAACTTCGTTCGCGGGCCTCGTCAACTCGTCGTCGGACACGCCGAGTTTCTTAAGGTCTGGAGTCGCCGTGCTACGCGTGTTGCCGACAAAGACGTCGACCGCGTCGCCGTTGCGGTTGAACTGACCGCAATTGATCGCCTGGTTGTCGAGGACGTAATTTCGATCATAGTGGTCGAAGATTTCGTTGAAGAACGGGTACGTCTCTTTATAAACCTTAGCGCCGACGTGCTCGGGGAAGCGCTCGCTGACGAACTTCTCGTAACGGTCGCCGCCCCACGGCGTAAAGCTCAGCGCCTGGAGACAGTCGACAAACGCGTTGTCCTTGACGAGATTGTCCTTACCGCCGTGAATCTGGATTCCGCCGAACGCGCCCCCCGAAGAACGATAGAAGACGTTGTCCGTCATTACCACGCCGGAAATCGAGTCGTCGAGACGAATACCGGCCTGACCGCAAAGCGCGAACGACGAGCCGATGTGACGCCACAGGTTGTGTTCGATCACGATTCCGCGGTAGGTCGGGTCGCAGTAGACGTCGATTCCCGCCTGGTCGCTGTATTCGTAAACGACAGAATGTATTTCGTTGCGCGCGATATACATGTCTTGTCCGTCGGTTCTCAGCGCGTGGTGCGGAGAATCGCAGATCAAATTGTTCGTTATGGCGACGCCGCAGCCATAGGCGCTGACGGCGGGCGCGTAAACGCGGTCAATACGACTAAAGTCGCTTATGTAATTGTTGTGGATCACGTGTCGACACGGCTTGAGCGTTTCAGGATCGCCTCCCGTCGTTCTCACGCCGCATGATCCGAGAGATCGGAGTCGCGAGTTCACGACGCCGCAAAATTCGCCGCCGTTCATAACGACGCCGTTGCCTCCCATCTGCTGAATGACGCAGCCGTTCAGGTAGCAACGTTTACAATCCTTCATCGTGACCGCCGTCTCGCGACCGCCCGACATGGTAATACTTGAAATCACGACGTCGGAGGCGCCTTCAAGCTCGATGAATCGACCTTCGTAGACGTCGTACTCCGCGTCGGCCTCGTTAAGCGCCTCGGCGGTCTCGAATCCTTTCGGCGGATAGAAATAAAGCGTTCCCGTCTCGCGATCGACATAATATTCGCCCGGCGCGTCGAGTTCTTCGAGGACGTTGACGAAATAATAGTCGAATCGACCGGAACCGTCTTTATAATCGAAGGTCAGCGTTTTCGCGTCGCGATCGATCTTCAGAACGCGGCGGAAGTTCGCCGCCCATTCCCACTGGAAAAGACCAAACGCCCAAATATCGTCGTCTCCGTCGAGTTTCCAGCGCTCGACGCGATCAAAGTCGTAGCGGAAAGTTGAAGAATCTTCCGGCGCGCCCTCGGGAGCGTCGACCTTTTCGCCGAATTTCAACGTCTCGTCGCCGTCGTTGGGCCACCGCGCGAGCGTTTGCGCCTTGCCGTTGAACGTAAAGGTCGGGATCGTTTGAACCTTGTCTCCTTCGTGATAGCCGCGATTCTTAAGAGAGCCGAGATCGTCGACGCCCGCCGCTTTAAGATCGGAGGAAAAGACCTTGCTTCTCGCCTCTTCCGGGATACGTTCGAGCGCGGCGGCCGCGTTCTCGTCCGTCTCCGCAAGTTCCTCCAGAGACGCAAAATTATCGAGCGGTCGTGAACCGACGATCTTCGCCTTGCCCTTTTCCGGTCCATGGACATAAACGCTCGACGCGTTTTCCAGCCGCGCGGGGGCCTTCGCGTAATAAATTCCCGGCTTCAATTCGATCGTTGTTTTGCGTCCTTCGTTCTTGGTCGCTTCCTGGAACGCGCGCGCGAGCGTCGCGTAAGGGGCCGTCTCGGAACCGTCTCCCGTATCGTCGTCGCCGTCGGGCGCGACGACGACGCGAACCGCCCTGCGCTCGCTACGCGGGGTCGTCGTGTCGTAGAAAATCCCCAGCGCGTCGCGCTCGATACGACTGACGCGCTCCGCCGACGCCTCAAGTCTCACAATTTTAACGTAAGTCGCCGCTTCTCGAGGATAAGTCGTCTCCAACTCCCTGAGCGCTTCAAGCGCGCTCCTTTCATTCTGACCGCACTTATCGACGACGTCTTTCCCTTTTGCGCGAAAAGCCTGAGTCTTCGCGGCGTCAAAACTCGACGAAGCCATGAACTTCCGCACGACCATCGAGATACTCGAAGAAACCTCGCGCAAACGCGTCAACTCTTTAACGAGTTGAACGTAGTTTTCAAGTTCTTCCTTTGTAACGGACGCGGGGGCGGTAGGCACGGTTTCGTTCTCGGTCTCGGAGGCGGTCTCCGATTCGGATTCCTGTTCGGACTCCGCCTTAGAGAGCGCGGCCTTGGCGTCTTGAAGAACGAGCTCGGCAAACTCGTAATATTCGTCTAAATTGAGATTTCGGTCGATGTTATAATCGCGTCTCATTAAGATAGCGACGAGGTTCGCACGAATTCGATCCTTGACCTGCGGGGGCAGATCAAGTTTAAGCGCGGCTCGAAGCGTCACCCGGTCGACGTCAATGTTGACCGACGAGCCGGAGAAGGTTTCGACGTCGCGCAGCGCCACGACGGCGAGAAGTTCTTTCTCGGACCGCTTCGCCTGTCGCTCCGCGATTTCGTTGGGCCCGAGCGCGCGCGTCCATGTTTCTACCTTTTCGACGTACATCCGCGCGGAGCCGATTCCCGAATCCCCGAATCCAACGTTAAGGGGCAAATCGTTCGTCGTTAGTTCGCCCACAAACGTCGCCGTGCCCGCGAGTTCGCCGTCGACGTAGAGGTTCGCAATTTTCGTTTCGCCGTCGAACGTCGCGACGACGTCGCGCATGACGCCGGGAACATATCCTCGCGCGGAGGTCGCGGAACGCTGCGCGTTCTTGGCGCCGAGTTGGAACGAAAAGCGCGTATCGCGCCACGAGAAGATCAAACGAACGCCGAAGTCCCAGCCGTTGCCGACGTTCCAGAGCATCGAGTTGTCGTCGCCGTTGCCCTTTTCATTCCCCTGCTCGACGAGCTTCGCGCGAATCGCGACCGTAAAAGAGCCGGAAGACGCGTCGAAAGGCTCTTCCGATTTAATCGAATCGTCGACAAGCTCGCGTTCGACCGTCAACGTGGAATCTTGCGCATTGACGCGAACGACTAGCGCGGAAATTACAAGATAGGCGACAAACGCCGCCGCAAAAGCGCGACATGAGAGTCTCATGAGATCGATCCCCCTGAAAAAACGCCAAGAAGCTTCGTCCAACGCGGAATCGCGGACGACCGTAACGTTATTCTACAGTCGCGGCGTGCGGTAACAATACTGAAAAGGAATCCGCCGACTTTTTTTAAAAAAAGATTTCCGATTCTAAGGGCAGTTAGGCGCCAAGCAGAAAGTCGCCCCCTTGCGCGTTTTCCGACCAGCGTTATAATTGTCAAAATTTTTGTTTTTCACTTGCCGCGAGGGCTCGTTCTCTCCGGCGCAACGTTCTCGAAGGACAAAAAGTCGAGTTACTCTTGCGGAATCGATCGGTGCGCTCGAAAGCGTCGCTAGTCGATTTCCTACGCCGAAAGGTTTACTGTTATGACGATTATGAGCAAAGAGGAAAAGCAGGCGCTCATCGCCGAGTACCGTCGCGACGACGCCGACGTCGGATCCCCTGAAGTCCAGGTCGCGATTCTGACCAAGAAGATCAACGCGCTGACCGAACACATGAAGAAGAACAAGCGCGACTTCTCGACGCGACGCGGACTTCTCCAGATGGTTAGCCGCCGTCGCCGGCTGCTCGATTACCTCGCGAGCAAGGATCAGTCTCGCTACGTCGAGCTCATCAAGCGCCTTGGTCTCCGTAGATGACCTCAGTCGTGCGCGTCGCCCGTTTGGGTTCCACCCCTTAACGCGGCGACGCCTTTTCTTTTAGAGCGAAGCGCGACGTCTACGGCGTCGATTTTCGCCCGTTCGTTTCCCACCCTTTTTACACGTCGTTCGAAACGCCGGTTGCGTTCGGTCTCGTTCGACGTTCGTTCCTGAAGAGCGATTAAAAGTCGATATTGTATTAGTTTTTATTGGCGGTCGCCGTTTTTGAGGAAACAGACAATCTTGCGGCGCCTGTTAGCGAGCGGCTCCATTCCGTTGGCTTTTTGACGTCAATCGTTTAGTAAAAATTGTGCGAGCGGCTACGCGCCGTTTATCTATTCGCGTTTAGAGACCGGGGAGCCCCCCAACGCAGGGTCTCGACGCAAAATCTCGCCGGCGGACGAAGCAGGTTCCGTCGGGTTTATCGTTACGAAAGGTAATGTTTTGAAAGTTAGAGTTGAAAGAAAAATTGGAAACGGGCTTCTGTGGATTGAAACAGGCGAACTCGCCAAACAGGCGCACGGAAGTTGCTTAATTGGTTATAACGACAACGTGGTTCTCTGCGCGACGACGACCGCGCCGAGCAAACCGGGCGCAGATTTCTTCCCGCTCACTTGCGATTATCGCGAACGCGTCTCCGCCGCCGGAAAATTCCCTGGCGGTTTCCTCAAGCGCGAAGGACGTCCCGGACTTAAAGAAATCTTGACCTCGCGTCTCATCGACCGCCCGATCCGTCCGCTCTTCCCCGACGGATT
Source organism: uncultured Planctomycetaceae bacterium (assembly GCA_946408825.1). Lineage (GTDB taxonomy): Bacteria > Planctomycetota > Planctomycetia > Pirellulales > Thermoguttaceae > RUG369. The sequence goes on from CAMJTU010000027.1 coordinate 12,548, forward strand.
CTACAACGACGTTCAGGTTTTCGCGAACGTCCTCGCCTGCGACCAGCAGAACGATCCCGACGTCGTCGCGATGAACGGCTGCTCCATGTGTCTGCAGCTCAGCCCTCTCCCCTTCGAGGGTCCTCTCGGCGCCGTCCGCCTCGGTTGCGTCGACGGAGAATTCATCCCCTTCCCGACGATTCAGCAGCTTGAAGACAGCGAACTCGACCTTGTCGTCGCCGGCAACATGGATTCCGTCCTCATGATCGAAGGCTTCGGTCACGAGCTTCCGGAACAGAAGATGTTCGAAGCGATCATGACCGCTCACGCTTACGTTCGTGAAATCTGCGAACTTCAGCTTGAGCTCGTCGAGAAGGTCAACCCCGAAAAGATGACCTTTACGCCCATCGACACGGCGCCGTTGTACGAAAAGCTCATGGCGGGCTACTACGACGACTTCACCGCCGCGAAGAAAACGGAAGGCAAAATGGCGCGCGCCCAAGCGTGCGACGCCGTCAAGGAACGCGCGCGCGCTGAACTCGTCGTCGAGACCGTCGAAGGCTCCGAAGAACCGAATCTCTTCTCGCCCGAGTACTTTGAGGTCGCGTTTAACAAGTTCACGGCGCGCGTCGTCCGCGACATTATCCTCTCCGGCGCGCGACTCGACGGTCGCGGCGTCAAAGAAGTTCGCCCGATCGAATGCCGCATTAACGTGTTGCCGCGCGTCCACGGTTCCGCGCTCTTCCAGCGCGGCGAAACGCAGGCGCTCATTACGGTCACGCTCGGAACGGCCAAGGACGAGCAGCGAGTCGAAGGACTCTTCGCCGAAACCTCGAAGCGCTTCATGCTCGATTACAACTTCCCGCCCTACTCCGTCGGCGAATGCAAGCCGTACCGCGGCGTCGGCCGACGCGAATATGGCCATGGCGCGCTCGCTGAACGCAGCTTGAAGTCCGTCATGCCCGACGCGGAAACGTTCCCCTATACGGTGCGCGTCATTTCCGATATTCTCGAATCGAACGGTTCGAGCTCGATGGCGACCGTCTGCGGCGGCACCCTCGGTCTCATGGCGGCGGGCGTCCCGATCGTCAATCCGGTCGCGGGCATCTCGATCGGACTGGTCAAAGAAGCCGACGATCGCTGGATTACGATCACCGACATCATGGGCGACGAAGACCATTACGGCGACATGGACTTCAAAGTCGCGGGAACGCAGAACGGGGTCACCGGAATCCAGCTCGACCTTAAGACGAACGGCATTTCGAAGGAAATCATCGCGCAGACGCTCAAGCAGGCGCGTGAAGCGCGAATCGGCATCCTTCGTAAGATGCTCGCCGCCGCGCCGCGTCCCGCCGAGAATATTTCGGAATACGCGCCGCGTCTCCTTCGCACCAAGATCGATCCTGATAAAATCGGCACGCTCATCGGCCCCGGCGGCAAGACGATCCGCGGAATCCAAGAATCGACCGGCGCAAGCGTCAGCGTCGACGACGACGGCTCCGTCGTTATCGCCGCCAACGATCTCGCCAGCGCGGAAGCCGCGCTTGACGTCGTCAATCGCATGTTCGCGGCGGTTGAAATTGGCAAGACTTACGAAGGCGTCGTTTCGACCATTCAGAGCTTCGGCGCGTTTATCGAAATTCTTCCGGGCCGCGAAGGTCTTTGCCACATCAGCGAACTCTCCGACGGGTTCATCGACAACATCCAGAAATTCTGCAAAGTCGGCGACAAGATCGAAGTTAAGGTCATCGGAATCGACGATCAGAAGCGTATTAAGCTCAGCCGTCGCGCCGTTCTCAAGGAACGCGGCGAAACGGATCGTCCGGAAGGCGAAGCCGACATGGAAATGGACGAACGCCCGCGCCGCGACGAACGTCGTGACGATCGACGTTATCGCGACGACCTCGACGGTCGCGACGAGCGCCGCGAGCCGCGCGACGATCGACGCGAATCCCGTCGTCCCCCGCGACGTCGTCCCAGCCGCGACGATTATTGATCTTAGCGCGTTTCTCAACGCATAAAGAACGAAACGGACTTTCGACCGCGCGCCGAAAGTCCGTTTTTATGTTTCGAACGTTTGCGCCGCTGCGGACAAGCCCAAACGTCTCGCTTGTTTTTTTTCAGAAATATCCTTTTTTTTCGATAATGTTAGGCTAGTCAAATTTTCTCCTTTTTGTAAAATTATAGAGACTGATTAAGCTTTTGCGTCGCGGTAGGTTGACCTCGTTTTTATTGTCGCTTTGAGCCGACTCGGCTTTGAAACCCTCCTGACGCGCTTTTAACACGTAATGAATTTTAAGGAGAGACGTCCTCTATGACCATGTTTAAATCGACGCGTACTCTTTTGATCGCGACTCTTGCCGTCGCGGCGTGTTTCCCGATTGTCGCCGGCGCGCGCGCCGACGAGCCGAAAAAGGCCAAAAACGTCATCCTTTTCATCGGCGACGGCGACGGATTCAATTCGGAAATCATGGGAAGCTACTATCATACGGGCAAACCTTGGGGCGAAAGCTACCAGAACTTCCCGATCGTCTTAGGTTCCGCGACGTTCTCGCTTCATAAGCACTCGAACGGCGTGACCGAATGGGATCCCGTTAAGGAGCCGGAAAAGAACATGGGATATAATCCCGAGGAATTCTGGAAGAATCCCGGCAACGCGAACTGGCGTCCGACCAACACGGAACTCACCGACTCCTCCGCGTCGGCGACCGCGATTAACACCGGTCATAAAACGCTCAACGGACGTCTCAACTTCGATCCCGACGGAAATCCTCTCGAAAACTTCGCTCAGAAGAACATCAAGGCGGGTCGTTCGGTCGGCGTCATTACGGACAATCAGATTTCCCACGCGACCCCTGCCGGCGCGTCCGCTCACAACATGGCGCGCGGCAATTATGAGGAAATTGCGAAAGAACAGATCAACGAAGTTCCGCTGACGGTTCTCATGGGCGGCGGTCATCCGGAATACAGCAACGGCGTCAAACGCGACAAAAACCCGGACGAGCTGAACTATCAGTACGTCGGCGGTCGCGAACTCTGGGAAAAAATCAAAGCGGACGACGGCTATAAAGGCTGGAAGTTCATCGATCAGCGCAGCCAATTCGCCGAATACGCCGCCGCGACCCCCGGCTCCGGAAAAGAACTGCCCAAGAAGCTCCTCGGCGTCGCTCGAACGACGGGCGACCTGCCCCCGATCGACGGCGACGTCGACAACCCGCAGATGATCGTCGAGAAGTACTCGCAGGAGACTGTCGACGCGATTCCGACGCTCACGGAAATGACGCTCGCGTCCCTCAACGTTCTTTCGCAGAATGAAAACGGTTTCTACCTGATGGTCGAAGAAGGCAACATCGACCACCAGAACCATTCGAACAACGCGGCGAACTCCGTCATGGAACACGTCTGCCTCGCGAAGGCGGTCGACGCGGCGATCGCGTGGGTTGAAAAGTACTCCTCTTGGGACGAAACGCTCATGATCGTCACGGCGGACCATGAGACGGGTCAAATCTGGGGCGACGGGACCTACGTCGACGAAGACAACAACGGCAAATACAGTTCCAAGAAGGACACGTTCGAATCTTTCCAAAAGGTTCCCGCCACGCCTAAGGGCGAAGTTCCCGCCGTTCAATATCTTAGCGGCGGTCACACCAACGCGCTCGTGCCCTTCTGCGCCAAGGGCGCCGGTTCCGAACTCGCCAAGGAATTCATTCGCGGCAAGGATGAAAAAGCCGGCAAGTTCTGGAACTTCAGCGGCGAATTCATTTACAACAGCGACGTTTTCAACGTTATGTCCGCCGCTTCCGGAGTCAAGTGATTCCTGAATCCGACAAATCGGAATGAAATTCAGCCCGGCGACGACGCGTTCGTCGTCGGGTTTTCTTTTTGCGTCGCAGCGACGTCTGCTTGGGAAAACACGCTATGGAACGACCCTTTGCGCTTTGGGCGCTCCTTTTCGCGATTCTGCCGTGGCTCGCGTTTCTGCGACCGCCGCGATCGGAAGTCGCGCGCGTTCCCTTTCCGGCGCTCGTTCTCCTTTCTTCTTCTAAATCGCGCAAACGTCGGTCGCGCAGAGCGTTCTTTCGCGCGGCGCTCCGTTCTCTAGCGCTCGCCGCGCTCGCAATTCTTTGGGCGTCGCCGACGTTCCTCGACGACGACGCGCACGTTACGGCTTCGCGCGCCCCTGCCGGCGCGGAGCAATCGCTCGATTCGATTCTTATCGTCGACGGGGCCGTCGTAGCCCCCGAACCCTCGCCCGAGGACGACACGACGCTTTCGTCCGCGCAAATTCTCGAGTTGGCGCTCGCCGCGCAGTTCGACGACGTTAAAATCGAACGCGTCGCCGCGCTCGACTTCTCGCTTCGTCCTTCAAAGACTCTTGAACCGCGCGACGTCGCGCTCGTCGTCGACGTTTCCGCGCTTACGCCGCCGGAAGAGACAGCGCTCGCAGAATTCGCGAAGCGCGGCGGCGCCGTCGTCTTTTGGCCCGGAGTCGCGACGGACGCGGCGCGCTGGAACGCGACGTTTCGACGCTGGAACGTCGCCGCGCAAATCGTCGATTCGCCCCTTGAAGACGCGCCCGGTTCCGCCCGTTCTTCCGAAGAACGCAAGTTTCTCAAAGCGTTCCCCGGCGCCGAGTCCGCGAATCTTGACGCGCTCCCGGCGGAACGCGCGATCCTATGCGTCGGCGCCGACGTCGTCCCCATTCTGCGCGACGGCAAGACGCGCGCGCCCGTCTTCGCCCGACTCGCAAACGGCTTCTATTGGTTCGCGTTCTCCCCTGATCCACGTTGCGGCGCGCTCGCCGCCGCGCCGGCGTTCCCCGCGCTCGTCGAGGCGACGACGCGGTATTCGCTGTCGGCGCCGCGCGGCGCCGCGTCAAACGACGCAAAGGGCGCCCTGTCATGGCGCGGCGCGGCAAAGACCGCGATATGGCTCGTTCCCTTCGTCGCGGCGGTCGTCGAACTCGCGCCTCTCCGGAGAAGGGCGCGTCGACTGCCGTTGAAAGGCGTAAAAAAACGCTTATAATAGGCCCTGCAAGCGTCGGTTCGACCGATAGACGCGTCATATGGTCTTTTTTGAACGTCAAAGAAACGGCAGAATCTCATGTACAATAAAGAAGAACTGAAGAAAATCATCCTCGAACGTTCCCTTAAGTTCGGCGATTTCATTCTCGCGTCGGGCAAAAAGGCGAGTTACTATCTCGACGGGAAACAGACGACGCTCGACGCCAAAGGGCTGACGCTCGTCGGCGAAGGGATTCTCGAACTGTTGCAAGCCGACGGCAAACTTCCGGACGCGGTCGGCGGGATGTCGATCGGCGCGGATCCGATTACGGCGGCGATTCTTACGGTCGCGGGCATGAAGGGACTCGAGTTGCGCGGATTCCTCGTGCGAAAAGAGAGCAAGGGTCACGGAACGAACAAGTTCGTCGAGGGCCCCGTAAAGGCGGGCGATTCGGTCGTCGTCGTGGAAGACGTCGTAACGACGGGAGGCAGTTCGCTTAAGGCGATCGAACGATTGGAGGAAGCGGGGATTAAGGTCGAAGGCGTAATCGCGATTGTCGACCGTATGGAAGGGGGCGCGGAGGCGTTCCGGTCTCGCGGCTACACGCTGCGTTCGCTTCTAACGATCAAAGATTTCGGAATCGACCCGCCGCAAGCATGAAACGTCGGCGCAAGCGCGCTGGACCGCAGTTAGCGCTACCGCGCTCAATTTAACGCCCCGCCTCCCGTTGGTCGGCTTGCGAATACGAGACGCTCTGCGTTTTAATGGATTAGACGTCGCCGTCGGCAAGCGACGATCTAGAGTTTTCGCCAGTTCGCGGTCATGAACTTGTCCGCGTCATGAGGCGAATACCGGGGTCCGACGGCCGACCGCTGGCGTTGGAACGTTTAGACAGGAGCAAAGACGATGGATCTTTCAGCGTTCAATATCAAGTTCCGACTCTTCGGCGTTCCGATCTGCATTCTTCCGGGCTTCTGGATTCTGTGCGTTCTATTTTCGCCCTTTATGACGATGCGCAACCCAGACGAACGCCCTTGGCTCTTCGGGGCGGCGGGCTGGGTCGCGGCGCTTTTGATCTCGTTCCTTGTCCATGAGCTAGGGCACGCGTTGACGGCGCGGCGATATTTCGGGGCAAAGCCGGAAATCACGCTCGGAATCGGGCGTTCGCCGTCGGGCGCGTCGGTCTTCGGCGGCGTGACGACGTGGCGGACGTATACGACGCCTCGCGCGTCGCGGCTCAAAAAGGCGCTCGTCTCGGGCGCCGGTCCCTTGGCGGCGATCGCCGCCGCCGTGTTGGGGATCGTCGCGGCGTTGCCGACGGGGACGAAATTCCTCGTCAATTACGAATTCGGGTTTCTGCCGGTCGTTTATCCCTTCGACCTCGTCTCCCGGGCGAGCGGGACGAGCGCGCTCGATCTTTTTATCGGTTACTTTTCTTTCGGGTTCTTCTGGATCAATATCTTCTGGAGTTTCGTGAATCTTCTGCCAATCTATCCGCTGGACGGCGGGCAGGTCATGCTGGCGTTTGCAAAGAGCAACTCAGGGGTCCGCACGACGCTCTATATTTCGACGGCGTGCGCGGTCGTCGTCGGCGGTCTCTTCATGATTCAGCAAAGTTGGTTCGCGGGCCTTTTCTTCCTATACATGGGCTTCGTCAACTTCCAAGCGTCGCGAGCGATGGAGCAGCTGTAAAAGAAAGCCTTTTTTCAGAATCACGTCGGAAGTTCGAAAAACAGACGTCGCGAGAAAACGAGTCTAAGAAATTGTCCGCGGCTATTTTGAGGTCAGGTTAATCTTTTGCGCCTGATACAGGGGATTCTCTAAAATCTCGGGCCTGTCGCCGACGAACGCCTTTGCGGCTTCTTCGTCCCCTTGAAGTTTCCAGCAAAGCCACGCCGTGACGTAGCCGTCGGCGCAATAAAGCGTTTGCGAATGATCGGCGCCGACGCGAAACGCCATGATCTTTTCCGCCGAGATCGTCTCGAAAAGCGCCGCGGCGGCGTCGGGCGTCATGACGTCGCGGTCCGTTCCGAAGATAATCGCGATCGCGGTCGTTATTTTGTCGAAACCGCAATATGTTTCAAGCCCAGAATCGGGGGCGGTCGACTTAATCGCCGCCGGCGAGAGCGCGACGACGCAGCGATAACGCTTGGCGCTATCGTCGGCGACTGCGTCGACGACCCCGACGCCCCCGAGCGAACAACCGACCGCGCCGATCCGCTCTTCGTCGATTTTGCGGTAGAAAATCGAGTCCGGGTCCCTCGCGCGCTCCAGAAGATAATCAAGCGTCTGATTCGTCGGCGTTCCGACGGAGGAACCGGGAAGCTCGTTCGCAATCGCGACAAATCCCCATGACGCCAAATGTCGCAAGACCGCGTCATACTGCGACGCGACGACGCCCGACGCGTTCGCAAAGACGACGACGGGATATTTCCGATCGCTCGTCGTCAGTTCGGCTGGGTAGAAAATCGAAAAAGTCTCCAGCAAACCGGGCGCGGCGACGGAAAGCGACTGCGTCTTGAAGTTCCCCGTCGCAAGATATTTCGACTCGATCGCGCCTCCCGTCGCGACCTTTTTCGTATAATCGCGCGGCGCGATTACCGACGTCTTATGAAAGAGATTCTCCGAAACAAGAAAAACCGCGACGACGACAAGCGCGACCGCGACTATCGCCAACGCGATTTTTAGTCCAATCGGCGTTCTCGATCTTGACATTAATCGCGGCTCCTAACTCGCTCGTTTCGTTCCCAACGCGGCGCGTCAAATTACGGACGAATTCCCGTCTTTTCGATAAACTTCGCCTCCGTCGTTCCTGCGCGTCGCGCCGCCTCCTCGATCGAAATGATTCCGTCGGTCACAAAATCCGAAAGTATCTTAAAGAGAGTTCGTTCCTCGCCAATCGCAATTCCTCTCTTTTCTCCCCTCTTTTCTCCCCTCTTTTCTCCTCTTTTTTCCGCTTTTTCACGGATTCCTTCCGCCAGATTGCACATTTCGTTCACCTCCTCGTTGAGTTTTGTCGTCATTGGGACGTCGAAATCTTTCGTTAGTATCGTTTTCTTTTTTGCGGGTTGGAGTTCAGACGAAACCAAAACGTCTAAAAGACGCAAAACCGATCTAGGTTCCGCCTTGTCCGGCTTGCCGAGACGTAGTATCACGATCGTCAGAACGTCGTAGGCGTCCTTGGGCGCCGATGCGGAACCAACGACTTGCTTCTCGGCTATCTTATACTTCGTTATCGTATTCGATTCTTTCTTCGGCGCGTCCCACGCCTGCGGCCTACGCTCTGCGAGCGCTCCAATCAACGACCCGCCGCTTGGACTTGCTCAGTCGTAAATCAGCAGGAAGCGGAAACCGACGCCGCAGTCCCGATAGACGGACAAGTACCTGCCCCGATCCGACGACCAGCAGTTCTTCGCATTGATGAACCAGCTCCCGCCGCGACTCACGCGGAGCGAGGCGGAGTCGGGTCCCCTAGGATCGACGACTGTTCCCTCCGGATACTCGCCATAGAAGTCAGACGTCCATTCCCAGACGTTCCCGTGCATGTCGTAAAGTCCCCACGCGTTCGGAGCGTAGCTCTTCACGGGCCTCGTCTTTCCGAACGCCCCCTCCTCCTCAGCGCCATAGGGACAACTACCGTCGCTATTCGCATGGTCCCCGTTTAAAACGCTTCCAAAACTATACAACGTCGTCGTGCCCGCTTTACATGCGTATTCCCATTGCGACTCCGTTGGAAGACCCGCTTTCAAGCCTTCCGGAAGACGCGTCGTCAACTCTCCGCAGAACTCCTCAGCGTCGTACCAGGAAACACGTTCCACTGGAAGATTCTCCCCTTCGAATCCGCTCGGATTCTCACCCATAATCTCCTGATAAAGCGCCTGCGTCACCGGCGTTTCTAACATCCAAAAGCCCCGCGTCAGCACGACGTGATGAAGTTTCTCGTCCTGATGTTCCTCTCTCCAAATTAAATATTTCCAAAGTTCCAGTTCCGTTTCCGTTCCCGTTTCCGGTTCAGGCGTCCCCATATCGAACTCCCCCGCGGGAATCCAGCAGAAGCCGTATTCCGCGTTCCTAATCTTCAGCGTCTGACGGAAACCCGCCGGACGCGTGGAATCTTCACGCCATAAAGAAACGGCCGCATCGTCGCGACGTGCGTTCACCGTCGTTATGATTCTCCGTTTATTACTCAGCAGGAAGCGGAAGCCATAGCTATTGCCCCGACAGCCGGCCAAGCCATTGACCCGAGCCGCCGACCGGCAGTAATCGGCGCCGAAAACCCAGACCCCGCCGCGAACCACGGGGTGGAAGCCGGAGTCAGGTCCCTTAGGATCGACGACTGTTCCCTCCGGATACAGGTCATGGTAATCAGACGTCCATTCCCAGACGTTCCCGTGCATGTCGTAAAGCCCCCAAGGGTTCGGCGCGTAGCTCTTCACGGGACTCGTCTCTCCGCGACACGTTCCCTTCTTCTCCGTACCATAGGGATAACGACCGTCGCAGTTCGCCTTGTCCCCGTTTAAAACGCTTCCAAAACTGTACGGCGTCGTCGTGCCCGCTCGGCACGCGTATTCCCACTGCGACTCCGTGGGAAGACTCGCATTCAAGCCTTCCGGAAGAAGCTTTGTCAACTCCGCACAGAACTTCTGCGCGTCGTACCAGGACACACATTCCACTGGAAGATTCTCTCCCTCAAACTCACTCGGGTTATCGCCCATGATCTCCTGATAAAGCGCCTGCGTCACCGGCGTTTCTAACATCCAAAACCCCCTCGTCAGCACGACGTGATGAAGCGTCTCGTCGCCGTTACGTTCCTCTTCTGTTTTCGGCGACCCCATGTCGAACTCTCCCGCGGGAATCCAGCAGAAACCATATTCCTGCGAACCGATCTTAAGCGTCTGACGGAAACCCGCCGGACGCGTGGAATCTTCATGCCATAAAGAAACGACCGCCTCGTCTTGTGTTGCGCTCATCGTCGTTATGATTCTCCGTTTATCGTTGGTTAAAACTCTCGCGTGCCGTCTCGAACGCGCTCTCAAAAGCGCGCTCGAGACGACCTGTTATATCATTGTTCAGAAGGCGTTTCAATTCTCGGAGGGAACTTTGTTCTCCGGCCCCCCTTAAGGGCAAGTCGGCTGGACTTGCTCAGTTGCAAATCAGCAGAAAGCGGAAGCCGAGGTTATGGGTCCGATTGCCAGACGCGGCGAAAAAGCGACCGCGTCTTGAAGTTCCCCGTCGCGACCTTCCTCGTATAATCGCGGGGCGCGATCGTCGACGTCTTATGAAATAAACGCCCAGAAGCAAGAAAAGCAGCGACGACGACAAGCGCGACCGCGACTATCGCCAACGCGATTTTAGCCCAACCCGTCCGCCGAAGGCGGGTTTTGTTCGAGTTGCCGCTCGCTTGAGCATTTCAACCTCCCGTTGGTCGGCTCGGCTTTATTCCGATGAAATAAACGTTCCGCGTTATGTAAGCGCGCGTCGAAAGCTCCCTTGTCGGCGCTAATCGTCGGTCGGGACGTCCCGGCCTAACGCCGCGCGAACCGCGTCGCGTATTCTCTCGAGCCCTTGCATGAGATAGTCCCGCGAGCAACCGAGGTTCATGCGCTGAAATCCGAGTCCCGGCGCACCAAACTGCGACCCGTTGTTGAGCCAAACGCCCGCGTCGCGCTGCAGAACGCGCTCGACCGTCTTCTCGTCCCAGCCCGTCTTGCGAAAATCGACCCAGAGCAAGTAAGTCCCCTCGCTTTTGACCGTCGAGACGCTTGGGATTTCGTTATTGATAAAATCGACGGCAAGTTCAATATTGCCCGCGATATATTTCAACATCGCCTCGTACCATTCGCCGCCGCGCTCGTAGACCGCGCGCGTCGCGGCTTGCCCGAGCTGATTCAAACCGTCCACGCCGCTCGCTTCGACTTCCGCGCGAAACGCGTCGCGTAACTTCTTGTTCGGGATAAAGATATTCGACGCCTGAAGCCCCGCGATATTGAACGTTTTACTCGGCGCAGTGCAGGTTATGCAGTTCTCGGCAAACTCCGGTCGAAGCGTCGCGAAGACCGTATGCTCGCGCGCAAAGACGATATCGTGATGAATCTCGTCCGCGACGATCGTCACGCCGTATTTCAGGCAGAGGTCGCCGAGCCGCGTAAGTTCGTCTCGCGTCCATACGCGTCCGACGGGGTTGTGCGGACTGCAAAGAATAAAAAGCCGCGGACGTTTCTCGATAAGTTTGCGTTCAAAGTCGTCGAAGTCGATATGATAAACGCCCGACGCGTCTTGGATAAGGTCGGAACTGACAAGCTCGCGGCGATTGGCGCGGATGACGCCCTCGAAAGGAGGATAGACCGGCTGCTGGATCAGGACCGGCGCGCCCGGCTCCGTAAACGCCCGGACGCAATGCGCGAGAGCAAAGACGACGCCCGGCGTCTTTACGAGTTGCTCGCGCGTAACTTCGTAGTTATGACGCGCCTTCATCCAGTCGGCGACCGCGTTGAAATAGGCGTCTCCTTCGTCCGTATAGCCGAAAACGCCGTGATCGACGACCTCGTGAAGAACCTCCTGCGCGCATGAAGGCGATTTGAAATCCATATCAGCGACCCAGAAGCCCATCAATCCCTCGGGAACGCCAAACTGCGCCGCGCTGTCGTACTTAATACAACTTGTTCCCCTACGGTCGATTAAAGAGTCGAAATTCAAATTCTTTTCAGACATGGCAAGTTTCCCTCCGTAACGCGGTCCGCAACGACAAAACGTCGTCTTCCTTTGTTTTATCCAACGGCGGCGTTCCGTCAATGAGAAGTCGACATTTTGCGTTCAATCTGTCAAAACGGAGACTGAACGCGTTTTCGTCCGCGCAAGTCGATAAAGAACGGCGAATGAAAACTAAAAGCCGTTTCATTCGCAGTTTACAACGCCAAACAACATTTTCCCCTTTACAGAAGTCCTGAACAGCCCTATAATACCGCGCCGATAATTATAAAGGAGTCGTGGTTTTCTTCAGCGTCGAGGCTTTCGAAAATTAGCGACGCTTGAAAATGGGAGAGGTGCAAGTGAACGAATATTTCATCGTCAACATCGCGATTATCCTCGTTTCGGGCTTTATCGCGGGAACAATCTGCAAATACCTAAAAGCGTCGCCGCTCATCGGGTATCTTCTTGTTGGAGCGCTCATTGGCCCCGGCTGTCTTGATCTGACGAACGTTCGGGAATACGAACGGACCCTCGAAAGCGTCGAACAAAGCGTGGTGTTAGAGGAAAAAACACGGCAAAACAGCGAAGAAGCTCTAGAAAAACGCAGTCACAACCGGGCGGAAGCGATCTCAAATCGCTTCGAACGTCCTTCGACGCTCGCGCAAGAAAACGTCGAACTGCGTCGAGAACTCGCGACGGTCGAACGCGAGTTGGCGGAACAGCGCGGTCGCACGACGCGGCCCGCCGACTCCGTCGACAACGAGAACGCGGAACAACTCGCTCGAATGCGCGAGGGACGCTACGCGCTCGAAAGCGCGACTGAGTTTGGCGTTCTTCTCCTTCTTTTCTCGATCGGAATTGAATTTACGTTCGCACAACTCGCCGCGACGGCAAAGTATATGTTCGTCGGCGGCGCGATTCAGATGGGTCTGACGATCGGCGTCGGAATACTCGTCTGCATCCTCTTTAAGATGAACTGGATCGCGGGACTTGCGATCGGGAGCGTGCTGGCGCTCAGTTCGACGGCGCTCGTCTATAAGAGCCTCGGGGATCTGGGACAGGCGGACACGAAACGCGCCCAGGCGACGCTCGGACTGCTGATCTTTCAAGATATCGCGCTCGTTCCTCTCCTGCTCATCCTGCCGATCGTCCTCGGCTCCGGCGCCGAAAAAGAAGCGGATTGGGGGTTCAGCAATCCGTGGATCGACATGACGTTTAAATCGATCCTTTTTTGCGCCGTCGTCCTCCTTCTGAAGTTCGGCAACAGGACGATCGTCACGCCTCGGCTCGCCGCGCTGCGGTCGAACGACCTCGTCATCCTCTATGCGATCGTTATTCTCCTGCTCATGTGCATTCTCGCGGAAGCGCTGGGACTTACGGGGGCGCTCGGCGCGTTGGCGGCGGGGGTGATCCTCGGGGAGAACCGCCTTACGCATCAGATCGACGCGCTTGTTTTGCCCTTCCGAGAAGCGTTCTCCTCGATGTTCTTCATCTCGCTCGGAATGTTGACCGACTTCGCCTACGTTTTTCATCGACCCCTGGTATGCCTTCTCACGCTCGTCGGCGCGGTCGCGTTCAAAGCGTGTTGCGCCACGCTGGCGCTGCGGATTTGCGGCATGGATAGACGCGGCGCGCGCGCTTACGGAATCTGCATCTCCCAGATCGGCGAACTTGCGTTTATGATTCTTTCCGTCGCGTACGCGGCAGGCGCGCTTAAGGAGGGAGCGTACAACACGATGCTCTTCGTTTCGGTCGCGTCGCTCGTGCTGACGCCCAACTTGGTCAAATTTGCGATCACGAAGACGGGAATGCCGGAAGAGGTCGCCGACGCGAGCAAGTCGGACGAAGATATCTCGCCGGAGCTCATCCGCGCGATCACGAATTCCGAAGGACATGGCATCGTCGTCGGCGCCGGTCCGATTGGTCAGACGCTCGCGAACGCGCTCCTTAAAGCGAAACGTTCCGTTTGCGTCGTCGATTTCAACCCTGTGAACCTCCAGTCGTACAGTCAAGACAACGTGCCGACGGTCGCCGGGGACGGCGCCGACCATGAAGTTCTGCGGAAAGCGGGAATCGGTCGCGCTCGGCTCGTGTTCGTGACGACGCCGAACGACGATCTCACGATCAACGTCGTCAGATCGGCGCGCGCGCTCAATCCGACGGCGGAAATTGTCGCAAGAACGCGATATCGAATCAACGTCGCGCCGCTCCAGCGCGCGGGCGCGGGCTTCGTCCTCTGCGAAGAAAACGCGATTGCGGAGGATATGCTCAAACTCATCGAAGACAATGTCGGAGGCGCGCCGGTTCCCGCGTCCGTCTAATCTTCGTCGCAACTTTTTCGACTAGCCGACCCTCCGTTGTTGCAACGCTCGGTCGGCTTTTTTATAATCAGAGGACGGCGCGAGGTTCGATTTCAAGCGCGCCTTTCGATTCCGCGAGTCATTATCCATGAAGATTATAACACGATCCAGACTCCAAAGGGGCGGCTCAAGACTTGGCAATATTCTCTGCCTCACGATCGACCGACTCGATTCCGACGTCTTCGGCGCCTACGGCGCGACTTGGCTCGACACGCCCGCGTTCGACGTCCTCGCGTCCGAATCGATCCTTTTCGATTCTTTCTACGCGACTTCGCTCGACCTCGACGCGCAATTTCGCGCGTTCTGGCGCGGCGAATCGCCCTCCCGCTTCGTCGTGAGCGACGAACCTCAAGACGCCGAGGTCGAATCTCTTTTCCACGTCATGAAACGGCTCGGTTATCGAACCTTTCTCCTCTCCGACGACGAACGAGTCGCGCTCTCTCCGAGCGTCGACAGCGACGACTGCGACGGACGCTTTCTACTCGACGGCGTCCATACCGACGCGCCCGTCGAAACGCCCAATCAAACCGGGTTCTCCAAAAACTTCGAGGAGCTTTCAAGGTTCCTCGTCGGTCTCGACGACAAAAGTCGTATCGACGCGCCCGCGCCTTGGTTCGTGTGGGCGCATTTCTCGGGCTGGAACGACGTCTGGGACTTCCCAATGGATCGCCGCGAAGAATTCCGCGAAGTCGTTCGCGATCCCGAGACGAACGACGTAATCCCTGAAGAATCCGACCCCGTCAGCTACGCGGCGACCGCGCCTCCCTACTTTTTCCGCGCTCCAAAATCACGACGCGCCGGTCGCGCCCGTAACGTCGACGACAGTCGCGCCGCTCTCGAATCGACGTCGCGCGGCGCAGACGACGCGTCCGACTCGCTCGCCGCTCGAGAACACGCGCGCCTCGCCGCGCTTGACGAAACGGATCGTCGTCAGAGCGTCCTGCAAGCCTATTGCGGCGGCGTTTCCGTCTTCGACGAAACGCTTGAAGCCTTTCTCGTACTTCTCAAAGAGCATGATGTTCTTAAAAACACCCTCTTCGCGCTCGCGGGAACGCGCGGATTCTCGCTCGGCGCGCCCGGAGGATTAGGACGTCCCGCCGCCGACGACGTCCCGTCTCGGTTTTACGCGGAAGAGATTCGCGTTCCGCTTCTTCTGCGTCTTCCCGACGGAACGGGCGCGACGGTTCGACTTCCGCAGCTCTGCGAACCGCGCGACTTCTTTGCGACGCTTCGCGAGTGGCCGACGTTTGCCCCGCTCCTCGCTTCGCGCGATTTTTGGCGCCTTGAAAGCCGAGAAATATCGCCCCTCTCCGGACGTTGGGGCGGCGCCGACGGCGACGAAGACGATCAAACGAGCGACGTTAACGCGTTTGACGCGCTTGATCCCGATAAGCCGGGTCAGAATCTACTCCAACTTCTCGTCGACGAAGAAGGCGCCGTCCGCGATTCGATTCGGATCGTCGCCAAGGACGCCAGCTCGTCCGAGCGCGCGCTCGTCGTCGACAAATGGCTTTTAAAATCGGCGAGCGCGGCGTCTGACGAACGCGACGACGCGCTCGACTCGCTCGAAAACGTCGAACTATATGCGCTTCCCGACGATCGATTCTGCGTCAACGACGTCGCCGATCGCTGCGCGGAAATCGCCGAACGTCTCAAGGCGACGCTCGACGCGCCGCCAACTTCGCAACCGCCCGCCGCAACGGCGGACGATCCCAAGCCTTGAAAACAGGAAAACGACAATGACCTCCTCCTTCCGAATAATCGTCTCGTCTCTTCTCGCGTTTCTATCTTCTATGGGGTTCGCAGGCGCGCTTGTCGCCCAAGAATCGACGACGGCGGAAAGCGGACTCGTCATTTTTGACGCGTCGACGCCCCTCGATTCGATCCGTTTGCAAGACGTCGACGTCGCTCGCGCTCCCGACGGCGCGCTCGCGATCAAGAACGGAACGAAAGACAATTGGCCCGGGATTCATTTTGAAGGAGAATGGAATCTCGCGCACTATGACGCGCTTCTACTCGACGTCCGTTCCACGAGCCAAGACGACGTCACGCTGTATTGCCGCATGGACTGCGCCGCGTCCGATCCCCAAACGCTCGACGGCGTCGTCACGCGTTCCATAACGCTCAAACCAGGCGAAGCGAAGCAGTGGCGCGTCGAAATTCCCGGAACGCTCAATCCCGACGTCCGCGCCAAGCTTTTTGCGATGCGCGGCAAGCCTGGCGGCATTAAGACCGACGAATACTCCAAAGACGCCAAGATCTCGTTCGATAAGAGCAAACTGACGGCAATCCGTCCTTTCGAGAATCAGAACGGTCGCGGCGACTCCTGGGTTCTCGAAAGAATCGCCGCAAGCCCAATCGATCCGAAACGTCTCGAGAAGGACGCCTATCTTCAATGGGCCCCCGATCAGTTCTTCCCCATGATCGACGAATTCGGGCAGTTCAAACACGCCGACTGGCCCGGTAAAACCCATTCGCTTAAAGAACTTCGCGACCAAATCGCGCTCGAAGACGCGGAACTCGCGGCAAATCAACCGACCGAGTTTGACGAATACGGCGGCTGGAAGAACGGGCCGCAGCTTGAAGCGACCGGCGCGTTTCGCACGGAAAAACTCGACGGCGTGTGGTTTCTCGTCGACCCGGACGGACGCCTTTTCTGGTCAAACGGCGTCGATTGCGTCAACTTCAACACGGCGTCGACTCCCGTGACCGACCGGGAATTCTACTTCGATCCTGAAATTCCCACTTCGCTCGACTCCGATTCCGAATACCGTCGCTTCTTATACAAAAGCTCGAATTCAGTCAACAACTACTATGTCGGCAGAGGCGAATTCCTTTCATACAATCTCTCCGCGTCGACGCTTTACAAAAAATTCGGCGAGAACTGGCGCGCCGCCGCGACCGATCTCGCGAGACGCAGGCTCCGAAGCTGGGGGCTAAATACCATCGGCAACTGGTCTGATCCCGAGGTCTACGCTCGCGCCAAGACGCCCTATACCGCGACCGTTTCGACCGGCGGACCGCGTATCGAAGGAAGCAAAGGTTACTGGGGGAAATTCGTCGATCCTTTCGCGCCGGAATTTGCGCAAGCGGTCCGCAATTCGCTCGAGGCCGTTAAGGCGCGTACCGCGGACGACCCTTACTGCGTCGGATATTTCGTCGACAACGAAATATCGTGGGGCGAACAGGGCTCGCTCGCGAAAGCGGCGCTCCTTTCGCCCGCTGGTCAGCCGGTCAAAAAGGCTTACGTCGACTGGCTTCGCGAAAAGTACGATACTGTCGAACGCTTCAACGACGCGTGGCAAACGTCCGCGGACAGTTGGGACGCCCTTCTTGCCGAACCCTTTGAAACGCCGAAGGGCGCCGAGGCCGACGCGGACTCCAACGCGTTCTACTCGGTAATCTGCGAGAAATACTTTGAGCAAATCGTCGCCGCCATCCGCGAAATCACGCCGAAAAAGCTCTATCTCGGATGTCGCTTCGCTTGGACCAACGACCTTGCGCGCGCCGCCGCTCAAAAATACTGCGACGTCGTAAGCTACAACTTTTATCGGCGTTCAATCGCCGACTTCAAGCCCGTCGACGGCGTCGACAAGCCCGTCATGATCGGAGAATTCCACTTCGGAGCGCTCGATCGCGGACTCTTCCACACCGGCCTCGTTCCCTGCGAAGACCAGGACGCGCGCGCAAAGGCGTATGAAGACTACGTCAAAAGCGCGCTTGGCAACCCGTGGATCGTCGGCGCGCACTGGTTCGAATATCAAGACGAGGCTGTTACGGGCCGTTTCGACGGCGAAAACTACCAGATCGGGCTGATCGACGTCTGCGACCGTCCGTATAAAGAAACGATCGCCGCCCTTCGGCGCGTCGGCTATCAACTCTATCAAATCCGTCAGGAGACGGCAAAACGCCCGTAACCCTCGGTCAAATCCGTTTGTTTACAAACGCTTGACGCAAAAAACCGAAAGGCTCCCGGATCAAACGATCGGTTCGGGAGCCTTTTTACGACGGCGGCGACAAAATACGTCGTCGCAAGAAAAGAAAAACTCCCGAACGTCGCAAAACAGATCGGGAGTTTTTTCGTCTTAAACGCGGAAGAACCCGCGCGTCGTCGTCATACGGCGAGGCAACCGGACAAATCCGAGGGGCGCCGCGCCGCAAACGCGCGGAACCGACCCGTCGGCTCAGTCCTTTCGATGACGAATCTTAGATCGCATTCGTCTCTTTTTACGACCGAGCTTACGTCGTCCCTTTCCAGTCTTTTTCGTTCCCACGTTTATCTCCGTTGATTAAATAAAAACCCCGCCGTCGCGGGACTTTACGCTATATGAACAAGGTCCGCGCAACGCGCGCGAACCGAAACGTTTAACGTCGCGCTATTAAGAATAGCGTATGGCATTGTAACGTCGCCCAAGTTTTTTAAAAGGGGGGCGATTCCGAAAAACTCCCTTTTTTGAGACTTTTCCGCCGACGCAAAGACTCGGCGCTAAACCAAAAGCCCCGATTCCAAAACGAGAACCGGGGCTTTTTGCAGTCGTCCGAACGATCGACAAACCGTTCTTCGAACGCCTTACGCTTTTGAACAAACGCCGATCAGTTGTTCTTCTGAAGAACCTTCGCGTCGACGAGCTTGTCGATGAGCTGCTGCATGCTGTTGAACATGGAGAGGAAGCCCTGCGGCGGCATAATGACGCGTTCGGACGGTTCCGGCTTGGGCGCTTCGCCGTCAGCGGCGGGCTGAAGCGTGACAAAGTCAAAACGAACCATGTTGCCAGCGAAATGAATCTGACCAACGCCGTCGGCGTAGATTTCTTTTTTCATCAGTGGAAACCTTTTATTTCAGGGTACAATGCGACGCGACAGGGACCGCGTTCAGTCCCGACGCTATCAAAAACAGACGCGTCTGTCCTCGTCAGAAACGAGAACGACACGGGACGCTGACTCTCTTATCGTCCGTCAAATCCGCTTCCGCCAACGAAATCCGTCGCTAGAATAAAAAACACGACGGTCGTCCGGGAGAAAGAACGACATAAACGTCCTAAAACGGCTGAGTCGCGCAACCAGTTCATTTTGACGCCGCCGCCCGCGACAAGTTCCAATATTTAAGAGAAAAAATGCGCGGACGCGATCGGACGTTAATAAAAAACGGCGCCTAAGAGGACTGCTCTTGACGCCGTCGGGCCGAAAAATCGTCGATTTCAGACGGGGTTTCCCATCCCAAATCTCAATAGGAGTCTATTCCCAAGAGTTCGTTGAATTTGATCTTCTTTTCGAGGAGATGGTCTTTGAGCTGGTTTGCGTCGACCGCGACGTTTTCGCTCGTCGCGCCCATGCCCATGCCGCCGCCCGCGCTCATGCCGCCCATCATGCCCATCATGCCGCCGCTTTGGGAACCTTCCTTAATAAACGTCTGCATCTCGTCAAATTCGTCGAGCATCGTCTTGAGATTGGCAATCATCTCTTTCTGATCCTCTTTCGCGTCGTCAAGACACGCGGAAACGCCTTTGCCGCCGTTCTTAACGCCCTTGACCGCGCGCTGTATGCTGTCGAATCCGTATTCGACGCGACCCGCGATCGCTTCTAGGCTTTTGACGTTCTGGATCGTGCCGGTCGTTCCGCCCATGGCGCCGCCCACACCGCCGCCGCCCATGCCGCCGCCGCCCATGCCGCCGCCTCCCATCATGCCCATGCCGCCGGCCATACCGCCGCCGCCCATGCCGCTTCCCATGCCGCCGCCCATGCCGCCCATTCCGCCGGCAGACGCGCTTTTAACGGAGTCGCGGACGATTTCGTCGTCGATGTAGCCCATGTTGTCGACGCAGAAATCTCGCGCCAGCGTAATGAGAGACTTCGAAAGCTCCAGGTAGTTGTAATTCTTCGCGGCGTCGAGGTTCATATCGCCGATCGCGCGCGCCGCAAGACAACGGACTTCGTAATCTTGGGAAGGATCGTCGATAAGGCTCTTGAAGAGATCGAGCGTTCCCGTCCCGCCCTTATTGCCCTCGGGACTCTTGAACGCGGCGAGACCTTTAACGGCAAGCTCCTGGAACCATTCGTAAACGTCGTCGCGGAGATTCTTCTTTTCCGCATAGCTCGGATCGAGAATTTTCACGAAAAGGGACGCGACGTTGGCGCGCATTTTCTCGTCCTTAATCCCGAGCTGCGCGTGACGTTCAAGCCCGATGAGCGCGGCGAGCCGGACGTAATCCGGATACGGTTTCTTATCGGAATTGACAAGGGTCGCAAGGGGCGTAATCGCGCCGGCGTAGGGCGTTCCGCCGGAATTGCGGTCGCCCGACGCTTCGTTGATCGATCCCATCGCGAGCGCCGCGTTAAAACGACACGCAGGATAGCAGCTGTCCGAAGCCGCGTAACTATTGAGGCAATCGACGACTTCCTTGAGGAACGTCGCCTGCGCGGAACCGGAAACGGACGTCGCGTCGGCCTCTAGCTCTTGACGGAATTTATGCAAGTCGCGAGAGTTGGCGCGGACGGTCCAACGCGCAAGGTAGTACTTTCGGAGAAAATCTTTGATCTGTCCGGAGTCGCCGCTGGAAACGACGGAACCCTTCTGACCGGCGAGGCTATCGTCGACAGACGCTTCCTTAAACTCTTGCGAGGTCGCCGTCGCCGCGACCATAAGAAGACAACACGCCGTCGCAACGACGGTTAAAAGGCGTCGACGAACGCCGCGTCCCGCCGCGCGGAACCCGAAAACAAAGGAGCGTTCCATAGTATCTCTACCGTTAGTTGTTCGCTAATATCCGCCGCCGCGTCCGTTCGTCTCAAACGACGCCGACGACTCCGTCTTAACCTTAATATCATACTTGCGAAACGGCGACGGCGTCAATAGTTTTCAACAAAAACGACGGCTTTTCAAAAAAAATACGCCCGATCGCGACTTTTTCGACGGTCGCAATCGGACGTCGGCGCCGCGCGCCGCGTTATTCTCGCACCTGACGCGCGCGGAGGACGAAATTGTCCGCGCCGCGGTCCTGGCAGACGGAAATCGCTTTCTGAACGTACCCGACGTCGACGTCGCCGTCGCCTCGAATCACGATAGTGACGTCCTTCGGATCGACGCGGCGCAGCGTGTGCAAAACGTCGAGTTCCGAACGTATCGCCTCGCTCAGCGACGTCGCGCGCAGTTCGCCCTGCTCGATCCCACACTTTCGCGTTCCGATGAAAATCGAACGATCCGCCATGATTTGAAGCGTGATCATCTCCGGCGGCGCCGCGTCAGGAGGCTGCGCCAACTCGCTGTTGGGCAGCACGACCTCCTCGTTGAGTTCCGCCTGGGAAAAATTCATCACGAGCGTAAAGAACGAGATCAACAGAAAGACGACGTCGATCATCGGCGTCATATTCGGATTCGCTGGCGCGAGTTTGCCGACCGACCGTTTCTTCCTCATTTTTATCTATCCTCATGATCAGCCGAACGGCGCGACAAAGAAAGCGCGCGACGTTCGGACGGCGATGGAGTCGCAGGATTCGTCGTCAAATCGCGGACGGTCGTTTCTCGGTCTTGACGTCGGAGAAGCGTCCCATGAAGGAATCGCTCACGACGGCGACGTCGAGCACAAATCGCGCCAACCGATTTTTGAGGATATCGAACGCCGCAAGCGCCGGAAGCGCGATCGCCAGTCCGAGCTCCGTCGTAAAGAGCGCCGTCGCGATACCCTCCGCGAGTTTCTGCGGGGAAGGAGCCGCGCCGCCGCTCGCAATCGCCTGGAACGACGCGATCATTCCGACGACCGTTCCGAAAAGCCCGATCATCGGCGTTAAGTTCCCGATGAGCGCGAGATATCCGAGCTGATGTTCGAGCCGCATCGTTTCTTCCTGCTCGACGTCTTCCATCGCCTGAGTCGCCCTCTCGAAGCCCGAGGGCATTCGCGCCAATCCCGTCGCGAGAACGCGTCCAAGGAGCGATTCGTCGTCTTTAGCGAGTTCGTACGCGTCTTGGAACTTGTTCTCGTCGAGAAGTTTCGCGAACCCTTCGGCAAGTTCCTCCGGCGCGATCGCCTGACGACGGAGAGCGACGATGTTAATGACGATCAACGCGACCATCGTCAACGAGAGCAACGAGAAAACGATCGAGAAGAACCACCCGAGGGATCTAAACATCCACATAAGGTAGTTGTCGCTCTTCTTCGTTTCGTTCCCGCCTGCGGCGTCGGCGTCGCCGGAGGCGTCGGCCGCGGGCGCGGCGGCGTCGGCGGCTTCAGGAGCGGCCGGCGCGACGGCGGCGGGTTCGGCGCCGCCAAAGTCAAAATCGTCCTGCGCGTTCGCGACGGTCTGACTGTTCAAAATCGCGATCGTCGCGACGAAAAACGCGACAAGCGTAAGCGAGCTGAGACGGCGTGACGCGACGTTCGCGCCCCAAAGCGAAGAAAATCGTTCTAAAAAGGACATGCAACACCTCAAAATACGACGCCCTAACGCGTCAATTCGGCGTCGCCGACGCGACAAAGGAACGTTTGCGCGTCGGCGTTTCATTTTTTATTTGGTTTTTAAACAGTCGATTCGGCTGCGGATTTCGAATTATCGAACGTCGACGTGAAAACGGTCGCGGAGTCGTTCAATCGTCTCTTGGGCGCGATCCTCACGGTCGAGCTTACGCCATTGTCCGACGAGCGCTTTGAGCGCCGCGACGCGTTCCGTTCGAGCGGCGGGATAGAGCAAATCGACATGCAAATACGCGAGAACGGCGTCATAGGGACGGTTCGCGTCGGCATAGACGTCGCCGAGCGCGTTGTAAATTCGCGCCTGCCGAAGCGTCGCGTCGTTGGGCGTTTCCTCGAGCAGTTCGTTGAGAATGCGAACCGCCTCGTCGACGTCGCCCTGACGCGCCGACGTTCGCGCTAATCCCGCCTTCGCCTCCGACGACTCGACGTCAAACTCCGTTCGCTCGGCGACTTCGCCGAAAAGTTTTTTCGCTTCGTCAAACTCCGAGAGGTCGAACGCGACCTTCGCCAGCCCGAGTTTGCCTCGCGCTTGAATCTCCTCCGACGCGGCGTTTTCAAGGACCGCGTAGGAGTCGCGAGCGCGCTTGAGAAAATCTTGTTTCGACTCTTTCTTCGTCTGGCGTTCGCTCATAGCGTAGTAGGCGGCGCCAAGGGCCTGCTGCGCTTCGTAATATCGATAGCTGTCGCTATGCTCTTTGACAAACTTCGCCATCGCGGAACCGCCGTCCTTAAAGGAACCGGCGTCGGTAAGGGCAAGTTGCAGCGCGGCATAAGCGCGATACCAGTCGACTTCGGCGGCGATCGTCGGATATTTTTCACGATCCAAATCGTCGGCGCCGATATCGTCGAGCTTTTCGAGCGCCTCTTCCCAAGCGCCGATTTCCGTTTCGACTCGGGCGGCGGCAAGATTCATGGGCGCGTCCTGGAACTGAAGCCAAACGACGCGCTCCGTTGGAATCGGATTCGCGTCCGGCGCGTTTTTACCCTGCGCGTCGAGCGAAACGCCGTCCGGCGAGACCGCCGTAATCGTCCCCTCGGCGGAACGTTCCTCATACGCGCCCGTATCTGTTTTGACAAGATACCGAACGACGTCGGCGGCGTTCGAGGACGCGGCGACAAAGAACGCCGTCGCGACGCACGCGCTCGCCGCGGCGAAACGCGCGACGTTCCTCACGCCAAGAACGTCAAAGAAGAAGCGACGCACGATCATGATTTGCCCTCCTCGGTCGCTCGTTTCGAGCCGGAATCTTTCAGCCCCGTCGGGGTCGCGACTCCGCGTAGTTTTTGAAAACCGCGGTACGCGGCGTCGAAGTATTTGACGGTCTCAGGCCCGTTGAATCCCGGATGGGTTTGATACAAACGACGGACGTCGTCCTCCGCCGCCTGCGCCTGCTTCTTCTTTTCCTCGGGGTCTTTAACGCTCTCGACGTACTTGTAGCGCGTCCGCGCTTTCGCTTTACACGCGTCGTAGTAGAGCGTTTTATAGGACTCGTTTTTCTCGATCGAGGGCGCGAGACGTCGAACGATCCCGTTCCAACCCCAAACGAGGTATTTGCCCGGCGCGCTCGGCGCGTCTCCCGCAATCGCCTTCGTGTAGTACTGCGGATCGACCCGTCCCCACGCTTCGAGAAGGGACGCGGCTTCCCACTGAGCGTCGACGTTGTTCGGCGATTTCGCTAAAACGGAGAGCAAGTTCTTGTACGCGGTCTGATATTTCCCCTCGTAACGCATAATCTCGCAGACTTTGAGGAGAGTCGCCGTCGTCGCTTCCTCGGAAGGGGCGTAATCGGGATCCGCTTTAATGTTTTCGATCAGCTTACGGCACAGGTCGCGCGCTTTCGCAAAGTAGGGCGCGGCCTCCGCCGTTAAGAGTCCTTTTTTGTCGAGCAGCCCCTTGCCGATCGTGAGATACGACTCGGCGATCCAGCGTAGCGACGCGTAGCTGTTTCCTTCGTCGCGATCCGCGACGCTGTTGAGGAACGTTTCAAATCCTTTCGTCGCCGCCTCAAGTTCGGCGCGCTTCGACTCGTCGCCGCCGTCCGCCTGTTTCTTGAGCGATTCGAGCCGTTCTTCAAAGCGTTTGCCGAGAGAGAGATAAACGCGGGTCAACTTCGCGGCGGAATCAGACGAATCGTCCGAATCGGCGACGAGGGCGTCAAGTCGCGACATGAGCTGACGCGCTTCGTCGATCCGCGCCGCGTCGCTCGCGACGAGACGGAGTTCCAACGCCAAGACGGAAATCCGGAAATTGTCGTCCACAAAGGCGGGGACGGCGGCGGATTCCTCCGAGGAGTCGGAACGGTTTACGACGGCGAGCGCTCCGACGCGCGGATGCGTAAGCCATTTCTCAGCGTTCGCGTTATCCCCTTGCTGCGCGTAAGCTTGCGCAAGAAGATACGCGCAGTATATCGCGTTCGCGTCGTCGTCGGAAACGCCTTCGTCGGACGTGATCTTACGTTCAAGACCGTCATAAAGGGTCTTTCGGGCAAGTTCGAGGAGCGCGTCTTGATCGACCGCTTCTTCTTCCGTCTCGTCGTCGTCGGCGATCGACGCGGGGCCGGAAGCGTTGCGGCGCGCCCACTCCGCCCAGAGCGCGCGCCCAAGTTTAAGTTCGGCAGACGCGCGACGCGGGGAATCCTCCGGAATCTTGCCGAGCGCGTCGACCGCCTCTTGAACGTCTCCCGCGGCCGCCGCGGCTTCGAGCTGCGCGACGAGCGATTCCTGCGCGATCGGCGAGGACTCGTCGTCGCCCCATTTCGCGTTCGCAAAGGCGACGTAATCTCGCACGCGCCCGTCGAGCGTTTCAACCTCGGGACTGCCGGCCGCTTTCGCTTTCGCGAGGAGCGTTTGAAGGGATCGCAGCGCGACAATCGCGCCTTGCGGGGCGTCGTCAAAGTCGTCTGCGTGAGCGACGGCGTCGCCCGCGACAAACGCTTCTTCGTAACGTTCGACGGCAAACGCGACGACGGCGTGTTTGAGCAGCAGTTTATTCACTTCGGCGAGCGTCGCCTCGCGCGTTTCTTCCTGAAGTTTGGCGCGGCGGTCGGGACGAACGGCCCTTGCGCTTAAGTCGATCGCGGTTCGGAACGCGCGAAGAGCGTCGCGCGCCGCCGATTTAAGCTCCGCTTCCGCCTCGCCCTTGACGTCGTCGGCGGCGGTCTGGAAGTTCATGCGCTTCTCGGAAAAGTTCGCGGCGGCGCGAGTCGCGATATCGGCGGCGGCGTCAAAGTCGTCCGCCTTCTGCGTGAAGGAATATTTCGACAGGTCGACGCCCTCGAAGATTTCGTCTTTAAGCGCCTCCTGCGCCTGAACCGCCTCCTCGGAACGTCCCGAACCGACGGAACTGAGCGTTTTGAGCGCAAACACGACGAGTTTCGTCGACTTCTTCTGCTGCCCAACGTTGAGCTCTTTGTAGCCCGCGTCGTCGGTATCGACGAACGCTTTCTTGCCCGCGGCGGCATAGGAGGGGAAATCGTTCCTGCGCAACTTTTCGAGTCTTATAAGAGCCTTGCCGACAAGGAGATAAATTCGCCGCCCCTCCGCGCTCTGATAATAGACGTCGGGCAACTTCTGACCGTCGGACCATTCGAGGAATTTCTGGACGAGCTCCATGAGACGCGTGGGATCGTCGCGCTTGTCGACAATCTCGGCGAACAGTTCAAGCGCCCTCGTTTTGAGCGCGTAAAACTCCTCCTGGAGGGGCAACACGCCAATTTCCGACAAAATTTCGAGCGCCGCGTCGTCGTCGCCAAGTTCGTGGTCGATCTGCGCTTCGCTTAGACGCGCTTTGTAGGCGCCGGCGTATCTCTGGTACGTCGAATATATTTTGCCAAAACGCTCTCCGGCGTCGGTCAGTCCTTTTTTGTACTCGTCAGACCCTTCGGGATAAGTTCGCGCAATCTGGGCAAGGGTCGTCGCATAACGAATGGTCAAATCGAGAAAAACCGCTTGCGCGGCGCGGAGTTCTTCGACGCGCGCGCCTTCGCCCTGCGCGCTTTTAACGCGAGCCTGCGAAAGCTTGATCGCGGCGGCAAAGCTCTTTTTCGCGGCGGCGTATTCGACGCGCGCGAGCGCGAGTTTCTCGTCGCGAGACGATTCCGCGACTCCGTTGCGCCGCGCCTCGGACATGAGCGAATCGCCCCGTTCCGCCGCGATTCGCGCCTGGCCGGAGTTGGCTTCGAGCGCAAACGTTCCGTCGGGATTTGAGCCGAGATACTTTTCAAAGGCGGCGTTCGCTTCGCCGAGCAGCTGCGTTCTGCGCGTTCCGGTCGTCGCGATCGCCTCGTCAAACGCCGCCGCGCCGACGCGGTAATCGAGTTCGGCGTCGAGTTCGGGCGGCGCTTGTCCGCTCTCCTGAAGCTGTTTGAGATAGACGTGCGCGACGTCGTCGTATCCTCGCGACTTAAGCGCGTCAAGAAACGCGGACCAATCCTCTGCGGCAAACGTCGCGCTCACGCCAAACGTAACCGCGATCAGAAGCGCGGCGAAAGCGCAAAACGCCGGCGAACGTCGAATTACCCGCGTTCGTGAAAAGTGAGGCGCGTCGATAGATTGGTCGGTTCGTTGCATCGCTGGTCTCGGAAACTGGAGTAAAAAAAGCCCAAAAGGACAACTTCTATGATATACGAAATCGACCTGAAAATCAATCGTCATTAACTGAAATTACGCTTCCCGCGTCGGCGTTATAATCGCTCGAGTTTAGAACGCCGGCGCCAATTCTATCAAATCGCCGCGTCTTGAAAGAGGACGGCTCGCACAGAGGAAACGCTTCCTGTATAATGTAGAGGGTCGTTTGCGGAGTCTTAAGACGTTCGGATAGCGAAGCGGCGACGAAGAAGCGGAGCGGGGCTGGAAATGAAATCAAAGAGATTGCCGACGTTAGGAAGAAAGGTTAATCGCGCGATTGCGGCGCGTCGTTACGCGGGCGTCGCCGCGCTGTTCCTCGCGTTCTGCGCCGCGGCGTTCGCGCAAGGTCCCCAGGAACCGCCGCAATTCGACCGCGCGACATGGCGCGGCGACGGTTTTCCGCTCCAGCCGAATCGCGACGCCGACGCGTTCCGTTCGATTTGGACGACGCTCGAATCCGCGACGGAGAAAAAGCCTTTCGCAAAGGCGGTCACGCTTCAACTTCTAAAACAGGGCGGTCAGTATAAGGGCAAACTTCTAGCCGTCGAAGGACGGCTTCTCCGCGCCGAACGGAAAGCGCTCGACGGCGACGAATTCTTCTACGACGTCTGGGTCTTGCTCCCCGACACGAAAACCGACCCGATCCGCCTCGTCTCGCGCGCCGCGCCCGAAGGTTTTACGGTCGATCAGGACGCGCTTCCCTCTCGCGCCGGCGACCCGAACGTCGAGTATCGTCATGAAACGCTCAGGGCGACGGCGGTCTATTATCGAACGACGGCGTATGACGCGGGCGTCGACTTTCTCGCCGCGCCGACTCTCGTCGCGGAAAGTTTTACGCTCTCGTCTCCCGAAGGCGCGGAACGCGGCCCGGAATCGCGTTCAAACGGTCGTCTCTTGCGCGTCGCGGCGTTCCTAGCGCTCGTCGCGATATGGCTCGCACTGAGACGGTTTATGAAAAAACGTCCTCGCGGGAGACGCGGCGCGAGTTCCACGATGGCGATCGTTCTCGCGCTCATGTTCGCGACGTCGCCGACGGCGCAAGCGGACGAACAGGACGGGGAAACGTTCTGGGGACGACTCGCCGGCGTCTCCTCGGACGAATGGCGTCTTGAGACGACTTCCGACCGGCCTTCTCTCGACGAAGGAACGCCCGAAAGCGCAAGACGTCGCGCGGCGGCGCTCGCGATCCTCGGAATTCCGGAACGATTGCTTTCGGACGACGTCCTTCTGGAACGCGCTCAAAAGGACGAGGTCAAAACGCTTCGGGGAACGCTCAAATCGTTCGAGGACGTTCCGCTAAGTCCGGTCGAAGAAGAGCGCGTCGGCGCGGAGACGCTTCGGCGCGCGGTCGTCACGCTCGACGACGGAGGAACGGCGGCGATTTATCTCGCGAGAACGCCGACGTTCACGGCGCCGCGTTCTTTCTTCGACCGTCCGCAGAACACTTCGGCAAGTTCAGGCGTCGGCGAACGCGTCGCGGCGCTTGGAATCGGGTTCGGGGTCGAATCAAACGACGTCGCCGCATTTCTTGCGACGCGCCTAAAATGGACGCCGACCTCGTCGCCGCTCGGTCGCGCGGGAGTCGATCTCGCCGCGTTTGAAAAGGTCCCCGTCTTTCCTCACGACGCGCTTGAGAACGCAAAGACGCGCGAAGAACGCGAACGCGTCGCTCGCGCGATGCGGTGGACGACGGCGGATCGCCGCGCGTTTTACGAATCGCTCGCGGGCTATTCGCGTCTTGCGACCGCGCCGAAAGACGTTAGGGCGTCGGTCGACGTCGTTTCCCTGTTTAACGCGCCGGAACAAAACCAAGGCGCGCGCGTAGCGCTCGGCGGCTGGGTTCGTCGCGCCAATATGGTTCTCGTCTCCGATCCCGAAATCAAAGCGGCGACAGGTCTGGACCGATATTACCAACTCTACCTTTTCACGAACGAATCCCAGGGCTGGCCAATCGTCCTTTGCGTTCCCGAACTTCCCGAAGGGCTAGAGCCGGGCGGCGGCGCCGATTACCGACGCGAAGTCGAGTTCGACGGATTCTTCTACAAGACGTGGGCGTACAAATCGTCCGCTAAAGATCCGACTTCGCCTGCCGAAGACGCGGACGATCAACTTGACGATCCGCATGTCGTTCGTCGATGGACGCGCGCGCCCGTCGCCGTCGGACGCATAACGAGCGTCAAACCTTTGGAAGAACCGCCCGCGCCGCCCTGGTCGACGACGGAAATCTTCATAACCTTTGCAATTCTCGCATTCGCGTGGATACTCCTGCGACGCGTCGGGCGGCATACGCCAAAAATCGATTATGCGCGTCGTTCCTAAAGAGAACGAGCCTCCGCTCCCTCCAAGTCGTCTGCGCGGCGAACCCATAAATCAATCGTCTAGCGCAGAAGCCGCCTGTGATTCAACACGTTCTAGCGAACGCGAAACAAAGACGGCCTCGGCGTTCCTTTGACTTGACGTCCGTTAATCCCTCGAATAAAATGGTTACGTCACAGTCGGCGGAAATTCGCCAAACTGTTTGAATTTCGCATTTCCCAGACCGACAATCCCATCGTCCCCTGCCAACTACAGGAAGCTGAAGAATGAAAAAGACACTCTTTGCGCTCTTTGTCGCGCTCTTTGTCGCGCTCTTTGCGACGACGGGGCTCCTTGCTTCGGAGATTACCCCGGAGGGTATGGAACAGCTCAAAACGGAATGGCTTTTCCAGTGCGACGACGAGCCGACCTTTGAGAAGGCGAAACAAGAAATCGGCTACGCCCGCGACCTCGCCGACCGCATTAGCGACCTCGACGACGCGCCGGAGTTCGACGAAGACCTCGCAAAGCTCGACGAACTCGAGAAGAAGATCGACGCCGCGACCGAAACGCCCGAACTCGCCGAAGAGCTTTACCTTGAAGTCCGCAAGGTCAAGCGCGAGATCATGTTCAAGAACCCGCTCATTACCTTCGACAAGATCATTCTGATCGACAACCCGTATCCTCACGGGAAGCCGGGGGACGCGACGGACGAATGGGGTCACGAGGCGCGCCACCGAAACGGCTTCATGGCGGAGCCGGGCGGAAAGATGCTGATCGTCGGACTCAATCCCGGCGGCGAAGTCGTCGACGTGCTTAAAGGACATGAAGGAAGCTTCTGGCGTCCCGACGTTTCCTACGACGCGAAGAAGATCGTCTTCTCCTTCGAGCCTAAAGGCGACAAGTCCTTCCACCTCTATGAATGCAACCTCGACGGCTCCGGCTTCAAGCAGCTGACCTACGGCGACTACGACGACCTCGACCCGATCTATACGCCCGACGGACACATCACGTTCTGCTCGAGCCGTCAGCACTCTTACGTGCGCTGCATGCCGATGACGCACTCCTTCGCGGTCACGCGCTGCGACGCCGACGGCAAGAATATTTACGTCATCTCCGCGAACGGCGAGCCGGAATACCTTCCGTCGATGATGAACGACGGACGCGTTATCTTCACGCGCTGGGAATACACGGACAAAGCGCTTTGGCGCGTCCAGTCGCTGTGGACGATGAACCCGGACGGAACGAATCAGCAGACGTTCTACGGAAACCAGTCGACGTGGCCCGACGTGCTGACAGAAGCGCGCGCGATTCCGAACAGTTCGAAGGTCATGTTTACCGCCGTGGGCCACCACGCGTGGTTCAACGGCTCGATCGGAATCGCCGACCCGACGGCGGGCTTGAACTATCCCGACGGACTCGACCGCGTGACGCGCGAAGTCGCGTGGCCGGAAGTCGGCAACGGTCCGAGCGACCCGCCCGCGAAGGTCGACTATCACCAGTCCGGTAAGATTTTTGCCTATAAGACCCCGTATCCGCTTAGCGAAGAATTCTTCCTCGTGAGCGCCCGCGAAGGCGGCCACCTCTACAGCGGCGACCACCACGGGTGGTATTTCCGTCTTTACCTGATGGACGTCTACGGGAACAAGGAGCTGATCTATCGCGGCGATTACAACGCGTATTACGCGTCGCCGATCGTGAACCGCGAGAATCTTTACCCGGTCAAGCCGGACGTCGTGAAGTGGCCTAAGATTGGCGTCGGCGAGAAGCCCGAGCACGGCGAGTTGTACTCGAACAACGTCTTTGAAGGGACGGAGAAATATCCGGAACTCAAAGAGAACGGCAAGTATATCCGCGTGATCCAGATGGACCCGAAAACGTACACGACGTGGAACAAGACGGTCCAGCACGACGGTCCCGCCGTCTCCGTCTTCCAAGCGGAAGGCGTTAAGCGCATCCTCGGCACGGTTCCGATCGAAGAGGACGGCAGCGTCAACTTCAAGGTTCCCGCAGGCGAAGCGATCTTCTTCGAGATGCTCGACAAGGATATGCGCGCGATTCACGTCATGCGCACGTTCACGAACGTCATGCCGGGCGAACGCCGCGGTTGCACGGGCTGCCACGAGTCGCAGCTGAACACGCAGGCGAACGTCGCGGCGGACGGCGCGCAGGTCGGTCGCGCGGTCACGCGTCCGGCGGCGGACCTCACGCCGCCAAGCTGGGGCGTCGAAGAGTCGATCTCGTACAAACGCTTCGTGCAGGATCCCGTTATCGACAAATACTGCATCAAGTGCCACGGCGATCCCGACAACAAGGCGTACCAGACGATCAATATGAACTGGCGTCCCTCCACGCACACGTGGCGCGGCTGGGTTCATCACCGACCGAACGACGTCAGCCCCTTCTACGAACCGTATCTGACCTTCGTCAACGGCGCGACGCCGTGGGGCGGCGCGAAGAAACGCGACGAGCATAACGTTCCGGAAAATATCGCGGGCCTCTTCATCGTCGAGGCGTACGGTACGAACGACCCGGACAACCTCAAGACGCTCCCGCCCTACTCCGCGTACTCCCCGGTCAGCCGCCTCGCGCACAACGCGCTCTCCGGCGAACACCATGACGTCAAAGTCACGGGCGAAGACGCCGAACGGCTCCTCGCGTGGATCGACACGAACGGCCCGTACCTCGGCGACGAAGAAATTCGCCAGATGTACGACCCGGACAGCGTCGCAATCAACACGGCGCCGAAGATTCGTCCGCGTATCGCGACCGCGCCGAAGATCAACCGCTTCGATATTCGCCAAGACGGCGACACCAGCGCGTTCCTGCCGGAACTCAAGCTCTTGCCGAACGCCGACCCGAAGTTCGACCCGAATAAGGCGGTCTACGAAGAGCAGGCGAAGGAGTTCCTAGCGGAAAAAGATTCGATCAAGGTCGAAATCGTCGCCGCGAACTACGGAACGAACGATAAACGCGTCGACGTCCTCGACAAACTGAACAAGTACTTCGACGGCACGCGACTCCTCCAGCTTCCGCGTTATAACACGGCGTTCGGCGACCCAACCCCGAACGAGAAGAAGACGCTCCGCATCGCCTACCGCATTAACGGCGGCGACGTCAAGAACGTTACCTTCAACGAAAACGTCCGCGTCGTTCTGCCTAAACCCTGACGAAACGAAGGAGACTCCGTTCTCGCGCGGAAATTAGCGCGCTAATGAAACGCCCGGATCGCAACGTTGGTCCGAGCGTTTTTTTTGACCTCGCCCGCGTTATGTTTGTCAAAGTTTACTATCGCTATATTGTCGCTAATTTGAAGGGAACGATGATGAGAAAGGCAAACGGTATTGTTGCAATTTTAAAGGCTCTCGCCGTTTTTGCGTTTCTAACCGATCTAGCGTTAATAACTTTTTCAGACTCTTTCTCTTTGGGAATATTGTTCATCTTCGCAGATTCTTTGCTTATCATTGGAATCGCTTGCTGTTCTATCTTATGCGAAGATTTGGACGAAAACAGAAGCAGAATCACGAGATGGCTTATTTCCAATGTATTCGTATTGGGATTAAGCGTTGTTTTACTGTTACGTTATTTTTATCATATTCGTTTATGATTATTTAGCAGCTCTGCGAGATATAGAGGAACGGCGCTATGAGCGAAAAAAACAGAACCAAAACTGAATCTGAGATCAGAGACGAACAGAAAAGAAATCATATAAATCCTTCCTGTGTTTTACTGTATCTTCTTGCCGGAGTTCTAGCCTTTCTTATCTTGAATACGGATTATTTGCCTTTGGTCTCCGGAGACGACGTCCGTGATCGCTGGATTGCCGCGTTTTACTTCCTTATTATTCCTCTGACTCTTATGGGAATCGCCTGTGGTTTGCCATACTACAAGAATAAGGATGCGGTCGTGTTTGGACTTCTTTTGAACGTCTTTTTATTGATTACGTGTCTGATTATCAAAATAGCCGACTTATGCTATCATTTTAGATAATGGGGGCTTCTAAAAAGCCCCGCCCCGGGCGTCCCTGAATAACTCCGGAATAGCGCCGCAGGTTTGCAAAAGGAAAGGTTTTTGTCATGGATTCTTTTAATTTAACAGGGCTTAACAGACGCGCGGACGAGGCGATCTCCGCCTGTGATTCCGCCATAGAGTTCATAAAAAATATTTCGCGACAATATCCTGTGGATAATCACGAACCGCTTTCATGGGAAAATGGCAAGAGATCGATTGTCAGATACGCGGAGGATTATTGCGATTATTGCGCTTTTTTTGCAGAGGTAAAAGAATATACGGAAGGCGCCAGAAAAGAGTTTGAGACGTCGAAACGCTTCAGCGAGCGCTATTACAAAAAATGTGAATGTCTTGATCACGACATATTTCAAGAATCAAATCTGTTTGCATTAAAAGAATTTCAACCTTTTCTTTCTCCTATCTTGGATTTTATCTTTTACTACGAGAAGGGATACGAGGCCGCTCATCCAGAAAAAGAAGAGTAACAAGCCGTAAGTTCAGCGAAGCGTTCTATTTTAACGAACGCCGACTTAATCGGCGTCCACAACGCCCAGATTCGTTCCGAGTCTGGGCGTTTTTGTATGACGAAACGCCCTTTGACTCCGACGCGTTCTTTCGATACAATGATAAGAGTTTTACGCGCCTAACTTTCAGTCGACAAAGATGTTCATCGCGTGTTTTCCCGTGTGCGGCGCCAAATTTCCCGTAATAAGTAAGGAACCTTGAAATGAAATGGAATCCGATCTTCGCCGCGTTGGCGAGTCTCTTGATCGTCGCGGCTTCCGTCTCCGCCGACGAACCTCAGAAAACCGCGAAAAACGACCCGCAGAAGGCGACGAGCGTCTACGACTTCACCCTGACGACCGGCGAAGGCGAAGAGCTTGACCTCGCGGAATATAAGGGCAAAGTCATCCTCGTCGTCAACACGGCGACGCGGTGCGGCTTCACGCCCCAGTACGCTCCGATCGAGAAACTCTACGAGACGTATCATGAAAAGGGTCTGGAAATCGTCGACGTCCCGTGCAACCAGTTCGGCGCTCAGGCGCCCGGCACGGACGATGAAATCCGCGAATTCTGCACGCTAAACTATAAGACGACGTTCCCGCAAATGAAGAAGGCGGACGTCAACGGCAAGAACGAACTGCCCCTCTATACGTGGCTAAAGGCGCAGAAGGGGTTCGAGGGGTTCGACAAACACCAGTTCAAAGACCTGCTCGAAAAGAATTTCTCGAAAGCGGATCCCGATTGGGCGAAGAAATCCGATATTAAATGGAACTTCACGAAGTTCGTGATCGACCGCGAGGGCAAAGTCGTCGCACGCTTCGAACCGACCGCCGAGATGGAAAAGATCGAAGAATGCGTTAAAAAGCTTCTGTGAGTTTTAGCCCACAACGCGCGACAATTCTCTGCGCGCCGTACAGTGAAAACGTTCCGCAGACGGTCAAATCGATCGTCTGCGGATTTTTTTCGGGACAAGCTTCGCCGCGATTCGTTGGTTAACCAAGAATCTCGATTCTCTAGCAGCGCGTCGTCACAATGAAGAAAGAGTTGTTTCTTCCGTCCAGATCGTTTGTTGGAAGGGGCGAATTTGCTTGACGTCGAAGAAATACCAAGATAAAATGGAAAATCACAGTCTGCGTCTTTTCGCCAGACTGTTTTTAAGCGTCGCGATCCCAACGTCGGCGCTCGTCCCTAAAACCTGCCAATTACAGGAAAATCAAGAATGAAGAAAACGCTGCTAACGCTTTTCGTCGCGCTCTTTGCGACGACGGGGCTTCTCGCTTCGGAGATTACCCCGGAGGGTATGGAACAGCTCAAGACGGAATGGCTTTTCCAGTGCGACGACGAGCCGACCTTTGAGAAGGCGAAACAAGAAATCGGCTACGCCCGCGACCTCGCCGACCGCATTAGCGACCTCGACGACGCGCCGGAGTTCGACGAAGACCTCGCAAAGCTCGACGAACTCGAGAAGAAGATCGACGCCGCGACCGAAACGCCCGAACTCGCCGAAGAGCTTTACCTTGAAGTCCGCAAGGTCAAGCGCGAGATCATGTTCAAGAACCCGCTCATTACCTTCGACAAGATCATTCTGATCGACAACCCGTATCCTCACGGGAAGCCGGGGGACGCGACGGACGAATGGGGTCACGAGGCGCGCCACCGAAACGGCTTCATGGCGGAGCCGGGCGGAAAGATGCTGATCGTCGGACTCAATCCCGGCGGCGAAGTCGTCGACGTGCTTAAAGGACATGAAGGAAGCTTCTGGCGTCCCGACGTTTCCTACGACGCGAAGAAGATCGTCTTCTCCTTCGAGCCTAAAGGCGACAAGTCCTTCCACCTCTATGAATGCAACCTCGACGGCTCCGGCTTCAAGCAGCTGACCTACGGCGACTACGACGACCTCGACCCGATCTATACGCCCGACGGACACATCACGTTCTGCTCGAGCCGTCAGCACTCTTACGTGCGCTGCATGCCGATGACGCACTCCTTCGCGGTCACGCGCTGCGACGCCGACGGCAAGAATATTTACGTCATCTCCGCGAACGGCGAGCCGGAATACCTTCCGTCGATGATGAACGACGGACGCGTTATCTTCACGCGCTGGGAATACACGGACAAAGCGCTTTGGCGCGTCCAGTCGCTGTGGACGATGAACCCGGACGGAACGAATCAGCAGACGTTCTACGGAAACCAGTCGACGTGGCCCGACGTGCTGACAGAAGCGCGCGCGATTCCGAACAGTTCGAAGGTCATGTTTACCGCCGTGGGCCACCACGCGTGGTTCAACGGCTCGATCGGAATCGCCGACCCGACGGCGGGCTTGAACTATCCCGACGGACTCGACCGCGTGACGCGCGAGGTCGCGTGGCCCGAAGTCGGCAACGGTCCGAGCGACCCGCCCGCGAAGGTCGACTATCACGAGTCGGGCAAAATCTTCGCGTATAAGACCCCCTACCCGCTCAGCGAAGAATTCTTCCTCGTGAGCGCTCGCGAAGGGGGCCACCTCTACAGCGGCGATCACCACGGGTGGTATTTCCGTCTTTACCTCATGGACGTTTACGGCAACAAGGAACTTATCTATCGCGGCGACTACAACGCGTATTACGCGTCGCCGATCGTGAACCGCGAGAATCTCTATCCGGTCAAGCCGGACGTCGTGAAATGGCCGAAGATCGGCTCCGGCGAGAAGCCTGAGCCGGGCGAACTGTACTCGAACAACGTCTTTGAAGGAACGGAGAAATATCCGGAACTCAAAGAGAACGGCAAATACATCCGCGTGATCCAGATGGACCCGAAGACGTACACGACGTGGAACAAGACGGTTCAGCACGACGGTCCCGCCGTCTCCGTCTTCCAAGCGGAAGGCGTCAAGCGCATCCTCGGCACGGTTCCGATCGAAGAGGACGGCAGCGTGAACTTCAAGGTTCCGGCGGGCGAGGCGATCTTCTTCGAGATGCTCGACAAAGATATGCGCGCGATTCACGTCATGCGCACGTTCACGAACGTCATGCCGGGCGAACGCCGCGGTTGCACGGGCTGCCACGAGTCGCAGCTGAACACGCAGGCGAACGTCGCGGCGGACGGCGCGCAGGTCGGGCGCGCGGTCACGCGTCCTGCGGCGGAACTTACCCCGCCGAGCTGGGGCGTCGAAGAGTCGATCTCGTACAAGCGTTTCGTTCAGGATCCCGTCATCGAAAAATATTGCATCAAGTGCCACGGCGACCCCGACAACAAAGCGTATCAGGCGATCAACATGACGTGGCGACCTTCGACGAAAGGATGGTGGGGCTGGGTTCATCACCGTCCGAACGACGTGAGTCCCTTCAACGAGCCGTACATGACCTTCGTCAACGGCGACACGCCTTGGGGCGGCGCGAAGAAGCGCGACGAGCGTAACGTTCCGGAAAATATCGCAGGCCTCTTCATCGTCGAAGCGTACGGCGCGAA
Source organism: uncultured Planctomycetaceae bacterium (assembly GCA_946408825.1). GTDB lineage: Bacteria > Planctomycetota > Planctomycetia > Pirellulales > Thermoguttaceae > RUG369. Next base: position 49,929 of record CAMJTU010000027.1, read on the forward strand.
CGACCCGGACAACCTCAAGACGCTCCCGCCCTACTCCGCGTACTCCCCGGTCAGCCGCCTCGCGCACAACGCGCTCTCCGGCGAACACCATGACGTCAAAGTCACGGGCGAAGACGCCGAACGGCTCCTCGCGTGGATCGACACGAACGGCCCGTACCTCGGCGACGAAGAAATTCGCCAGATGTACGACCCGGACAGCGTCGCAATCAACACGGCGCCGAAGATTCGTCCGCGTATCGCGACCGCGCCGAAGATCAACCGTTTCGACATTCGTCAGGACGGCGACACGAGCGCGTTTCTCCCCGAACTTAAGCTCATGCCGAACCCGGATCCCGACTTCAACCCGAACGAACGCGTCTCCGAGGTCCAAATGCAAGAAGCGCTTGAGGAAATTAAGCGCGACAACATTAAGGTGGAACTCGTCGCCGCGAACTACGGGATTCAAGAAGAAGACAAGCGCGTCGACGTCCTTGACAAGGTTAAGGAGCATTTCAACGGCACGCGGCTCATGAGTCTCGGCAATTACAACGAACTCTTCGGCGACCCGACCCCGAACGTGGTCAAAACGCTCCGCATCGCGTACCGTATCAACGGCGGCGACGTTAAACACGTCTCCTTCAACGAGAACGAACGCGTCCTGCTCCCGAAATGATCGCGAAACGACGCGTCGATAACAGCGACGCGCAATAATTGAAAAAACGCCCGGGTTCATAACGAGTCCGGGCGTTTTTTGTCGAGAAGTCGTTTTTGTTCACGGTAAAGAAACGCCCGAGCCGACGCGGCGCGACGGTTCGGGCGTGAAAACGCGTTGAATTCGACGTCTAAAGGGCGTTAAAGCGACTGACGCAGCAGACGAATCTGTTCGAACATTTCGTCGTCGAGCGCCTCTCGCTCTTTTTCTTTGAGAACAGAACGGTACTGCTTGGCAATCGTCTCCGCAAACGCGCAGTCTTCGCGCGCTTCTTTTCGATCGTTGAGTTCCAATCGGACGTTAATACGGTCAAAGAGACACTCCATCAACGCGGCGTAGTTGTCGGCAACCCAATGTTCGACGAAGAACTGCCGTTCCGCGTCGCCGGCGCCGTCCTCGCGCCCGCCGCAACAACAACCGTCGTGACCGTGTTCGTGACCGTGCCCGCCGCAACAGCCGTCGTGTCCGTGTTCGTGACCGTGTCCGCCGCAACAACCGTCGTGTCCGTGTTCGTGACCGTGCCCGCCGCAACACCCGTCGTGACCATGTTCGTGGCCGTGCCCGCAGCAACACCCGTCGTGATCGTGTTCGTGGCCGTGCCCGCAGCAACACCCGTCGTTTTCTTCCTGCAACGTCGCGATAAGATCGTCGGCGATCTTCGCTTGCAGTTCGATTGCTTTGTTCAAATCGTCGAGTTTTTTCTTGAAAACGTCGCGATCGTCGCCGTCGCGCAGTTTCGCACGGTTCTGATACGCGGTCGCAAGACCTTCAAGGATCGGCAATTCGTCGGACTCGGCGAGATTGTCGAACGTTTCGATAATGGAATCGTAGAGCGCAAAAGCGGCGGCGGAACGCTCAATCTTCATGAGCAGTCTCGCGCGTTCGAGAGACGTCTCGAAGAAATCGACGCAAGCGTCGTTCTCGCCGAGGATAACGCACTTTCGATACGCGTCGCCCGCCTCTTTAAGGCGAATGATCGCGCTTTTTGCGTCTTCGTCCGATCGGATCGGGGTAACCGCCATACTCTCGACGAGCGCGTCCGCGAGTTCGCGACGATACTGCGTTTCGCCCCCGTCTTCAACGAGCGCGCGGAACACGTTGATCGCGTTTTCATACGCGTCCCGAGAGTCGATAGCCTCCGGACAATCTAAGTCGTCGTCAAAGGTCGAACGAAGAAGCCAACCTTTGGACATGTAGGCCTTTGCGAGGCAATATGGGACTTCATACCGATTGTAGTCGGGGTCGTCGACGAGCTTTTTTAGTTCGGCAATCGTCTCGTCGAGGAGCTCAATCGCGCCCTGCTGGTCGCCGCGTGCGGAGATAATCGACGCGCGATTCAGATCGATTCCCAACATATCGACCTGCGCCTCACGGTCCCCGAGCTTAGCGAGTTCCTCGTTCTCTTGGCGCGCGCGGACGTATTCCTTGTCGGCGGCGTCGTTGTCGCCGTTCTCATAGAGCGCAACGGCATAGCTTAGACGTCCCGCCGCAGCCTTTTTGAGCGTCGCTTGCGAATCGCCGCCCGAATCGAGGTAGCGGGAATATGCGTCGAAAGCGCTTTCATAATTCTGCAACGCCTCCGAGTCGTCCCCCGCCTCTTGCGCGCGCGCGGCGAGCCCTAATCGCAACGAGACGATCTCCTCCAGGACGTCGCCGGGAGATTCCGACGCGGTTTTGAGCTTCTCGTACAGTTCCATGAGGCGCGCGTTCGTATCGCGTATGTACTCCTTGTACTCCTCGATCGTTTCGCGAGAAACGTTGAAGCCGAACGGATTTTCTTCGTCAAAATCGTCGTCTTCGTTCTCGTCGTCGTTCGTTTCGTCGTCAAAAGCTTCGCGATCGGCGGCGCAAAGGCCAAACGCGGCGAAAAACGCGCCCAAACCCGCAATCCACATAAGCAAAGTCAACGTCTGCGACCCGATAAAAACCAGCGTCGTCGTCATTTCATACTCCCCTTCGCTCTTTCTTTATATTCCGTCAAACCTTGGACGACGTCGCGTAAACGCGACAAACTCCGTCCGCCTAACCGCCAGTCTCAAATTTTAGAGCTTATCCGAAAAAAATTTCAAGGATAAACAGCGACAATCTCGCTAAGTATAATCATTCCCGTCGTTAGAATCAACAAGGGGCGGAAGGATTCGACCAATTTTTCATAACGAGAACGACGTTTTCGGAAACGCTTTAACCAAAGGCGTAGAGGCGTCGACAGAACAACGAAAACCTTTCCTTTGTCGTTTCTAGCCGTCGCTATTTCAAGTCGCGCCAACCTGAGCGCAAATCATATCTATGATCTCTGAGTCGACGTTCGTACTGAATTTCCTCGCAAACAGCTTGTCGCTTTCCATTAACAGTGAAAAGTCTTCTTTTCGATATACGTACGGTCGCCCCCTTTTCCAATCTATCGCTCTGAGCGAATTAGGAACGATCTTATCCTTAAACGGGCTGTCTTGTGAAATGGATTGAAAAAACAGCTCGTCGGCGCAAACGGCGTTATTAAAGTATTTTTTAATATCTTTTTTTCTGGAAATTAAGTACCGCGCCAGTTCGTGGTTAATGCTGGACCAATTTGATCCCTTATAAATTTTAAACGGACAATTAGCGATTCTGTCGACCTTCAGTTTCCTCTGAACGCTCAAGGCCCCTCTTTCAAGCCGACGCAAAACGCCGATCCATTTTCCGGAATTATGCCCAATGGCGTCTTGCAGAAAATGATATTGTCCCAAGAGTCTCATAATAATCTTGTCGCTATACTCTTCTTTCGATGAAAATCCAATATAGCTATTCTCTCGACTCTGATGATCAAAGAAAGCGTGTATATAGTCCTGACTTTTAATCGGAAGATCCTGCCCTGAAATCAAATGATAGTAGTCAAATTCATGAGCAACGGCGGCTTCTAATAAAGTCAATTCAGCCGCAATGATGGAGTACCCTCCCCATGAGACTTTGCGTCGACGGATATACGAGCATTCTGCTTTTTGCGGTTCATAAACTTCCGACAATACAAAATTTGCCTTTTTATCTACATGAATAAAAATTCCGTTCCTAGGATCGTCAATACATCTCAGAAGTTTGGAAAGAAGTCCCCAATCATTATGAGCGACCACAAGATACGCGTGCTTACCCATTACTTCCAACCTCCTTGCGCAACTCTTCGACGAAAGCCTTTCCCAAAGCGGCTGCCGTCGCGGCATATCCCGGCGCGCACGTTTTCAGGAACTTTTTATCCTCTGTCGAGATTGGAATATTCACTGCCGTTTTCCGTTCCGCAACTTTAATTTACGCCGTATACGCCCACGTTTTGCGCGTTTGCTCGGCTACGCGCATTTTATATCAATACCGCGGGGGTTCAAGGCTTTTAACTAAGACGGCGTTCCGAAGGGCCCAATTGACGCCCGCCGTCGTCTTTTAGCATAATCTCAAACCTCGCGACGATCTCCGCCGCCTACTCACGGAACCGTTCGGCTCTTTCTCGTCGCTTTCTCATGGAAGTCTGACGGGCGTCTTCCTGCGTGACGCCATATTTCCATCTTTTTTCAAAAATTGAATTTATTTAGGGCGTGTTGACACAAAGCGGTAAAAAGTCTACTGTGGTTCATTATGAACCTAACAGAAGCCGAATACAATCGTA
>CAMJTU010000028.1 GCA_946408825.1 uncultured Planctomycetaceae bacterium
GTCGCTTGGGTTTCTGCACGTCGAGGCGACTTTGCGGCGGCGACAGCTACAATCTCTGAATTGAGTTATTATCGAACGTCAGATCGATTGACAGAAGTTTTACTTTCAAAAACGCGTGATATTATCCGGAATAGGAACGACTCGAACGTCCAATATTCCGAGCCGCGTCGCGTCGGAGAACCGCGCGACGCCTCTTCGAACGGAAATAATCGCGGAGGCGGAAACACGCAAGGGAACTCGACGAACGCTCGTAGGAATACAGGAGTCCGTCCTCCTTCGGATTCGCGTGGAGGGAGGGACGAAAGGACCTCGCCTCAGTTTCCAGGAATGGGATTCCCTGGCGCCCCGTTGGGCGAACGTCCCAACAATGGACCGAGGATTGGGAGTCAATCTCAAAATAACGCGTTTCAGATTGGACCACCCCTGGGCGCATGGGGCGGGAGTAACGTTCCGTCCAGCGCTGAAACAAAGTCGGAACCTAAAAACTGACCGACGACGTGTTTGACCCGAGTTTAAGCGCATTGCGTTTAGTATGACTTGGTCCGGTTCTTCTTTGTTGAAATCTTCGAAGGAAATACAATCTGTCGGATGCAGATTGTCACCTGTGGTCCCGAATGAGTTTTTGCATTCTACGCCGTTTAGAAAGGCGCGGCCGACTCAATGACTGACGAAATAGAAACAATCCTTTTTACCGACGGCGCTTGTAGCGGCAATCCCGGTCCCGGCGGCTGGGCGTTTATCCTCCGTCACGTTCCATCCGGCAAGAGAATGGAGGCCTCCGGGGGCGAAGCGGAAACGACGAATAATCGCATGGAACTCCGCGCTGTCGTCGAGGGCCTTTCGGCTCTCAAGAGACCGACTTCGATCAAAATCGTCAGCGATAGTTCGTACGTTCTCAACGGACTGTCGAAATGGATGAAATCTTGGAAGGCGAACGGGTGGCGGCGACGTGAAAAAGGTCGTCTCGCGGAGGTCAAGAACCTAGATCTTTGGCAAAAGCTCGACGAGCTTATCTCGCTTCACGACGTCGATTTTGAGTGGATAAAAGGGCACGCGGGTCATCCGGAAAACGAGCGTTGCGACGAGCTTGCCGTCGCCGAATGGCGTAAATTCAAACGATAATTCGCCCGTCAGTTTAATGATTAGTAGTTCCCGGCGCGACGACGTCGGTTTAAAAGAGATACGAAGAGATGAAGGATTTTTTGGACGTTGCCATTAACGCCGCCGTCGAGGCGGGAGCGATCCTTAAAGAGAAACTTGGAAAGGTCGGACAGTATGAAAAGGGTCCCGCCGACCTTGTGACCGAAGCCGACGTTATGGCTCAGCGCAAGATCGAAAAGATCGTTCTTTCCGAGTTTCCCGACCACTGTTTTCTAGGCGAAGAGTCTCAAGGCAATACCCCGTCGTTTGGCGATGCGTTCGAATCTATGGTTCCCGAAGCTCAAATGCTTAAAGAGAGTCAATGCGGGAGTTTGGCGCCGGAGAGTCAGCCATATACTTGGATTGTCGATCCGCTTGACGGCACGACGAACTTCGTGCACGGGGTTCGTTTTTTCTGCGTGTCTATCGCGTTGGCTCGAGGCGCCGATATCCTCTGCGGCGCGATCTTCAATCCGAACGACGGCGAGTTGTTTACCGCGAGAAAGGGCGAGGGCGCTTTTCTTAACGGATCAAGAATCAAAACCAGCACGGCGACACGCGCGAAAGACGCTCTGATGTCGGTTTCCTTCGCGACGCGGACCAGAGAAGATTCGCCCGACTACCTTGTTTTTAAACGCTGCGTGACCGTGTGCCAGTCGATGCGTCGAACCGGTTCCACGGCGCTCAATCTCGCGTATGTCGCGTGTGGTCGTTTCGACGCGATGAGTTGTCAGTGTGCGCATCCTTGGGACGTCGCCGCCGGCGTTCGAATTCTTCTCGAGGCGGGGGGCGTCGCGACTCACGTCGACGGCTCGCCTTTTGACCTTGCGTTTAAACCTCTTTTAGCGACCGCTAATCAAGAATTGCACGACGAGTTTCTCCGGCTAGTCAACGGTTAAGTCGTATTCTTTATTCTTTTTAAAACAATTGTTAGAAAAAAGGGCGCCTCGGGGCGCCCTTTCGTCGTTTGCGTTAGAACGAGGCTTTCTCGCGTCGTTCTTTGTTTCACCACATCTTAAACTGCGGAATATCGAGAAGTTCGCCGTCGCGAAGCGCCGATTGGTGCGCGACGATTCCCGCGACAGTCGTATTGAGCGCGAGCGCGACGTTGACGAGCGGGTGACGTCCTTTTAACACAGACTCTACGAAGTTCGAGCCAAGATAGCCGTGCGAGCCGCCGTGACCGCCAGCGTCGACTCCCGGCGGGAGCTGCGGCTTGCGAATCTCGCCGAGTTCGGCGACCTTCTTCTGGACTTCTTCGTTAATGGCGGAGTATCCGCCGTTGAGCGCGCCGACTTCGCCGCGCATGCGCCCCGTCTCTCCGCCCCAGCCCGCGGAGTCCCAACTCACCGCCATTCTTGCAGATCCGCCTTCGGAGGTGGTGAAGAGCGCGACTTCTGTGCCGAACGGGTTGTCGTAAGCATTGGCGCCTTTCTGATATTCTTCGAGCTTGCTGACGTGTCCAACGCACGAAACCTTCGTGAAGGAACCGCCGGTCACGCAGGTATAGTACGCGTTTGAATGCGTCGGATACCACTGCGGAGGAAGTCCGATGCGCCAGTCTTTATATCCCTCAAGGTTACCGGCTCCGTAGTGATAATATTCCCCTTCGGTGTAGATCATCTGTCCGAAACCACCCGCCTGATAGATGCGACGCGCTTGGAAAACATCGTCGTGGAACGAGCTCGTTTCGAACATGCCGTAGAACAGCCCGGTTTCTTTGACCGTTTCATAAAGTCGGAACGCGTCGTCGACATTCCCCCAAACGGCGGGAACAGCCGAGGCGACGTGTTTACCGGCTTTGAGCGCTTTGCAGACGTGATCGACGTGTGAAGGCGCGTCGGTCGCGACGAAAATCGCTTCGATCGAGTCGTCTTTGATCATTTCTTCGAGGGAAGGGTAAGTTTTTTCGCAACGGCACGCTTGGGCGAGTCCGGCGCAACGATCCGGGAAGAGATCGCTGACCGCGACGACTTCGACGTTCGGATGATCTTGAAAACCGAACTGCGCGCCGAAATGACAAAGTCCGAAACCGGCGATTCCGACGCGGAGTTTTCTGTCGGTAAACTTCTCCCAAGGAGCGTTCGGGTCGATGTTTGTCTCTGTATCGTCAAAGCCCTGGATTTGGGGTTTTGACTGAACGTCGTCGCCTAAAGTTGCAAAAGGAGCGGTCAAAGAAGCGAACGCCGCGCCAGCGACGGCGCCGCGCGTTAGAAAAGAACGACGGGAAATGGCGTTTGGGTTCATGCGCTCATGTCTCTCTATAGGACGTCCTAGATCGAATTGCCGTTTTCGCCCGGCTACGGAAAAGAAGGGGACGCCGCCGACTCGCGCGCCAGGCTTAATCGATTATATCGCCCTTTGAGCGTTCTTTCAAGCTTTTCGATTCCGCGCCGCTTTTCCGCCGGTTGGCAAGGAGTACAATGACGCTTAATCCGTCGTTTCCCTATTTTTCAACGAAAGGTCTAACTATGGAAGCGCGTTGTGAATTTGCAAAACGTCTTGCCCGAGAGATGGGCGCGTTGACCCTTAAGTATTTCGACGCCGGCGTTCGTGTCGAAAATAAACAGGACGGCACTCCCGTAACAATAGCGGATAGAGGCGCGGAAGAACTCGGTCGTAAATTGATCGCCGAGGCCTTTCCGAACGACGCCGTCCTTGGCGAAGAATTTGAAGATAAGACGGGGACGTCAGGGTGGCAGTGGATTCTCGATCCGATTGACGGAACGAAATCCTTCATTCACGGCGTTCCGTTCTATTCGAATCTTATCGGCGTTTGTAAATCTTCTCCAGAGGGAAAGCTCGAACCCATGATTGGAGTCGTTTGGCTTCCTGCGTTAGCTCGTGGCGTTTGGGCTGGCGACGGAATGGGAGCATGGGAGATTTTTGCCGACGAGACGAAAACGCGACCTGCGCGCGTTTCAGACGTCGACCGCCTCGACAAGGCCCTTTTTCTTACAACTGATTGCTATGACTTTGATCTCGTCGGTCGTGAAGGCGCTTACGACGAACTAGAAGTTAAGTGTCGTCTAACGCGTACATGGGGCGACGCGTATGGGTATTACCTTGTCGCCACGGGACGCGCTGAAATTATGATAGATCCTTTTTTCGAAGTCTGGGACGCGGCGCCGATGGCGACAATACTCCATGAGGCCGGGGGGTATTTTGGCTCCTGGAACGGCGAAGAAACGATCGAAGGACGCGAAGGGGTAGGAACGAACGGGGCGCTCAAAGAATCGGTTGTCGAAATTCTCAAAAGGTATCCAAAAACAAAGATTCCACGTCGCTAAAATTTCCAAAAAAAGGGTTCAATCTCTTGAAAACGGAAAGTCGTGTCGGTACAATCCTTCTGGTTGGCGTCTAACGACGTTTTGGCGTGAAAAGCATTATTGACGAATTAGGAGAGCGAGCTATGAGCGTCGCCGGCACACGACGTGTTTTTTTGAAATCTAAGACGATTGCTGGCACGGTGTTTACGGGGCTGGCGTTATCTCCAGTACACGCGGGCGAGCGTGGCGAGCTTAAGGTCGGTCTTGTCGGTTGTGGCGGTCGGGGGCGCGGGGCGGCGGTCAATACTCTCACAGCAGACGGCGCTACAAAGCTTTACGCTGTAGCAGACGCTTTTCTTCCGAAGGCGCAAGGGGCTGTTGAAGGACTTAAAACGCAATTTGAAGATCGAGTTGACGTTGAAGGACGCGTTTTCTCTGGACTTGACGCGTACAAAAACGTCGTCGACTGTTGCGACGTCGTTCTACTCTGCGAGGCCCCTGGTTTCCGTTATCGCTCGCTTCGCTACGCTGTTGAACAGGGCAAACATGTGTTCTGCGAAAAACCCGTCGGCGTCGACGCTCCCGCGATTCGTTCTGTAATCGAGTCGGCTAATGTGGCCAAAGAGAAGGGGTTGACCCTTGTTTCAGGTCTTTGTTGGCGTTACGACCTTAACGTTAAAGACATTATGGAACGCGTCCTTGACGGCGTTATTGGCGACTTGACTTCTGCGCGTCTGACCTATATGGGCGGCAAGCCGAGCGCGCGCCCTCGCGCCCCGGAAGATACAGAGCTTATGGCGCAGGTTCGCAACTGGTATAATTACACGTGGCTTTCTGGCGATTTCAACGTGGAACAGCATGTTCACACGCTTGACAAAGGACTTTGGGCGATGGGCGACGTTCCGCCCGTAGCTTGCTATGGTCTCGGCGGACGTATGCAACGCGTTGAACAGCCCGGATACGGCGATATTTACGACTCGATGGCGGCTGTTTACGAGTATTCAAACGGCATGACGCTTTATTCTTACTGCCGTCAACAGAGCGATTGCTGGAGCGAGAACAACGCTCGTTTTGCGGGTACGAAGGGATACGTTTCGTCCGTCTTGGGCCGTGGCGTCATTACAGATCTCGACGGAAAAGTGATCTATGAGCGTCAGAACGTTCCCTCCGACATGTACTTGATCGAGCATCAAGAGCTTTACAAGTCAATTCGTGGCGAGATCGATACGATCAATAACGGCGACTATATGGCGAAAGCGACCATGATGGGAATTCTCGGACGCGAAGCATGTTATTCCGGCGCCAGAATGACTTGGGACGAAGCTTTTAATTCTGATAAATCTTACGCTCCGAGCGACTATACCGAGAATGGCGTTCCTGTGAACGTCCCCGACGAACAAGGACGACTTAAGGTTCAAGTTCCCGGTCTCGGATCGGTTTATCATACCGTTTCACGATAGCATACTTTTTTTGCAAGACTTGTTTGAGCCTTGTTTTCCCACTTCGCGTTCCGACGATCGTATGGAACGCGCGGACGTTTCAGCGCGTCATGCGCCGACGTTTTTGCAACTGTTTGAGATATTTGGAGAATTATCATGAGTATTTCCCGACGTAATTTCCTGAAGACGAGCGCGGCGGGCGTCGCTGCTCTTTCTGTCGCAGTTCCGCGCGTTCATGCGGGCGAATCTGATTTGATTAAGGTCGGTCTTATCGGTTGCGGCGGTCGTGGTCGTGGAGCCGCCGCCAATACGCTCAACGCTGATCCTAATACGAAAATTGTCGCAGTCGCCGACGCGTTTATGCCGAACGCGCAAGGCGCCGTGGAAGGACTAAAGACGGCGTTTGAGGATCGTATCGACGTTGAAGATCGCGTTTTCGCCGGTCTTGACGCGTACAAGTCTGTCGTCGAGGCTTCTGATCTTGTTCTTCTTTGCGAATCGCCGGGTTTCCGTTATCGTTCTCTCGCCTATGCGGTCGAGCAGGGTAAACACGTTTTCTGCGAGAAACCGGTTGCGACTGACATGCTCGGGATCAAGTCCGTTATGGAATCTTCGAAGATTGCCAAGGAAAAGGGACTCACGCTTGTTTCCGGTCTTTGCTGGCGATATGATCTGAACGTCAAGGATATTATGCAGCGCGTTTGCGACGGCGCGATTGGTGATATTACGTCCGCTCGCCTGACCTACCTGACCAGCAAACTCTGGACGCGTCCGCGCCAAGAGGGCGACACGGAGATGATGGCGCAGGTTCGCAACTGGTACAACTACGCGTGGCTTTCCGGCGATTTCAATATCGAACAGCACGTTCATACCCTCGACAAGGGCCTCTGGGCGATGGGCGACGTTCCTCCCGCCACGTGCTACGGTCTCGGCGCTCGTATGCAACGCACCGAGCAGCCGGAATATGGCGACATCTACGACTCGATGGCGTCCGTCTTCGAATATCCGAACGGCACGACTTTTTACTCGTATTGCCGTCAGCAAGACGGTTGCTGGGGCGAGAATCAGGCTTACTTTGCCGGTACGAAGGGATTTGCGCGAATTCTTGGTCGCGGTCGTATTACCGATCTCGACGGCAAAGTCGTATACGAGCAACAGCCCGTCAGTTCCGATATGTACACGCTCGAACATATCGAACTTTACAAGTCGATTCGCGGCAAGATCGACACGATCAACAACGGCGACTACATGGCGAAGGCGACGATGATGGGAATCATGTCGCGCGAAGCGTGCTACACGGGCAAGAAGATCACATGGGACGATCTTCTCAAGTCCGATATGTCTTATCGTCCGAGCTCTTACGACTGGGACGGAACTCCGTGGAATACGCCCGACGAACAGGGACGTTTCAAGATCAGCGTCCCAGGCGTCGGTCGCGTTTATCACACGGTTACGCGCTGATAGCATAGATTCTTTAACGAACGACTCCTTTTCGGCGTCGGTTTGACGGTTTTTTAATAAGCCCGCTTTTGTCCGGCGTCTGCGTCGCAACACGGCGCGGTCGTCCACAGAGGCGGGTTTTTACGTCGCAAATTCGTCGGTTTTGCGACGCGAACCTATGAATGGGAGAATGGCCCTTGAGTAGCGAAGGATCGCCTAGCGCTTCGCGCGAAACGCAGGTTTATGATTCTGAATTTCGGCTTGATCCGCTGACGGAGCGATGGGTTCTGGTCGCCGAAGGACGAAACGAACGACCGTCAGACCTTGAAAATAACGGCTCAAATTGCGCTTCCGTCGCGCCACGCGACGGAACCGCTTGTTTTAAGTGCGCGTTCTGTCCCGGAAACGAAAATCTTACGACTCCGACGGTCGCCGCCGTTTTACTTCCTGAATCTCATTCGCAAGGCGATTTTCCAGACGACTTTATCGTTACGACTTGCGACGATTGCAACGACGTCCAAGGCGCCTATTGGCGCGTTCGTGCGTTTGAAAATAAGTATCCTGCGTTTCGAGTTTCTGAACACGTTGTCGACGCTACGGATTTTTGCCAATTGCGTCGTCGGTTTCGTTCTGGCGTTCTCCCTGTCTCGGAACGTTTCTTTCAAAAGTTCGAGGCGAACGGACGTCATGAAGTCGTCGTCGATTCCCGTCGACATATTCGCGGTTGGGGAGAAGCGACGGAACTTGAGGTCTGTCTTGTGTTTCGACTTTTTCAAAGTCGTTTGCGCGAATTTCGCGCGTCGGGACGTTTTGCGCACGCGTTCTTTTTCAAGAATGTTGGCGTTGGGGCCGGGGCGTCGCAACCTCACTCGCATTGTCAAGTTGTCGCCAGTACTTTGATTCCGGACGACGTTCGTTTTCAGTTGGAACGCGTCGCCCATTACGAGGAAAACCGCCGGAACGTCGGCGAACTAGAATCTTACTGGGAGGCGCTTTTACGCGCAGAGATGGAGGACGGTCGGCGCGTTGTCGCCGCGTCTGATTCTTTTGTCCTTTACTGCCCCTATGCAAGCCGCTTTCCTGGACAACTCGAAATATGTCCGAGATTTGATAAAGCTTTTGAGGATTATGACGACGGTATTCTTGACGCGCTTGCGCTTACGGCGCGAAACGCAATTCTAGCCTTGCAAAAGGTCTATGAAAAAATTAGTTCGAGCGAGTCCGCGCTCCTTGACTATAACGTCGTTATGACAAACGCGCCTTATTGCGTCGATCCTAAACTCGAAGACGCTGTTTGTGTGTTTCGTCCACGATTAACGATTATTCCAAGTCTTGTTAAAAAAGCGGGTTATGAATATGGAAGCGGAATCGATATTAATCCCGTTTCTCCTGAAACTGCCGCGTCGTGGTTACGCGAATATTGGGTTAACTCCTGACGGAAAAACTACAAACGCGCCTGCCAACCGACGCTTTTTTTCGCGTCGCCTCGTTTTTTGACGTTTCACGTCATTGTTTAGGCACGCCGCGCGACTTCTGTGTCGCTTGTTAAGGAGCGTCCGTTAGACACGCCCCAAGAAAATGAAAAAACCAACCTAATTTGGGAAAGTGAAGAGAGGCTTGACTTCGAGATGAAACGCGCTAAGACGATTTCTCCTATGTACCGCTGGGAATTGCTAATCCTTCTTTTCTTGGCGTATTTTTTCCATCAGTCGGATCGCGCAATCTACGGCATTGTCGCGACTTCAATTCAAGACGCCTTGGGTTTTTCGGACAGTCAGTTGTATTCGACGCGAACCGTAATGTTTACGTTGATGGCGCTGATCGTTCCTTTTGCGGGCTATGTCGGGGATAGATTTAACAAAAAGAAACTTCTCATCGGATGTCTTCTCTGCTGGAGCGTCGCGACAATCTGTACCGGTTGCGTGACCGGTCTCATCGGGATGATTATTTTCAACAGCATCGGACTGGTAGTCGCCGAGGCGTTTTACGGACCGGCGTCAACGAGTTTAATCGCGTCGTACCACAAGGAAACGCGAGCAATCGCTCTTTCGGTTCACCAAACGGCTGTGTACCTGAGCGTCATTTTCAGCGGTTTTATCGCCGCGTGGATCTGCGAACATTTCGGCTGGCGCGGGACGTTCTGGACTTTCGGCGCGGCGAGCATCGTTATTGGAATCTTGCTTATTTTCCGACTGAAGGATCCTTCAACGGTTAAGTTTGCCGAGGGAACCGAGATTGACGTTCCCAAAACTGAGGAAAAACCGTCCGTCGTCGAATTTCTTAAGATGATCTTCCGCAATCCGTCCGCGCTGCTGTTGACCGTCGGCTTTACCGCAATCGTTTTCGTCAACAACGCGTATCTAAACGTCGTGCCGAAGTTTCTTCAAGAGAAGTTTAACTTGAGTCAGACGTCCGCCGGTTTTAACGGCATGTTTTGGCACCATATCGCCGCGTTTGGTTGCATCTATCTCGGCGGATGGCTCTCCGATCATATCGCGAAAACGCGTCCGACTTACCGCCCTAAGCAGCAGTTCGTCGCGATGGCGCTCGGCGCGCCGGCGGTCGCCTTTATCGGTTCCGTCGGCTCTGTTTCCGCCGTTTACGCGCTTTTCTTCCTTATGGGCGCGTGTCGCGGTTTCTACGAATGCAACACTCACGCGTCCGTGTTCGAGACGATTCCGTCAAAATATCGTTCGACGACGGTTGGGTTTATGATTTTCTTCGCGTTTATTATCGGCGCGTGGTCGAGTCAGATGGTCGGCGCTTTTGTCAAACAATTCGGGATAGATATGGGGTATAAATACTCGTTTATCGTCCTCGGAATGACATGGATTGTCGGCGCGTTCTGCGTTGGGCTTGCCGCCTTCTGTACGTTCCGTAGAGATCGCGAACGTCGTATCGCGTTTGAAAACGCCGCGATTGAAAAAGAAACCGAGGGAACGACGCTCGGCGAATGAGCGTGTTTGACGAGACGACCGACCTTGTTTTAACTACGCATATGAGGAAAAGACGATGCAACGTATAGTGTTAGCGATTTTCGCCTGCGCAGCGTTTCTTTTCAACGTTTTCGGAGGCGATCTGGCGACTGCCGAAGAGAATCGTTTCACGGAAGAGACGGCTCAAAATCTTCTTCTTTCGGAGGATTTTTTTGATTCCTTTTACGGCGCCAACCTCGTCGAGCTGATTGATTTCAACGTCGAAAAGAACGTGCTGAAACTGCCTTTTAAGGATAAGCCAGAGCTTGATCGCGGCTATCTCGATCTCCCCTTTAAGACGGATTGCTCAAGGTTTTCCAACTACGAACTTCTCGTCGATGTGGACGATCCTTCGGCGATCGGTTCCGTCACGCTTTATTTTCACAGCGGGAACGGGTGGTATAGCATGACCGGCGAGACGACGCGTGGCGGAAACGGTCGCGTCGCTATTCTCTTTTCTTCTCGAGGCGCGAGGACGGAAGGCGAGCCCGGCGGTTTAGAGGAGGTCGATCTTGTTCGTTTTTCCTTTTGGCACGGGGGCGAGGCGAACGCAGCCGTTACGTTTCGCGCGTTTCGCGCGACGCGTTGCTCGTTTGCAGCGCTCGACGGATACGAAGGTTCTGACCTGAATTACATTAACCTGACGGCGAATCTCTTCTCGCGGTGCGGACTTCATTGCGAACGTCTAGACGTAAACGACGCGACTCATGACGTCCTCGGTTCCTATAAAGCCGTAATCCTTGCGATTGGCGGCAAACTTTCCGACGAAACGATCGATTCGCTCTGCCAGTATGTTGACGACGGCGGTTTTCTCATCCTCTGCTATAACGCGCCGGAAAAGCTTCTCCGAAAGGTTGGCGTTAAGGTCAAAGGCTTTGTGAGTTGTAAACAGGAGAAAATCGAACTCGCGGGAATGAAAGTTCCTTCCGAGGTTCTTTCCGACGCCGAGAGAAACGACGCCGTTCTTCCCGAGTTTTTGCCGCAAAATTCGTGGAATCTTTTCGACGTCTCGCCAGACGAAGAGTTTCAATCGTCTCGAATTTCTCCTTTGATTGGCGGCAATAAAGCGCGAGCGTTGGCGCTGTGGCAGACGACGGACGGCAAGGCGACGAACTATCCGGCGATCGTTCTTAGTGGAAACGGGATGTACTGCTCTCACGTCCTTATGAGCGAAGGATTTGACGCGAAGAAAGCGCTCCTTACCGCTCTCGGATTCGAGATCTCTCCCGAAATCGCCCGAAGCGTCGTTCGTCGAGATTGGCTTTCTCTCTTTTCTATCGGAGCCGAACCATACGCCGACACGACAAGCGTTCGCGCCGGGACGTTAAAGCGTCTTAAGAAGGAACTTGCCGCGAAAGAGAAATCAATCGTCGACGTCGCGACGCTCCTTGCCGCCGGCGACAATAGCCCGAACCTTCTTGAACTCCGTCGACTTGACGCGATTCTTCTCGAAATCAGATCGAAACTTGTCGACGAATTCTGCGCCGCTCAGCCGTCGCGTTCTGGCGAAGGTCGGCTCTGGTGGGAACATTCCGGTTGCGGAATCTGGCGCGGCGACTGGGATCGTTCTATGAAAGCGCTTGCCGACGCCGGTTTTAACGGCGTGATCCCCAATATGCTCTGGGGCGGCGCCGCGTATTACGATAGTAAAGTTCTGCCCGTAGCTCCCGTCGTCGAACAATATGGCGATCAAATCAAGCAGGCGGTCGCCGCCGGTAAAAAATACGGAGTTGAGGTTCACGCTTGGATGGTTTGTTTCAACGCGTCGAATTCGCCGAAATGGTTCCTTGATAAGATGAGCGAGGAGGGCAGGCTCCAACGCGACTCGGCAGGCGACGAGAAACCGTGGCTCTGTCCGTCTAATCCGTTAAATCGCGCGCTTCAAAAAGCGGCGCTTGAGGAGGTCGCGTTTAACTATGACGTCGACGGCGTTCATTTCGACTACATCCGTTTTCCCGACGACGATTCCTGTTTCTGCGACGGTTGTCGCGAACGTTTCGCCGCCGTGTATAAAGAGGCGACAGGTAAGGATATTCAAGGTGATTTCGTCCGGTTTGTTCGAAGAGACTCCGACGCAAGCAAAGCGTGGAAACAGTGGCGTTGCGATCAGATAACCGCGCTCGTTCGCGAGGTCAACGAATCTTTGCGCGTGCGGCGTCCGGATATTCAAATCTCTGCCGCCGTCTTCCCGAATTATCCTGGCGTTAAAGACTCGATCGGACAAGATTGGGGAATGTGGGTTGACAAAGGCTGGCTGGATTTCGTCTGTCCGATGGACTACACGAGCGATCCCGGAGGTTTCAAGGGTTACGTCGAGCGTCAGCTTCCTTATGTCAAAGGAAAGGTTCCGATTTATCCCGGTATCGGCATGACCGCGACCGGCATTTCGATGACCCCCGAAGAGGTTATTCTTCAAGCGAAAATTGCGCGGGAAGCGGGCGCGCAGGGCTTCACGATTTTTAATTTAACCGAATCGACGGCGAAAGCGGCGCTTCCCGCGTTCAAGGCGGGCGTTAGCGCGGCGAAAACGGAACGCATGCGAAGCGTTCGCTGAAGCCTTGGGATTTCGATAACGTGCGACGTCTGCGGCGTTTATAGCGTCGCAGACGTCGTTTTTTTATGGATTTCGCAAAAACGATATTTTTTTGCGTTCTTTCTTGTTGACGACCGCGTTTTCTGAATTGAAAATATATTTCTAGCGTTCCCCCCCCGAGAGGCGGGAGACGCGAACGGTTATAGTTCGAGTTTTCTCGTCTCATGAAGTTTCACAAGGATATTAAGATGAACGACGTCGCGCTTGGAGAAAAGAAGTTTGCTATTGGCG
Organism: uncultured Planctomycetaceae bacterium; assembly: GCA_946408825.1. Classification (GTDB taxonomy): domain Bacteria; phylum Planctomycetota; class Planctomycetia; order Pirellulales; family Thermoguttaceae; genus RUG369. The sequence continues at coordinate 13,088 of CAMJTU010000028.1, forward strand.
TTGATTATGGAACAAACAGCGTTCGCGCTTTGATCGTCGATCTTGCGGACGGAACCGAGGTCGCGACTTCGGTTGTAAATTATCCGACGGGCGATATGGGGATTATTCTCGACCACAATCAGCCGACGCTCGCACGTCAGAGTCCTCGCGACTATGTCGACTGCTTCTGTCAGGCGGTACGCGAGGCGGTGGAACAGGCTCGCGACGCAAAGTCTGGGCCTTCCGGCGTCTTTACGCCTGAGCTTGTAGCGGGAATCGGCGTCGATTCGACCGGTTCTACGCCTCTTCCCGTCGACATAGACGGTATTCCGTTGGCGTTTCAGGAGAAATACTCCGACGTTCCCGCCGCGAACGCGTGGCTCTGGAAGGATCATACTTCGATTGAAGAAGCGGACGCGATCACAAAACGCGTTTACGAGCTTGGAAACGGGTATCTTGAACGTTGCGGCGGCGTCTACAGTTCCGAATGGTATTGGGCGAAGATTTGGCATTGTCAACGCGAAAATCCCGAAGTTTTCGACGCCGCTTATTCTTGGGTCGAACTTGCGGACTTTATTCCCGCGTATATCACGGGCAATACGAAGCCGGAGAAACTGCTTCGTGGGGTCTGTGGAGCGGGACATAAGGCGATGTGGGAGTCGCGGCACGGCGGTCTTCCGAGCGCCGAATTCCTCGCGTCCCTTGACGAACGACTCGTTCCGCTACGCGAGCGTTTCAATAACGAGGCGAAAACAGCGGATCAAGTCGCCGGTTTTCTGACGGAAGAGATCGCTCAAAAAACGGGGCTCGCGGCGGGGACGCCAGTCGCCGTCGGCGCGTTCGACTGCCATATGGGCGCAGTGGGCGCCGGCGTCTCCGCCGGTTCGCTCGTTAAGATCATGGGAACGAGCACGTGCGACGTTACGACGCTTCCGCTCGACGCGCCTCTTCAGACGATTCCCGGCGTTTGCGGGGTCGTTCCCGGTTCAGTACTTCCCGACTGTTACGGAATCGAGGCGGGACAGTCTGCAGTCGGCGATATTTTCCGTTGGTTTGAACGTTCTCTCGCGCCCGAACGTTATACTAAGACAGGTAAGACGCTGGTTGAGCTTGAAAAAGACGCCGCGCTTCTTTCGCCTGGTGAAAGCGGACTTTTGGCGCTTGATTGGAATAACGGCAACCGTTGTATTTTGGTCGACACGGCGCTTACCGGCGCTATAATAGGCTCGACGCTGAGTACGACGGCGGCGGAAACGTATCGCGCGCTTGTCGAAAGCACGGCGTACGGCGCTCGCGCGATCGTCGAGCGCCTTGAGGAATATGGCGTGGCGATCAACGAGGTCGTCGTTTGCGGTGGAATCGCGGAAAAGAGCCCTATGACGATGCAGATTTACGCCGACGTCCTCAATCGTCCTCTTAAGATCGCGAGAAGCGCTCAGACATGCGCTCTCGGCGCGTCTCTCTTTGGCGCAGTTGCCGGCGGCGCGTTCCGCTCGATTTACGACGCCCAGCGCAATTCGGTGGGATATAAGGACTTGGTCTATCGTCCCAATTCCGCCGCCGCCGCCGCCGTTTACGAAAAACTCTTCCGCAACTATATGAAACTCCATAATTCGTTTGGAGTTAAAGGAACGAGTATCGAACTCTATCCCGTAATGAAAGAACTTATTGCGATTCGCGATTCCGTGCGCGAGTCGCGACGCTGATATTATTCGTTTGTCTCGTCCGATCGCAACGTCGCGGTCGGACGATAGATATTATCCATGACACAACTTCTAACGCTTGATTGGGTTTCTTCATGACTTTTATGACAAAATCTCTGCTTTTTGCCCAAACGCTCGGCGCTTCGCTCGACGACTGGGATTGGGCGACGCTTGGGATATATTTCGCCCTTTTGCTCGGACTTGCTTGGTGGGTCGTCTCCCAGAAGAACGAGTCGTCGAAGGACTACTTTCTCGCCGGTAAAAAGGCGGGATGGCTGGTGATCGGCGCGTCTCTCTTCGCGTCGAACATTGGTTCGGAACACCTTGTCGGGCTTGCCGGGACGGGCGCGAGCGACGGGATGGCGATGGCGCATTACGAGCTCCATGCGTGGTGTCTTTTGGTTCTGGGCTGGATTATGGTGCCGTTCTATGAAAGGAGCGGCATCTTTACGACTCCTGAGTTTCTTGAGAAACGTTATTCTCCTTCGGCTCGTTGGATTCTCTCGCTAATCAGCCTTGTCGCCTACGTATTCACGAAAATTTCCGTTACGCTTTTCGCGGGCGGCATCGTTTTCAAGGCGTTGTTCCCGGTCGAATTCATCCCTGGAATCAGCAACTTCTGGGTCGGCGCGGTCGGCATGGTTTTGATTACGGGACTCTATACGATTCTTGGCGGTCTCCGCGCGGTTCTGTATACGGAACTGTTGCAGACGGTCGTCCTGCTGATCGGCGCGGCGAGCGTACTCTTCATCGGGCTTCATCACGTCGGCGGTTGGAACGAGCTTAAAAGCGTCGCGCAGGACGCCAGTCTGTACGGAGGCTACAAGATTGTTCTCAACGAAGAAGAGTTCGGCGACCCTGACGCGGAAGTCTTGCAGGAGACCCTGCCGGATGGGACAACTCGCGACCTTGTTCTTGTGAGTCCGAAGATCGACGTTATCGGCGCCGGTAGAGACGACGAGGACGATGAGATTTCCGAAGAAGAGGGCGTTGAAGGAACAGAAGGGACGACTGAAACGAGCGTCGCCGAGACTGACTCCGCTGATAACGCCGAGACCGTCGCCGAGAACAATGTCGAAGAAGCGGTCGCCGACGGTGAAGAAGAGGTCGACGTCGAAGAGTATATCGCACACACGAATCGAACGGGCAAATATCTTCTTCCTTCCGACCTTTCGAGAGAAGAACTTGATTCGATCAGAGGACGAATCGACGAAGATACTTGGAACACTTATTTCGCCGAATTGATCGCCGAGCGTCCTACGATTGACGTTGTTGTTCCAAGCCGAGTTCGCGCGATGGCGGATTATTTCAACCTTTGGAAACCGAATTCCCATCCGAAATATCCTTGGTTTGGGTTGCTTTTCGGCGCGCCTGTCGTCGGTCTTTGGTATTGGTGTACCGACCAGTACATTGTGCAACGCACGTTAGCGGCGAAGGATCAGCGCGCCGCGCGTCGCGGAACAATTTTTGGCGCTTATCTTAAACTCACGCCGGTGTTTATATTTATCGTGCCTGGTATGATCGCATATGGTCTTGCCGTTCAGGGTAAGATCAATCCCGAGGTTCTTTTCGACGGCAACCAGGCTTTCCCGCTACTCGTTAAGGAAGTGCTTCCGATCGGTATGCGCGGTATCGTTATCGGCGGTCTGCTTGCCGCGCTCATGAGCTCGCTGGCGTCCGTCTTCAATTCGTGCTCGACGCTCTTTACGATGGACGTCTATAAGAAGTTCGCCCCGAACGCGTCTGAAAAGCGGATGGTTTGGGTCGGCCGTCTCGCCACGGGCGTCATGGTTTTCCTCGGACTCCTCTGGATCCCGACGATCGCGCTCATGAAAGGTTCGCTTTACAACTACCTCCAGAGCGTTCAGTCGTACATGGCTCCTCCGATTTTCGCCGTCTTCTTCATCGGCGTTTTCTCTCGTCGCGTCAACGCCGCCGGGTGTCTTACTGCGCTAGTTGCTGGATTTGTTCTCGGTATGGCGCGACTGGGCTGCGAAATCCTCAACGAACTTATGCCCTTTATGGAAGGTTCGTTCCTTCGGTGGTTTGCGACGACCAGTTACACGTTCATGTGCATCTACCTGACGGTGATTTGCATCTTGCTCCTCTATGGCGTGAGTTTCCTGACGCCTAAGCCAACGCAGGAGCATCTCCAGGGGTTGACGTACGCGACAGCGACCGTCGAGCAGAAGGCGGAGACTCGCGCGAGTTGGAACTGGGTCGACGTCTTGGCGTCCTGTGGGCTTATCGCGATTATTGTCTGCATTTACGTCTACTTCATCGGTTGACGGTCGCTTTTTCGACGATTCTCTCCTCGAGGAGAGAATCGGTTTCTCGTTGGCTTTTTTTAAAAGACGGGCGCGGCCTAGCGTCGCGTTCGTCTTTTGACGACGGAGCGTTATGAATCTTTCCGAACTGAAACAAGAAGTTTTCGACGCGAACCTCAAACTGGTTCATTACGGTCTCGTGCTTCACACGTGGGGCAACGCGAGCGGTATTGACCGAGAGAAGGGGCTCGTCGTCATCAAACCGTCGGGCGTTCCTTACGAAACAATGACGCCTGACGATATGGTCGTCCTTGAACTCGAGACCGGCAAGATTGTCGACGGCGTCTTGAAACCCTCGACTGACGCGCCGACTCATCTTGCGATTTATCGCGCGTTCGAGCGTGTCGGCGGGGCGGTTCACACGCACTCGACCCACGCCGTCGCATGGGCGCAAGCTCAGCGCGATATTCCTATCGTCGGCACGACGTGCGCCGATTATTTTTACCGTTCCATTCCCTGCTGCCGTTCGCTGACGCCCGAAGAGATTGAACGCGACTACGAAGGGGAGACGGGGAACGTAATCGTGGAGACGTTTCGCGAACGCGGGATCGATCCGATGGCGACCCCGGCGGCGCTGGCGCGCAATCACGGGCCGTTCTGCTGGGGCAAGTCGGCGCTCGACGCTGCGTTCAACGCTTCCGTTCTCGAAGAGTCGGCGAAAATGGCGTTTATGACCGCGCTTCTCAATCCTACGCTTCCCGTCGACGAAGCGCTTATTGAGAAGCATTATTCGCGCAAGCACGGTCCGAACGCGTATTACGGTCAACGCTGACGTTTTTGACAATAACAACCGTCTGAATTACAGAGGTTTACATATGTTTAAAGAAAAATATGAAATTTGGTTTCTTACCGGCGCGCAGACGCTCTATGGCGACGAGGCGCTCCGTCAGGTCGACGCTCATTCTCAAGTTGTCGTCGATCGTTTTAACGCGTGCGGGCGCGTTCCTTGCAAAACTGTCTATTGCGGCACGGTGAAGTCGACCGAAGAAATCGTTCAGAAGTTTCGCGAGGCGAACGAGTCTGAAAAGTGCGTGGGCGTCGTTCTTTGGATGCACACGTTTTCGCCTGCGAAGATGTGGATTCGCGGTCTCAAACTGTTGAACAAGCCGATTCTCCACCTTCATACGCAGTTTTATCCTGAGATTCCATGGTCGGAGATCGACATGGATTTCATGAATCTCAATCAGAGCGCCCACGGCGACCGCGAATTCGGTCATATCATGACGCGTCTTAATAAGCCGCGAAAAGTGGTCGTCGGGCATTGGGACGATCCCGAAGTTCAGGATCGCGTCGCGGCGTGGTCGCGCGTTTGCGTCGCTTGGAACGAGTCGAACTCGCTCCGCATTATACGCTTCGGCGACCAGATGAACGACGTCGCCGTAACAGACGGCGACAAGGTCGACGCAGAGAACGTCTTTGGGTATCGCGTCGAGTATTGTCCCGTCGGCGAGCTGGCTTCCGCTGTAACAAAGGTCGCCGCCTCCGAGGTCGACGCGCTCGTTGCCGAATATGAGAAGGAATACGACTTCGCGGAGAACTGCCGCCAGCCCGGTTTTGAGCGCGATCAGGTCAAAGAAGCCGCGCGTATTGAAATCGCGCTACGTTCCGTTCTCGATAAGTGGAACGCGAAAGCGTTTACGACGAATTTTGACGATCTTTACGGGCTCAATCAGCTTCCAGGGCTCGCGTCGCAGCGTCTTATGGCGGAAGGCTACGGTTTCGGCGCAGAAGGGGACTGGAAGACCGCCGCGCTCGTGCGAACGATGAAGGTCGCCGCACAAGGACTTCCGGGCGGGACGTCGTTCTTAGAGGATTACGTCTACCACTTCAAAGGGAAGGGCGCTATTCTTCAGGCGCATATGCTCGAGGTCTGTCCGACGATCGCAAGCGGCAAACCGCGCATGGAGGTTCATCCGCTAGGAATCGGCGGCAAAGCGGACCCGGCGCGTCTCGTCTTTACGGCGAACGAAGGACCTGGACTCGCCGCGACGATTATCGATCTTGGAAATCGGTTCCGCATGATCGTTAGCGAAGTCGACTGCATTAAACCGGAAGCGCCTCTCCCGAAATTGCCGGTCGCCAGCGCGTTCTGGACTCCGCGTCCTGATCTCAAGACGGGCGCCGCCGCATGGATTTGGGCAGGCGGAACGCACCATACGTCGTTCTCGTCGGCGTTGACCCGAGAACATCTCGAAGATTTCGCCGAAATCGCGCAGATTGAAGCCGTCTTCATCGACGCGAATACGACGATCGATCAGTTCCGCCGCGAACTACGATACAACGATTTGTATTACAGTCGCTGAGATATTCATGAAATATTCAAAAGGGCGCGATTATCGAATTCCGAACGCGTTCGGTAAGCAATAAAACAAGAGGCGGTCGAAATCGTTCGACCGCCTCTTGCGCGTTTTAACGGGGAAATGTCGCTTATTTTAGCGTTTCTTCGAAGAAATCGGCGAGGAACTCGTCGGCGAAGAGGTCGTTTTCCAATTCGGGATCAAAGACGTCTGAATCGGGCGTCATGGCGGCGAAAGCACGGTCGAGAGACTTCGCCGCCTCGCGCGAGAACGATGCTAATTCGCGCCTTGCAAGGAGCGCGCGGTCGGGCATGACCGGACCGACGAACAACTCCGGCGCAAACTGAGAAAAGACCGCGTCGAGGCGCGCGTTCGCCGTCGGCGGCGCGGCAAAGAACGGGGCGGACGCGGCGTCGAGTTTCGCGGCGGAAGCAAGCTCGACCGCAATCGAGTCGAGCGCGACGCCTTCTCGATCGTCGAGATACAGAACCGGCGCGAAGACGCCCGAGGTTGCGTAGACGTGCGAGAGCGTCCAGCTCATGCTCAGGCCGACGAAAGAAGTCGGCTCGGAACCGTCGTTCCAGTCGATCGTCCAGCGACCGATCGCGTCGGCGTTCGATTCCACGTCAACGGAGACCGCGCAGACGCCGCCAACCTCTTGGACGTTCGTTGCGACGGAAATAGAGGGGCGCTCGCCGGAAATCTTATACTGAACGACCTTCGACCAGTCGGACGCGCCTTTGACGTCGGACGCGACCGCTCTGACGCGCGCTTGAACGACGTTTCCGACGCCGTAATTTGCGCTCGGAAGCGCGCCGAACAAGGTCGCGAAGAGTCCGCTTCCCGTCCATGCTTCCGCGCCTTGGAGACGGTATTCGACCGCGTACTTTTCGGCGGGGTCGGCGGTCGACCACATGAGGACGAGCTCGCCGGAATCGGCGACGCCGAAGCGAGCGATCGTCGGCGTCGCGTAGACGGGCGCACTCGGATCGGAGAGTTCGAAGGGGAAGCTGATCGAGCAGGAGAAGGGGGCGCCCGGCGTTCCTTCGGAGCTTGGCGCGACGAGTCTAACGCCCTCATAATATCCGACCGAACCGTCGGAGGAACCGACGAGATAATCCGCGACGCCGTCGCCGTTCACGTCATATGCGAAGGGGCGCGAGCGCGTCGCGTCGCCAAGCGTAACGGATTCTCCAGACGCGTCGAGAAGAGGCGTTGGCGCCTTGAATTTCGGACTTGCGTTTGTTCCGGCGTTCCGATAGACGAACATGACGCCCGACGCGTTCCCCGAGACAAGGTCGAAAACGCCGTCTCCGTCGACGTCGGCGATCGTCGGCGCGGAACAGCCCGACTCGACGACGAGGTCCGCCGTTCCGACCGCGAGCGTCGCGGCGCTCCGGAAGTCGTATTCTCCGGCGACCTTCGACGCGTTGACGTAGACGCGAATCTTCCCGTTCGACGCTCCGACGACGAGGTCGTTTCGTCCGTCGCCGTTCCAGTCGAAGACTTCGACGCCTGCGTCGGAGCCGACGTCAAGCGCTTTCTTCGCGCTTGCGGAGCCGACGAGAACTGACTCTGGCGCCGAAAAGACGCGTTCGCCGTCGAGCTGAGCGCCGCGATAGAGCGCGATCGTCCCGTCGGCGAGTCCGACGATAAGATCGTCGAACCCATCCCCTGTAATATCGGCGATTTTCGGCGCTATTTCCCCAGAGACTGCGATTTCGACGCTACTACTCGCGCTCGCATCCCAGTAGGTTGCGTAGAAGGAATCCGTATACGCCAAAGCGTCCGTCGCTCCTTGGTTCAGATAGACTTTAACGCGTCCCGCGCCGTCCGCCGGCTTTTCGCCGACGACAAGGTCAAGCGCTCCGTCGCCGTTCCAGTCGTAGAGGGACGGAGCGGAGAGCGCGTCGGTTTTGGCGACGAGTTCAGAGAAAAGGACGAGGTCGGGGGCGTCTGCGCCAGTAGAAACGGCGCTCCCGCGTAGCGCGTTTCCGGCGAAGTCAAGGACTCGGCTCGAGTCGATGAGAAGCGCCAACTTCGTCGCTGCGAGGCCGTCCTTTACCGAAATCGCGAAATCCTTGATCGTCGCGTCGTCGAGTCCGGCGAGGGAGACGACAAGCGTCGCGGTCGCCGCGTCATATTTGAACACGTCGGCGCCGAGCGAAATCGGAATGCCCTTGTTCCCGGTCGTAAGCTGGAATACGCTCGCAATCGAACCGTCGTCGATGAGCGATTGCAGTTGGACGGACTCGGAAAAAACGATTCGGAGTTCGTTCTGTTCGTCCCCCGACGCGACGGCGCGACTCTCGACGCTTGCGACGACCGGGGGTTCTTCGTCTGGCGGAACCGTCGTCGTCACGGATAACGTTGCGTAATCGGAGTCTCCGGAGTCGAAACCGTCGCCAATCGCTTTGACTCGAACGTTGTATTGGGTATTTGGCTCGAGCCCGTTAATCGTGTAACTGAGATTCGCTTGGACTTCAACGTCATTCGACCAGGTCGACGCTTCGACGAGTTTATAGGAAACGCCATATCGGACCGCGTTTGGAACGGCGTTCCAAGAGACGATTGTCGATGTTGATTCGGCGTTGGAGGACGCCGTTGGCGTTGCGAGTTTCTGGCGCGGCTTCACGGAACGCGTCGCTGTATAGGCGGAATCGGCGTAATTGACGCCGTCTCCAAGGGCGAGAACTCTCCAGTCGTAGATCGCGCCATTATCGATATCTGTAAGCGTATAGGAGGTCGTATCTGCGTTGATATCAACGTAGATAAACGTTGAATCAGACTTGTTTTTCCAGGAGAGTTTATACCCGCTCGCATTTGGAACGGATTTCCATGCGACGGTGATCGTCTTTTCCGTCTTGGCTGTTTCACGCGGGCTAGATGGCGTATCGAGCTGAACGGGATCGACAGTAAACTGATGTTCATAAGCGCCGAGATCTACTGTTCGACCTGATATGCGAGGGTTCCCAGCGAGGTCGACGTTCGTCGTTACATGCTGATTGTTTCCTTTATCGATCGCCTGAGCGTTTACCGCAAGCGTATAGTCTTTCGAAGTTGCGTTGGTGAAGAGCGGCTTAGAGACGTCGTAGGCTAAGTTGTTTTCACCGTTTGTCCAGTCCATGAAACTTGAGAGGGTATTATACGCGTTTGCAACGACGGTGGAATCGTAGAAATGAACGTCGGAACCCGAATATCCCGCGCTATTGCTCACGATAATCGTATTATGCGTATTGAGAACGGCGGTTCCGTTCAATTCGACTCCGCCGCCGTAGTATTTCGCCGTATTGCCGACGATTGTGCAGTTATTGAGGGTCGCGGTTCCGTATAGCTCTATGCCGGCGCCGTAGCTAGCGCTATTTCCCGCGACAAGGCAGTTGGTTGCGACGAGAATACCATTTTCTCGGACGTAAATACCATGGCTGGCATTTTCGACGATATCGCAATTCGTTAGCGAGACTTCTCCATTGTAGGCGTAAATACCATTGCTGCTGTTACCGGTTATGTTGCAACTAATCAGCGAGGCTTCGCCAGAACTTCCGACATAAACGCCGCTGTCGTTGTTGTCGGTTATGCTGCAATTCGTCGCCAAGACTTTGCCACTGGCGATATAGAAAGCCTCGCATTCATTGTCGTTAAACTCACAATCTGTAAACGAGGACGAGAGCGTCGTCTGGAAGGAGACGACTCCGGCTCCGACGTTGCCGACGAAAGACGACGATTTTGCTATGAGAGCCGCGCCTGGTTTAACTGCGATTGCGCCGCCGTAAGAGGAGCCGTTGTTCGCGATATTATCGCTGAAAACGCAGTTTTCAACCGTAAGGTCGCCGTTATTCCAGATAGCGCCGCCGCATACTGACGCGCGTCCATCAGTAAATTTGAGTCCCTTAATGACAACCGAATATCCGCCGTAGATCCACATAATACGCGTCGTGTTTCCGCCGCTTATCGTTATGCCTGGGGTCTTTGACGAAGCAGTGTAAAGATTTGACGCGTCGATCGTTACCGATTCGTATACGTCTAGTTCCGACTTGACCGCGATCGTTTTTCCTTTGAGAGAGTTGGCGAACGTGATTTTGTCGCCGGATTTTGCGGCGTTGAGGGCTTCGCGTAGCGTGACGACGCCGTCGTCGGCGTTGGAGACGTCCCCTGCCGAAGTTACGACAATAACGGTGGAAAGTCTGGCAGACGCTTCTTCCGAGTAACGACTCGTCCAATGCGTCACGCCGTCGCCGAGCGCAGCGACTTTGACATGGTATGTCTCGCCTGGCGTCAGTCCAGTAAGCGAATAGCCGGTTAGATGCGAGGCGACGTCGACCGTCGTTGTCGATTCGTCGGACGTCCAATATGCGATACGATATCCGGCCGCGTCCTGCACGGAGTCCCAAGAGACGCTAATAGCGCCGCTTGACTCCGCGCAAGCGACGTTGGCGGGCGTCGACAGTATTGGCAAGGGGGTCGGATCCGAGAACTGATATTCATAGGCGCCGAGATCGACGTATTCTCCAGAGATTCGTCTGTTTCCGGCGAAGTCGACGTTTGTCATAACGTACAGATCGTCCCCCCTATCGATTGCCTGAGAGTTTTCCGCGAGAGTATAGTTTCCCGCCGTCGCATTCGTAAAGAGCGGTTTCGACTCGTCGTAAGTTAAGTTGTGCTCGCCGTTTGTCCAGTTCGAAAAACTTGATAGCGTATTAAATGCGTTAGAAACGCCGTCGGGAAGATAGACGTCGGCGACGTCGGCGCCGCGATAGGCGGAGGCGTTTCCGTAGACAATTGAGTTATACGCGTTGAGCGTCGCGGCCGAATTACCGTAGAATCCGCCGCCGTCGAATTGGGCGGTATTATCCGTTACAGTGCAGTTGACAAGCGTCGTATCACCCAGATAGGAGTCTTGTGAATAAGCGTATACGGCGCCTCCGTAGTTTGTGGCGAAATTGTTAGTTACGACGCAGTTGGTAAGCGTCGTATCGCCAAAGGCGGAATAGATTGCGCCGCCCCAAGACGCCTGATTGTCGGAGATCACGCAATTATCGAGCGACAGCGTAGCTCCGTAATTGTAAATAGCTCCACCGGAACTGCTTGACGTACCTCCGTTTGTGAACTTTATTCCATTGATTTTAACGTCTTTGACGCCCCAGTTAAGGCTCAGTATTCTTGTCGCCCCCTGTCCGCTGATCGTCAGACCCGGCGCGGAAGTCGACGCGCTACGGAGATTGGACGCGTCGATCGTAATTGATTTACTTATCGTAAGTTCGCCGTTCTCCGAATTAAGTGTGATCGTTTTTCCTTTGAGCGAATTGTCGAAGGTAATCGTATCTCCGGGATGAGCGTAGACGAGCGCTTCGCGTAACGAAATCTTTCCGTCGAAAACGTCGTATACGTCGTCCGTCGTCGTTACGACTGTCGAACGCGCTTCCGGGTTGAGGGCGTATTTCTCTGGACGTTGCTTTAGAGTTTGAAAATCGTCCAGATAATATCGATTGTCGCCGGTTCGATCGTTATAGTCAAGCATGTATCCGCCGACGGTTTTGCCGTTGGAGGAGAGTCGAGATAGATTGTCGTGCCATTCGAGACCAATGTAGAGGAGTTTTCTCTCATTGAGCTCGTCGTCGAATTTATCGCTCTTTTCATCGTCAGAGTCAGTAATATAGAGTCCGGCGTAATATCTTGGGTCTGTGGAAGAATACGACGTGTTAACCGCGTAGCCCCAACACGTAATCGCGTGGCCATTTTGCGTGCTATAGACACGGGCAGAAAGACCTACGGCGTCGCCCTTCGCAAGACTCGCAGACAGGTTTTGAAGAACGCCGCTTTCTGTTGCGGAATAGACGACGACATAGTCGGACGGCGATTCTCCATACTGTCCCATAAGTTGAGAGTAATTACCGGCAAACGTGTATGCATTCGTGGAACCGCCATAGTAGGATTGGTCGTTCATGAACCACGATATAGCTGTTTCCACGTTTCCGCCGGCGTCAGGCCATGAGTTTACGAAATACGTGTCGAAGAACTCTTGCTCGTTTCGCGCGTTCGTAACGCTTGCCCAACCGGTATGCCAAAGCATATTGCTCGCCGTAGCCGCCCAGCAGAGATTGTCGTCTTCCGTATTGCTTTCCGATTTATCGGCGTCGTAGTAAATCGACGGCTCTCCAGGTCCAGAAACGGCGGCTGATATGTCGATCGTCTGGGGCGACAGGTTCGAATCTGGAGTCTGTTGGACGTCGACGTTGTGTGCTGCGACGCTTGATTCATAAGCGGCGAGAGCTTCGTCAACAGTGAAACGACTGTTGATAAAACTTCGAATGTTCGTGTCGTCGGACGCTAGAAACTCGTTTCCAGACGAGACGCTAAGAAGTTCACGAGGTTCAAGGTTTTCAAGTCGTAACGTGCGAGTACGCGTTCGTTCCACGGAGGATTTTCGTTCCTTTATAGACGTTGTTTTTTTCGACAAAGGCGATGTAAGGGGTAACTTTTTCATGATTAAGCCTTTAAAAACAATCCGGGCGTTGAAACGCTTCTCGTTTGGCGAATAACAACTCTTTATGACGGTAAATAATAGTCAAGACTTACTGATCTGACGAATTTTCATGATTATATAAAGATTTAGGTAAATATCTACCCTTAGTTTTTTCTCTTGAAACTTGAACTGACAAAGAAACGCGCCAAAACTGTTGAAGTTACAGAAGGCGTATAGTAGACTTTTTAGAGATTTTGAAAACGTTGCGACGATAGTCCGAGGTAGTCGTTCAGGTTCTCTTTAATTGATTTTCCAGTTATTATCGAAACAAAACTTCGATAGGTTTTGAGGAATAGAGGTTGCGTGATGGCATTTCAACCGCCTCGAGTCGCGTTGCTGATTGAGACGTCGCGGAGTTACGGACGTAGCGTTCTTCGTGGCGTCGCCCGGTATTCGCGTTTACATGGTCCTTGGAATTTTCTGCTGACGCCGGGCGACTTCGCGCAGGCGCCGCCCCAAATGCGCGATTGGCATGGCGACGGCGTGATCGCGCGAACGCTCGATCAAAGTATGGCGGAAACGCTTCTGGAAATGGAGATACCGACGGTTTTTCTCGATTATCCCGTCGAAAATCTTCCGCGCCAGAAATACAAGAAAGAACGATGCGCCGATTTGACGAGCGATTCGGTCGGCGCGGCGCAGATGGCGGCGAACTATTTGCTGGGAAAAGGACTGACGCGTTTTGCCTACGCCGGGTATCCGTTCCAACGCTGGTCGATCAGTCGCGAAGAGGCGTTTTGCGACGCAATCGCCTCCGCAGGCTACGAGACGATTGTCTATCGTCCGCCGCTACGTTTCGGACGCCCTTTGCGCTGGGAGAAAGAGGAGCCGTTTTTGCGCGATTGGCTCAAATCGCTTCCGAAGCCGATCGGCGTCATGGCGTGCAACGACCAGCGCGGACGCGAACTCCTCGACGCCTGCGAACTAGCGGGGATCAACTCGCCGGAACAGCTTGCCGTCATCGGCGTCGACGCGGACGAACTCCTCTGCGAACTCTGTTCGCCGCCGCTCACGAGCGTCGCGCTCAACGCGGAGAAAGGCGGATATCTCGCCGCGCAGACGCTCGATCAGATGATGAAAGGAGAAACGCCGACGTCGCGCCATCTTCTCGTCGAGCCGATCAACGTCGTCGAACGACGCTCGACCAATATCGAACTCGTCGAAGACGAAGACGTCGCCGAGGCGCTACGCCTCATCCATACCGGACTTCTTGAAACGCTGACCGTCGAACGGGTTGCCCGCGAGATTCCCATTTCGCGCCGACAGCTCGAAGTGAAGTTCCGCAAATTTCACGGTCGCACGATGCTCGAGGAACTCCAGCTCGTTCGTATCGAACGTGCCAAGCAGTTGTTGCGTGAAACGGACGCGTCGATGGAACGCGTCGCTAAGACCGTCGGCTTTAGCGCGACGAGCTACTTTCTTCAAACCTTCCGCCGCCGCGTCGGACTTTCGCCGTCAAAATATCGGCACGAGATGCGCGGCGAGTGACGCTTGCGTTTTCGCATAGAGAACGAAAACGGCGCTTCCAAGGCAAATCTTGGAAACGCCGTTTTTTACGTGATCGAACTTCGACGAGCGTTACTGCAACGTCGGCTCCTTAACGCGTTCGCCTTTAAGCTGTTTCGCCTGTTCGTCCGGTTCGAAAACGCCGTAGAAGGGGACGTTTAGGTCGCACCACAACATGAGCGTTCGGTATTCTTCGTCGGTTAGTCCGACGTCTTTGTGGTTTTCGTCAACGATAATTTTGGAGAAAGGCGAAATATCGGCGCCACATTCGCCGGGAACGGTGACGATTTCTCGGAAGGTCGAGCCGCCCCATTCGTACCATTTCATGTAGTTCATGAGCTGGTTGTAACTACGCGTAAAGGGCGCTTCTTCGCCGCTTGTCAGATCGGGTGCGGAGGCGCTTTCCGTTCCGTCGTGGCATTTGACGCAGCGCTTGTCGAGAATCGGCTGGATCAGACGCGGGTAGGAGAACGGCTTGGCGTCGTCGGGACCGGGCGCGATCTTCGACGGTTCGCGCAGGGAGGCGAGACTGCGCTTCGCGGCGTCGTTCGTCAACGTCGTTTGCGCCTGCTCGTGGCACCCGACGCAGCCCCGGTTTTCGCCCGGCTGCAAATAGACGATGCTCCTCATCGACTGAACCGCTTTGCCTTCTTCGTCGACCGCTTGGAAATAGAGAGGAACCCGCGCCGGCGCCGTGAAGTGCGCGCTCCCGTCCTCTTCGACGGGAACCGTCCCTAGAAACATCCTCGCGTTTGCGGAGCCGGGGCGACCGACGCGCGGACGGTCCGACTGATAATCGGGCGCCTTGGGGAGCAGTTGAACGACGCGCAACTCCTTGATCTTGCGGTCCTTGGGGAAGGGCAGAAGACTTTCGTAGACGTTTGAAAGAACGAAAGTTCCTGTGTCTTCGTTTTGGTTTTCGACCGCCGACGGGATAATTTCAGGTTTCTCGCGCTCGACGAGAGGAATCGGATAGAGGCACGACTCCTCGTTTTCCCTGTTTTCATAGAGAAGTTCAAGGTTTCCGAAACGGTCGCCGTAGTAGATTCCGAGTTTGCCGCACTGACGCGTTCCCGCCAAATAACCGCCGAGCGGATCATGGCTGTACGAGACGATCCAAGAGTCTTCCGAAAGGGGGAACGGACTGAAATAGTAACGGTTGCAGATTCGATTGTCCGCGCCTTCGACTTCGGGGAGGGGAATATCGGGGGTGAGGAACTCGATCGACGACAAATCGTCTTTGCCCGATACCGGGTCGTATCGCATTTTTGACGGATCGAAGAGAAGAATCGTCCCTCCCACGTCGAGATGATGCGAGCCGCCGAGGAACATGACTTTATTCGAGTCGGGAACCGCCTTCGCCTGATAGCAGGCGTTCACGTCGAACGTGTAGTTGCCGAAATAGATCGCGGAGTTCGTCCCGTCGGGATTCGTCGTCCACAGCCCGTGATGATGTGACGCGGAACGGTCGACGTAGTCCCAGCGCGTGTAGACGACACGCCCGTCGTTCAGAAACGTCGGCTGCCATTCGTTCGTCTCGTGCCATGAAAGACACGTCACGGATTTGTCGGCGTTCAGTCGATGAAGCGTATGAACGTTGAGAGGTTCGTAATGCCCGTGACACCGTCCGTAGCCGCCGCGCCGCGTCGAGACGAAGATCAGCGATCCGTCGGGCGCTTCGACGGGATCGAAGTCGTCCTCGCAACCCTCGGTGAGACGCTCGACTTTCCTATCGGCGAGCGTCATCTTATAGAGGTTGAACTTTCCTACCGGATCTTTCATGTAGTTCGACGCAAAATCCTCGACGTAGGGGAGCTTCATCAGGGCGTCGACGTTCGTTTTAGGCTGGTCTTCCGTTTGAGTCTTCGAGAAGTCGGCGAAGGAGAAATAGACCGTTTTCGCGTCGTAAGAAAGGGAGAGCGTCTGAAAAACGCCGCGCGGAAAAAGTCCGTCCGTCACGGGTTCCGTTTCAAAGGATTTGCCCGGCTCCTTGAGGATATAAACGCCGCCGCCGTTCATCCCGCATTTATTGTAATAGTAGGAAAGGAATTCATGGAGCATCTGCCATGTAAACCGCTCCTCTTTCAGAAAAACAATAGGCTGTCCCGATACGGCGGGGTCGCTCAAAAGGAGCGCGCGGAGTTTGCCGCGCAGAGCGAGATAGCGTTCAAGGGCGCCCATAAGTTCGGGCGCGTCGTCCGCGTCGTCCGCGTCGTCGCCGTCCGCGAGGAACGTTCGCGCCGCGTCGAGTTCGTCGCGGAGTTCGCCGAGCGCCGCGTCGTCGACCCAAGATTCGTCCTCGAACCGTTCTAAGCTTTTTTCGACCCGTTCGACGAGTTCCCTAAGCGCGTCGAGCGACGCGATTTCGCGTCCCTGTTCGCGCTCTTGACGCGCCCAATCGTTCACGAACGCGTCGCGGTATTCTTTCTGCGGCGATTTTGCGTCGCAGGAGTTCGTCGCGCCAGACTCCAACCAGAACGCGAAGAACGCGAAAATAAGAAACAATTTAACGCGGTTTTTCATCTGGATTTTCCCTAAACCTTTCGATTTGGTTTTCAATACGTTGGAAACGTGTTCGGGACGACTGCGGAGTCGCGTTACTGTAATTCGGGAAGGTCGATTTTCTCGCCGTTATGCTGTCGGGCCTGTTCGTCGGGATCGTAAACGCCGTAGAACGGGACGTTCGCGTCGAGCCATAGGTAGAGGGTTTGTCGGTCTTCGTCGGAGAGCTTCACCGCGTTCGCGTGGGTCTCGTCGTCGATAATCGCGGCGAGCGGACTCATGTCGGCGCCGCATTCGCCGGGAAGGGAGACGACGTCGTGAATCGAGGGACTCGTCCACTGATACCAACGTAAATACGGTCGCAACTGGTTATAGGAGACGCTGAAGGCTCCCTCCTGATCGCCGACGAGCGCGGGATCGGGCGCGTCCTCCTTGCCGGAATGACATTCGACGCAGTTCTTGTCGAGGATCGGTTGAATCAGTCGCGGGAAGCTAAAGGGGCGGGAATCGTCGGGACCGGGTTTAAGCGTGGACGGAGCGCGAAGCGCGGCGGCGACGCGTTTTTCGGAGTTTGCGAAGGTCGTCTGCTGCTGCTCGTGGCAACCGACGCAACCGCGATTCTCGCCCGGCTGGAGATAGACTTCGCTGAGCATCGTTTGCACGGCGCGTCCTTCTTCGTCGACCGCTTGGAAATAGAGCGGTTTGCGCGCGGGCGCGGTGAAATACGCGCTTCCGTCCTCTTCGACGGGGACGGAGCCGAGATAGAGTCGAGCGTTGCCCGCGAAATCGTGCCCGACAGGCGGAACGTGCGCTTGGTGCGACGGGAACTTCGGTAGGAGCTGAAAAACGCGCAGTTCCTTGATTTTGCGGTCGGTCGGGAAGGGCCAGAGAGACTCTTTGACGTCGAAGAGCGTAAAGGTTCCTGTCGCGCCGTCGTCAGTCGCGTCGGCATTTGACGCGGTCTCGTCAGGGAGCAGCGACGGGATCTTGGCGGGGATTGTTTCGCGTTCGCGCAGGATCAAGGGGTAACGGCAACTGTATTTCTCATCCTCGTACATGAGTTCGAGATTGCCGAAACGGTCGCGATAATAGAGTCCGAGCTTGCCGCTTCCGACCGTGTCGGGCGTTAAATTACCGTCGGTCGTCAGGTAGCCGTTCGCCGGTTCGAAGCTGTAGGAAACGAGGAAAAAGTCTTCGGAGAGGGGCGTCGGTCCGTAGTAATATTGGCCGGGCAGGTTCCATTCTCCCGTTTCTTCGTTCAGGGTTTCGGGGAAGGGAATTTCCGGCGTGATCCGTTCGATTGAATCGGGACGGTCCCAGCCGGATTCGGGGTCGTACTTGACCTTTGTCGGGTCGAGAACGACGATTGAACCTCCGACCGCCGTATGGTGCGCGGTCGCGATGAAGACGATTTTGTTGGAATCGGGGATTGGACGCGGCTGGACGCAGGCGACGGGGCTTTCCGTGTAGTTGCCAAAGAGCGCGACGGCGCCGGTTCCGTCGGGGTTGGTCAGCCAGAGTCCTTGGAAACGAGCGGCGTTTCGATCGACGTAGTCCCAGCGGGTATAAACGATTCTTCCGTCGTCGAGAACGGCGGGGGTCCATTCGTTTGTTTCATGCCACGAGAGACGCCGAATCTGACCGTCGGGGGTTAGTTTATGGAGCGTGGCGACCATGATCGGCTCCCACGACTGATTGCAGCGCGCGAACCCGCCGCGCCGCGTAGAGACGAACGCGAGACTCCCGTCGGGGAGCAGGGTCGGATCGAAATCGTCGTAAGGTCCGTCTGTCAATTTTGTCGATTCGCCAGTTTCGAGATTCATGCGATAAAGGCAATATTTCCCTTCGGACTCAGTAAGAAACTGACGAACGCGCTCGGTTGCGTCTCCCTCGGCGCGCAGATGATACGCGTTGAGAATGGGCGCGTCAGGATCGGGGTCCTGAACTTTTGAAAAATCGGCGAACGCAAAATAAAGCGTTTTCGCGTCGTACGATAGACTCGGCGTTGCGAAGAGTCCTCGCGGAAAGTCGGCGCTCAGTTCAGTCGTTTTGAAGGAGAAGCCCGGTTTTTCTAGTCGGAAGAGTCCGCCGCCATGCTGATTTGAATAACGCTCGTAGAAAGAGAGATATTCCTGCAAAATCTGAAAGCCGAACCGATTCGCCTTTTCAAAGACGATCGGAGAATCCTTCAGAAGTTCGTTGGCAAAGATCGCGTCGCGCGCAGCCCAGCGTAGCGCGCGATAGGCGTCGGCGCGTGCGCTTGGCTCGTCTCGCTGGGAATCGTTTTCAAGAAATTCGTCCGCGCTTGAGACGGCTGCGCGAAACGCGTCGAGCTTCGACGATTCGACGAGTTTGTCGCCGGCGAGGCACTCGATCAATCCGTTGGAACGTTCAATAAGATCGCGAAGCGCGTCGACGTCGTCGACAGAACGGTCGCGCGTCGCCTCCTGGCGCTCCCAGTCGGCTTCAATCTTCGCGCGAAAACCAGCGGTCGGCTCGTCCTGCGCGAGCGTTAACGGGCAGAAAAGGAGGGTAAAGAGCGCGGCGAAGCGCGTCGCGCGAAGTAATCCAGTGAGTTTCATAGCGGATAGCCTCGTTCTTTTTGCCGGCGAACCTTTGGCCGCGCAATCTTTTCAACATCCTTGACCAATCGTTACGATCTGAAGAACAGCGTTCGTCATTTGTCGTTCTTTATCAAAAAGTTAAGAATCGCGTCGACGTCGCCGAGATATGAATGAATTGCGACGACGCGCTTCGTCTTACGGTTCATGTAGAGGAGCTGACCGTTCATTCCGCCCTTGACGAACGCGACGCCTTCGTCGCCGACCGGATAGAGTTCAAAGGTTCGCTCAAACGCTTCGTCGACAAAACGTTGCGAAAGGATTCTCTTGTCCTTATAGACGCCGTTCTGGACGAAGACGAGCCCCAATTTCGCCATGTCTTCCGTACTGGTATACAAACCCGTCGCCCCGATTGGACTGCCCTGCGGATCAGTGGAGAACGCGTATTCGCTGAACTCAAGGGGGTCGAGCATCTTGCGAATCATATAGACGTTGAGTTTTTCGCCGCTCTTCGCCTCGGCGATACGGGACGCGAGATAGAACGTCGCGTCAGTGTAGACGTATTTCTCGCCGGGCTTGTATTCAAGATTCGTCGATAGAAGAATCCCAAGGAAATCTCTTGGCCATTTCGAGGAATCCTGAGCGTCGATATCGAGCATTCCCGCCTCGCCGAAGCCCGTCCGATGGCGAATGACGTCGGAAATCTTGACGTCGCGCCATTTCGGATCGAAATTCTCTGGGAATTTGTCTTTGAGAATCGGATAGACCTCTTCGTCGATATCGAGAAGCCCTTCGTCTTCCATGATCCCTAACGTCGCTACCGTAAAAAGTTTGGCGATTGAATACGCGTTGTGGCAACGGATGTTGGGGCGAATAACCGCTGTTCGGGACTCGCCGTTGAAGATTTCGCAGATCGTAAAAATTTTGTCGCCGTCGTCATGCGCCATTTTTTCTAGCGTCGGCAGAAAGAAGCCGTCTTCCGTTTTAACGGCGTCTTGCGCAAACGCGGCGGTTCCCGAGAAAAGGGCAAGAAGTGTAAGCGTCGGTAGAAGAAGGTATTTCATTGGATTCCTCGTTGCGGGTTTGCGATAACGCTTTGGAAAAACGTCGTAATTCAACGATCGAGTCGAAGGACTTTCGTGTCGCCTTTCTTTAGATTAAAGACGAAGGAGCTTCCTTGCGCAAGCGTTTCGCCCGAAATGAAGTCGATAATTTGTCGAGTTCCTTCGGGCGCGTTAAAACGGTACTCGCCGTCTTCAGGGGCGTGAAGCGTGACGAAGGGGAGGTTCGCCCAAACGTTGCACGGACGGTCGGTATAGAGCCAGACGCCCGCGTCTTTGGCGATCGCGCGAATTTCATCCGTCGTTGGTTTCTTAAGAGCGAGGCGAACGACCCGCGTTTTGCCTTCTCGTTCAAGGGCGTCGAGATTTGCTTTTTCTTCGTCGTCGATCGCGTCGGCGTTGAGAATGAACGAGAGTTTCGGAAGAGGCGCCTTTCCCGATGTAAGATCGGCAAGGTCGTACTGGGCGTAAGGGGCGCCGACGCGATTAAACTGCTCGCGAACGAGCGAGACCGCGGCGCCGGAGTAGGAGCCGGAGGAAATCTTTAACATCGAGCGTTCGCCCAAGAAAAGACCAATTTCGGGGCGGTAAGGAGTCGGATGGGCGAGAAAGTATTCGTCCATCGGCGCGAGTTTTGCGGCGGCGGCCCAGATTTCCGGGGAATCGTACCAGCCGGTTGCGCCCAGATCCATGAGCCACGTCGCGAAATTGCGCTCCGCCGTTTCCGAAGAGTTGCGCAGAACGATATTGACGGAATCTTCCACCGTCGCCACGCTTGCGAGCCTTTCGCCGTGATCATGCGCGATATAAGTGCGGCTGTCGTCCTCGTATAGGTAGATTTTACCCGCCGCCGTCACGCTTTCCGCGTTGAGCATACAGGAACAACCGCCGCCTAGCGCGCGGTCGGAATAGGAAATAGGAGAACATACGACGTCGACGTCTGGCGATTCAAGGAGTTTGAGGAGAGCGTAGTGACCGCTTGCCGCCGGTCCTTTGCTGACCGTAGAAAACTCATAGGAATATCCGTAGAAAAAGAATGCGAGTTTCTTACCGTTTGTTTCCTTCTTAACCGTATGTGCAAGCTCGCAAAGAACGTCGGTTACTTGCGTTTGCCAGAAGTCGTTGAAATCGAGGAGTTTACCTGGCTCAAGATAAGGCTTGTCGCGAGACGCGAGTCGCTCTTCCGAGGAGGGTACGTCGGCGTTTTCAAAAGTCGCCTGCGGGTTGTTCCACGCCTGTCTAAGCGATTCGACGTCGGAGTATTTGTTTTTGAGCCAATTACGGAACGCGACGCGATCGACTTCGGAAAAGCCCGCGTCGCCCGCCGTCCACGTGTTCGGCGTGAACCATTCGGAAGTGTTCTGTCCGCACGGATGGTAGCCTGCGACCGAATCGCCGTATTTCGTTTCCATATGGCGGACAATCGCCGCGAGCGTCGCATTCGCCGTTTTCCGATATTTTTCCGAACTTAGAGACGGCCAATTCCAGCCTTGACGATCGTGGTCGGCGCCGGCGTTATGCCAGACTTCGCGCACGTCTGGATTGGCGGCGAGCCACGCGGGAGGGGGATCGAGCCTCAACCTTGGAATCAATAGAGCGTGGGGATTGGCTTTAAGAATCATATCGCAGAGCGAGTCGAGTTCGCTAAAGTCGCAAGCGCCGTTTGAATCGATCCAAATTAGTTGACGCGGCATAAAGGAAACAAAGTTGACGCCGGCGCCTGCCGCGAGCTTGACTTGGCTTTCAAGGACGTTTTTCCCGCAACTGCCGACACGCGCAAAGACGGGCGACTCTGGACGATACAACACGACGCGAACGTTGCGCGGATTCGACGAGCGCGCGTCAAAACTCACGACGTACGTTTTCCCTTGAACGATATCGAGGGTCGGAACATGATAAAGGTGAAAATCCGGCGATTGGTTCTCGGGAATCTGGAATATTTTGACACGCAGGCCTCGAGAACCGTCCGTTCCGACGCCTTTTTCGATCGCCGTCGAAGCGACTCGGCGTCCCTCAAAGACGTCATGCCAAACCTGCCAGTTCTGTGAGAACTCTTCTTTGTCCTCAAAGGAGTAGGGACCGGCGACGATTTTGCCTGTTTCCTTCTCCGTAATCGCGAAATTATCAATATCGATTTCGCCCGGCGCGATTCCAAACCTGAAATGAATCGTCCCCTTCCGCCGACCGTCGTCTTCGGCGACGAACTCGTTCTCATATCGGGTATATTCAGGGGTAAAGACGAGCGGTTGTTCGCCGTTCAGCCCGAAGAAAATACGCGAACGAGTCGGGACGCCGTCGATTGTAAAAACAGGGACGCCGTTTCGAGGTTCAACCGCGAACTTTTTGCCGCCTGTCTCGGCGGCGAACGCGGAATATGAGAAAAACGAAAGACACGCAAGAGTCGCCAGGAGACGAAGAATCGGTCGGAAAAGGCGCATTGGAGTCGTTCCTAAGATGAAAGAGAAGGGGAAGCATCCGCGCGATCTTGCGATCGCGCGGCAAATTGTGGAACCGATCAAAGTTGACGTCACTTTTCCGGCATGAGTTGCGCGGCGTCGACGACGACGTGACCGTTCGTACCTTTCGCAAAGATTTCAACAGACGCTTTTTTATCGTCGCCGACTCGGATTTTTCCGACGGAGACGAAGAGTCCGTCGATCGTGGGCTTCTCCTTTTCGTTGATTGTCGCTTCGATTCGCATGAGCGAGGTCTTCACGAGAACGGGAACGTTCGTCGCGCGGTTGGGGTTCGCCGTGTATGAAACGCGACAATCGTAGACGCCCGGTTCGACGTCGGAGAACTCGAAGAGAACGGATTTTCCTCTTTTGTTCGCGTTGTCGTCATGAATGTAATCGACGTCGACAAAGTTAGGGACGGAGACGGAACCGAGCCATTCTCCCTTGATCGTCGCGTCGCGGTTGTCAACGACGATTCCTCCGAGTTTTGACGCGGGAACGCGACTCTTCACCGCGTCGGGATATTCGAGAACTTGACCGTCCTTGAGAAGTCGATCGCGAAGGAGCGCGTAATCGAGGTCTTGGGGAACGACGTTGGCGTCGATCGCGAGGCACGCGGCTGTCGCTGCGCTTTGTCCGAGAATCATGAAGACGGGTTCCATGCGGATTGAACCGAAGGCGATGTGGGTGCAACTCACACAGACGGGGACAAGCAGATTCTCACACTCGTCTTTCGGGGGGATAATCGCGCCGTAATCGATCGGATAGGGCGCCCCGGGGTTGACTTGGACGTCGCCTTCGTTACGAACAGTCGCGCGTCCTTGGTCGTCGCGTCCGACGTAACGCTGGATGTTGTGCGAATCCATGTTGTAGGATCCCATTCCTATCGGCCGCGGCGTGTCTTCAAGATAACGAAGATGGCGTTCGGAAACGACGAAATCGCTTCGCATACGTCGCGCTTCGCGAATATACATTTGTTTGGGCCAGTTGCCATTGTCGACGAATTCGTCCTTGGCAAGTCCCCACTTAAGGTATTCGTTACGGACGCTTTCCGGGACGCGCTCATTATGTTGCAACGTCCAGAGCAGTCCCTGTTGCCAGTTACGGTGCGCTTCGTAAATTATCTCACGCTCTTCGTAGCTTGCGTTCGGATAGGCGTAATTGGCGCCAATATAATCCGTAGAGACCGCCTTGTTGTTGTTCGAGTCGGTCTTGTAGTTCGGCATTGGCGAGAAAGTCATAAAGATATTTTGCCCGGCCTCGATCGAACGGAGAAGGAGTTCGTAGTCGAGTTCATTATAATTTTCGGGCTTCTCGATTTTTGTCATATTGCGCTCGTCGTTCGTGAGACACATGCGGAGACAATACGCTTGAATGAGGTCGTCCGCTTCGCCGTCGGGGGCGCTGATTTTTTCACGGACGAAGGGAAGAAGTCCGCTTTCAGGTTTGCCGCGCTCGACGTACGGATCGACAAAACCTTCAAACTGATGATAAATCGCGTTTCTAACTTGAACGCCGTCTAGCGTCTCGCCAAATTCAGCGTTCGATTCGCGTCCCGTAACGAAGGAGACGTCCGCCGCCGCCATGAGGTCGCCCTCGTAAGTCGCGTCAATAAAGGTCTTTCCTTGGAACGTTTTACCGGAAAGCGTCGTAATAGAGCGAATCGTCGCGCCGTCCTTTTCGACGCCCTTTTCACGGTCGAGAAGTTCGGACTTATAAACGGGAATTTTGTATTCGGAGACGAACCCTTCGAAAACCTTTTCAGCGACGCTCGGTTCGAAAACCCACATCGTCTGGGAGTCGTTGTCGATTCCGCGCCCACCCTGACCGGGGATGCCGTTTTCCTTCGGTTGAGGTTGGAACGTCCACGCGGATTCGTCTTGATAGTAGAGCCACAATCGGTGATAAAACTCGCGCGAAAGCCCGCCGACGACGGTTCGATTGCCCGAATCGGTCGCGCCGAGTCCGCCGCTTGAGAGTCCCCCTAAATGTTTATCGGGCGAAACGACAACGACGCTTTTACCCATTCTTGCGACTTGAACCGCCGAGGTGATCGCGGAACTGGTTCCTCCGTAAACGACGACGTCATAAGAACCAACTATTTCCGCAGACGCGGAACTAACGGTAAAGATTATAAGACATATTGCGGCAAACGTTTGCCACGTAATCCCAAATGTTTTCATCATGGAACTGTCTCCTAAAACGAAGGTCGATTGACTTGATTTCTATTCATCATACTAGACACGAGGCGTTCGTTCAATCTTTTCTGTAAAGGAGATAACGGAGAAAAGTATACGGACGACCTCAAAGTGATTTTCTTGTAGAGAAAGGCGCTGTCTGCACATCCTATGCAGACGGCGCCAAGACGCGAAGGTCAAAACCTAAAAGACGGCTATTGCGCGCTTTTTGAAAACTTAAGGCTCTTAAGATTGACTTTGCCTTCGCTTGGTGGAAAAGCGATTTGAATCCGACGCATAGCGCCTTCGTACTCTTTGACTTTTGTTAGATCGACCGTAACCGTCCATCCTTTGCCGCCGACCGCTCGTTTAAGAGGCGCTTCTACCGTGAATTCAGGTAATCGCGGATGCGTCGCTTCTTTTTCGGCGCGGTCTTTGGCGGAATCTTTGTCGCCTTCAGACCATTGTAAGTACCAGCAGGCGTCGGCGGGGGAAACGGGGGTAAAAATCAACGTAAGTTTTTCAACGGGATTGGCGTCGGAACCAGCAAAGTCGCCTGTAATCTCGAGTTTGTCAGCGTCCTTTGTTTGCCAGAACGTATCGGGAGAATTTGCGATTGCAGATTCGTTAGGGAGAAGGCTGAAGGTTAGGCCTTTCCCTTGAAGGTTCCATCCTTCGTCCGTCGTATTAGCATAAGTCCAATTCTGACGGTCATTTTTGAATTCCCATGCTGGAGTCTTCTTAACTTCCTTTTGGGCGAGCGAGTAAACCGTCTGACGAATCTCGTCCAACGAGCCGACGATGAAAGTCGTTCGATACGTATACTTAATGTTCCAGTCAAGGATTATTGATTCGTGTGGAGCGATATAGCCTGTCGGGCTGTCTTTCTCGCCAAGCGCTTGACCTTTGTTGCCGTCGCCGCCGGCGAAGCCTGCGGCAGCCCTAACGGAATTCGGCTGAAAAACGCCGACGCCATAATTATCTGCGTTAAGAAGCGCGCTCCAACGTTCCGGAGAGTAATAGTTGAGCCACGGCCAACCGTTTCCATCGCGCAAATCGACGAGCGTGGACGTTGGTTCGTTCTCGTAAGGCTTGTCGCCTAGGTACGTAACGAGTTTATACCACGGAGCGTTTGTATAGAGCGCCGGCGTTTCCTGACCATGGGCTGAATAGCGCGTTTTGTCGGATCGGTTGTTAACAATTGTCGCTTCGAGTTCAAACCCGTTGTCAATAAGTCGGTAACGACATTCGAAGACGCATTCTGCGAGAAGCCCAATGTTAGGCCAAAGCATCGGACGGGCTTTGACGAACGCTTGATCGTCGCCAATGATTTTGAACTCCAGAACGCGCGATCCGTATCCGCCGCAGTCGCCTGCTTGAATAGGATTCCAACCGAGTCCCGCCCAACTGTCGGAAGGCTTTTCTCCGTTGGGACCGATGAAGGGATGCGGTCCGGAATAGTACGAGAGTTGAATCTGACGTCCCCAATCGTAACTGTTAATCATGTTGCCGGAGTTATTTTTCTTATCCTCCAAATAGACGACGGCGCCTCCGATCGCGAGGTTGAAACCGACTTTAACCCGGTCGTTTTCAATATATCGAATCGGTTCGTCTCCAAAATCGAAGTATTCTTCTCCAGGCTTCGACACATACATAGGGGCGCCCGTCTGCGCCCATAGGGGCGACGCGAGGAGTGAAAGAAAAGCGACTGCGAAAAGCGAGACAAGCGCGTGTTTATTCATGAATCTCTCCTATGTAGAGTTTGAGCGACGATCGTCGCGTTTAAATCAAGTAATCGGTCGGTTTTGTGAAGAGGACGAGACGGCGGACGTCTATCCTTTCTTAGGAGTCGAGCAACGATCCACGAGGTAGACGATCGATTTATACGATATCCCACTGTTGTTCGTCAGCCCGACCTCACAGGTTCGACTCGTGGAATATCCTTCGACGACTCCGTTTGATTGAATTTGATTCGACAGCGATCGAAGCGCGTAGGCGTTCATCTCGGGCTGAAGGAATCCTTTGTCGCCGGCGAACCCGCAACAGCCGATTTCTTCGGGGACGATTACGTTTGTCGAACAACGTTTCGCAAGGTTAAGAAGTAGGGCCGTCAGTTTGAGTTTTCGCGTTGAACAGGTCGCGTGGACGGCAATCGGTTCGTCGATCGGGTGAAAATCAAGCTTGTCAACAAGAT
This sequence comes from uncultured Planctomycetaceae bacterium, assembly GCA_946408825.1. Lineage (GTDB taxonomy): Bacteria > Planctomycetota > Planctomycetia > Pirellulales > Thermoguttaceae > RUG369. The sequence continues at coordinate 40,374 of CAMJTU010000028.1, forward strand.
ACTTTTCGATGAATTCGACCGGTTCGTAGAGTTTCATCTTCGATATCTTTTCGCGCATTCGGTATAGGCAAGGCGACTGATCGCAGAGAATCGGGTATTCGCCGCCGTTGGAGGCTATCCAGAGCGCGTCCTCAAGTTCTTTTGTCTTGCGGTCGGCGACGTCTGGCATGCCTTTGCTCTCCCAAATCGTACCGCAACAGAGATTTTCATAATTGGGCGGGAAGACGACTGCATATCCCGCTTTTTCGATAAGACGAACCGTCGTTTCGACGAGTGGTTTTTCCGTTCCGGAGGCGCCCATCGTTTGGTTGATGCAACTCGGAAAATAGACGATTCGTTTGACGTCCTGGACGTTGTCGCCGGGCTGCGTATCGTTCGTCTCGTCCGACGTTTTTAGGGACTTGGACTGGAGAAGGGCGGAGAGAGGAACGAACTCGGCGCTTGCAAATTCTTTGCGGTTGATTTTGTAAGGTTTAGGAAGCGCAGGCGTCCAGAGGGGCAGACCAAACTTATGGAAGATTTTGCCCGCAAGCGTCGTTCCCTTAACGCCGAGAATAACGCGGCCCGCACGGGCGAGTCCGAGTATTGATCGGAGCACGGATTTCACGTTCTTAAGATTCTTGGCGCAGAAGTCGCCGACTTTCCAAGTAAAACCGCCGATTGGCGCGTTCTCTTCGCGCAACGCGTGGGTTAGGTCGCCGACATTAATCCCCATCGGACAAGACGTCGAGCACAATCCGTCGCCCGCGCACATGACGTTTCCGGGTTTTTGATAAGCTGCTAAGAGCGTTTTGAGACGTTTTGGATCCGAACCGTCTTGCCTAAGTCGCGAGATTTCACGACGAACGACGACTCGCTGACGAGAAGAAAGCGAAAATCCGCAAGCGAGACAGTTTGGCTCGCAGAAGCCGCATTCAATACATCTGTCTATACTGGGATGCGTTTTCGGAAGCGGTTTGAAATCTTTGACGAAACATTCGGGATCCGAATTGAAGATAACGCCGGGATTGAGAACGCCGTTGGGATCGAAAAGATTTTTGACGCTTTTCATGACCTCAAAGGCTTTGGAGCCCCACTCGCGCTCAACAAAGGGCGCCATGTTGCGTCCCGTGCCGTGTTCAGCCTTGAGCGAACCGTGATATTTATCGACGACGAGGGACACGACGTCGCACATGAGATTCTTATATCGACGAACCTCTTCGTCAGAATCAAATCGTTGATTCAAGACAAAGTGAAAGTTTCCTTCAAGCGCGTGCCCGTAAATAACCCCGTCTTTATATCCGTATTTGCTGATGATTTTTTGAAGTTCGACGGTCGCTTCCGGAAGGACTTCCAGCGGGAAGGCGACGTCCTCGATAAGGCATGTCGTTCCAACCTCGCGCTGTCCGCCGACCTTGGGAAAAACGCCGGAACGCATCGCCCACCATGCGCCGTAAACTTTGGGGTCTTCCGTGAATTCAAGGGGATAAAGGAGAGGGAAATCCCCAAGCGCGTTTTGAATCTGGTTGATACTGTCTCGAAGTTCCTCCTCCGTTTCACCCGTTGTTTCCAACAAAACGGAAGACGCGTCAGGACCAAGATCGCGGACAAAGGAGGGGACTCCCTCGTCGTTTTGCACGGAGGTTAAAGCGAGTCGATCTAGAATTTCCGCGCTGACAACGGGAGTTTTTTTAAGGCGCAGGACGGCGCGACACGCGTCGTACAGCGTTTCCGTATAGATCATGGCGCTCGCGCGGCGTGCGGGCAGTTTTTCAGTCGTCGTTGTAACTTCGGAAAGGAACGCGAGGGTTCCTTCTGATCCGACGATTAGTCTTGAGATAATCGTAAACGGGTCGTCGTAGTAAACTAACGGTCGAATATTGAGTCCCGTGACGTTCTTGATCTCATATTTGCGTTTAATGAGTTCAACGAGTTCAGGATCGGAACGAACTGCGTCTCGAATTTCAACGAGGCGTTTTATGAAATTGGGCTTCCTTTCGGCAAATTCTTCACACGATTGAGGATTTCCGACGTCGAGAATTGTTCCGTCGGCGAAAACGACGCGCGCCGACGTCATGACGCGCTCGCTGTTTGCGTGCGTTCCGCAATTCATTCCAGACGCGTTGTTGGAAACGATACCGCCGATGCGCGCGGCGTTGATTGACGCTGGATCAGGTGGAAATTTGTAACCATATTTGGCAAGAATTTCATTGACACGACCGCCACGAACGCCGGGTTGAAGTTTGATTTTCTTACCGTTCTCTAAAACCTCGTAACTATCCCAGTTCAAACTAGCGACTATGAGAACCGAATTAGTCGACGCTTGTCCAGAAAGACTCGTGCCGCTCGCTCGAAACGTGACAGGAACTTTGAGTTCATCTGCCGTTTTAAGAATGTTCGAGACCTCTTGCTCGTCTAGTGGAAAGACGACGATTTGCGGAATCTGACGATAGAAACCTGCGTCTGCGCCCCATGCAAGGGTTCTCAACTCGTCGACGAAAAGCCGATCTGAAGGAATAAAGGAAGAAACCCTTTTGTAGAAGGACTCTATTTTATCGCTTGAAAACTTCATTGTAGCAAGTCGTATATTCCAAGAGGTTTGCGGTATAAAAAGAAGGCGTCGACAAAAATATCTGTCGACGCGCGGAAATATGAAAAGCCAGGAAGGACATGTTAACCGACCGGACGGCAGGAAACAACGCCTTCAATCTCTACAAGGAGATCGTCGCGGCAGACGTCGGCGTATGCGTAGACGACAGGAACGTTTTCAAGTCGTTTTTCACAAATTGAACGAACCGTAGCGTAATCCTCGCGGTTTTTGATATAGACGCGTGCGACGGTCATGTCCGACAGCGTTGCGTCAAAACCCTGAACTCCATACCGAGAAAGATTGGTCCCGGCAATAAGAGCTTCGATATTCGCGAGCGTTTGATTTGTTTGACCGACAACGTCGCCCACGTAGACAGTCTTCTGGTCGACAATACTCGCCGTCCCTGAGACGAAGACAGAAGCGCGGTCGTTAAAACTCAGGACCATGGCGCGCGAGAATTTGGGGCTCTTTGGACTATAAAAATCTGAATAGTCAAACGCAGGGGTTTGATTTGGATTCTCGAGAGGAGCAAAAACGACGTCGTTACGTTCGGTTTTAAGAGCGACGCATGCCATCGCCACGTCGACGTCGTCCGCGCCTATTCCTGTGCTCGCAGGATAAACGGAACCGAATTCGACGCCTTTAGGCAAACGTTCCTCAAGAAAACGCGTTCCATAGAAGAAATCGGAACGGGCGCGATTGAGTTCTTTGTATCGTTGAGTATCGCCCTCTTCAAGAACGATGTGTCCCTGATATAGCCACGTCCTGAAAACTTGTGGGAAGAGAAAGCCGTTTCCTTCGACTTCGGCGCGCATCCGCGAAAACGCGTCGAACGAGCGGTCATAGGCGCCGATAGGGGATTCGCTAGGGGTAAAACCGCCAAAAAAACCAATGGATACACGGTCGTATTCGACGACGGACGCGTGTTCGCCGCATTCATATACGCTGATCGGCAGGGAATTATCGGACGAGTTAGAAGAATTTACGGCGACGGCAAGGAGTACGACGTCGTAGGAGTCGTCGCAGGGAGTTTGCGCCACGAAAGTCGTCGCTGGAATAAATTCCTCGCCCCAAACGCTGTTCATGACGGCTCGCACGAGTTCCTTATCGCCAGTCTCACGGAGAAAAACGTCAAGCTTGACAACGACGTCAAAATCAAGCTCTTCAAGCGCAGCCCTGAGATTTTCTATGGCAGAAAAAATCTGAACTCGCGCGTTTCCTTTAACCGTCGGAACGGCGACTCCATTGAAGTAATCGACTCCGTTTTTGTCAATTAATGAATATGCGCAACCGTTTACGTTCCCGCGCCTCAGCGTTTCGGTTCCCTTACGTGGACTGAGCATCGATGAAGAGTCTCCATAATCTCGGAATCGGACGAAATGTGCCACGTCCGATGAACGAATCTAACACCCTTTAGATTTTATACGGAATTGTCTCAGATTTCAAATGTTCAGACGGTGAAGGGACGAAAAAACGCTTTTTTCAAGGAATCAAGCCCCGAGAATTGTTATAAAAGCATTCTGCAACTGTCGTTTGACCTCGTATTTTCCCGCATCTCAAAAAATTGTCATCCGTTTTGTCATCCGTTTGACCCTTTTTCGACCTTCATTTAATGGACGCTCGAAACGCCCAACTTTCACTCTAAAACCCCGCTTCTGGATAACAAACTTGCCTCAATCGCGATCCAAGATCAAAGCCGCAACTAAAGCAAAGCGGCTTTTTTTATATTTACGCACTTAATCTCTCTGTATTGCGTCAGAATCGCTTCTCTCTTTCTGAGCGGTCAATCTTTCGACTACGTTCTAACGTCGCAGAAATCGCTGTATAGAGGCTTCTCTCAACCTTGGCGCCTAGCGGCTATCGTATATCATATCTAGCGGGGTTATATATTATTGTTGTCTGCTGTAATGCTTATGTCTCGTACTTTCACCGACTCCAAGATTATCACGGCCGCAAATATCGGCGCGCGCTACTTCCTCAAGCACTTTTATTTTTCCGACGTTCTAGGCTCGGAAAACGACGTTTTACAAGAGGGCTATGTTATAGCGTTTCAGTTTGCTCGGACTTGCGACGACGCCTCGAAAATGACGCCTTTTATTATCTCTCAGCGCGTCATTTATGGACTTATCGACCTCTTGAGGAAGCGTTTGAAATACCGCTGGCGTAGTCCGAAGCCGCGATTTGTTAAAACCTTTGAAGGCTGGGACGGGATCGACGATCCCGCGACGGAGGCCGTTGACCTCGCCGACGCGTTCGACGTTCTCGAGACGCGACTGACAAAGAAAGAGGCGATGGTCTTTAACCTTATGCGGGGCGGCTTGACTCAGGCGCAAATTTCGCGCAAGCTAGGCGTGTCAAAATCGTGCGTCGCAAAACGTCTCGACGCGATTAGAAACAAACTTACTAAAATCCTATAGATTATCTATTTTATCTATCTTTCTTGCGCTGTGCAATTTTCTAGGTTCATGTATCGATTTCTGGTGCCATAGAAGCCGAAGTCTCTCTCTATCTCTTTGTGGTCTTTGGTTTTACAGATACACTTATTTTATCGCGCGCGTATCGATAATTTTTTATCGATTTAACTCTTTTAAGCTCTAAAAAAATTTTTAAAAAAAATGGAGAAATCCAAGATTTTTTTGTTCAACACGTTTCCCGTTTTTGTCGTCTAGAGAGGGCGAAATTTAAGGGGAACTCTGTTTTCCCCGATTCAAACCAATTTTGAAAAACGACGTCACGACAAGGAAACAGAGATATGATCCAGAAAAAATCTTCCAAGTTCGCTTTCGCCTTGAAGGCGCAGGCGCCGCCGGAACGTCCTACGCTCGACAACTCGCATCGACCGCTGAACGTGTCGGAACTCGCCGCCCTTATCGGCTGGACCCGTAGCAAAATCGACCGTTATGTTAAGCTCGGTTTAATACCCTGTCACAGGCTCGCTAACTCCTATCCGTTCTACTATTTGGACGAAGTTCTCGCCGCTCTGGATGCGCCCAAAACGGACGACGCGACGACGGAAACGACCGCGACGACTTCGGCGAACGACTGACGAAAGGAAACACGCTATGACAAATCGATCTATTTATAACCTCATGGGGACCAATTATGCGGCTTTCAAAAAGTTTAGGCACGTCGTGAAAAAATACGCGACGCAACAGCAGCCCCCCACGCGGCGCGAGATAGACGATCTAATCGCCGACGTTTTAGAGCAGTATCGCACCTGTGTAAACGCGTTCAATGACGCTATCGAGGCGCTCGTAGAAGTCAAGACGGAGCGCTAACTAAACTCACGGGGCGTCGCTGTTTTACCGCGTGACTAGGGCTCTCTCCTAAACGACGGCGGCGCCCCTTTCTCAATAACCACCTACTAGCAAAGGAAATTTGTATGTCTGAACTAAATGAACTTATCGACGATCTGAACGCAACGCGGCTTGTTTTCGTCGCGTCGCTACAGGACTTTGACAAGCTCTTGAACCGCATTTTAAAGAGTTTCAAAGCGCCGACGACGTTCCCGCTTGCGTCGCAGGAGAACGAATTGGAAAACGTCCTCTACGCCGTTAAGGAACACCTTGACGGCGGAGAGGCCTTCCTTATGGCTCTTCGGCTTTTGGATTATCAAAGGAACTACAAGCCTTCTCTATTCGACGAACTCGCCCCCGCCGACGTGGAAGCTCTCGACGTCGTTTTGCAAGCTTTTCGTCGCTTCGACAAGGCGGCGATAGCGTTTAAGACTTGGAGCATGGCTCGCAGGAACGACCGCGAAGAAGAAAAGCTCGCGTGACGGTAGAAACAAGGGGGCGCAGAAATAGAAAAGCGGAGCCGCCGACGATAACGACTCCGCTCCAAGAAGAAAACATACTCTGTTTTGACTGACCTTGTTTATTCTAACAAACTTTTAGACGTTGTAAAGGCGTAAATTATGGAAATATCAATGTTTAAACGCAAACACAGAAGAAGAAAAGAGTCTGGCGCCGGGCTGGATTCTGAAACAAAAAACCGCCCATCCGCCTTGTCGCCAAACAGAAACGGATGAACGGCTAACTCCTTGTCAATACGGTCTGAAACGCCGTAGGAGGCTTATCTATTATGGCTAAATTTAACTCAAGTGTCAAGAAGGAAAAACTCAATCTTTGGGAAGCGGCACAGTATCTCGGGATCGGCGCAAAGGATTTGGAACGTCTGACCGCAGCGCGCCGTATCCCGGCCGTTCGCGTCCGACTCGCTAATAGGCGTATCGTTTACCGCTTTAATATCTATGATTTAAACGCGTGGCTCGCAGGGCGCGGAAGGAGGGTGTCGATATGTTGAGTTACGACGAACTAAAAGATTTTATCCGCAGTCACCACCTCCAATCCGAAATCCTTCGCGACCTTTGCGGTATCCCCCAAGAGATTATCGCAAACGCCGAAGGCAGAAACAAAACGACGCATGAGTTCCCTTGCCCCAAATGCTCTGACAAGCCGACCTCGACGCGGTTTTGCATTGTCGATCTTGCGGAAGGCGCAGTCCGTTGCCGTCACTGTTGCCCCGACGGCGACGCTGGAAGCGGCGACATTATAGGCGCCGTCCAATGGGCGAAGGGATTGAACGGTAAGGACGGAAGAAACGAAGCGAAACGGGAACTTGAGAAGTGGTTGATAGATCGCGGCTATATTAGCGAACCGCGACGACAGAAGCAGGGAGGCAAACGATTGACGACGACGAAAACGACGAAAACGACGCGGGAACACGACGCAGACGAGACTTTGACGCTGACCGCCGAAGGCGTCGAATACGAAGATAACAACGTTTCCCGGCTCCCTATAAAGACGACGTTTTACCACCGTTTCAACCCAAAGACGGGTTTTATAAGTACGTTTCGACGCGACGACTTCGACGATCCAAAACCTAAAAACAAAGAAACGAAGTGGATCAAGCTCGAGAAAGACGCGAAAGGGGCGTCCGTTTACGCGCCGTATATCGCAGGAGCGGCGACGACGACGGAAGAACCGTCGAAGGACGCGCTAGAACGCCTCTATGACGAAGTTTATCACGCGACGCGTTTCTATATAACCGAGGGAGAGAAATGCGCAGAGGCGTTGAAAAACGACGTTAGATCGACTTCCTACGACGGCGCCGTTATGACTATGGGCGGATCGGGCAACGCAAAACTTTGGCCGATATGGGCGGCACACCTGAAACGGAAGAATCCTAACGCTCGTGTTACGATCTTCGCAGATAACGACGCTTGCGGACGAAAGGCGGCAAACGAGACGGCGAACGCGTTTCATGCGGCCGGTTATCGCGCTATCGAGATAATCGAACTTGCGACGCAACCGAACGGCGACCCGGCGCCAAAAGCGTATGACGTAGCAGACTGGCTCGAAGAAGCGCCTATATCGCCGCTGTTTGAACTTGCGCAACCGTATGACTACTTAGCCGACGAGTACCGTAAACGTCTTATAAACGCGCTCACGATACGCAAGGAACACGCCCTTCGGCTTGAACGCGCACAATCAGAGCGTGAAGCGTTAAGTTTCAGTCGTCGCGACGACAACGCGACCTTTCCGCTAGACGTCCTCCCAGAGAAATACGCGGCAACGCTCGAAACGTTATGCGGAGCGACGCGAACGCCGCTAGGGATCGGCTATTTTTACTTGCGCTGGATTCTAAGCGGAACAATCGGACCGTATAAAGCGCCTATCGACAACGCTGGACGTAAAACAAACTGTCAAATCAGTGGAGCTGTTGTCGGCCCGTCTTCGGAAGGGAAGAGTTTCCTTCTCGACGAACTCGTTGACCTGCTCGAACCTTTTGAACGGCAACTCGAACGCGATTATGAACGACTCATATCTAAAAAGCCTCTTTGGGAAAAGAGACTAAAAGAGGCTATAGAAAGAGACGATAGAAAAGCCTTGCGCCGACTGCAAAAACGCTTAGCAATTATCGAGTCTGTGCAGCCGTTATTTAGCACTTCGGAGTTTGCAAGCATCCCGGCGCTGTATCAAACTGGGACGATTAACAAAGAAGTTCAGCGACTTTGCAAACGTCCTAGAAACGGCATGCTCCTACACTTTGACGACGAAGCTAAACTCACAGGATCGGCGGGGACGGCAACGCTTGACTCAATCGCGTCTGCAAATTTGAGTAGCTTGATTAAGCTAATGGACTGTAAACCTAGCGCAACACGCGTCCTAGGCGACCGCAAACGTATTATTCATCGTGACGTCGGCGCCTCTATCTGTATTCTAACGCAAGCGTCGTCTCTGCTTGCGTGGGGAAACGGCACTTTGCAAAATAAAGGCGCGTTTCAGCGTATGCGGCTTTTTAAGTTTGATTGGGACGGGGTACGGACGAATCCTAATCAACGCCTTGACAAAGAGCTTGCAACGATAGGCGAGTTATTTAACAAGGGTTGGCGCTGGGAAGGTCAAACGACTCATACTATGCCGGCGTATGAAGATCGATATAACGACTGGTTTTGTGAGATCGACAACGAACGAAAGAAGTATCGAAACGCCGGAGAAGAGTATCTATTTGCTTGGCTGGGAAAAATACAGTCTCGAATCCACGCGGACGCGTTTCTTCTGCACGTCCTCAATCACGTCGCAAGCGGTTGGAGCTTGGACTCTCTATCAGGTATCCCAGCAAGCGCGTTTGACGCAGCGGCTCGAATCGTCGAATATGACTTCAAATCAACCGCTAGGACTGCAAACTATCTGAACGTTGAGACGGGCAAGAGAAAAGTCGTCGAAACGACAGTAAACGTCCCTCTTGCGACCAAAATCCGCAACGTGTACGAGATTGGACGAAACGGCGAACCTTGCGACATTACGCAGGGTGACGAACTCGGACGCGCTCGGACGATAACGGAACTAGGCAGACCCGATAAAGGCGGAACAACGTTCTATAACGCAAAAAATCGCGAAACCGTTGACGATCAACTATCAAAACTCGGGCTACTGGTTATTGACCCGCGCACGAAAGGAAGGAACGACCAAGGGCGCCGCGTCTTTATCCCGGACGACCTCACGTCCGAGCAATACGACCGCCTGATCCGTATTCTCGACTTTGAAGACGTCGAAGAAAGCGACGTTTCAGAAGACGCCGACGCAGAAGAAGAAGTCCCGTTCTGATTCTAGCAAACCCAAAATACAGGTTTTGAAGTCAAAATACAGGCGTCGGGAAAAAACCTGTATTTTGGGAAACACTTGCAACTAAATAACTTACAACCTAAAAAACACAAAATACATAAAATACAGATTCGCCTAAGAGAAATACGGATACCACCCGGCAAAGAGAAAAGAGAGAGTTATTATATATATATATAATAGTTTAAAAAATCCCCTTAAGGAGTTTTCCTTCTGCTGGGGAATTACCGTTATCCTCTTAGGGAAAATCTGCTTTTTGTGTATTTTATGCTTTTTGGCTTGCACTTGCGTCGTAACTCATTGATATAGAACGACTTCCCAAAAAGCAGGTTTTTTCAAGCGAACCTGAATTTTAAAGAGACAACCTGTTTTTTGGATTCTCAACTATCCTCAATTATCACAGACGTGATAGATTTATTGTTTCTGTTGTATCTTCAAAAAAATCAACGTATTATAAAAAATATTATTGAAAAATAAAGAAACGACGATATATTAAAGACAGTTCAACGCGCTAAACGATGGCGCTGGGCCGGTTTAAAACTCATTTACTAGGAGGAACAAATGCACGATCTTGACCAACAAATCCAATCGATCTTCGACCACGCGGCGCAACTCGACGAAAAGGCGCTCGCTAAACTCTACGACTTCGATCTCGATTCCACGACGATTAACGACCTCCGGCGTGACCTTCTCGCCGCGCTGGAATCGGCAAACGAAGACTGTCGCACGGAGCCTATCGTCGTTGGAGCGAACGCGGACTATGAGATCGACGCGTATCAGGGCTATCGAGCTTTGGCGCAATGCAAGCCCAGCGCGTTTAAGTTTGCCGTCCTGATTGAGTTTAAACGCTAGGACGACTCCAAAACCACAACACACACGCGGGGCGTTCACGCTCGAACGTCCCGCACTACACGAAGGAAGAAACAAAATGGCAAGTATTACGAAACGATACCGAAAAACCAAAGGCGGCAAAGTATTAGACGGCTGGGGTATCCGCACTTCCAAAATCACGGGCAATGAAATCGCGTTCCATTGCCCAGCGTCACGCTATAACGAAAGCGACGTTGCAAAGCGCCGCGAAATAATCGAAGACGTTGAAAAGGCTTTGGCGAAAGGTAAGGCGGCAACGTCGGAAACGCTCGAAGAAATCCAAGCGCTTAACGATCCCTACTTTACTGAATGGCTTATCAAATTCGGGATTGTTGCGCCTGTCAAGGTTTTGTCTTTCGACGGTCTTCTAGAAATGGTTCTCAAAGAACTTGCGGAGCGCGGGACGAAAAAACAAACGCTACGCCTCATTAAACGCGGCGCGTTGTACTTTACAGAGTATCTTGAGGAACAAGGCCAGTCTATCCCCGTCGCGTCAATTGACAAGAAACTAGCTCGCAACTTTTGGCAGTGGTTCAGGGCAAAGAGCGCTGATAACGATTGGACGCCAATTACGATAAACAATTATTTAACTTACATAAAACAAGTCTTCAAGTGGGGCGTTAGACACTTGGACGAAATGACCTCTAATCCTTTCGACGGGATAGATCGGGTTGTGGATACGAGAGAGAAGCCGAAGGACTATCTTTCAGAGGAACAAGCGACGCAGGTTATCGACGCGCTCGAACGTTCCGACGCGCCGGAACTTTGGACGGCGTTCTTTCTCTTAGGCTATCGTCAAGGTTTACGCGTATGGAGCGAAGCGCCGCGTTTAAAATGGGGCTTTGTCGATTTTGAGGGACGACGGCTCATGATCGTTGATGTTAAACGCTCCAAGCTAGGCGCAAAAAAGACGCGGGAAATGATTCTGGATAATCAGACCGCCGAAGCCTTGCGACGCTTGAAGGAATACCGACAAGAGAACGACGAAACCGCCCGCGAACAGGATTATATTTTCCCCGAGTTTTGGAAAGTTCCCGGCGTCACTTGCTATTGTAGTACTGTTATCTTCACAAAGTTTCAGCGAATCCTCAAGCGTTTAGGGATCGACTT
>CAMJTU010000029.1 GCA_946408825.1 uncultured Planctomycetaceae bacterium
CCTTTTGTCGACGAAAATGCGAATTTTTCACTACGACTTTGTTCTTATTCGGACGACGCCATCGAACTATCGACCTCTCAGGAAATCATTACCCTTAAGCCGCATGAGAAGAAGGAACTTATCCTTCAGGGGAAATACGGTCAAGCTGGTCCCGAACTCGTATGGAACGCCGCAGAGAAGGGAAGCGACGAGAAATATTGCTTGGTCGCATTCCAGTATGACCCCTGTTATCGCCCTCTCTGTCAACTCGGAAACGCTTTAGAAAGAGCCGAAAGCTCTGCGGATAATCAACTTGACAAGCGGGATTTTGAAAAGAGATTTATTATTCCCGGAACGGTCAATCCTCGTTATATCGATACGAGTCAATATGATTACAGAGACCCCCTTGGAGAGTATGTGGAACTGTGTCGGTATTTTGACGGAATTTCTCCTTCTGAGATAGATCATGATTCATTTAAGGCTCGCGCGGTCAAACTTTGGAAGGAATGGAAGAATTCGCGATCAGTCGCAGCGTCTCCCATCGGAAAACGTGAACTTTTTTTGAAAATTCGGCTTTTGAAGCGTGAGCTTTTTCTGTCAAATTCAGAGCTTGAACCCGTAGAACACATACTTGCAAATAAACGCAATCCTTTCTGGCCGTCGCACAATTACAGCGATCTTTTTGATTCGTCATGGAATCCAGGCGGATCCGTCGTTTTAATCGATATTCCATGGCTGAATGGAAGGCTCGCCCCAGAATTTGCAAAAACTTTAAATCTTATCGAAGCTGGAAATGGCGTTATCCGAAATCCATCGTTGAGTTTTGATTCAAAAAAAGTCTTCTATTCTTTTCGCGAAACCCCAAACGACTACTTCAAAATCTATGAATATGAGATTGCAACGGGCAAGAAGAGACTTGTCAGTCCCCCCGGTCCATTTCATGATTTTTGGCCAATTGAATTACCTGACGGTGGATTAGCTTTTATTTCAACTCGTTGTAAGAAAAAATTTATCTGTTGGCGACCGCAGGCGTTTGTCCTATGGCGAATGAACAAGGACGGGAACGACCTCTCGCCCCTTTCCTACGCTAATCTTTCGGAATTTGCGCCTTCTGTCGCCGATACCGGTTCGATTCTTTGGACACGTTCCGAATATGTGGACAAGGGCGCCGATTACGGGCATACGCTGTGGTCAATTCGCCCTGACGGCTCTTCGCCAGAACTGGTTTTTGGCAATACAATCAATCTCCCTCAGGGCTATGCCAACGGTCGTCAAGTTCCAGACTCTACCGAAGTTTCTTGCGTATTGATTTCCCACTTTGGGGATCTCAACGGCCCGATAGCGTTGATTGACACGTCTTTAGGACCGCACGATCCGTCTGCGATTCGTTCAATCACACCTGAAGTTCCTTGGCCAGGTTTTTGGGCGCGGACGGAAACATTTCGCGAACCCATTCCGATAACTCGCGATATTCTACTCGTCGCTCATGCCGCGTTAGATCGATTCGGACTCTATCTAATCGACCGCTTTGGCAACCGAGAACTCTTAACTATTGACGACTCTATTGACACGATATGCCCCCAATTGTTTGAAGCGAGGGATACGCCGCCAGTTATAAAGAGTTCTGTCAACCCGGATTTAGCGATGCAAGGATTGGGACGTTTTTCCGTGACCAACGTTTATCGCGGTCTCGAAGGACAAGTGGAACGCGGCGTCGCTAGGTATTTAAGGGTTTGCCAGGAAATGCCCACCCCGTTAAAACAACTTGACGACGGTTCGTATCAGTCTGATCATGAACCGTTTATGGAATACTATGCTTCACCGGTCGACGTTCTCCAGGGGCCGTTTGGCTGGCCATCATACGTGGCGAAAGGAGTCCTTGGAACGGTAGAAATCGAAGAGGATGGTTCCGTCGACTTTCTGGCTCCGGCCGAGAAGGTGCTTTACTTTGAACTATTAGACGAAAATTTCAACGAGATTCAAAGAATGAGGTCCGTCGTTCAACTGCGTCCTGGTGAAAGTCGTTCTTGCATAGGATGTCACGAGAATCGTTTGAGCGTTCCTGACGGAGGGTTGACTCTTGCATCCACTCACGATCCGCAAACATTGCGAGAGCCGCCTTGGGGCTCCGGTCCGTTTTGGTATGAAAGAGTCGTTCAGCCCATTTTTGACCGTCGGTGCGTTGATTGTCATAACGCGGAGACGGTGAAAAATAACGTAAAACAGCTCGACCTCACTAGAATTCGCGACGAAAACAAGATTCCCGCGTCCTATCGTTCTCTTGTTCAAAGCGGAGACATTCACTATTTTGATTATACATGGGGCGCGGGCAAAACCACTAAAGCCGCCCCTTATTCCTTTGGCGTTTCCCAAAGCAGGGTTTGGGAAATCCTTAAAGACAATAACCATCATAATGTTTCACTGAAACCAGAGGAGGAACAAGCAATTAAATGTTGGATTGACTTAAACGTTCCTCTTTGGGGGGACTATCAAATGCGTCGAGAACGCGATTAGAGTGCCCCGCCTACGTGGAACAATAGCCGACGCTTTTTTACCGTATCGACGTTTCTATAATCGTCGAGATTCACAACGTTACAACAAGGAGTTCGAAATGCGAGTAGCTCAACGATGGATTTTAAAAGACGCTTCACAACGTGAAGAGTATCTCCGCCGTCATCGTGAAATTTGGCCTGAAATGAAGGAACTTCTTAAAAAAGCAGGATATCGAAACTATTCGATTTGGCTCTCTGGAACGGATATTTTCGCGTACTACGAGGTTGACGATCCTGACAAGTTGCTTAAGACGCTAGAAGCGAGCGAGGTTCGCGCACGCTGGGAAAATTATATGCGTCCCCTTATTTACCTCGGTGAAAACGACGTCCCAGAGTCCCTCGAGGAAGCTTTCTGGCTCGAGTAAAAGGAATAATCAGACTCGGAAAATAAGTTTTCAAAAAATTACTTTTCTCCGCTTGACGTCTTTTTAACCTCGTATAGACTTAGTGACGCTTGGGCAAAGGCGTCCTAGGAATCTTTGAGGTTCCTAGGATTTTTTTTGCCCCAGTTTTTTGAAGATACCGATAAGTATTAAAACGAGGCAATGGAGTCTTGGTTTTTAAACCTGATTCCATTGCCTCGTTTTTTTATGATTTGCCATTTGTTGGAGGAATCGAAGATGAACAGCGTGCCGGAATATTTTGGAAGCATGGTTTTTGACGATCGCGTGATGAAAGCAACTCTTTCTGACGCTGTTTATCGTTCCCTTAAGAAAACGATTGACGAAGGCGAGGCGTTGCAAACGGACGTCGCAAACGTGGTCGCTGACGCAATGAAGGAATGGGCGATTGCTCGCGGCGCCACTCACTTCACTCACTGGTTCCAACCTTTGACGGGAGTTACCGCCGAGAAGCACGATAGTTTTATCACCCCCTCTCCAGACGGTCGCGTCATTATGGAATTCTCTGGTAAGGAACTTATCATGGGCGAACCCGACGCGTCGTCCTTTCCCTCCGGGGGGCTTCGCGCGACGTTTGAAGCGCGTGGCTATACCGCGTGGGATCCAACGTCCTACGCTTTTATTAAAGAAAAAACTCTTTGCATCCCCACGGCTTTCTGTTCGTATGGAGGGGAAGCGCTCGATAAAAAGACGCCTCTTCTTCGTTCAATGGAATCGCTCAATAAGCAGGCTTTGCGCATCTTGAAACTTTTTGGAGTTAAAGACGTCAAGTATGTTCGCACTTCTGTAGGGCCTGAACAAGAATATTTCCTCATCGACGAGAAAGTTTTCAATCAGCGTAAAGATCTTGTTCTGACCGGACGCACGCTTTTTGGAGCGAGACCGCCAAAGGGACAGGAACTTTCCGATCATTATTTTGGTTCGATCAAACCTCGTGTTTCCGCGTATATGTCTGAACTTAACGACGAACTTTGGAAACTAGGAATCCTTGCGAAAACCCAACATAACGAAGTCGCGCCCTCGCAACATGAAATTGCGCCCATCTACGCGACGACAAATATTGCGACTGATCATAACCAATTAACGATGGAAATAATGCAGAAGGTCGCGGCGCGTCATGGCCTTGTCTGCGTCTTGCATGAAAAACCGTTTGCCGCAGTCAACGGTTCAGGAAAGCACAACAACTGGTCGATGGCGACTGATACCGGCGTCAATCTCCTTACGCCGGGCGACACGCCGTATGAGAACGCGCAGTTTCTCCTTTTCCTCTGTGCCGTAATTAAAGCGGTTGACGATTACCAAGATCTTTTACGTCTTTCCGTCGCTACGGCGGGGAACGATCATCGTCTCGGCGCTAACGAAGCTCCTCCGGCCGTCGTTTCGATTTTCCTCGGCGACGAATTAACTGCAATTATGGACGCGATTGTCAACGACGTTCCATACGTGGGCGCCGAAAAAACCGTTATGAAACTTGGGGCCAGCGTTCTACCGAGGTTCAATCGCGACGCCACGGATCGAAACCGTACGTCTCCCTTTGCCTTTACGGGCAATAAATTTGAGTTCCGTATGCTTGGTTCGTCGAACAGCATTGCGTGCGCGAATATCATGCTTAACGCGGCAGTGGCGGAATCTCTTGAAATCTACGCTGACCGTCTCGAAAACGCCGAAAATTTTGAGACGGCTCTTCACGATATGATTCAAAAGACGTTTCGCGATCACCGTCGCATTATATTTAACGGCAATGGATATGACGACGCGTGGATTAAGGAAGCGACAGAAAATCGGGGACTTATGAATTTGCGTACGACGGCCGACGCCCTTCCATGCTTGTTGAGCAAGAAGAACGTCGATATGCTGACGCGTCAAGGTGTTTATTCCGTCGCAGAACTCAAGTCTCGCTATGAAATTACACTTGAAAACTACTGCAAGACGGTCAATATCGAAGGTTTGACCATGGTCGACATGTCGCGTCGCGATATCTTGCCGGCAATTGAAGCCAACGTTAAAGAGCTTGCCGAAACGTGCCAGGCTAAGACGGCGATTCTTTCGGAATCAGCGTGTCAGTATGAGCGAGGACGTCTTGGGAAGTTATGCCGTCTTGTCGACGAAATCGACGCCGCGACTTCGACGCTTGAATCTGTTTTGGTTAAATACAAGACTACTGACGACGTGACGGCAGCCTCTGTTGTTATCCGCGACGAGGTTCTGCCGGCGATGGCGGAATTGCGGTGCGTATGCGACGAAGCAGAATCGTTTACTGCGGAAAAATATTGGCCCTTCCCGACGTATGAGAAGCTGCTCTTTAGCGTTCGCTGAGGATATTGATGGAGGATATTGATGTCTGTTGAATTTTGGTTTTTGACGGGCGCCGTACTTGTGTTTTGGATGCAAGCGGGTTTTGCGATGGTAGAGTCCGGTTTTACGCGTTCTAAAAATGCCGGCAATATCATCATGAAGAACCTTGTAGACTTCTGTATTGGCACGGTCGCATTTTGTCTCCTAGGTTATTCTCTCATGATGGGAGAGGACACTCTGTGTGGAATGATTGGAATCCCCAATTTCAACCTTTTTCTTCGTTATAAGGAGTTTATAGCCGGTCAGGAAGAAGGTTTTACAGGCGCTTCGACGTTTGTTTTTAACTTGGTCTTCTGCGCGACAACGGCGACGATTGTATCGGGCGGCATGGCTGAACGCATGAAATTTGCCGCTTACTGCCTGTGTTCAGCGGCCCTTTCCCTTTTTATCTATCCGATCGAAGCACATTGGATATGGGGAGGCGGTTGGCTTGCAAAAATTGGGTTTCACGATTATGCCGGGTCGTGCGCCATCCATATGGTTGGAGGAATTGCGGCGCTCATGGGCGCAATTTTCTTAGGCGCTCGAATCGGAAAATACCGTCGTGACGCTTCGGGGAAAGTGACGAAGGTAAACGCGATTCCGGGTCACTCCATAACTCTTGGAGCGCTCGGGGTCTTCATTCTGTGGCTTGGTTGGTACGGTTTTAACGGCGCAGCTGCAACGACTCCATCGGAACTTTCGTCGATATTTCTTACCACGACAGTTTCACCAGCGGTCGCCACGTGTATGACAATGGTTTATACATGGATAAAGAACGGTAAACCCGACGTTTCGATGTGTCTTAACGCTTCGTTGGCGGGACTGGTTGGAATAACGGCAGGTTGCGACGCCGTTGATTGCGGCGGCGCTATGGCAATAGGGGCCGTTTCAGGAATTCTTGTCGTATTAGTCGTTGAAATATTGGACGTTAAATGCCACGTTGACGATCCTGTCGGCGCCGTTGGCGTGCATATGGCCTGCGGCGTTTGGGGAGTCCTAGCAGTTGGATTGTTGGCGAATCCAGACGCCCCCGCGTCTCTTAATGGTCTTTTCTATACGGGGCGTTTAGAAGTTTTGAAGACGCAGTTTATCGGTTTTGTATCCGTCGCCGCCTACACTGTTCTTTTGACGTCTGGGGTCTTCTGGTTCATTAAGAAGACGATAGGTCTGCGCGTTTCAGAGGAAGATGAATTACTCGGATTGGATACGACCGAACATGGTTTGCCCTCCGCTTATCCCGATTTTGCCCCAGCGGTCAATAGGTATGCGTCCTACGCTCTTGATAACGGCGCGTTATTTGTTTCAGGAGACGTTCCTAAAGCGGAAGCTGTCCCTGTCGTAAGAGTTCCGTCTTTTCCGAAGGAGGGGGAACCTAAGTTTACTAAAATCGAGATTATATGTAAGGAATCGCGATTTGACGCTCTTAAGGACGCAATGACCGCGCTTGGAATAACAGGCATGACGGTGTCCCACGTTCTAGGTTGCGGCGTTCAGAGAGGTCGCCCTGAATATTACCGCGGCGTTCAGGTTGAGACGAATCTTTTGCCAAAGGTTCAAGTCGATATGGTTGTGAGCAAGGTTCCCGTGAGATCAGTGATTGAAACGGCGAAAGCGGTTCTTTATACGGGGCATATTGGCGACGGAAAGATTTTTGTTTCCGACGTCGAAAACGTCGTTAAGGTTCGTACTGGCGAAGAGGGGTACGACGCTCTCCAGGACTGCGAATAGAAGTCGCCAGATTCGATGAATCTACTGGATTACTTCCGGTTCTTCACGTCGAGTTTAAGTTCTTGAACTTCGAGATTCTCTCTTATAAAGTTCAAGAAGTCTCACAATCTGAGTGAAACTCGATGAATGTTTTTAACGCTTTATATACAGTTTTTGCAAGATGTTAGTGCCATTTCGGAATAACGACGTTGTCTAAAGAGATTAAAAATGAGGACGTATCATGTGTTCGATAATGGGATATTGCGACGCTAGGGTTCGTTTGTCAGTTTTCGAAAAAGGATTTAGAGAGACGATTTCTCGAGGTCCTGACGAAAGTAGTATTGTTAATACAGGAAATGGACTTCTTGGTTTTCACCGTCTTGCGATCATGGGATTAACCCACGACGGTATGCAACCTTTTCAGCTTGACGATAGTTGGATTGTTTGCAACGGAGAGATATACGGTTTTGAAAAGATTAAGTCGGAACTATCCGCTAAATATCAGTTTAAAAGCGAATCTGACTGCGAAATATTGTTGCCGATGTATCGCGAGTACGGCGTCGATATGTTTAGAATGCTTGACGCCGAATTTGCCCTTATCCTATACGATGGACGGACAAACGAATACGTTGCAGCCAGAGATCCCATAGGAATTCGACCGCTCTATTACGGCTATGACAATCAGGGCGTTATTGTCTTTGCAAGCGAAGCGAAAAATCTTACGTCAATTTGCTCAAATATTCGTCCCTTTCCTCCCGGTCACTACTATAAGAACGGCAACTTCATCTGTTATCGTGATATTGTTAAGGTTGAAAACGTTTGTTTCGACGGGATTGACGAAGTATGTCAAAATATTCGCGAGAAACTCATTCAAGGCGTGAAGAAGCGACTCGTGTCTGATTCCAAAATTGGTTTTCTTCTTTCCGGAGGTCTTGATTCTTCCCTTGTGTGTTCCATTGCTCAAAAGAGTCTGTCTGATCCAATCAAAACGTTCGCGATAGGCATGCGCAAAGACGCTATCGATCTCAAATATGCGCGACAAGTAGCGGACTATATAGGAAGCGACCACATTGAAGTCTTTATGACGGAGGAAGAAGTCGTCGCTTCGCTTGAGGAGGTTGTCCGTCTCTTAGGGACTTTTGATATTACAACAATTAGGGCGAGCATGGGAATGTATCTACTCTGTAAGTGGATTCACGAGAATACGGATATTCGCGTCATCCTAACAGGCGAAGTATCCGACGAACTTTTCGGATATAAGTACACAGATTTTGCGCCATCCGCCCAAGCGTTTCAGGAGGAATCTCAAAAGCGTGTGCGCGAACTACACATGTATGACGTTCTACGGGCTGATCGATGCATTTCCGTTAATTCTCTGGAAGCTCGCGTTCCTTTCGGCGACTTGGATTTTGTTCGGTATGTAATGTCGATTGATCCAGAGAAAAAACTTAACAAGTACGGTAAGGGAAAATATTTACTGCGCCGAGCGTTTGAAGGAAATTATTTACCCCACGACCTTCTTTATCGAGAAAAGGCCGCTTTTTCAGACGCAGTTGGACATTCTATGGCGGATCGCCTTAAGGAATATGCCAATAGTCTTTATACTGACGCCGAATTTGAGCAAAGGTGTCTCAAATATGAGCACGCGACGCCGTTTACGAAGGAATCGTTGCTGTATCGTGAGCTCTTCGAAAAATACTATCCGGGACAGGGCGAGATGGTCGTTGATTTTTGGATGCCAAACAAGACGTGGAAAGGGTGCGACGTAAACGATCCTTCGGCGCGAGTCCTTTCGAACTACGGCGCAAGTGGAGTATGATTTAAGTTGTAGTTTAAGCCGCGCAAATCACTGAATTCTCAACGTCACTGGGAATTTTCTCCTTTTTGGGCGTGGCAGAGTTGACGCCCAATAGGATGGTGGTAAAATCGCGGCCGATGAGCAAAGGCGTTCATCCGCGGGTAGACTGTGTTTACCCTGCGGGTGAACGTTTTTTTTTGCATAAAGGGAAAGGGGACTAGAAAAATGCTCAAAGAGGGCGAAGTTAGGATTCCTTCCGGTTGCGCGATCGCCGCGATGATATCGACTGAGGGCAATCTAATGACTGGCGAGAAAATCGTCAAGTGCATGGTTCCAATGCATGATCGTTCCAATGGGCTTGGCGGCGGCTTCGCCGCTTATGGAATCTATCCAGAATACAAGGACTTCTACGCCTTCCATGTTTTCTTTGATAGCCACGACGCAAGGTTGGAGTGCGAAAAGTTTCTTAAGGAAGGCTTTGAAATAGTCAAATCTGAAGACGTTCCGATTCGTAAAATACCCGAAATTACCGACGTTCCGATCATTTGGCGTTATTTCGTGTCGCCGATGTCCTCGGTTCTTTCGCGTCTTCAACTTGACGATCGTGAATTCGTTTCTCGATGTGTTACAAAACTCAACACAAAGTTCGACGGCGTCTATGTTTTTTCAAGTGGAAAAAACATGGGAACTTTCAAAGCCGTAGGTTTTCCAGAAGACGTTGGTCGATTCTATCGTCTGGAAGAATATCAAGGTTATGCGTGGACGGCACATGGGCGTTATCCAACAAACACTCCCGGGTGGTGGGGGGGAGCTCATCCTTTTTCGTTACTAGACTATTCTGTGGTTCATAACGGTGAAATATCTTCATATGACGCGAATCGTCGTTTTATTGAGATGTTTGGGTACCACTGTTCACTTCAAACAGATACTGAAGTTATCGCCTATATTGCCGATTACCTGTTACGGCGGCGGCAGTTGTCGCTTCAAGAAATGGCATGGATTGTTTCCGCGCCGTTTTGGTCTGTTTTGGATCGACCAAACACCCGAGAAGCTGAACAGATTGCGTATTTGCGTAAAGTTTTTCCCAGTCTTCTGCTAACAGGACCTTTTTCTATTGTTCTAGGTTTTACCGGTGGGATTATGGCTCTCAACGATCGGGCAAAATTACGTTCTATGGTCGTTGCTGAAAAGGACGACGTCCATTTTGTCGCAAGCGAAGAAGCCGCGATTCGAGCGATCGAACCAGACGCTGAAAACGTCTACGCCCCTATTGGCGGCGAACCGATCATTTTCCGAGTTAAGGAGGGCGCGTTTTGAATCCCCTTGATTATGTTGTTCCTCACTTTGAGGTTATCCGGAATTTTGACCGTTGCACCAACTGTCGCGCTTGCGAACGCCAGTGCGCCAACGACGCACATTTTTTCGATCCCAAGACCCAAACAATGCAATGTGACGATTCGAAGTGTGTCAACTGTCAGCGCTGCGTTTGCACGTGTCCTACTCATGCTTTGAAAATCGTTGAAAACGACGCGTCGTTTCGACGAAATGCGAACTGGAGCGGCGAGGCGATTACCGAAATATATAAGCAAGCGTCTAGCGGCGGAGTTCTTCTTTCTTCAATGGGGAACCCGACTTCAAATCCCGTGTACTGGGATCGTCTTCTAATCAACGCTTCTCAGGTCACTAATCCGTCCATCGATCCGCTTCGCGAACCGATGGAAACTAGAGTGTTTCTTGGAAAGAAACCGTCAGAAACCGTTCGAAATCCCGACGGAACGCTTAACACAGATCTCCCGCCTCAACTTGAACTTGAAACCCCTGTTATGTTTTCGGCGATGAGTTATGGTTCAATCAGCTATAACGCGCACGAAAGTCTTGCTCGAGCGTCACGCGAGCTCGGCGTTTTTTACAACACGGGAGAAGGAGGGCTTCACGAAGATTTTTACAAGTACGGCGCTAATACGATCGTTCAAGTCGCTTCTGGTAGATTTGGGGTTCATGAAGATTATCTCAACGTTGGCGCGGCAATAGAAATTAAAATGGGGCAAGGCGCTAAACCAGGAATTGGCGGACATCTTCCTGGCGCTAAGATCGTCGGCGACGTCTCGCGCACGAGAATGATTCCCGAAGGCTCCGACGCTATTTCACCCGCTCCTCATCACGACGTTTATTCGATAGAAGATTTACGGCAATTGGTCTTTTCCCTCAAAGAAGCGACGCGATATCAGAAACCAATAATCGTTAAAGTTGCGGCTGTCCATAATATTGCGGCGATTGCGAGCGGCGTCGCGCGTAGCGGCGCCGATATTATCGCGCTTGACGGTTATCGCGGCGGTACAGGCGCCGCCCCTACTAGGATTCGAGATAACGTCGGCATTCCAATCGAACTCGCTCTTGCCGCCGTTGATAAACGCTTGCGTGACGAAGGAATTCGTAATAACGTTTCTATTGTCGTTGGAGGCAGTATTCGCAATTCAGCCGACGTAGTCAAAGCAATCGCGCTCGGCGCCGACGCTTGTTATATTGGAACCGCAGCGTTACTTGCGTTGGGATGTCGTCTTTGTCGCACATGCAGTTCTGGCAAGTGTAACTGGGGAATCGCAACGCAGAGACCTGAACTTGTTAAGCGTCTCAATCCCGATATCGGCTGTAAACGACTTGTCAACCTTCTTACCGCATGGCGGCGTGAAATCATGGAACTTATGGGCGGAATGGGTATTAATTCGATCGAGGCCCTTCGAGGTAACCGTCTCATGCTACGCGGCGTCAACTTGAACGAAAAGGAACTTGAGATACTAGGCGTTCTTCATGCTGGTGAATAAAGATTAATTCTTTATTTCACTAGATTTATAACTTTTATCGATATATTCGTTTGACGCCAATTGTTCCTTCAACTTCAAGATCATTCTGAAACTTAAGGAGTGAAGAAGTGGTTATTGATGCGAAAAACAAGCAATTTAACGAGCTCAACAGAGATATTTGGCTTTCAAACACGGAAGGAAAGATTGTCAATTGTCTTGGTCAACGTTTTATAGCCGCAGGATTGAAAGATAAGTCAATAGAAATTGAAGGAACCCCAGGCAACGCCCTCGGCGCTTATCTAAATGGAGCCTCTATCTTTGTGAACGGAAACGCGCAAGACGCGGTTGGGGACACAATGAACGAAGGAACGATTGTGATTCACGGAAACGTTGGAGACGCCGCAGGCTACGCCATGCGCGGAGGCGAGATTTACGTTGCGGGCAACGCGGGTTATCGTGTTGGAATTCACATGAAAGAATACAAGGAGAAGAAACCCGTTATCGTCATAGGAGGGCGCGTCGGTAGTTTTCTGGGCGAATATCTCGCGGGAGGACGTATAGTTGTCCTCGGAACGAATAGAGACGATAAACCTCTGGTCGGAAGTTTTCCCTGCGCCGGGATGCATGGCGGTAAAATTTTCCTCTATGGCGACATAAGTGCAATAATCTTTCCAAGCCACGTTCATACAAAGGTTGCGACGACGACCGACTGGAAAGAAATTGAACCGTACGTAACGCGGTTTTGCGAGTTCTTTGGATTCGATAAAAACCGATTTATTCCAGATAACTTTACTGTCGTCACACCCGATGGAGCTAATCCTTATAAGCAATTGTACGTCGCCAACTGAAAAACGACGTTTTCAAAAATCTGAATTGTTTCATCTCCCCCCCATAGACTAACGCGCATAGGTCCGTCCTGATGAATTACACACAAAGCGAAGTTGAACAGTTTGTCGTTGAAGAAGACGTTAAGTTCATACGAATAGCGTTTGTCGATATTTTTGGCAAAATGAAAAATATTTCCATTATGCCAAGTGAATTAGCCCGAGCCTTTGACTACGGCGTTTCAATAGACGCGTCTGCAATTAGCGGCTTTGGCGGCGACGTTAGATCAGATATCCTTTTACATCCTGACGCCTCGACAATATCTTTTTTACCATGGCGTCCAGAGCGCGGTCGGGTGGTTCGCATGTTTTGCTCGATTACGAACCCCGACGGTTCTCCTTTCGAAGCGGATACACGCTCCATTTTGATGAAGGCAATCGCGGCCTCGAACGAAGAGAGCGTTTCCTTTGCCTTTGGTTCCGAAATGGAATTCTATCTCTTTCAAAGGGACGAAAGAGGCACGCCGACGAAACAGCCCTTTGATTCTGCGGGATATATGGACGTATCTCCGGAAGATAAGGGGGAGAACGTTCGCCGTGAAATTTGTTTAACCCTTGAACGCATGGGAATTACGCCTGAAAGTTCGCACCACGAGGAAGGACCGGGACAAAATGAAGTTGACTTTCGGTATTCAGATCCACTGACCGCTGCCGACGCGGCGATAACCTTTCGATTTGTTGTTAATACGATAGCGGCGATGAACGGTCTATGCGCAGACTTTTCACCGTTGCCTCTCGCAGGTTATCCCGGTAACGGCATGCACATTAATGTTTCAGCCAAGAAAACGGATCAGAACGACGTTATGAATTATGTTCTTGCGGGGTTGCTCAAACACGCTTATGAATCGACGCTTTTCTTCAATCCGACAGAAGCTTCTTACAGAAGATTTGGCGTCAATAAAGCTCCAAAGTACATTTCATGGTCAAAGGAAAATCGTTCGAATCTTTTAAGAGTTCCTGCGGCGGTTGGAGAATTTCGCCGTCTTGAACTTCGATCTCCCGACCCGACGTGCAACCCCTATTTGGCTTACGCATTAATGATTTACGCGGGATTAGACGGTATTAGAAAAGGCGAATCTCCGGCGGCTCCTCTAGACGTCAATCTCCATAATGAATTGAACGCTAGCGCATTAAACCTTCAAATGCTCCCAAGAGACTTAAGCGAAGCTTGTTCTGCCGCTAGAACCAGCGCTTTTATCGCGAAAATTATTCCTGCCGGGCTACTGGATTGCTATTTAAAACTCGGCGGTAACTAGCATATTGGCGCATATTGGCGACGTAACGCGAGGAAGTTACGAAATGGAACCCGACCAATCAAGCTTGCAATCATATCGGTCCGTTTCCGAATCTATTTCGACGAATAGATTCGGCGACACAAAATCTTCTCTTCGTAGTAATCATCCCGCGGTAGAACGGCAATACGGACTTCTTCTTGTTTCGGCGTCTGAACATTTTAACCGTAGTTTTCTTGAGGTTCTTGATCCAGACGTTTACTCGCCCGTAATATGTTTAAATAGCGTTGCGGACGCAAAACGGCGATTTCTCGAGCGAAATTATGATTTAGTAATTGTCAATTCTCCGCTCCCTGATGAATTTGGTCTAGAATTCGCCTGCGACGTCTGTTCCGAAGGTTGCGCCTGTTCTCTCATTTTTGTTCGTTCTGAATTATTTGCTGACGTCAACCACAAGGCTGTGCGGCGAGGCGTGTTGGCGTTATCCAAACCGTCGTCTTCTTCGCTGATTCAACAAACCCTCGGAGTTCTATGCGGCATTAATGAACGTCTGCGGAGGATGGAACAAAAAACAGTCGTCGCTGAAGAAAAAATACGTGAAATCCGCCTCGTAAACCGCGCTAAACTTTTGCTAGTTGAGCAATTGAAGATGACGGAAGCGGAAGCGCATCGATATATAGAAAAACAGGCGATGGATAACTGCGTTACTCGGAGAATCATAGCCGAACGTATTATTGCGACACGTGAAAGCTAAAATACGATCGTCGCCAGTCTTCGATAGGGCTGGAGTTTCCGCGCCGCATTCGTTTCGATTAATTGGGCTTAAATCAAGCGTCTGATAGGAATGAGGTTAGTAATGAGGGAATTTGACAGAAAATTAGTGTTAGAGGACGGAAGCGAATATCAAGGCTACGGTTTC
Organism: uncultured Planctomycetaceae bacterium; assembly: GCA_946408825.1. GTDB lineage: Bacteria > Planctomycetota > Planctomycetia > Pirellulales > Thermoguttaceae > RUG369. Next base: position 14,611 of record CAMJTU010000029.1, read on the forward strand.
GGAGGATCTGTAGACCGCGTATGCGAAGTTGTGTTCAACACGTCGCCTGTCGGATATCAAGAAATCGCGTCAGATCCCTCCTACGCTGATCAGTTTATCGTCATGACATATCCTCTTATTGGGAACTACGGTATTTCCGACGACGATTTTGAATCTACAAACTTAAGTCTCGGAGGCATGGTTGTCGCCGACTACAACGACTCTCCTTCTAACTTTCGTTCAGTGAAATCGCTTGGCGAACTCTTTGAAGAATCTAATATCCCCGGTCTCTCCGGAATCGACACTCGTAAACTAACGCGTAGCATTCGGGATTTGGGAACGCGGCGGGCGATGCTGACTTCGATTGACGTCCCCAAAGAAGCCGCGTTAGCGTATATCGAATCCACGCCCGTTCCTCATGACGCTGTTTCTCGCGTAAGCTGCAAGAAACGCAGGTACTTACGAACAGCGGATCCACTGTACAACGTCGTTGCGATTGACTGTGGCATGAAACTTAATATCGCTCGCTCGTTAAAGTTTTTTTCTTGCAACGTCGTGATAGTTCCGTACGATACGACGGCGGAAGAAATCGAATTCATGAAACCTGACGGCGTTTTCATTTCCAACGGACCGGGCGATCCCGAAGACGTCCCGGAAGTTGTTGAAACAGTTCGACGTCTTCGCGGAAAAATTCCGATCTTTGGCATTTGTTTAGGTCACCAGATAATATCGTTAGCTTATGGAGCAAAAACCTACAAACTTAAATTTGGACATCGAGGCGGCAACCATCCCGTTAAAGATATCAAAACAGGTCGAGTGGTTATTACCTCTCAGAATCACAGTTACGCCGTTGACGCTACGAGTGTCGAAGGTAGCGACCTGACGACGACCCATATCAATCTCCTAGATAATACAGTCGAAGGCGTCGAATGTATTGAAGATCGGATTTTCAGCGTCCAGTTTCATCCAGAGGCGGCGCCCGGACCTCAAGACAGTCTCTTCCTATTTGAAAAATTTATTCAGCTTATGTCGGAGTCTAAGTGATGCCAAAGAGAACAGATATCAACAAGATTCTCGTAATAGGCTCGGGGCCGATTGTCGTCGGTCAAGCTGCAGAGTTTGATTATGCCGGAACTCAAGCGTGTCTTGCGCTCAAAGAGGAGGGATATGAGGTTGTACTCGCAAACTCTAATCCGGCGACCATTATGACTGATACTTCCGTCGCAGATAAGGTCTACATGGAACCACTTACTCTGGAATACCTAGCGCGTATTTGTCGATACGAACGACCCGACGCCATTATTCCCGGTCTTGGCGGACAAACAGGGTTGAATCTTGCCGTTCAACTTGCAAAGAAGGGCGTTTTGGAAGAATGCGGGATTGAGTTGCTGGGAGCCGACGTTAAAAGCATTGAGCAAGCTGAAGACCGCGAACTTTTTAAAGAACTTTGCGAAAGCATAGGAGAGCCTGTTCTCAAATCTCAAACGATATACAGAATCGACGAAGCGTTAGACGCCGCCCCAAAAATCGGTTATCCCGTTGTTATTCGTCCCGCTTTTACGCTTGGAGGTTCAGGCGGTGGTTTTGCGAACAACCCGGAGGAATTACGCGAACGAGTAAAGACCGCCCTTGCGTTGTCCCCTGTGGGACAAGCGCTTATCGAAAAAAGTGTTAAAGGTTTTAAGGAAATTGAATACGAAGTCGTTCGCGACGCTAACGACACGGCGATAATCGTCTGCAATATGGAAAACATGGATCCTGTCGGGATTCACACAGGCGACTCGATTGTTGTGGCGCCGAGTCAAACTATGTCGAATAAAGAGTATCACATGCTTCGAGATTCGGCGCTTAAGATCATACGAGCTTTAAAAATTAAAGGCGGTTGCAACGTTCAGTTTGCCCTCGATCCTCACTCATTCCGTTACTATGTAATCGAGGTTAACCCTCGCGTTTCACGTTCCTCCGCCTTGGCGTCCAAAGCTTCTGGGTACCCAATCGCCCGAATTTCCGCTAAAATCGCAGTCGGACTGAATCTAGATGAAATCCAACTCGCCAATACACCAGCTTGTTTTGAACCCGCGCTTGATTACGTTGTAACTAAAGCGCCTCGTTTTCCTTTTGACAAATTTCCGGACGCTCAAAATACGCTTTCGACCCAGATGAAAGCCACTGGCGAGACGATGAGCATCGGACGAACGTTTGAAGAAAGTTTGTTAAAGGCGATACGTTCTCTTGAGGACGGCAAAAATCATATTCATATGGAAAAATTCGATTCTAAGAATATGAGCGTCGACGAGCTAATCGAGTATATCAAGATCGGAACAGACGATAGAATCTACGCCATATCCCAACTTCTCTGGTTGGGAGTCGATTGCTCGCGAATCTGCGATGCAACACAGATAGATATGTTCTTCATCGAAAAGATTAAAAAAATTGTTAATTTCGAGAAAGAACTCGAGTCGAATCCACGTTCTGAAATCCATTTACGAGCGGCAAAACAGATGGGTTTTTCAGACTCATACGTCGCGGAACTTTGGAAAACAACCGAGGAGGAAATTTATCGTCTTCGACAGAGTTTGAATCTTTATCCCGTTTATAAGATGATAGACTCGTGTTCGAGTGAATTTGACAGTTATATCCCATATTTTTACTCAACATACGCGGAGGAGAACGAGTCTATTTCAACAAACAAGAAAAAAATTATCGTTTTAGGCTCCGGTCCGATTCGAATCGGGCAGGGCGTTGAGTTTGATTATTCGACCGTTCATGCCATTCATGCGATTCGTGAAATGGGCTATGAAGCAATCGTTATCAACAACAATCCAGAGACGGTATCAACGGACTACTCGGTTGCTGATAAGTTGTATTTTGAACCGTTGACCACCGAAGATGTGATGAACGTCATCCATCACGAGAACCCCCTTGGGGTAATTGCGACGCTTGGCGGACAGACAGCCGTCAACCTCGTCGCGCCTCTTAGCGCTCGCGGAGTAAAGATTATCGGAGCCGACTCAGACGCGATCAATCGAGCCGAGGATCGCGACGCGTTTGACGCGTTGATTAAGCGTCTTCATATTCCGAATCCTAAGGGACAAGCCGTTACAAAGATTGAGGAAGGCGTTGAAGTCGCCAAGAAAATCGGTTATCCCGTGCTCGTCCGACCAAGTTTCGTTCTTGGAGGACGCGCCATGGAGATTGTCGCCGACGAAATTGCCCTGAGAAAATATTTAAAAAACGCCGTCGAAGTCGACGACGACAAACCCGTCCTCATCGACAAGTACATCACGGGCAAGGAAATTGAAGTCGACGCTATTTACGACGGAAAAGAAGTTTTCATTCCCGGAGTTATGGAACTCGTTGAACGAGCGGGCGTTCATTCAGGCGACAGTACAAGCGTTTATCCGCCGTTTTCGATTTCCGAAATAGTTAAGGAAACGATCGCGGATTATGTTAGACGTTTAGGGGCCGCCGTCGGTGTTGTTGGTCTCTTTAATATCCAGTTTATTGTTGACAAGAAAGATCGCGTTTATATCATCGAAGTTAACCCTCGCGCTTCACGTAGCGTTCCTTTCCTTTCCAAGTCGACGGGATATAATCTCGTTCGAATCGCCACAAAAGCGATGTTAGGTCAAAGTTTAAAGGAGCAGGGGATCGCAAGTTTGCGTCCTAACTTGAAAGTTCGCTGGCACGTCAAAGCGCCGGCGTTTTCATTCGCTAAACTTTCTGGAATGGACGCTTATCTTTCTCCCGAGATGAAATCCACAGGCGAAGCGATCGGATACGACATGCGGCTTAATAGGGCGTTCTACAAAGCGCTCCAGGCGTCCGGCGTTAAAATGAAAGATTACGGTTCGGTAATCGCGACTATCGCCGACGAGGACAAAGAAGAAGCTTTTCCCCTCATTGAACGTTTTTACAAACTTGGTTTTAATATTCTGGCGACCTCTGGAACTGCAGCGTTCCTTAAGAGACGTGGAATACGAACGAGAATTTTACCTAAAATTAGTGAAGGAAACGACGAAATCCTTCGCTTAATCCGAACTGGATACGTTAGTTATATAATCAACACGCGCTCGATACTCTCCGGCGACCAAGACGACGACGGCGTTGCGATTAGAAGTTGCGCGGTTCAAAACGGCGTCACAGTATTTACCTCGCTCGACACGGCGCGTATCGTTTTAGACGTCCTAGAAGAGATAATACCTAATATTTCCACCATTTGATTTGCTTTTGGGGGCATATTCAATGCGAGATTACAAAGAAGAATTTAAAAGACGCGTCGCTTTTATTAAAAATATTGTCGCAGAAAGCGGCGTTAATGGTATTGTTTTTGGCAACAGCGGCGGGAAAGATTCGGCTCTTGTCGGCATTCTTTGTAAATCTGCGTGCGACAACACAGTCGGCGTAGTTATGCCGTGTTCGTCGCGACGTAATTTTGGAGAGGATTTGATAGACGCTCGAGAATTTGCCGATAAATTTAAGATTGAGACGCGTGTTGTAGATCTTACCCCTGTTAAGGAGGCGGAACTTAAACAACTTTCAAACGTAGTAAAAATGGTTCCGGCTTCAGAAATTAATATCGCGCCGCGTCTGAGAATGACGACGCTTTATGCGATTGCAGCTTGTGAATCACGGCTTGTCGCGGGAACAGGTAATCGTAGCGAAACGTACGTCGGATACTTCACAAAATGGGGCGACGGGGCTCACGATTTCAATCCAATATCCGATTTGACAGTAACGGAGATATATGAATTTCTGCGTTATCTCGACGCTCCTCTACGAATCATTGAAAAGGCGCCTTCCGCGGGTCTATACGACGCCCAAACGGACGAAGCGGATATGGGGTTCAAATATTCAGACCTAGACGCCTACATAACAACGGGGATAGTCAATCCCGACGTTAAGGCGCGTATTGACGACATGCATCGGCGGAGCCAGCATAAACGCGAGGGTATTAAACGCTTTAAAGACGTTTGATCTCTACTCGTCTAAACAGACTGATTCCCTCAAGACACGAAGAACGCCCTCGTAAATTTAAACGAAGGCGTTCTTTTTTACCCGCTAAAGCAAACCTGGAGGAGTTATTTTTTAATCTGAACAACCGCCTTTCCAGAAGAAGAAAACTGGAAGAAGATGGTTTTACTTTCGTCGTCCCATCGGACGTTTTCCACTGGGGCGCCGTCGGCGAGAATTTCTGCGGGACGGTTCACAAGCTTAATGAGTGAACTTGCGACGATTCCAGCGGGAGAGGTCGTTTCAATTTCAACGACAGAACCGTTTTCTTTTTCAGCGAGCGATTCGATTCGACAACTGGACGCCAAAACCACAGGAGCGGAGGCCGTGACAGAATCAAGATCAAGCGCCCATACCCGTTCGCCAGGATTGAGCGTTAAAACTTTTTGAATCTGAAGATTGGGATCAAATAGGTTGACGTAGTTTCCCTTGAGGATAAGAGGCGCGTCGGAAACTGATTCCGTAAGAACAGCCGCAAGGAGATAGGGACCGCGTTTTTTGAGAAAGTAATTGCGTTCGATATAACGTCCGCCTGTTTCCGCAATTGCGTCCGCAACGATAGTACGATATTCGTCGGCATTCTGGCTAGAACGGGAATAATAGCTTGGTCGTTTTCGTTCTACGTAAACATAACCGGAACCAAACGGGTACTTTCCAGAACCTTGATCTGCTCTAAGACCCATACTTGTTAAGAGATGATCGCCGGCCGTTTCAAAGGCGGGTTCGGAAGAATTCCACCAATCTCGTGCTTTATTGTACCCGTCAAGACGAGAATCGACAAAAATTAACGCCCCTCCTCGGGAAACCCAATCTGCAAGCGCGGCGTGTAATCCTGGCGAGGAAGGTTTTTGGTAATCATAGCTCAAAATGAGAACCTTATAAGAATCAAAATAGCCGGGATAACGCATCACATGATCAAGAACCGGAACGTCAACAGGAATTCCCCTTTTTACCAGCGGGAATGCCAGACTCGTAAAATCTGTTAGCGAACGTAATTCGTCGAACGTGGGGCGTAACGGGTCGACGGGATCTTTGATTCCACACTCTGAATCCGTCGGTTTAGCACGTTGATACATTGCCGAATCGGCAAGTAGAATGCCAACTCCCTCCGTCGCGCCCGTTGGCGCGACGGCGTTTTCTTCGTGGTTTGCTTGAGTTACGTCGAGCCAGTCAACGTCAGGTTGATCCATATCGCGAAGTTGCTGAAAGATAAGCGAGAGCGTCGTCGCATAATCTTGAGGGATTGTCGTTGCATTAGGCTTACCTGCCGGATAGGCTCCCAAGAGAATACGTTGCGGCCAAGGCGCAACTTCGAAATAACAGGAACCCGATCTCATTAACGACGCGACAAGAGTGCAAAGATAATTGGTTTTGTAGTCATTCCAGTCGTAGTTCGGGTTGTCTTCTATCGGGTCGTTAAGATAGTAAACTCGTTTTCCAGTTCCTCGAGTCATTTCCTGCATAACGCCATACTCGAGTAACCCGACTTCAAAAGTTCGTTCGCCAAACTTTCCGTCATAAAAGTTGCCAAATCGAGCAGTCCCTGTCCAAGTTTGAACAATAATTCCATCGACGCTAGGAAGCTCAAGTAACGCCGATTCGGGACTGACCATCTGAATTTGGGCATAACTCAGCAGGCTGTGGGTCGCGACAAAAATTTTGAGCGGACGATTATATCTTTTAAGCGAATACTCTTTAAGAGCCGCGCCTACACGATCAATCGCCCTGCGATATAAATACTGCTTAAGCTTGGAAGCACGATATTGAGCGTCACACGACGAATCCGGACGCATCCAATCTTCATTGTAGAAAATTTTCCATTCCCGTTTAAATGATTCTCCAAAACCTGTGAAAGCCCAAAATTCGGGTTCTTCAAGGTAGATTTCATCAATCCCAACGTCAACTAGTTTTCGAAGTCTGGCGATTAGATACTCTGTAAAAGATACGCTCGGAGAAAGATATGGCGTAGCGGGATCATGTTGCATGCGAGTGTCGTCGGCTCGAACCTGCGCGTCATCCCAGTGATTGACGCTGTCAAAATCGCCATTCAAGTATTCGCCATATCCTCCCCATGCAATCCCCGTCATGACAGCGATTTTTGATCCACTTTTTTCTCGCCACTCTGAAAGTGAGTCGATAACGGCGTCGGAAACTCCATAAACCATTACAATATCAGTTTTAAGATCGTATCTTGGATCATATTTACCAGCTTGCTGATAAGAAGTTAGTCCTAAATCACGTGATGTGATAAGATTAGGCGCCGAATTCAAAAAAGGTTCCTGCGCCCGCCCCGACACGTTGGAAAAGACAAATATTACGACAAACATCGTAAAGGATAAAAAGACAATTGCTCCCAATCTACGTCTTCTTTGTCCCATTTTGGCAACCTGCTTCATATTGTGAAAGAGAAACTTGAAATATCTCGCGCCACGCTTTAAACTGCGGAAATAACTACAAAAAAAGGCGTGCTCATAAGAATCTCTGAACACGCCTCGCTAACTATTTGGGATAAAAATCAAACGTCTTCCTCGACGGGGCCGACGAATTCATAGTAATCGTCAAGAACCTGAGTGGAACCGTTTTCAACAAGAGCAACAATACCCGTTATATTCGCAAGTTCTTTGATTATATAATATTCTGCAATTTTCTTCTTACGATCACATTTCGTAGCCTGAGCAAGAAGATAGTGACCTATCAGTATCGCAACGCCTGCATCAACGAGCTTGCGAGCACAAAGTTCGACGTAGGCGGTTCCTTTCTCACGAACTACGGCAATTGCGTCGTCAAGACGCGCTCGGGCAGCGACAAGTTTACCTTTAAGCGCATCCAGCCTTTCATTTCCAAATTCCACGGTCTCAAACTGAGCTATGTAATTCTGATAAACGCCAGAAGTCAATCCTCTGATTGCAGCAACAATTTGAAGTTGTGACGTTCCTTCATAGATCGACGTAATTCGAGCATCGCGATAATAACGTTCGGCAGCGTACTCTTTCATGTAACCGCTTCCTCCCATCGTCTGAAGAGCGTCGGTAGCGACAGAAATACTCATCTCGCTACAGTAGTATTTGCTCATCGGCGTAAGCATCGCGTTTAATTTTTTAATGTTACGTGCTTTCTGACGGAAAATTTTCTTTTCGTCGTCAGCGAGAGCGTCGGCGTTTCGCTCAAGCAGACGATTATAATTGTTTTCAAAATCGCAAACCCGCGCAGTTTCATAAGCGAGCGCCCGAGCTGCCTCGATACGAACTCGCATATCGGCAACCATCTCAGCAACAGCAGGTAGTTGCTCGATCGGAGCGCCAAACTGTTCGCGAGAATTAACATAATTGCGCGCAAGACGTTGAGCCGCCTCAGCAACGCCTAAAGATTGAGCGGCAATACCCAATCGTGCTCCGTTCATTAAAGACATAACGTACGTAATAAGTCCACGTTGACGCTCTCCAATAAGTCGACAAGGCGTGTCGTTGAAAACGACCTCGCAAGTCGGAGAACCATTGATGCCAAGTTTATGTTCAAGAGTACGAACCTTGACCGAAGGCCCCTTATCTGCAACGAAAAGACTGAGCCCGCGTCCGTCAGAAATTTGCGACTCGCTACGAGCCAGCACGAGGAGAACCTCGCCACACCCGTTTGTAATGAATCGCTTGACGCCATTCAGTCTCCATTCGCCGTTTTCATCTTGATATGCGCGAAGACGGACCGCCTGTAGATCGGAACCTGCGTCAGGTTCCGTCAGCACCATGGCGCCAGTAACCTCGCCTCGAGCAAATTTAGGCAAGTATTCGTCTTTAAGTTCATCTGAAGCGAAGGCATAGATCGTTTCGGCAATTCCTTGGAGTCCGAACATATTCATGAACGAACAGTCGCCGCGTGCGACAATTTCCGTCGCCATAGTGTAGACAAGCGTTGGACAGTTAATACCGCCATATTTACGTGGGAGGGTAAACCCTTGAAGATCCGCTTGAGCCATGAGATCCAAGTTTTTTTGGACAAGCGGGTGAAGAGAGACTGTCTGGTCGTCGTTTAGCGTATTCCCCTCAGCGTCAATTGAGGCGGCGTTTTTTGCCAAAACATTCCCCGAAATATCTCCGACAATCGTAAGAACCCTATGATAATTATCAACGGCGTCGTCGATATCTCGCGGTACGTAATCTGCATCGCCATTCGGCGTTTCACGTTCCTGTAGCGTAGCTATTTCCTTCATGTCATAGTAATCGAGAAGGAATTGAATATCCTGATTATCAGTAAAAAAGTTCGCCATAAAGTCCTCTAAGTTCCGAAAATCGCGCCTCAAGCGCCTAGACTAAAAACAGCGGCTATTATACCGCATTTTTAAACGCTAAAACAGGCCAAAATGCATTTGCTCGTCAAAATACAGGCTTGTGCTATACCTCCACGCTAGCCGTTAAACCGACTATCACAAGAAAACGGCGATCTACACAGACCGCCGTTTATCTAAAATATCGCAGAGTAAGCTCGCGCACACGCAAAAAACTTCATTCTTCAGAAGCGTCAGAACTATCAGAAGTCGCGCTTTTAGACGAAGATTTGGAAGCGGCGTCAATCTCTTCTTCGATTCCGGCGACGCCCTTTTTGAATTCCGTAACACTACGCCCCAAAGAACGCATAACGGAAGGAAGACGATTTCCGAAGAGAAGGAACGCGATGAGCGCGATAATGACGAGTTGAATGGGAGATCCAACCATTGCGAACAAGGGAGAGAACATGAGCAAACCTTTCATAAAAACGGTTAAAACCCCCGAGAACGTCTCCGTCGCGGGAAAGTTGCGATACTTTTATTCAAAAACGGACGCCCGCTCGATTCACAATCAACGAACGTTCCAAACGGCGACTTACTACGATTCTAGAAGTCGCCGCTCGACAGTATTCTAGCGAAATGAACGCATGAGTCAAGAAGCCGACGTCTGCTTTCCCCACATTAATCTCGCCGACAGTTGAATTCGCCCTTATAAGATCTTTGGGGTTACTAAACCGAATTCCAGACAAAAACCACAGCGAGAAAAACTAATAAGTTTATCTATTTCAACTAGGCTGAACGGACAACACTAGAGAAGAGATTGTTGATCTTCCGGCAAGCACTTTCTGAATTTTTCAGAGAGTGCGATAATTTCACGAACAGAAAGCGTTTCAGCGCGAATCTCGCCAGTAAGACGTGATTCTTCAAGAATCATGTCGACGGTTTCCTTTCCTAATCGTCCCTTAAAGGCGCTACACAACACAGAACGAATATATTTCCGACGATGAAAGAAGAGCGCCCGAACGAAATCGTGGAAAAAAGTTAAATTGGGAATACGATCGCGTTTTTTAGAATTATATTTAAGATGGACGATGGCAGAATCAACCTTGGGGCGCGGCCAAAAAACTGAGGGCGGCATAATCCTTACAATACGGCAATCGCACTGCGCCTGCATCCAGACAGCGAGCGCGCCATAGTCTTTTTTTCCCGGTTTTGCGACAATGCGATCTCCAACTTCCTTCTGAATTGTCACAGTCATAGAGTAAGGAGGAATGTCCGTCAAAAGCAGATTTGACATGAGCGGCGTTGCAATCTGGTAGGGCAGGTTTGCGCAGAGCTTAAAACGACGTTCTGGAGACCGATTCAATTCTTCTCGGACAACGTCTAGGACATGGCGGTTGAGTCGATTCTTGTTTTCTAAGATATCAGCGAAGAGAAATCTGATATTATCCTTATCCCAATGTTCCTGCTTCGCCATTTCGTGCATGATAGAGTCAACTTCAACTGTTACAACTACAGCCGCTTCTTGCGCCATCGCGCCAGTAAGAGACCCCGTGCCTGTTCCCACTTCAAGCACAACGTCGTTTTTATCAAGTTCTGCCGACTGGTGGAGAAGGTGTAACAAATTAAGATCGATCAGGAAATTCTGTCCTAATTTACCCCTAGGATGAACGCCAAGCGTCTCAAAGCGTTTCATCAAATACGTTCGTGTCTGATTGTTCGAAGAGCCTAGTGACATTGAAGGTCCCTATATGAGTAGCGTACAAAAATGATCCAAGCACGCCTTAATTATAACCGCTTTTTATTTCTATCAATCGTATCTGCGACTGAGGACGTTATATAAAATCAAAGGCGGCGTTTAGAGGAGGTGAATTTGTTAAATCTACTCAAGAATGTACGTCGCACTCCTCAAGAGAATCATGAAGGAATTGAATGAGGCGACTGTCTTTTCCGAGTAAAGGAGCGACTTCTGGCGCCGCAAAGATTCTCACTCGCTTGACATAGTCGTCAAATTGTTCTTCGGCAAGAACTCTAACAACTGGAGAGACTTCAGCTAATGGACGGTAGCTTTGTTCGTTTTGGTAGAATACGTCAATTTTAAACTCGACCTCTTTGTCTGCAGGGGGGGCGTCAAGCAAAATTTGATCGGTGCAAACTCCAAGTTTACCGGCCAAGCGGTCTGAAATATCGCAAACGTCTCGATAAGGACGACCGGCTATTTGTCGATATAGAAAAGGCGTCTCCATTGAACTGAATTCTATTAAACGCTTGAAGAGGCGGCGTTCTTGACCAAAAAGCGACGTCAAAAGACGTTGGGCAGAACGAAGAAGCGACTCTTTTGGGCCGCTATCCGACGTTATTTCCCTTTGTTCACAAAGATCAAGAAGATAACTTTCGGTTTGCCGATCAGACAGATTCCGAAGCTCGCTAATAAACGAAGTTGCCGAGTAGTACGAGGCCAGACGGTAAATTGCACGCTGAAACATGACAGTCGCAGCACGAGAGGCATGATGCCAATAAACTTCGCTGAACATCACGTAACGTGCAAACACCATAAGTTCAGCGGCTGTTTTTCCCTTGCTAGTAACAGCAATCCCGTCCCCTGCGCGATTAAGGCAGACGCTGCCAACAAGACGATCCAAATCGTAATTCCGACCATAAGGAACGCCAGCACAGAGACTATCACGCATGAGATAATCCATTTTGTCGACGTCAATCGGTCCTGAAAGGATACTTCCCAAAAGTTGAAAAGCCTTTTTCCGCCTGGAATACTCGTCGTCTGAGTCAAAAACACGACGTTTAGGTTCTCGTTTTATAAGGAGATCGCAAATGTTACTTGGATCGAGATTCCAATCTTGCCGAATCAGATCGTTTAATTCGCCAAGAACGTATTCTTGAGCTGCTTGTTCATGAGAAACCAACTCAGGAATTTTTAAATCTTCTAGTAAATGACAATACGGAAAATGTCCTATGTCATGGAGGAGCGCAGCAAGAATGAATAGCTCTGCCTCCTCAACGTGAACAATGTCCACAAAGCGTCGATCATGAGCAAGCCGTTTAAGCCAAAGCAAAGCAAGACGGTATACGCCCAAGGAATGCTCGAATCTAGTATGTGTGGCTCCGGGATAAACCAGACGAACAAACCCCAACTGAGAGACAAAAGCTAATCTCCGAAAGGCACACGAATCGACAATGCGACGAACCCTAGGCGTTAGCGGCACGTCAAGTTCAGGAGGAATACGAATAATAGAGGATCGTGCGTCAAGACCTGCAATTTCTGGGATAAAAAGCATCCCTCGTGCGTTTTCACCATTCATAACCATTCATCCTCATGCCCCATAAACTCACTTGACGGTGAAATAGTCGTTTTAACGTCGATGAGTTCCGCGCCAAAAACGTCAAGTATTTGTTTCGCAACTTTGTTAACGGACGTTTCACGACGGAGTTCCGAATAATTGGAAGAAGCTGGATCTGAAACGGTTTCACCGGTATTCTGTAAGCCCTCGCCAAAATAATTTCCATCGTCGTCAATTTGACTTTTACTACCTTGAAAAGGGGAATCTGATGTATCTTCCCTTTCTATGGTTGAAAGTTGAATTGAAGTGTCTACTGTAAAGCGGAGAACAGGAGTCTCGCCCAGTAATTCAGAAAGATTAGAGACAATCGTCTCTCGTTCCTTTTCACAAAAATCCATCTGCCACTTAGCGTTTTTAGGAAAAACAACGAGAAAAGTTCGCGGGGGTTCAATCTCCACTCGACAAAACGCCGAAGCTTGAGTGTGTAACCCAACCCCAGAAGCGGTCGCCCTTCGCCAAATATCGGCAAGTTCGGATTGAGGTTTAGACGTCCATGAGACGTCTGATTGTGTAACAAAGTTCTTGGGTAGAGAAAGGGAGACGCTGTCGCTGAACGTCTTGGTTGACTGAAGAGGGGTACAGAAAAAAGGCGTTGACGACGTTCCTGGGTCATTAACTGTAGACGATAAGCGTTCGGCTTCGATCTTTCGGTCTATTCTCAGTCTGTCGCTATTTTTTTTTTATCATCCTCTGCAAACTGTAAATTATTCTCCTGTGGTTTCTTTTGAAAATCTAAATCAATATTTACCTGTGGAATAGCGCCACTTTTAAGTTGACTGACGAGTGTTTCGATTGGCTGGAACGCGTCGAGTTGACAGAGCCTAGCAAACGCTAATTCGGCCAAAATACGAGCCTGTGCGCTATAACGCATTCGCTGCGTGGTTTGATCGAGAATCTGAAGCGACGCTAAAATGCGACGCAGTCCCATTTTCTTCGCGACTTGTTTAATTTCATCAAAACGAGCTACAGGAGAATAGATCAATTCAGTAGAGTTACAGCCGCTTGCGACGACCATTAAATCACGGTATGCGCCAAACGTTTGCTCTATCAAGGTTCCGAAATCAACTCCCACGGCAACCATGGATCCAAGCAATTCAAACACGCGCTTAGAATCGCCCTGTGCAGTCGCCTCGATAAGTTCAAAGACCTTTCCGTCGTCAACGGAACCCAACATGCTGTGGACGTCGGCAAGGGAAATATGATTCGGGGCAAAGGAGAGAAGTTGTTCAAGAAGCGACTGTGCGTCGCGCATTGAACCGTTGGCACGGCGAGCCAAGACGTCAAAGACGCCGTCTTCCGCATCGGTTCCTTCCTGCGTGGCAATTTGTTTTAACCTTGAAGAGATAGATGCCCCATTGATGTTGCTAAAATCAAAGCGTTGACATCGGGATAGAATTGTAATCGGGATCTTATTCGGTTCGGTCGTACAAAAAATAAACTTCACACGAACCGGCGGTTCTTCAAGAGTCTTAAGGAGAGCATTGAAAGCCTCACGAGTGAGCATGTGGACTTCGTCGATAATATAAATCTTATATCGGGAACGACTCGGAGCAACAGCGGCATTCTGTCTCAGTTGCCGTATTTCGTCGACGCCTCGGTTGCTCGCGCCGTCGATCTCAATGACGTCAACGTCGTCCCCTGTCGAGATACTAACACAACTATCACACTTTAAACATGGACGAGTCGTTGGTCCTTCGACACAGTTAAGAGCCTTAGCAAAAATACGGGCGCACGAAGTCTTTCCAACGCCTCGAGCTCCAGTGAAAAGGTAAGCGTGCCCTACACGGTTGGTTTCTATCGCGTTGGATAACGCCCTAGCGACTGTTTCCTGTCCGATAAGCTCGTCAAACGCTTGAGGACGATAACGTCGCGCGACAACTTGGTAAGCGGTCTCCCTCCTAGATAGAGACGTTTGATTTGGCGACTCATACGTGCCATCATAAGACGCATCACGAGACAAAGGTGGTAAGGTAGAAGAAAAAACCGATGTTTTCAGAGCGGATGAATCAGTAGTCGTTTCCCCTGAATGACCGTCGGCAGAGGATTGAAGATTCTCACATACACGTGATTGAACATCGTCTCCAGTCTGTAAGGCGGCCACTTCTATCGATGCGCTGGACGACAAGGCGCCTGACGCAGAAAAAGCGCTTTTTTCTAAGTCCAGCTTCGTTTCGGTTTGATCCTCCGATACTCCATGCAAAAAGGGCAAGCCTTTCTCGTCGAAAGAGGCAGAGTCGATATTCTGGGGATCGAGACATGGAAACAAACTTGCCTGTTCTGACGATTTCTCATTTTTAGCAGACTTGGAATCAGAACGCTCCTTAGGAGCTTTACGAGACGAGAGTCCCAAATCGTCAGACGTTTGCTGATTTGCGTCTGAATCGACTTCGTCCGAACTGAATAGCCAACCAGATGTTTCGGACTGTGAAGAATCTTTCGAGCGAGCCACTGATACGCCTCCGACGAAGAGTAATCATGAGGAACGAGAGCCGTCTCGACCTCATCTTCTATCCGAATTATAACGTCAAAACCAAGATTCGTCGATACAGATCGACAAAAAGGATAAAATACCTAAAATGGGCAACAAGAATTCTATTGACGCTACACAAAACGACCCTCAACGAGAACCCCCGGCACATGAAAGTAATCGCTTATGGCTGCTCGATCTCTCGCCTGACCAGGTTCACGACCTCCCATTGCTGGGGATCCTCGTTGAGGGCCGTCAATGAGTACATTCTATCTCATAATTGTTCTGTGACAAGTCCCCTTTTCCTCGCCGCGCCAACCTCTACTCGACAAAGGGATTTTATGTGTTAGAGTATAGCTCGAGGCTTCAAATAACGAACTAGAGAGTAATAAAAACGTTACATATTTCTAAGGAATAAAGACGATGACAATCGAAATGAATGATCGTCCTGTAGCTGTAATTACGGGCGCTTCGAGTGGTTTTGGAAGGATCTTTGCCGAGCGGTTAGCCCAAGAGGGAAATGATTTAATTATTATCGCTCGCCATGAAGATAAGCTCAATAGTGTAGCTACCGAACTTCGCGCAAAACACAGAATCAACGTTGAAATTATAGTCGCGGATTTAGCGAACCTTGACGACGTTAAACGAGTGGAAAACCGTATCAAAGAACTCCCTACGCTGAAGTATATGATTAACAACGCTGGATTTGGCGGCAATCAACAATTCCCAGTTAATGACGTCACAATCGAAACACGAATGATTCAGACCCATTGTATTGCTACGATGCGCCTATCTCAGGCGGCCCTTCTTATAATGAAAGCGAAAGGTTTGCAGAAAGGCGCTGGATATATAATCAACGTAGCGTCTATCGCAGGATTTCTCGCAGGCGCCGGCGCGGCTGATTATTGTGGAACCAAGGCGTATATCATTTCTTTTTCAAAGTGTTTACAATGCGACGCTCGTAAATACGGAGTTCGCGTTCAAGCACTTTGTCCGGGTTTTGCCCATACAGGTTTTCATGATTCTGAGACAATGGTTAATTCGCATATCAAAGAAGCTTATCCAGAATTCTTTTGGGGGAAAGCTGAAGACGTCGTTGATCATTCGCTGGTAGCGCTAAGAACGCCTTTTAGGAACAGTGTCGTCTATATTCCGAAGGTTTTCTACAAGCTTGTTGGTTACTTCGGTTCAAGTTGGCTATTTGCTCCATTAAGAGTTCTTTTTTCGGGCGGCGCTTTGCGTTAAACTTGAAATCACGTCTTACAAGAACTCATTGGCAATCAAATCACGAACTCCTTCAACGGCCTTGATAACCTCTCAAAACCTCCCATGCGAAGCGGAGTCGTTTCAAGCACGCGCTCGCCATACTGAAACGGATCTATCTCTCAAGTTACTCGTAATTTCCTCGCGCCCCGTCAAATACTTCTGTTTTATCTACAGTTTAAACTTATAGTACAAAACAAACAGAACATTAGAAGGAGCAAGGCGTTATACTCGAAAATAACAGTCTAACTTTGTTTTGATATATGATCTTACTCCGAACAATGTATTATAAAAATCAAATGATTCCGAGCCTACGCCGCGCTAAATAAATTCCCGACAATGATTTTGAATCGTGAAGCAGACCAGACTCAATCAGATCGTCAATCTCACTCCAAGTCATTGGCATAAGTTCAATCAATTCTCCTTCTTCCGGCGCGCTCTTATCCTCAACAAGACCCATGGCAAGGTAGATAAAAAGTTCTTCTTGGAGAATTCCAGGCGAAGTGTATATTGAAGAAAGGAACTGGACATTCTCAGATCTATATCCAGTTTCTTCAAGCAATTCTCGTTTTGCGGCGTCTAGGGGGGGTTCTTTCGGTTCAAGCGTACCGGCGGGAATTTCATAGATATAATCTTGAAAAGTCACGCGAAACTGCTTGATCAACAATACTCTTCCATCGGAAAGAATAGGGACAATTCCAACAGCGCCTGGATGTTTAATAACCTGGCGTTTTAGTAGTTTGCCACTCCTTCCAACTTGTGTTCTTTCAATTACCTTGAAAATACGACTTTGATAAAGTACCAATTCATCTTTTGGCGTTGTGTCTTGACGTTCCATGTTGTTTCTTATAAAGCTGGATCAGTAATAGTTTCTAAGTTAAATCGAAAAACAGAACAATAACGAACATTCACAAAAGAAAATTCTTATCTACCGCAACGTCTTTCCCAAGATGGAAAAACAGCCTTTGTCAATCGGTTAAACAATTAAAACTTTAGTCAAACCTCTTGACTTTAGGACGAATATCCCAGCGACGAATTTCTCCTAGATCAGTTGCAAAATAGACATAGCGGTCGTTACTTGAAAAAGCGACGGCGTCAACGGACTTGACGCTATGGGGAAAAGAATCAAGAACTTGAAATGCAACGCCCTTGCGAATTTCCCACAGAAAAACTTCGCCACAGGAATCGGAATCGCCCGTCCCGACAGCCATCTTAGTTTCACTCGGGGAAAAATCAAAATCATGAACAATCCCAGCATGTTCGCCAAGTTCGACGATTGGACGTCCGTTTGTCGACTGCCAAACAGACACGTAATGCGGATCGACTCTCGCTGCAAAAGATTTGCCTGAAGGAGAAAATTTACAATATTTCCTTGAAACGGGATGGGGCAGGGTAATTTGACAGACTTGAATTGCTCGAAGGGGCATATAAGCTTTTTCGATATCTATCGTGAGAGCGACATTAAGATCCCATATAACGATTTTATAACGAGGATTAGGCGCTTGTTCTTCAACCAAAGTCGCCACAAGGTCCTCTGAATCAGAAACCGCGAGTACATCGACGACTCGTCCGTAGATTTCTTCATCCGAAATCGAAGAATCAAACGACGTTTTGATATTTTCTGGAAAACGAACGACGCGTCTCCGATCACGAACGGGCACGAGCGCCCACTCGTTCGAGTATTGTCCAAACTCAGATTCTACCGATTCTTCTCCAATCGATTCTTTTCTTGCATCAGACTCGGCATCTTTCGATGAAAAGGGAGTGGAAATACTCAGCGTTTCCCCAGACTTATCTGCTAAATGACATACAAGCCATTTTGCGGATGGAGAGAACCAAACATCTTCCGCTTTTTTAGTCACAAGCGCAGTCTTCAGTCGTTTTGCTTCTGGAGTAAGAGAAACGTCGCTTTCTACGTTTGCAAAGAGAAACGCGTCAGATTCAAGAGTTTTTGTCATGACAACGTTAATACGCCGTTGATCTAACGTCTCAGCCTCGTCAAGATCAGTTTGAAGAACAGGCGGTTTACGTGTTATTTCTTTTAGAGATTCTTCCTTTTGATCGTCTACAGAAATGGAGGAATCAATAAGAACAGCTGACTGTACAACGTCTTCATCGACCTCAACAATTTTTTCTGGCGATAAACAAAGATCAGAATTTTCGGCGTCAGATTGAGTTTTAGAAGCTAATGTCTCAACAGACTTGTCCTGATTAAAGGAGTCAGTATTTGACAATTGATCGAACTCGTCTTTTAGGTCGTTGCACCCTTCGCCGTCTTCTTCCTCCCAAGGTAAATAGAGTGGCAACGGACGCAATGAAATGTTTTCAAACAAAGGTTCATTGCCTTCTGGACCAGAAGACGTCTCAACAACAGCGCCTCGAACTATTGTATCCTGCAAGGTATCAGACAGGGAGTTAGCCGCTAGTCTCTTATTCTTTTGGTCAAGCCAGAATAATCGTTCACCCTTTGTGTCAAATGCAACAATACCAGAATTATTTCCTACGAGGAAATTATCCTTTCCGGAAAAAGCTTCAGGACGAGCGTCTGCAAATTCGATGTTCCAGAGTCCGACATTCAACTGCGTCGCATCATGGGTATAATCGCCGTCTTGCTGTTCCTGCAATCTATGTCGAGTTTCCAAAATTAGTCTCTTTCGATCAGAAGAAAGGGCTATTCTTTCGACTCTATCATCAAGACTCAAGACAAGTTCTGTGTCCAGACTCTTTGGTCGATTTTTTTCGAATGATTGAACCTTAGGAATGAACGTAGCTCGATTATCTACATCTTTTAGGGAGTGACAGCACCCCAAAAGTGGGAATAAGAAAAGAACAAGCGCTACAACTAATTCATAGAAAAATAGCAAATAGTCCCTTTGACGTGCAAAATCATACTTGATTTTAGTCTTTTTCATCCCATTTCAACCATTTTTTACCTGGCGAAAGAACAAATATTCTTGGCACGTTAAACATTTACCCTCAATTCGTCAATAGGGATACATATTGGAAGAATGCGAAAAGGGTTATTGTCAGAGCATATTCCATTGACGGAAAGGAAACGCCATGTTCCACCCGAAACGTTGAACATAGTAACAAATATAGATTCAAATAGGTTCAACTCCCCGAAATTTAAACTTGATACTAGCGTCTTAATGAGCGCCGAACAAACGGTAACCAACTACTATTTACACCTAATAGAAAATGATTTTGACCGAGCGACACGGGAAAATCACGAGTCTGAACAGAATCCCACTGAACACTAGGGAAAAAGACCTTTTTTCGTCCTGAGGTGGGCAAAACGGTGGGCAAAATAGACGTCGGCTAGACCAAATACATGAAAATGAACGAAAGGAGAATCTTTATTCAGATACGGGAAATTCCCGAAAAGTCAATGAAAAAAGGGCTTTGAAGGAAATCCCTCAAAACCCTCTGGATACCCCCTAGGGGAATCGAACCCCTGTTTTCGGACTGAGAATCCGACGTCCTAGGCCACTAGACGAAGGGGGCAAAAAACGGCCCCATAGCAAGGTCAGATTCATTATCTCGGGGGAGCCATAGTTGTCAATGGCTTTTTCAAAAGAATCCCCAAAAAACATTCCAACAGTTCAATCAAGACGTCACGAATCAAAGCAAAAGTCTGAAAGGAGTCAGCAAAAAGAGAACGAATCATTATCTTCAATTCGGAAACAAGGCCCCGGACAGAAATAGACGTCAGCAAATTATTTTCCTCAGAGGAGTCCGCGCCATCAAAGTCCGAGACGCTAACAGTAGGCAAGACCCTATCGCCTCCTCTAATCAGCGGCAATCACTTGAAAAGCTCTCACTTAGTCTGCCGCTCTTCATCATAAGATCCTCGTTTATCGACAATCATCTCCCCCAAAACGTATGACAATTAAAGCCACGTGCTAAAAATTTAATCCAAGTGAAAAATCAATCTATCACCTTCACTATCTCGCATACCTCATTACGATGGAAAAGTAAACATTATCGAACGCGCCTTCAAATCGTCCTTGCGTTAGAATTTATTCTCAATGGTCCAAAAACAAATAAACCGTGATAAAAACATATTAGTAAATTCACGCCATACATACTGATCGTCTGCCCCCTACCAGATAAAGTAGGTTTTTCCAAATCCTCAGCCGTTCCGACGATTATTTAACATAAAACCGACAATCGAGGTTTGATCCGGTATTTTCCCGTGTCTTAAAAAATAGTCATCCGAAATCTAGTACGTTAGACCTTTTTTTGCCCTGTTCTCAACGACCGGGAGTAGGGGGCGCACGAAAAGCACAAGTTTCACTCTCAAACCCCGCTTCTCGATCCCCAAATCGACGACGAATCCGCCGAAGACTTCCGTGAAAATCACAAGTTGCGATTTAGTTACCTGAATTTGTGATTTTGTAACACATTGAAAACAAACAAGTTAGGCTCGATAATCGCAAGAATCGCGAAAATCACAAACGTATAATCTAATCTCCACTCCTAACTCACACTCTATATCCCCCCTTTTTATATGTTAATATAGGTAATATACACAATATAGATAACATAGTATGATAGATTGACCTATACTCGTCTTAAGTTTGCGATTTTTGTGATTATTGCGATTATTGTACTTAACCCCTTATAAAACAATAGCTTACAAAATCGCAAAATGCTTGCAAAAAATAACAAGTTGTGATTCTCTTGACGCTCTGACGGAGGAATACGCTTCCTTCGTCGCTGAACCTCGTCTATTTGCCCTAGAATCGATTTTCACTTGTAAGACGGCTATTCTTTCAACCGTCGTCAAACCTCGCGAAAATCGCCGAATAGGGGCTTATTTCCGACTTCACGCCGGAGATATATCATATATCATATCTAAAAAGTAGGGATTTAATATCATTTTCCGATTCTTTCTCTTTTGCTGGAATGCCTATGATTCAACCGCTCACGGACTCGCAGATTCTAGCGGCGGCAAACTTCGGCGCCCGCTACTTTCTCAAACACTTCTATTTTAGCGACGCTCTCGGAACGGAAAGCGACGTTCTCCAAGAGGGCTTTGCTATCGCTTTTGCGTTCGCTCGAACTTGCAACGACCCCCACAAAATAACGTCGTTTATAGTGTCGCAACGCGTCGTATACGGCCTAATCGACCTCTTGCGCAAACGCATGAAGTATCGCTGGGTCAGCCCGAAGCCGCGATTTGTCAAAACCTTTGAAGGCTGGGACGGAATCGAAGACGCCGCGCTTGAGGCTGTGGACCTCGCCGACGCGTTCGCCGTTTTAGAGAAGCGATTGACGGAGAAAGAAACGATTGTCTTTAACCTTATGCGCGGCGGACTTACACAAGCTCAGATAGCGCGGCGACTCGGTATCTCAAAATCTTGTATTGCCAAACGGCTTGAGAAAATCAGGCAGAAACTTACCGCGATTCTATAGATTATCTACTTTATCCATCTTGCTTGCGCTACGCAAATTTTCAAGAGAAGCGCGTAACTTTCCAAGCGTCAGAAAGTTGCTTTTTCAGGACGTCAGCGATTATATCGAAGCTGTTGACACACATTTATTTAATGCGCGCGTAATCAGAATTTTCTTTAGTGCAAAAATATCACAGAATTGTATTTCTAAAATCTTGTGAAATTTGTCTTTACAATGCAAAAGAGTTTGTTAGAATGCCATTAGCGTCTTACGAACGCTAAAAAAAATCGTGCGTTCCGCAAGCAGTCGCCAAACAACCACGAAACGCACGATATGTTGCTGGACGTTCCCCCGAGTTTGCAATGGAGGATTTCTTACACCTCGCCGCAAGAGCGGCTGTTCCAACGTTTCCGTCAGAACGTAGCGAAGAACTAGGACGAGTCCACGCCCCTCCCACGGCAGGGCTATAGCCCCGTGGGCAACGCGTCTGATAGCCGAAGCTATCGCCAACGCGTCTAGCTTACCACACGGCAAAGCCGCACGGTCTATAGCTATATCCTAACGCTTTTGGCGACCTCGTCAAGAATCTAAGTTGGATTTTTTAGATATTAAACTTGGATTGTTTTCTCGCTCCGTTTCTGAATTTTTAAAACGCACCGCGATAAAAGGCGCGTCGTATTTTGTATCTCTTTCCCGAAAGGAAGTAAACCATGAATAACAGCAAATATGCATTGACGCTTGAAGCTCAACGTCCCGCCCCGCGTCCTGAAAAGAGCGACGATTTGCCAATGTCTGTGTCGGAAATCGCAGATCGGCTCGGGTGGAGTCGTCGCAAGGTCGAAAAACTCCGTGACGCCGGCCTCATACCCTCACACAGGATCGGCAACTCTTACCCATACTATTATCTCGCCGAAGTCAAGGAAGCTCTGAGGAACAACGGCGCGACCGCGACGACTTCGGCGGCAGACTGACACGCAGAAAGGAACTAAGACTATGACAAATCGAAGTATATACAACTTGATGGGGGCGAACTATGCGGCGTTTAAAAAGTTTAGGTACGTTGTAAAGAAGTTTGCGACGCAGACACATACCCCCACGCGGCGCGAAGTTGACGATCTGATCGCGGACGTGATCGAACAGTATAAGACCTGTGTTAATGCTTTTAACGACGCTATAGAGGCGCTCGTTGACGTGAAGACGGAACGCTGACTTCCCTCGGGGGCGTCGTCGCTAAACCGCGTAACGGGGCTCTCTTCGAGACGACGGCGGCGCTCCCTTTTCTTACACCACCACCCTTTACATGAAAGGAAAATACAATGGCAGTCCTTAAAAACCTAATCGACGACCTGAACGCTACGCGCCTTGTTTTTGTCGCGTCGATTGAAGACTTCGAGAAGCTTTTGAATCGTATGCTCAAGAGCTTCAAGGCGCCGACGACGTTCCCGCTTGCGTCGCAAGAGAACGAGCTTGAGAACGTGCTTTATGCGGTAAAAGAGCATTTGAGCGGCGGGGAAGCCTTGCTAATGGCGCTCCGGCTCCTCGATTATTTCCGCAACTACAAACCCGCGCTTTTCGACGATCTCGCGCCCGCCGACGTTGACGCGCTCGACGTCGTATTGCAAGCGTTCAGGCGGTTCGACAAGGCCTCTGTAGCCTTTAAAACTTGGAGCATGGCTAGCAGGAGCGACCGCGAAGAAGAAGCGCAAGCGTGAAACTAGAAAGCTGTGGACAAGAAATAAAAAACCCGCGATCGCCGACGAAAACGATCACGGGCAGGAAAACGAAAACCACGAGAGTTTCGCAACATAGACGCCTCTATTCTAACAAACTTTTAGACTCTGTTAAGAACAAAATCAAAAAAAAGCGGGAAAAACATCGATACTATAAGGATTTAAGGAAAATGAAAAACGAGAAACACGACGAACAAGTTCACGCGCTACTCCGCAGGCGTTTCGCTTATCTTGACGGTCGCACTCAAACGCGACTCAACCCCAATCTTAGCAAGCTAACGATCCAGAGTCTGAACGATAAGTTTGCGCCCGTTTTGGCGAGGCTTCCTGAGAGATACGGGACTTTTATCTCCGACTATGCCAAAGCCGTGAACGTCACAAACGACAATGTTTTCGCTATAACGACGGGCCTAAACTCCGGCTTTGTCGGCGTCGACAAAGCGCGTATCCACGTGATACGCGGAACTTTGATCAAGGCCTATCCTCCAATGGTTCCAATCCTAGTTCCCGCCCCTTCTGGCGCTGGAAAGTCGCAAGCGGCGAAGCCATTGCTTGACAAAATAATTAACAAAATCGACCGTGAAATTTCGCAACTTTATGAAGACGAAATGCTCAAGAAAGCTCAGACTCTCGCGAGGATCGATCGACTCTCTAAGAAGGAGAAAAGGTCTCAAGTCGAAGAAGACGAACTTAAGAAACTTCAATTGGTTCTGAGGTTTCTTGAGACGGGCGGCGCGTCGGTTATTACCGACTTCACCTCCAAAGAATCGATCACAAACTACAATCAAGCGAACGAACTCTACGCTCAGATTATGGGTGTAGCTCAGCCGGGTTATTCGCTCGTTCGTGACAACGGCGGCAATTTGTTTTATTACGGCGGCAATAGAGCCGAGAATCGGCAAGCGTTCGATGTTTGGAGCGTTCTCGAAGGCCTCATGGACGGCACATACAAGCGCGGGAATTCAGTAGGGCGCAAAGACAATGGGACAAAACAAGGTCGTATGGGCATGGGCTTTGTGTTGTTTGCCCAACTGAGTAAGTTCGTCTGCTTGCACCATAAAGCCTTAATCGACGACGGACTATACCAGCGGTTTCTTCTGTCGTATATGCCGATTGACGTTGAAGAAGAGGAAGACCTGAACGAAGCGGGGCCGCCGAACCTTCTGGAAACGTGGGATACAATCGTTAATTTCAGTTTCAAATTTCAGGGGGCGCCATTCGTCTATGCCAGAGACGCCGACATACAGGGGCACTCAAATGAACTGAAAATGTACCAAAAGGCAGCGCAAAACGAGGGAAACTTACTAAAACTCTCTTTTCTCAGAAAACTCTATGTCTTAACTCACGCAATCGCTCTCGATCTCCACTTGAAAACGCTTGCTCTTGAGGGAAAAGACGGGGCGACGCTAATCTATCCCGGCGGTCTTCCTGACGAAGCGCCCCAAGACGACGGTTTCGACGAGAAATACCCGTGGGCTGTGATCCCCGCCGAAACGTTTGAAACAGCGAGGATCGCAGCAAATTACTACCGGGAGAACTGGGACGTTATAACAGAGGTCCTTTACGAAGAATCCGACGAAAAGCGCGTCGTCCCTGTTTCGCCGCTTTGCAAAAAGGATGCCCTCACAAACGACTCACGAGACGTATTAAACGTTGCTTTCTCAATCGGGGAGGAGTACGACGATCTCGGTATTATCGCTCAACCTACGGAGATCGGCAAAGCAAAGGGCGCGACGTTTTACCGTAATGTCGGCGGCAAGCTCGATCGACGTGAACTGGTCGATCGCGAGTTGCAGGATCACGCGCTCATGTGTTATATCGACGGCAATTTGAAACGTGGGAAACGATTCCTTTTGCGTGAGGAATTAACGAGCGATGAACTCAAATTGATCCTAAAACAACGGTTTAACGACGATATGAGCGACGCCGAAGCCGACGACCTCGAAACGTCGTTAGATAGCGATTTTAACGAGCGTTTCGAGAGGATACGAGCGTACTGGAACAAACTTTACACGGAATCAAATCGACCGTCATTTGCATATCACGATGACCCGACGTCGGAGATGATCGAGTACTTGAAAAAGACGTTTGAAAGGTATTCGGACGAGGACATTGAGAAAGCGTTTGACTATGCAGCGTCCGCCAAGGATTTCACGTGGGCGTTGCGCTTTGCCGTCAAGTCCAAAAACGTCCAGATGCTACTCTCGAAGTCCGAACAGGATAAGTGGAAAGAGCGTGAATCGTTATCGCCTGAACAACAGGAACTTTTGGACGCGTGGGAAAAGCACAAGGACGAATGGGGCATAGAAGTTGGAAGACGGGAAGGGGACTAAACGATGACAAGCGACATTATCAGTATAAGCGACGTTATCAAACAAATGCCGAAGCTTGAAACTAGCGGCGCGGGAGCGAAAACTTCCAAATCGTAAAACCCCAACGACTCTGCTATTATCAGGACTTGCGGCAACCGTCTCAAAAACGATCGCCGCAAGCCCGTTTGTCTTTTAAGGTTATGTCTCTGAAAAATTTCTTAAACGTTGCAAAAAAACTATTTGTGGAAATTCTGCGGCAAGGAAAATTTAGGCGTCGTTGGAAATCTCGACCAACTCCAAACCATATTTATTCACAGGAAGGAAGACGAAATGGCGAGTATAACTAAAAGATACCGCAAGACCAAGGGCGCCAAAGTGTTCGACGGCTGGGGGCTCCGCACAACAAAGATTACAGGTAAAGAAATTGCCTTTCATTGCCCGGCGACGCGCTATAACGAGTCTGACGTTACGAAGCGCCGCGAAATTATCGACGCGGTAGAAAAAGCGTGGGCGAAGGGTAGGGCGGCAAACTCGGAAACGGTCGAAGAAATTCAGGCACTTAACGATCCCGCTTTCCTCGAATGGCTCACGAAATACGGAATTATAGCTCCTGTCAAAGTTCTCTCGTTTGAAGGTCTTCTCGAGATGGCACTTAAAGGTTTCGCAGAACAGGGAACAAAAGCGCAAAGCCTATACAGAATCAAGGTCGGTTGCAGTTACTTCACAGAGTTTCTGAAAGAAAAGGGACTCAATATCCCCGTCGCGTCGATCGATAAAAAACTAGCGCGTGATTTCTGGGAATGGTTTAAAGATAAGCGCGACGAGAACGACTGGACGCCTAGAACGCTTAACGCCTACTTAAGCAACATAAAGCAGGTTTTCCGATGGGGTGTTAAACACCTCGACGATATGACGGGCAACCCCTTCGAAGGTATCGATAAGATCGTTGATACGCGCGAAAAGCCGAAGAAATACCTTTCAGAAGAACAAGCGCAAACGATCTTGAACGCGCTCGAACGTTCCGACAATCCGAGAATGTGGACAGCGTTTTTTATGTTAGGCTTTCGTCAGGGACTTCGCGTGTGGTCAGAAGTTCCGCGTTTACGCTGGGGGTTCGTTGATTTTGAGGGGCGTCGAATGATGATCGACGACGTTAAACGTTCCAAGCAAGGCTCGAAGAAAACCCGTGAAATGATACTTGACGACCAGACCGCCGAATACTTAAAACGTTTGCGCGATTATCGACACGAAAACGGCGAAACGACGCGTGAGCAGGATTATATGTTCCCGGAGCTTTGTTATAGTAACGACGTTGTTTATACGAAATTTAAGCGACTCGTGAAACGTTTAGGGATTGACTGTAATTGCACGGTCGGTCCCATGCGCCGCGCCGCGTCGAACTACTGGGGCGAGCTTGTCGGCGAATACCACGAAAACGTTTTTCTCGGTCATTCGAAGGAAGTCGCAAGGGCTCATTACAGAACGGAAGGCGTGACACAGAACGCGCTCGATATGTATGATAGCCGACGAAACGCCGTTGAAACGCACTGAATAAACGCCGCGATTCTGACGAAAAAAACGCCCTTCAATCACAGAAGGGCGTTTTTTGTATCACTCGGAAAGCACACAATGACGACAAGCCTAGACGACGCTTAAGGTTATCGCTGAAAAAAGTCATCCAAAATGTAGTACGTAAACCACCCGCAAACCTACGAAATCGACCGATTTCCTTCCACTCTTTCAAAGATAAAAAAACGCGTTTGGCTCGAAAAATTGCGGAGATTCGAGCGAAAAGGGCACATCGTTAATAAGTCGTAAATCCTACTGTCATTGTTTAACATAAAACCGTTCAAGATTAACGCCGCCCTTAAGTTCTTCTTGTAAAAGTTGTATCTTATCTTCAAGTAGTTCAAGTTTGCGCCTGAGTTCGACAATTTCAGGATTTTCCAACTCTTCATGCCGCTTTTGACGCACAACCTCAGGATAGCCAATATGCCTATTTAACGCAGAAAAGAAAAAGAGGGGATCGCGACCTTGGGAGGCAAAAGCAATTCTACCTTCTCGTTCTCCAAAAAGGATTAGATTGGGGTCTTCATCATCTCGAAGATTATAAAAAGCGCTACGTACATAAACCAATTTGGCAATGTCGACAAAACCAATTTGACGACGCAGTATGACGTTAATCCAACGTCGCCACCGATCGTCAAAAATAGGGTCGTTAGAAATAGCCTCCAATCCATAATCAAATCCGAGGCGATTTCGACTCAATGTTTCAAATTGATAGAAAAACACGCCTTGAGGAGTCGGATTGTCAGATCGATACTTCGCCTCACGCTCTAAAACCTTCAAAGCAAGACGAAAATCGAAACGTCCTTCTTCCTTTTCAGCCTGTCTCATAACAAAAGTTTGAAAAGGCGTAAAATAATGCGACATACGTTCCATCGCAAGACTCATCTTACCAGAGTGCTTAACCTCTGTAAGCAAAACCCCGACAGCCAGAGGGAGATTGGTCGCATTAAGTAATTCACTCTTCATTCCATAAAGAATTTCCTGCGTGGAATATCCGTCTTGTAAACGTTGGGTAAACGTTTTAAAAAAAAACTCCTGTTCTATGTACTCTTCTTTTTCGAGCAACATTGCCTTCAGAGTCCTCAAGTTAATGTGATGAAATATGAATCTTGATTAATAAATAGATTTCCAAAGACCTAGCGAAACTACTTAAATCTAAAAAGTCAATATTCAAACGTTGAAAGGAAACGTCGACGATCGAACGCCATTTAAGGTATCAAAACTTCAGAAACTGACAACCACCTAAAAGGGATAAAGAATCAATCACATTTAAACGAAAGACGAATTATTTCAAACCTAGCGAATTCAAAAAAAAAAAACGCATTCGGCGCAGAGTGTAGTTACCCATATTGTTGAAAGGCGTAATTGTAACAATGGTTTTAGAAAAGCAGCATATGAAAAACGTGTGGTTATCGACTAGAACATTACCTCGTTGAATAGAAAGTAAGTCTTTTATATGATTGTATTTGGACTCTGTTAGGTTCATAATGAACTACAGTAGCTATTATATTCCCTTGTGTCAACACCCCCTAGAGGTAAGAACGTCCTACGACAAGTTTCGATGAATCGCCAGAGACTCTATTAGACTTTTAGTCAGATCTCTAACAAACGTCAAATTCTCACTAAAAAAAGGTTTCGATGTGTCAATTTCTTGAAAAAACAATAAAACAATTATATAACATACGTGTATAATACAGTAATATGCATAAGCGAAAGAAGTTCAAAAAGGCTCATGAAACCTAAAAAAAATGACAAAATACAGGTTTAGGCTCAAGAATCTTCTATGATTTTTGACGTTTCCGAATCCACACGCCTCATGGACAATCCGTCAAGTTTTGCCACTCGACTCTGACCGACTGACGGCCAGGCTTCAATCATGGCAAAATCAGGAACAAGTTCAAGAAGTTGCATGACTAGCGTTTCTGCAGCATACTGAACAGAAGTATGCGCGCTGAGACTCTGTATCTGACGTGCTGTCTTCATGATACGGAGCAATAGAGCCCGGTTACGAATTGGATCCGACGTGGAAGCGTCAAATGGCAACAACTCAGGTAGAGGAACGTCCAGAACCTCGCTCCAAGAGAAGAGTTGATTGAGCGTTAGATTTGAAAAAGGGTTGAGTTGTCGCAAAACTTCTTCCTGAGTAACGCCGAGTCGTTTGGCACAGAGTGCGATCGAAATACCCTGATTTTTAAGGACTTCAGCAATATAGTGCCGTCGACCTGGAGGCGCTGTAAAATCAATTTCTTCGTCCAATGGATTGGAATATTGTCTCGCTTTGGCGCCAACTTTCGCTCCCTCTTCAACGAAAGAAGATTGAACGCTCCTATGATTTTCGGAATTACTGTTCAAACACGGCGTAGACGCCGACTCAATATCCGACTGTGGCGTGGGAATAAAAACCTGGTTATTCGTGGAACTAAAAACGCCTCTATAATCCGTATTCGGCATAGTTCCTATCCCTTTCAAATTAAAGCGACCTGTTCCAAGGTTGACGCAAAGATCGTGCTTAAAAAGTCACTGCCATGATGAAATTAGAAGCAATCTGCAACCGAGGATTCCCCCTCTGCGCGGGTTTTGACGTCTTAAGATGTTTATTAGTTCCCACGTGGAAATTTTTTTATCCAAACGGTCGAAAGAGTAGACCATTATGCTCAATCGACGGGTTTTCAATGATTAAACGACACTATCAACAATCCCTAGCCGCTAATTCGTTTTTTCAGAAGAGTCAAGAATCGGGAAAGCATAAGAAAAAAGTCTAAAAATGGACAAACTCTAACTTCAACGCTACGCCTTTCACCAACAGTATAAAACAATCAATCCGATACCGTATGGCCATATAGTATCGAACGATTCAGAAATTGGGTTCGCTAACGTAATCTTAGAAGTATTCTCGATTTATTTAATATTGACGCAATTAATAAATTGTTATAGAGTTAGATGATGTTCTTGTAATTGTCTTTTCATAATGACAATCACCTAGACACACAGGAGAGAGGGAACAATGGAACGAATCTATAAATATCTAAAAAAATGCGGCGTTTACTTCCTTGCAACTTGCGACGAAGTCGACGAGCGTCAGCCGCGCGTTCGACCGTTTGGCACAATCATTATGTTTGATGGAAAACTATGTTTCCAAACAGGGAAGAAAAAACCTGTGTCAAGGCAAATTCATAATAACCCCAGGATTGAAATATGCGCGCACGACTCAGAATCACAAACATGGCTGAGACTGACAGGCGTCGCGGTAGAGGAACCGAGAATTGAAGCCCAACGTCAAACGCTTGAAGCTTATCCAGAACTTAAAGGAATGTACCAGCCTGGAGACGGTATAACAGAGATATTCAAAATTGAACACGGAAACGCGGTCCTTTCATCGTTTTCCGACGCCCCTACCACGATTATATTTTGATATATTTTGGTGGTAAGCAGGTTTTATTTCATGTTCTTTCTATTCCTTCGGAAGATTGAAAGTCGTCGCATTCTTTTTCCCTGCATGGTTTTACTGATTCCGGCGACTTCCAAGACAATGCTTTAAATTGGAATTGAAGAACATGAGAACCATATAGATTAAAACTTCAGCGACAATTGAAACAACACGTTGAACGAGAGAAACAAGGGTCGCTAACGCCTCTGGTTTAAGTTGAAAAGCAACGTTTTCGGGGTCTGCCAATATGAGAGCAAAGTAGGGAGTCAAAAGTAAGGAGAGTATAACTTCTCGGATTCCGAGTCCACCTGGCGAAATCAGAACAACGAAACCGAGCGAAGTTGCAAGGGAAACAGAGGCGACATATCTTGGTAGATTTTCAAAAAGCCCGCCGGCGTTCAGCCCGACCCCCTGCACGACAGCCCAAAGGGAAAGCCCGAAGAATAACCAGAGAATCGACGTCAATCCCACCCCTAAGATCAAATGTCTAAATTTCAGACAACTAACGGCTTTTTCTACGTTAGGATCGTTTTTTCCAACTTTAAGAACCTTCAGCAAACGGGTAAAAACGGGAGGAATAATTGGCGTAATAGAGCAGGCCGCAACGCCTAAGGCAATTAACGAATAGAAAGCGTGTTCTCGAAAAAAGAAAAAAATGATAAGCGAACCAATGAAGGCTCCTGTCCCCATCATAGTAAGCGTTTCGTAAAAAACTGCAGCCGTAGCAACGCTGGCGCTAACGTGGTCTGAAGAAATCATTCCCGCACGAATGATAATGACCATTGCTTTCCCGGGGGCATATTTCCCAAGTTGACTGGCATAATACGCAAAAATCGAATTAAAGAAACGTGGCTTTTGTCCAAACCATTTTATTGCCAGAAACCAGAGACAGGCTACAGGCATATATCCGCAAAGATAAAGGCAGCCAGAAGCCGTTAGCCAGAACCAATGAGGTTTCCAGTCGTATTTCAACATTTCAGCCCAACTAGATTTAAGCTGAACGATAAGCCATACGACGACCAGCGTTAAAACGACATATTTACCAATTCTTACCAAAAGACGTAAGTTTTTCTTCGAAGCCGTCGCCGCAGAATTACAATTTTCTGTTACAGAAAAAAATCGGTTCTCTGAACCATTTTGCCGGTGATTCTGCTCTGATTGATATTTCTTTTCAAACTCAGTCACGATAACCTAAAACTCAAACAAACCAAAATCTTCACTCATTGTGAACCTTGGCACGAGGTTTTTCATCATGGAATTCTTTAAGTTGGACGACGCTTTCACGTGCACGTCTCAGAAACGCGTCCTTTGATTCATTCTTTTCATACCAAAGTGGAGCGCCAAATATGACACGTGACAGCATCGGAGCCGGAAGAAGAAACCCTTTGGGAAGAATGCGGTTCATGTTGTCTAAATAGACAGGAATTAATTCAAGCTCGGGCCGTTTCTTAACAAGGTAATAAACGCCGCTTTTAAACTCGCCAATAACTCCAGAGGTAGAACGTCCTCCTTCTGGAAAGATTATAATCGAGTATTTATCGCCCATCTCTTCGAGCATGTGATAAAGCGGATTATTACGAATCGAAACGTTTTCGCGATTAACTAGAATAACGTTAAAAACTTTTTTAGCTAGAAAACGACGTATAGGTCCCCCCTCCCAGTAATCTTGAGCTGCAACGAGTCTCGTCTTCTCACGAACTTCATGGGGCAACGCCGCCCAAATTACAATTCCGTCCAAATGACTAGTATGGTTGGCAATATAAACGCGTTGACAAGACGCCTCCGGCATACACCCTTTCCAACGGATTGAAGCGCCGCTAATAAATTTAGCGAGGAGAATAAGCGCGTTTTTGCTCAACCATACCAACATATGCCGAACCCTCGACGAAAACTCTTGGGAAAGGGAAGGTGATGACTCAAAAAATACGCCCGCTACTAACGACAATCAGAAAAGATTGCTCTCAACCAAGAGACGCATTTTTCGGAGCTCGCCTTCTTGATCGGAACTGGGACAGGTAGCCAAATCAATGCAGAGAGCACGACGGTAACCAACTTTCGTCAACTGATTCACAAGCTTACTAAAATCCAATACTCCTTGGCCAATCTGAACCTGGAACTCAGTTTCCGTCGTATCCCGTAATCTAACATGGGAAACACGTGAGATAATTGGTTCATAAGAAATGGGCTTCTTGTAACCATAAATAAAATGCGACGGATCAAGCGTAACTGTCAGTTCACGCACGCCGTTACAAAGGCTTGATAAAGAGTCAATCGATCCGGAAATAGACTCGCGCTCAGTAAGAAGGGATATGACAACGCCCGTACCTAAACCAAAGCGCGTCATTTTCTGAAGTCTTTCAAACTCTTCGTTATAGGGAGTTCCCAACGGCGAGGATTTAACAACAAGCGTAACTGCCTTAAGCAACTGACAAAGGCGCGTACAACGCTCAAAAATCGAATAATACTTAGGATCGGCGACAGGAATGTCGACAAATACGGTGTAGGGAGTAACCTGACGTTGAGAAAAACACATTCGCGCAACGCCAGGTAAATCCTGAGTCAACCACTCGGGATTAATATCGCTCTTACCGTAACCGACAACCACTTCTACCGAATGAAAATCCAGTTCGGCAAGCTTCTGAAGAGACCTGGTAAAAGGAACGTCAGGAAAACAATGAGTAGAGGCGGCGACAAACAAAGTAAAAACTCCCTTAAAACAAACTCAGTCTCAAATGGAACAAGAGTCATTGAGGGCGCAAGGAGAATTGAAAACAAAACCTTACAATGAAAATCGAGCAAGAGCAATAATTCTAAAATACGAACTTCAAAACTTCCCATCCATCAATAATAGGACAAAAGCCCTGTCCCTCGATTTCCAACACGCGCTCTCGCATTTAATTTTAACATTGGAACCACATTTTTCAACCTACTTTAGTTTTTCTCTTTAGCGTCTTCACCAATAATATCACAAGGAGAAGATTACGCCAAAAGACAAAGAACGAGGGGCTAGACGATGTATAGCCCCTCGTTTCCGTAGAGAGAACTCGTTTGAATAAAGATTTGGCTCAATGTTCACGAACAATGACAGCACGATCAACATAAACGGCGTCGACTTGACCAGGACGTTTCGGGGGTGCAAACCAAAGGTACTGACCAGGAACATATGAAACGACGCCAAGGTCTACGAGCGTATACTCGCTTCCCTTCAAGTCTGAGACAGAAACTTCCACATAAGAATCAGATTTCTTATCACGGGCGTTATAAACGCCAAGCGTCATGCCAAGCCCCTCGTCGGTAGTCGCCTCGCACCGTACGAAGGCATATACATGGAATTTTGGAGTTTCTTCAAGGTCGTCTGTAGGCTTAAGATACTTAAGGTTATCGTCGAGAGACCAATTGAGCGCCCATTCGAAGTGGTCGCCGGGCATTTTAACAGCGCGACCGTTCGAAGCGTTCTGATCGTCAATCTCGAAGGTCCACTCAGCAAGACGCACTTTATTCATGTCATATTCCTGAATATCAAACCAAGAATCTTCAGAAATTTCTTTGCAGACACTCGGAATAGGAGCTGACGTCAAATCATTAAAGTGCTCATATTGCTTGAGGAGATCGTTTTTGAACGTTTCGAACGCTTTGGGACTTTCGCTTTCACGTTTTCTAGTCAATCCAAATTCATCAAGCTTAGCGATGAATTCACTTGCAGCCTTATACGGATCGTCAGGTCCGAGAAAATCAACGCCGCTAAGTTTACATTTAAGCCTCGCTGACCGATACTCTAGAAGCCAAACCAAATCAAGTGGAATCTGTTCTCGACGAACCTTAGCCACAAGACCTTTATGTCGCTCTGGTTGTTCATTTTCGAGTTTAATCGCAATCTCAAGCGCTTGTTTCTGCAGGACTGTAACAGCGTTAAGCGTATCCAAATCCAGCCACTCTCTCGTATCTGGCTTAAAAATCGTTAGGTAAAAATTTTTACTTTCAACAGCATTAGAGAGGACGTCAAAATAAGCGCTGTATATCGGAACAAGTTCTGGCGCATAATACCCCGATATAAACTCGTCACGTAAAGTTTCCTGATTCTGTGATGGATCCCACAAAAGTTTCGAAACAACCCAATTTCTCAGTTGTACAAAATCGCCTGTTTCACATTGGTAATCGCCTTGTTCAAAGAAACCGACAACATTGTGTTCTTGATAGAATCTCATGTTCGGAGCGATGACTCGATAGTTCGGAAAAGGCAACAAATAAAATGCAAAATCAGTGGCGTAATCCCACACAAACAGCCGATCGGCAACTTTGCTCCATCCAACAAGATCGTCGCGGAACGAACTGTTTTGGTCAGAGTTCAGAGGTTGAGCAAAAGAACACTCGATGGAACATAGCCGAATGACTACATTTTTACGTGGTTTAGTTACTTTAGGCGGTTTACGAGTGTACTGATAGGCGAGTGTTTCAACAAAAAGATTCGGAAATTCCTTCTCTAACGCCTCTGCAACCTTATTGACGCCTCGTAGAAGGGACCCCATATGAGACCCCTCTTCTTCGTCGATTCTACGACACTTTTCGCAGGTGCAATAACCATGCCAGTCGTTCTGACTAATCGAAATAAAAGACGCGTTCGGGTTATTAAGCAACGCCGTTCGAGCGTTCTTAACCATCTCTGCAATCATTTCATCATTGGAAAAACAAAGCTGAGCTCCACGTTCGTAAATCTGCTCAGGCTTAAGTTTTTGAACAAACTCTGAATAACCTTTAGGAGAGCCGCTCCATCCTGGATAACCGACCTTACGAACTCCGTCAATTTCAGAAAACCAGTCGGGATGATCAAGGAAATACTTCTGGGGAGGAATAAGCGGGTAGGAAGAATGAACAAAATACTGAAACACATGATGTCCCCCAAATTCAGCGGGTATTGGCTCGCTATTGCCGTTACATTTAGAACGCGCGGCAAAGGGGCTGTTAAATGCGTCGCGATAAAACGATTCACGGTAGATAAACTTCGGCGCGTAAATAATGTCTAAATCGTTATTAATTGACAGAGTCGGTCTGTGAGGAATCGTAGATTCCGTCGACGTCCACCAGCGACAATCAAGTTTCTTTTCGAGGAATTCATAGACAGAATAGAGCGCGCCCCGATTAGCGGCGCCGCTCAGGACGATTGAATTCCCAATTGACTTTAAAATAATCCCGTCATACCCTATTTTTTCTTCAATATCAGAACCAAGTAATCTTGACGAAAAATCGCTAGGTCCAATAACAAACAATTTACTCTCTTCGATGGAAAGATCTTTAACGTCAGACGCTGAAATAATCGGAAGCTCAGCGTCCGTTATCTGTTTAAAAAAAGATTGTAGCTCTTTTCCGGCTGAAATCTGGACAGGCGAAGGCGTATCGGGAAGAACAATCGAATAATCGGAGACGCCGTCCTTAGCAAGAATAATTTCGACAGCATAAAGACGTGCAGAAGCGGTCAAAATCAGACAGACGACAAAAGTCGCAAGAAGCAATATTTGTTTAAGCATAATTTACCTCAAAAAGAAGCCGGAAGTCTTCTGCGGAAGTTTTAATAACATCAACCAAAGTTAGAGTTCTATTTTTTTATCACCGAGAGAATTGGACTCGGATTCACGAAAGTAATCAATTGCCTTATCAAGTTGTGGATCAAAATAGGGCGCGCGTCCAGAAGGTATAAACCCCAAATTAGGCGACGGCGTATGCTCGTTTGAATCAGCGCCAGGATCGATTTCTTCCTGATCTGGGGATTTCGGCGCCGATTGTTGCAACATCGAATATACTTCATCCAAAGATAAACCAATTTCAGCTGCCTTTTCCGCTTTCTTCAAAGGAGAACCGTCTTGAAGCTCGTGCTCGATTTCAGTCATCTGGGAATTCATAAAAGAGAGAGTGCGCGCGTCAAGGTTCTTAGCGTCCTTAGAAGACGCCCGTATACGTCGAATCCATCTCTGATAGAAACCTTGTAAGGGAGATATCTGGACTTCATAACCCGAATCAGGAACGACGCCCCACTCGTCGTCTGGTTTAGCGTCGTGGTTGCGATGAATGGGTTTTCCAGAGGGCCGCCAGAAAGAAGCGGTCGTCATTCTCAGGGCTCCAGAATGAAAAGGAAGCTCGAAAATAGACTGTACCGTTCCCTTTCCATAGGAACGAGAGCCTATTACTATTGCAACGCCAGCGTCTTGAAGAGCAGAAGCAACTATTTCTGACGCGCTCGCACTTTCTCCATCAATCAAAACAGCGACTTTAAATCGACGCTTTGTTCCACGCGTCGCCTCATATAGACGAGAGTTTCCGTTCTTATCACGTGTTTCGACAATTGGCGAACCTAGCGCTAAGAGTTCATTGCAAATTGCGACTGCGTCCTGAAGAATACCGCCCGGATTTCCACGAAAATCAAGA